>CAWFKB010000007.1:0-182312 GCA_963816215.1 uncultured Chloroflexia bacterium | reverse complement strand
CGGACGCGGTCGGGTCAGGTGTGCGGACAGTCATCAGTGGAATCGGTACCTGAATGGTAGATCGAGAAGTGAGCCTTTATATAAGGCGTCGCTTATCCTACGACCCTCATCTGGGCGTGTCAAGCACCTGAAGGTGGGATCGGGACAGGGTAGAGTCGGCGCATGTCACCCTCCACGCCGGACGCGCTGTGGGCCTCGCCGGCCGTCGGCCGGCTGCGCCCGGTGGCCGTGGACGTGGCCGGTCTGTCCCGGAGGGTGGGGGCCGTGGCCATGCTCGATGGCTTCGACCTGGCCGTCCCGGCCGGTGCGCGGGTCCTGGTGGCGGGCGTGGAGCCCGACGCGCCCTCGCTCCTCCTGCGGATCATGGCCAGCCTGGCCCACGCGGACCGGGGATCGGTCATCCTGGCCGGCCTCCACCGCGAGATGGCCAGCGCCGAAGGCTGGGCCCGGCGCATCGGGTTCGTGGGGTCCGATCCGGGACTCCCCCTGTGGATGACCCCCGCCGAAAGCCTGGAGCTGGCCGCTCGGCTGGCCGGGATCGACGGCCCCGAGCGCGAGCGACAGATCGAAGACACGCTCCAGCGCTTCCAGCTGGGGGCCATTCGTGACCGTCCCCTGCGTCACGCGGGCCGCCTGATCCAGGAACGGACAGCTTTGGCCGCGGCCCTGCTCCCCGATCCGGAGGTCTTGCTTCTCGACGAACCGTTGCGGGCGCACGCCCCGCCGGATCGGCTGCGGCTCCTGCGCATCCCCGGGGCGCGCCGGACGGTGCTCATTGCCAGCCGCTATCCCGCCCAGGAGGGCGGGATCGTGGACCGAGTCGTGCTCATTCGCGACGGCAAGGCGGCGCTCCACGCCCCGGTCAGCGAGCTCGACACCCGCCGCCTTCCACTCTCGCTGCGCGGCCTCACCGCGCTTGCCGACCTGGCGATCATCCCGTCCGGGCCGCCGACCCTGCCCAGCGGACCCGACGCATGACCCTTCCCGTCCACGTCGCCCGTCAGCTATGGATTCAGCTCCGCCTGCTCGGGCTGCTCGTGCTGCCCTCGGCCGCCGCGATCGTGGCGGTGATCATCGAGGGCCAGGCCGGGTCCGAGGCCGCGCGCCTTGCGCTGGGAGTCGGTTTCGCGGTCGCGGCCGTGCTCAGCGCCGCGCTGGTGGGCACCGGCTTTGCCGAAGAGATCGGATCGGGCGCTGCGGCGTGGCTGATCGTGCGGGCTGTACCGCGCAACGCGGTCATCGGCGCCTGGCTGGGGTTGCCCATGGCCGCCATCCTGTTCGCGTACGTGCTGGCCGGCATCCTGGCCGGGCTGGCCATCCCGCCCTCGCTCGCGCGGACTCCGGACCCGCTGGCCATTGCCGTTGCCGTGGTCGCCTCGGCTGCCCCGGCCTTTGCCCTGTCCGCAGCGTCGCTTGCCATCGCCGTCCACGCGACCGGCCGGATCACCGCGGTGGCGACGGTCGGGGGAGCCGCGATCCTGGCCGTGCCCCTCGTCCTGATTGGCGCGAGCGCGGTGCACCCCGCCAGCGGGTTCTGGCTGGCGGCCGGGATCGCCCCAGGGAACCAACCAATCACGGTTGGGCTGGAAGCCATCGGTCTGTGCCTCCTGCTCACCGCCGTGATCTGGGTGATCGCCGCTCGACGGTTCGGGGGGCGCGACCTGTAAGGGCTGGCGCTGCGGGCTGCCTTCAAGCCAGCCCAGTCGGGAGTCCTAGTGGATGGGCAGGGCGATGACGACCAGCTCTCCCCAGTTGCGGTTGTAGCCCTGCGAGGTCTGCATCGTGAGCCGCTCGTGGTCGGTGGGGGCGGTCCATCGAGCCCCCTCCCCACACCCCGGAGACGCGTACTGGAGGGCCAGCGGAATGGGCGGGGTCATCGGGTCGGCGTCGGGGTCGGGACACGACACGTTGGGACGGATTTCGGTGACCGCGTAGCGCAGGACCTGCCCGTCGGACATCAGGATCCGGACCTCCGCTCCCAGCAGCACGTTCCACAGGCCCTTCATGAGCGGGAGCAGGGCGTGGCCGGCGATGTACGAGTTCGTGCCGTGTCCCGGATCGGCAGTGTTGGCCAGCAGGTACGCGCAGCAGTCGCCCAGTGGCTCCCCCGGCTGCAGGCGGTGGATGCCGACGTTGATGCCCACCGAGTCGATCTGGATCTGGGTCGCGGTCCAGTTCTGCGGGATGGGGGTCGGCACCGGGGTCGCCGTGGGCTCGGCCGTGGCCGGGGCGGCGGACTCGGTCTCGGCCACCGGGCTGGGGGTGGGAATGGGGGCCAGGCTCGGGACCGGCGATTGGTCGAGGGGGAGCTGGCCGATCACGATCAGCAGCACGCCGAGCCCGGCCAGGGCCAGCGGAAGGACCAGCCCCCGCGAGCGCCGGCTGTTCATGAGCGCGAACCGCGGAGAGCGATCAGAGCCCTACCAGCCCGGCGGCGCTCGTCGCCCAGTCGGCAGGCAGCCAGCCCAGCAGGAGTCCGGGGAAGACGCCCAGCAGGATGACCCCGAGCACGCTCAGGCCCAGCGCCAGGCGACCGACGCGGGATCGGTCCACCGCCGCCGGCTCGGCCTCCGGGTCACGCATGTACATGTAGACCACGACCCGAAGGTAGTAGAACGCGGCCAGGGCTGCATTCAGGGCGATGGCCACCGCCAGCCAGACGAGGCCTGCGTTCACCGTGGACAGCAGGATGTACAGCTTGGCGAAGAACCCGACCGTGGGCGGGATGCCGGTCAGGGACAGGAGCAGGACGGTCATGGCCGCGGCCAGGGCAGGTTGGCGCGACGCGAGGCCGGCGAACGACGCCAGCCCGCCGTATCGGCGCGGATCTCGCTGGAGCATGCCCACCACCGCGAAGGCGGCGATGTTCATGACCCCGTACCCCACCAGGTAGAAGACGACCGCCTCCACTGCCGCGGTGGCGACCGCGGGGTCGGTGGCCGCGGCGTAGGCCACCAGCCCGGCCAGGATGTACCCGGTGTGGGCGATGGACGAGTAGGCCAGCATCCGCTTCACGTTGGTCTGGGTCAGGGCGACCACGTTCCCAAAGGTCATGGTCACCACGGCCAGGATGGCGAACACGTCCACCCAGTCGGCCCGCAGCGGGCCCAGCGCCTCCCCGAACAGGCGGAGGAGGAGCGCGAAGGCGCCGAGCTTGGGTCCGACCGAGAGGAAGCCGGTGATGGGCGTTGGGGCGCCCTGGTACGCGTCCGGTGTCCAGAAGTGGAACGGGACGGCAGCCACCTTGAAGGTGGCGCCCACGGTCAGGAAGGCGATGGCGACAAGGACGGCGCTGTTCATCAGCCCATCGGAGAAGACCTGTGCGATGTCCACGAACTTGGTCGAGCCGGTGAGCCCGTAGGTCCACGCCACGCCGAACAGGAGGATGGCGCTGGCGAAGGAGCCGAGCAGGAAGTACTTCAGCGCGCCCTCGTTGGAGAACCGATCGGTCTTGTGGAAGCCCGTGAGCAGGTAGGCCGGCATGACCATGAGCTCCAGGCCCAGGAACAGGGTGATGAGGTCCGCGCTGCTGGACAGCACGAAGATGCCAAGGGTCGAGAACAGGAGGATGGCGTTGAACTCGCCCAGCGGCAGGCGGCGCTGCACCAGGTAGCTGGGGCAGAACAACGCGGCCAGGACGGCGATCCCCACCGCGGCCAGCTTCAGGACGAGCGCCAGGTGGTCCACGGTGTAGATCCCGGCCAGGGACTCGGTCGGGGCGCTGTTCCAGACCACGGCGATGGCCCCCGCGGTCAGCCCCAGGCCGACCACGGTGAGCGGCGTGAGCCACGACTTGTTCTCGCGGGCCAGGAACAGGTCCACCGAGATGACGACCAGGATGCTGAGGGCCAGCGCGCCCTCGGGCAGGAGCGGGTACAGGCTGGCGAGATCGTTCATGCGCTCACCACGGCCACGCGAACGAGGTCAGCCCGGCGGACCCCTGGATCGCGTCCAGGATGCGCTGGACGGGCTCGGCGGTCGCCTGCAGGACGGGGATGGGGAAGATGCCCAGGGCGAAGACCAGGATCACGAGCGGCGCGAGCGAGAGCCATTCGATCCGGGTCATGTCGTGGAGGCCGTCCCAGGCCCGTCGCATCCAGTCCGACGGCACGGCGAAGAACGCGCGCTGGAACATCCAGAGCATGTACACCGCGCTGGCGATGACCACCAGCATGGCGAAGGCCGCGACCCAGCCCGAATATTGGAACGCGCCCAGCATGACGAGGAACTCGCCCACGAAGCCCGACAGCCCGGGTAACCCGATGCTGGCGAAGGTGAACAGCCCGAACATGGCCGCGTAGGCCGGCAGCCGGGCGTTCAGCCCGCCCATGTGCGCGATCTGGCGGTCGTGGGTCCGCTCGTAGATGACCCCGACCAGGAGGAACAGGGCGCCGGTCGTCACGCCGTGGCTGACCATCTGGAAGATCGCGCCCTGCAGGCCCTGCACGTTGAGCACGAACGCCCCGAGGATCACGAACCCCATGTGCGACACGCTCGAGTACGCGATCAGCTTCTTGAGGTCCGGCTGGACCATGGCCACCAGCGCGCCATAGATGATGGCCACCAGCGCCAGCCCGATCATGAGCGGGGCGAACGAGTGCGCGGCATCGGGGAGCAGGGGCAGCGAGAAGCGCAGGAACCCGTAGCCGCCCAGCTTGAGCAGGACCCCGGCCAGGATGATGGAGCCCGCGGTCGGGGCTTCCACGTGGGCATCGGGCAGCCAGGTGTGGAACGGCCACATCGGTACCTTGATCGCGAAGGCGAGCCCGAACGCGATGAAGGCGCCCGCCTGGAGCAGGTCCGGGAACGCCGTCCCCCGCAGCGCCTCGTAGCTGAAGGTGAAGGTCCCGTCGAGGTTGGCGTGGGCGAGGACCACGGCCAGGATGGCGACCAGCATGAGCAGCGAGCCGACCAGGGTGTAGATCACGAACTTGACCGTGGCGTAGATCCGGTTCGGTCCGCCCCAGATACCGATGATCAGGTACATCGGGATCAGGCTCAGCTCCCAGAACACGTAGAACACGAACAGGTCCAGGGCCACGAACACGCCGAGCATGCCGGTCATCAGGAGCAGCATCGCGGCGTAGTACTCCTTGACCCGCACCTGGATGGGGTCCCAGGAGTACAGGATCGCGACCACGCTCAGGACCGTGGTCAGGAGCACGAGAACGGCGCTCAGCCCGTCCACGCCCAGCGTGTAGCGGATCCCGAAGGCGCTGATCCAGGGGATGTCCTCGCGGAACTGGAACTCGGCGCCGGACGGGTCGTAGCCCAGCAGGAGGATGCTGAAGGCGAATGAGCCGATGGCCGCCAGGAGCGCGACCCACCGAATGAGCCGATGATTCTTGCCCGGCACCAGGAGCAGGACTCCAACCCCGATGAGCGGCGCGAAGACGATCAGGGACAGGACCGGCAGGCCCAACTCGGTCACCGAGATCAGCGGGGTCATCGGACCACCGTCGCGTACACGATCAGGACGATGACCAGCCCGGCCGCAATGCCCAGGCCATAGTTCTGCACGCGTCCGGTCTGCAGGCGGCGCAGCAGTCCGCCGATCCACTGGGCGAATCCGCCGGTGCCGTTCACGAGCCCGTCCAGCACCTTCACGTCGAACCACCACAGGGCCTCGGACACGACCACCCCACCCCGGGCGAAGATCAGCTGGTACAGGTCGTCGAAGTAGTACTTGTTCACGCTGGCCCGATACATGCCCGGGCCCATGCCGAAGGGGACGCGCTCCACGAATCGGGCCGGCGCCGCCGGATCGCGGACGTACCAGCGGTACGCCACGTAGATGCCCGCCAGTCCGACGCTCGCCCCGATCAGCAGGAGCAGGCCGCCGAGCCCGAACAGCTCGAAGGTGTGCGGCTCGCCGCTGGCGAGGGCCTCGGCCGCGATCGATCCGGGCAGGATCCCGGCTCCCAGCTCCTCGGCGCCGCGGAAGACCTCCTCGAGCCAGGTGTGGATGGCACCGCCATCGGGCGGGATGCCCAGCAGGAGGCCGGCCAGGACGGTGGGCACGGTCAGGATCACGAGCGGGGCGACCATGGTCGGCGCGCTCTCGTGGACGTGCTTCCACGCCTCGGCCGGCCCGCGCCACGACCCGTGGAAGGTCATGTAGATCATCCGGAACGTGTAGAAGGCGGTCATGCACGCGACCGCGATCCCCATCAGCCAGTAGACCCCGTAGCCGCGGGTGAAGGCCTCGCCCAGGATCTCGTCCTTGCTGAAGAACCCGGCGAAGATCGGGATCCCGGCCAGGGCCAGGGCGCCGATGACCATCGTCACGTAGGTCCAGCGCATCTTCTCCCGAAGACCGCCCATGAAGCGCATGTCCTGCTCCCCGCCCGCCCCGTGGATGACCGATCCGGAGGCCATGAACAGCAGGCCCTTGAAGAACCCGTGGGCGAGGAGGTGGAAGATGGCCGCCACCCACGCCCCGATCCCCAGCCCGAAGAACATGTACGCCAGCTGGCTGACGGTGGAGTAGGCCAGCACCTTCTTGATGTCGTTCTGGGTCACCGCGATGGCGGCGGCCAGGACGGCGGTGAAGACACCGATGGCGGCCACCACGCCCATGGCCGTGGGCGCGAGCGCGAAGATCGGATTCGAGCGCGCCACCAGGTACACGCCCGCGTTGACCATGGTCGCGGCGTGGATCAGGGCGCTGACCGGGGTGGGGCCTTCCATGGCGTCCGGCAGCCAGACGTGGAGCGGGAACTGGGCTGACTTGCCCACCGCGCCGGCGAACAGGAGCAGGGCGATCAGCGTCACCTGCCACTCCTCCAGGCCACCGACGCCGGCAAACACCCCGTCGTAGGCCAGGGTTCCGAGCAGGGTCCAGATCAGGATCACGCCCAGGCCGAATCCGAAGTCGCCGACCCGGTTGACGATGAACGCCTTCTTGGCCGCGCCCGCCGCGGACGGCTTCTTGTACCAGTAGCCGATGAGCAGGTAGGAGCACAGGCCCACCGCTTCCCAGCCGACGTACAGGAGCAGGAAGTTGTCGGCCAGGATCAGCAGCAGCATGCTGAACATGAACAGGTTCAGGTAGGCGAAGAACCGCCACACGCTGCGGTCGCCGTCCATGTAGCCGATCGAGTACACGTGGACGAGCAGGCCGATCGTGCTCACGACCAGCAGGAGCACGGCGGTCAGGGAGTCGACGAAGAAGCTGATCTCGACCGGGAAGTCGCCCGACACGATCCACTGGTAGACCGTGACGTGGTACTCGTTGCCGCCGAAGATGACCGACCCGAAGATGGCCATCGAGATGACCCACATGACCGCCACCAGGCCCAGCGGGACCCACCACGAGCGATAGACCGGTCGCGGTCCACCCGGGGTGACGTGGCCGGCCTGGCCGAGCCCGTCATTCAGGTCGTCGGGGATGACGCCATCGGCGCCGTTGGCATTGGCCAGGTCGTCGGCGTGTCCCCGGTGGGGCGAGGTCTCGCGCTGCTGCTCCTCGGTGGGCACGGTCCGGAACCCGGACTCGTCCACCGGCTCGTGATGCTCGGCGTGCGGGTCTCCGCCCGGGTCGTGACCCGCTCCGGGGCCGTGCCCCTCCCCGTGCTCCCCGTGCACGGGGACACGGTCGAACCGCCCGCGGACCAGCACGGCGAAGACGAAGCCGATCAGCGGCAGCGCCGGGATCAGGGGGATGAGCGGCTGCAGGTCCAGCGCCCTACTCCTTCAGGTCCGAGTAGTCGTCAACCTCGGGGGTCTGACGAGTCCGGATGATGGCGATGACCAGGGCCAGTCCCACGGTGGCCTCGGCTGCGGCCACGGCCATGATCAGCAGGGAGAAGATGGCCCCGGCGTCATCGGTCGCGAAGTAGTCGAACGCGTTGAAGGCGACCAGCGACAGGTTGACCGCGTTGAGCATGAGCTCGATGCAGATCAGCATCATGATCGCGTTGCGCCGGGACAGGAATCCAAAGGCCCCGATCCCGAACAGGGCGAGGGACAGGAACAGGTACCCGGTCAGACCCATCGGTCAGTTCGCCCGCTCGTCTTCTTCAGGCCGGCGAGCCAGGTAGATGGCACCGATGATCGCGGCCAGGAGCAGGAAGGCCACGATCTCGAAGGGCAGGGCGTAGTCGTTGAAGATGGCCGCGGCCAGCGCGTTGAGGTCGACCGGGACGATGACCGACCCGTTGGGCCACTCGGTCTGGGTCAGGACCCAGCCCACGATGCCCACGATGGCCAGGGCGATGACCGCCGCGACCGGCGCCTGACGCTGGAACGGGGCCGGCAGGTTCGCGTCCCCGGCCTGGGTGAGCATGATCGCGAACAGGATCAGGACGCTGATGGCGCCCAGGTAGATCAGCACCTGGGCTGCGGCCACGATGGGCGCGCCCAGCAGGGCGTAGGTGCCCGCCAGGGCCCCGAAGCAGACCATCATCGCCACCGCGGAATGAATGACATTCCGCAGGAGGACGGCGGCCAGGCCGCCACCGATCACACCGATGGCGAGCACCACGAAGAGGACGGTCGAGATGTCCAGAGTCGAGACTCTCCGTTCGAGACCGGGCGCTCAGGGCCTCGCTCTGGAGGCCGAGCCGATTCTAAAGGACGAGCACGTCACCCTCGCGCGCGGCCGTCACCGCCAGGCCGTCGGCGAGAGCCTCCGCTTCGGCCACCAGGAGATCCATCTGATGGTCGGTGCGCGTGGGGTCGTGGTGGAACAGGACGAGCTGGCCGACCTCCGCGGTCTGGGCGAATTCGATGGCCTCGGGGACCGAGGAATGGCCCCAGCCCAGGCGTTCCTCGCGCTCGGCCTGGGTGTACTGGGCATCGTGGATGAGGATGTCGGCGTTCCGGGCGATCCCCATTCCGCTGATCCAGGAAGGCCCGCGGTTCCCGTCCGCCGCGAGCGCCGGCTCGTGGTCGCTCAGGTAGGCCAGCGAGCGGCCGTTCTCCGAGACGCGATAACCAAGCGTGGCTCCGGGATGGATGACCTCATCGGCCTGGACCGTGAATGGACCGATGGTGAACCGGCCCTGTGGGGCGTCGTGGAACTCGAACTCGGCTCGGAGGTCGCGGAGGCGGATGGGGAACAGGGGAGGAGAAAGGTAGCGCGTCAGGCGCGCCCGCAGGTGCTGGGTGGGCGAAGGCGGGCCCCACACGTGGATCTCGCAGCCGCGTTGAAAGATGGGGGCGAAGAAGCCCAGGCCCTGGATGTGATCCATGTGCAGGTGGGTGAGCAGGATGTCGATTCGGTGCAGATCGGCCTCCAACTCGTTGCCCAGGCGCTGGATGCCGGTCCCCGCGTCCAGGACCAGGAGCGTGCCGTCCTCGCTCCGGACCTCGACACAGGCGGTGTTGCCGCCGTATCGGGCGGTCTGCGGACCCGCGCTGGCCACCGAGCCGCGCGTGCCCCACAGCCGGGCCTTCACCGTTCGGTCGACTCCCAGAACATGGTCACCGAGCCCATGACGTCGCCGTGGCCGCCGGTCAGCGGGAAGGCGGTGATCACGATCTGGCGGGCGACCCCGTCCGCCCCGGTGATCTGGAGCGAGGCGTGCTGCGGCTTTCCTTCGCGGAGGGCCTTGACGGGGGGCAGGTCGTCGCCCTTGATCGGGTTGCCTGCCAGGTCCTTCGGCGCGAAGCCCGTCGTCCAGGCCTCGTAGGGCATCTGGTCCACGTCATCGGCGCGGAGGCCAAGCGTTGGTTCCGCAGCCTCGTTGAAGAAGACGAGATCGCCCTGCCCGTCGATGACCCACATGGGGATGGCGAGGTGTTCCGCCAGCTGGCGGAGGAGGATCATCTCGATGGGCTGCTGCGGCAGGTTGGTCATACGGAGCGAGGATACCGAATGGATTGGCTCAGCCGCCACCTCGCGGGCAGGATCAGGCCACGACTGACAGACTGGGCGCGTGAGCGTTCGCTGGGTGGCCGGGATCGTGCTGGGCGTGTGGCTGGCCGCCGGCCTGCTGCTGACCCTCGAGCCGATTGTGCCGCCCGCCGGCCTGGTCATCGTCCCCAATGCCATGCCGCTCCACACGATCGCGATCTACTTCGCGAACCTGGACTCGCCGTTCTGGATCCGGCAACTCGTCGGCAACTTGCTCCTCCTCATGCCCATCGGGCTCTTGGGGCCGATCGCCTTTCCAGCGCTCAACGGTTGGATCCGTGTGTTCGCTGCGGCCCTCGTCTTCAGCGTGGCCATCGAGTTCGCCCAGCTGTGGATCCCCAACCGGATGGCCGACGTGGACGACGTCCTTCTGAACGTGTCGGGCGCCCTGCTGGGCTACGGCATCCTGACCATCGCCCGTCTGGTTTCCGGCCTGCGTGCGGCCATTGCAGAACCCGACTGAGACCTAGCGGGTGGGGCGCTCGCGGTCGGACATCTCGAGGATGTCGAGCATGGGCAGGTCGCGCTGGTACTCGCTGAATTCGAACTCGGGGCCGCAGCGCAGGGCGTCGTACGGGCAGGCGTCGGCGCAGATCCCGCAGAAGATGCAGCGGCTGACGTCCAGCTGGTAGGTCTCCAGGATCCGCGGGCGCGGCATGAGCGCACCCACCGGGCACGTTTCCGCGCATCGGCCACAGGAGACGCAGGGCGTCTCGTTCAGTGACACGAAATCGGCGGTGGTGACCAGCGAGTCGAAGCCCTTGCCGATGAAGTCGTAGCAGCCCGCGCCCACGATGTCCTTGCACACCTGGGCGCATCGGCCGCAGTCGATGCAGCGCGAGTAATCACGCAGGATGAAGGAGTGGGTCTCGTCGCGGCCGTATCCGTGGTTGACGCCCACATACGGGTTGTCCTGGATCGACCGCTCGTCGATCGCCATGTTGAGCGTGGTCTCGTACTCGATCGCGGCCTCGCGCAGGTCGCAGTGACCGATCGCCTCGCACGTGCACTGCAGGCAGCGGGCGGCCTCGCCCATGGCCTGGTCGTGGGTGTAGCCGTACTCGTACTCACCGAAGCTGTCGCGCCGCTCCTCCGCGCCCTTCTTGCCCATGATCGCCTTGGGCTCCTTCACGTCATCGGTGAAGGGCACGATGGTCAGGAACGAGGGCTGCGGCTCGGACACGATGCGACGTACCTGCGGGTCGTCCAGGTCGTGGCCACGGAGCCAGTAGTCGATGGCATACGACGCGCGCCGACCATCACCGATGGCCTCGACCACGGTCGTGGCACCCAGGTTCACGTCGCCGCCGGCGAAGATCTTGGGGACCTTCGTCCGGAACGTGTTGGGATCGACCACGAGGCGGCCCTGGCGGCTGATCTCGAGGCCCGCCTGGAGCTCATCGGGCTCGGACTCGACCCAGCCCAGCTCAGGTCCCTGACCGATGGCGCCCAGGACCGTGTCGCACTCGACGATGAACTCGGTGCCCGGCATGGGCTCGGGGCGGCGGCGGCCCTTCTCGTCGGGCTCGCCCAGGTGCATCTTCTGGAACTCGACCCCCGTCACCCGCTCGCGGGCATCGGTCACGATCCGGACGGGCGCGGCCTGGAAGATGACCTTGGCGCCTTCTTCGATCGCCTCGTGCACCTCGTCCTGGGCAGGCATGTCCTTGAGGTCGCGGCGATAGACGAGGGTCACCTCACCGGCGCCCTGGCGGAGCGAGGTCCGCGTGCAGTCGATGGCCGTGAATCCGCCGCCGATGACCACCACCCGCGCTCCCTTGAGGGCGGGGACCGGGACGCCGCGCGTGCTGTTGTACAGATTCTCGAGCGCGTTGACCGTCCCGTCGGCCTCTTCGCCGGGGATCCCCATCTCGTTCGGCTTGTAGCAGCCGATGCCCACGAAGATGGCGTCGTAGCCCTGGTCCAGCAGGTCGGCCAGGTGGAAGTCGCGGCCCAGGCGCATGTTGGGGCGGAACGTGGCGCCCAGCTCCCAGACGTGGTTCAGCTCGCGGTCCATCCAGCCCTTGGGTAGGCGGTACTCGGGGATCCCGTAGCGGAGCATGCCGCCCTGCTCAGGATCGGCCTCGTACACGTCGCAGTGGTGGCCGCGCAGCTGGAGGTAGTACGCCGCGGCCATCCCGGCCGGTCCGGACCCGATGACCGCAACCCGGCGGCCGGTGTCCGTCTCCTTGGGCCAGGGGAGCGGGGCCGGGGCGTCCACCTCGAGCACCCGGTCGGCGCAGTAGCGGTGGGAGTCGCGGATGGCGATGGCCGTGTCCACTTCCTCGCGCCGGCAGTGGGTCTCGCACGGGGCGGGGCAAACCCGGCCGAGGATGGCCGGGAATGGGAGCGACCGCTTCAGGATGCGGGTGGCCTCTTCCCAGTTTCCCTCCGAGTTGGCCTTCAGGTAGCCAGGGATGTCGACCCGGGTGGGGCACTTGAACTGGCACGGCGGCAGGCAGTACGCGTCGTGGTCGCTGAAGATGAGCTCCAGGACCATCCGGCGGTTCTCGATGACCCGCTCCGAATGGGTGGTGATGACCATCCCCTCGGCGATCTGGGTTCCGCACGAGATGGGCGTGTTGTCCTGACCCTCGACCTCCACCACGCAGATCCGGCACGCCCCGTACGGGGACAGCTTGGGCTCGTAGCACAGGGTCGGGATCTCGAGGTCCAGCACCCGGCAGGCCTGGAGGATGGTCTGGCCTTCCTCGGCCTGGACCTGCTGGCCGTTGATCGTGACGCTCAGCTTGCGGGTGCCGGGGGTGACGGGCCAGATGGGCGCGTAGTCCTCGATGGCGCCGGGCGCGTGCCCATTGCCCTTCCCGTTGCCGTTGCCGCCGACGAAGGTCATCGCCTCAATCCTAGGGCACGCCCACGACTCACCATGCGCGCAGCCCTCCGGCGTCGGCCAGGGGGGCCAGGAGCGGCGGCACCGCATCGGTCCGGCACGAGCCGGCCAGGCACACGCCGCGTTCGGCGTGGGCGCGGTATTCGTCGGGGAAGCGGTCGAGTGTGGTGAGCATGGGTCGCGGGGCGAGCGACTCGAGGCGGCACAGGGCCGTGTCAGCGACCTTTATGGACAGCTCGCGGAGCAGGACCATGTCGTTGGGGCGCGGGGTTGCGGCCAGGATCCGGTCCAGGGCTTCGACCAGGCGCTTGGTCCCGATCCGGCACGGCACGGCCTTGCCGCATGCCTCGCGGGCCGAGTAGTCGAGCAGGAACCGCGCGGTGGCCACCATGCACGCGGTGGCATCCGTGACGAGCACCGATCCGGAACCGATGTGCGCGCCGAGGGCGCCCAGCGCGGCGTAGTCGTAGCCCGTGTCCGCCAGCTCGTCGGCCGCCAGGGCGCCGGCCCCGGGTCCGCCCACGAAGACCGCCTTCAGCGTTCCGGTCGAGCCACCCGCCAACTTCACGATGTCCGCCAGCGAGGTCCCCATGGCCACTTCGGCCAGGCCGGGCGTCGTCACCGCCCCAGCGATGGTCACCAGCTTGGTGCCCGGGGCCTCCTCGGGCCCGACCTTGGCGAACTTCGCCGCCCCATGGCCCAGGATCCAGGCCACGTGGGCCAGGGTCTCCGCGTTGTGGACGACGGTCGGGACGCCCCATAGGCCGGTCTCGGTTGGGTAGGGCGGGCGGATGAGCGGCATGCCCCGGTCGCCCTGCAGGGCGTGAATGAGGGCCGTCTCCTCGCCCGCAACGTACGCCCCGGAACCTTCCCGCACCGAGACCTGGACCGATACGTCCGTGCCCAGCATCAGATACCCCGCCAGGTGCGCCGCTTCGGCATCGGTCACGGCCTGCTTCAGTCGGGCGATGGCCAGCGTCCAATCACGGCGGACGGCCAGGATCGCCTCGCTGGCCCCCACCGCGGCCGCGGCGATGAGCGCCCCCTCGAGGATGAGATGCGGGTTGCCCTCGGCCAGGGTCCGGTCCCCCAGGGACGTGGGGTCGGCGGCCATGAGGTTCGCGACCACGATCTTGCGGTCGCCCGCCGCCGATCGGGCGGCGCGCCACTTGTCGGCCACCGGGAAGCCGGCGCCGCCCCGTCCCCGGAGCCGCGCGGCGAAGATCTCGGTGATGACCTCGTCGGGCGACTTCTCGGTCAGCGTTCGTTTGAGCCCCGCGTAGCCGCCGGCCTTCTGGTACGCCTTGAGTGACTCCGGGTCGAGCGTGCCGATCCCGGCCAGCAGCCGCTGCTCCCCGCCGGGCAGGATCCGAATCTGGGGAGAGAGGGTGACGGCCATCAGGCGCGTGCCCGCGCCCGCTCGGCCCGGCGCGCGATCACCAGGTGGCGCGCCTCGTCCACATTGAGGGGCCCGTAGACCAGGGTGTCGATTCGGACCGATGGCGCGAGCGCCCCCGCCCCCACGTCCGGGCTCGTTTCGAGGGTGAACGCCCCGTCATCGGTGGACTCGCCCGCACGAATGCCCAGCTCCTCCTCGAGCGCGGCCAGGAGCGCGCCGCCCCCGGCGAAGTGGCACGCGGCGCAGTCGCACACGGTGACGAGGTGCCCCTCGGCGGGGAGCAGCCGGAAGCCGCCCAGCCCGGCCGCGCCGAAGACCTGGGCCCAGTGGATCGTCGTCTGGTCGCTGATCCGGCGCAGGGCCGGCTCGGGGAGATAGCCGTACCTGGCCTCCACCGCGCCGAAGATGGCGACCAGCGACTCGGGGCGGCCCCCGTAGCCGTCGATGATCCCGTCCACCCATGGCTGGTCAACGTCCTCCTGCCAGCGCGCCGCGTTGCGCATCGGTCTCGGCTCGAGGCCGGCCCGGCGGTAGGCATTGGGGTCGCGCCGCTCGTCGTAGATCTCGGGCAGCCCGTATCGGATCCGGTTGCCCTGGCTGTCGAACCCGCTCATGTCGATGGCCTCCACCGGGCACACCTGGGCGCACTGGAAGCAGACCTCGCACTTGTGCTCGCCGAACGGGTCGTAGATGAGGTCAAGGCGGCCACGCCATCGGTCGGGGATGTGGGGCCGTTCCTCGGGATACTGGACGGTCACCTTGGGGCGGAACAGGTTCCGCAGGGTGACACCCATACCGGTGAGGATGCCCGAGCCGGGGATGGCCATGGATCAGCGCCTCACAGGTTGAACACCAGGACGATGGCCGCGGTCACGAACAGGTTGACGAGGGCCAGCGGCAGGAGCGCCTTCCAGCTCATGCCCATCAGCTGGTCCACCCGGACGCGTGGCAGCGTCGCCCGGACCCAGACCGCGATGAAGACGAAGATGTAGGTCTTCAGGAAGAACCAGAACAGCCCGTACAGCGTGCCGGCGAACCCGTCCAGCTGCGCGGGGAACGGCCACGGCGCCAGGTAGCCGCCGAAGAACAGGGTGGCCATGACCGCGCTCATGATGAACAGGGCCACGTACTCGGCGAAGAAGAAGAACCCGAACCGCATCCCGCTGTACTCGGTGAACGGCCCGGCCACGATCTCGCTGTCGGCCTCGATCATGTCGAACGGCGCGCGGTTGATCTCGGCCGCGGCCGCGATGAAGAAGATGGGGAAGCCCACGATCTGCCAGAGCACCGCCCAGCCATGGGCCAGCTGCCACTCGACGATGTTCGTGAACGACAGCGACCCGGTGAGGACCACGACCCCCACGATGGACAACGTCAGCGGGATCTCGTAGCTGACCATCTGGGCCGCGCTCCGCAGGCCGCCCAGGAGCGAGTACTTGTTGTAGCTCGCCCAGCCGGCCACCAGCAGCCCCACCACCGACAGGCCGATGACCGCGAAGAAGTAGATGACCCCGATCTCCGAGTCGAACGCCACCAGACCGGGGGCGAACGGGATGACGAGCATGCTCATGGCCGCGGCCATGAAGACCATCCATGGGGCCAGGGTGAAGGTCGGGACGTCCGCCCGGTCGGGGGTCTGGTCTTCCTTGGCCAGGAACTTGAAGCCGTGGATCGTGCTCTGGAAGATGCCCTTGGGCCCGACCCGGTTGGGCCCGTAGCGAAGCTGCATCTGGGCGATGATCTTGATCTCCATCTGGATCACGATGAACGCGGTCGGAATCGTGAGCAGCAGGAGCAGGGTGGTCGCCACCACGAAGCGACCGATCCCCAGCAGGGACTCGAAGACTGCCTGGTCCATCTATGCCGTCACCTACTTGTCCACCCCGCCCATGATCGGGTCGAGGCTGGCCATGACGGCCATCGTGTCGGCGATGAGCCGCCCGGGCATGAGCTTGGGCATGACCTGGAGGCTGATGAAGCTGGGGTCGCGCATCCGGAACCGGTACGGGTTCGGCCCGCCGTCGCTGATGGCGTACACGCTGTACAGCCCGCGCGGTGACTCGACCGCGGCGTAGGCGCGCCCGGGGCGGGGGCGGATGATGCCCGGCACCTGGGTCTGGACCGGGCCGTGCGGCATGCGGTCCACGATCTGGTCGATGAGGTGGATGGACTGCTTGAGCTCGGCGACGCGCTGCATGTAGCGGGCGTAGGTGTCGCCTCCGGACTGGGTGATGACCTCGAACTCGAGCTCGGGGTAGATGCTGTACGGGTGCGCCTTGCGCACGTCGAACGGGACGCCGCTGGCCCGCAGGTTGGGACCGCTGACGCCCAAATCCACGGCCTGCTGCGCAGTGAGCACGCCCATCCCCTTGGTGCGGGCGCCGAAGATCTCGTTCTCGGTCAGGATCTTCTCGTTCATCTCGATCGTCTCGAGCACGCCCGCGCGCCACGTACCGAGGCGTGACAGGAACTCGTCGTTCGTGTCGAAGTTCACGCCGCCCACCCGGAAGAAGTTGAACAGCATGCGCTGGCCGGAGATGGCGGAGAGCAGGTCCACCACCTGGTCGCGGTTGATGAAGCTGTACAGGATGGGGGTCAGGCCACCGAGGTCCAGGGCCAGGAATCCCATCATCAGGCCGTGGCTGAAGACGCGGTTGAGCTCCACCACGAGCGCGCGGATGTACTCCGCCCGGCGCGGAGCCTTGATCCCGTACAGCTTCTCGAAGGCGATGGCCGGCGCGTGCTCGTTGTGCATGGCCGACATGTAGTCCATGGGGTCGACGTAGGTCATGACCGTGGTGTAGGTGGCGTTCTCGCACAGCTTCTCGATTCCCCGGTGGAGGTAGCCCAGGACCGGGTCCAGGTCGATGACGATCTCGCCCCGGACCTTGAGCACGACGCGCATGACCCCGTGGGTCGAGGGGTGCTGGGGGCCCATGTTCACGAGCATCTCCCCGTCGCCCAGGGTGTAGATCTCGCGCTCGCGCTCGGTCTGCGGCGGACGGTCCGGCGGGGGAACGATGTCGAATCCGTAGAACTCCGGCCGTCGCGCGGCCTCCGCCGCGTCGAGCTCCAGCGGGTCGGGGATGCGCTGCTCCTCCCCCTCGCCCACTGGGGCGGCCTTGGGACGGGTCCGCGCCTTGGCGGGGCGTGGCTCCCTGGTGGCCGTCACACCGGGCCTCCGGGCTCGTCACGGTGGGCCGCGGCGTCGCCCAGCCGGGACAGGTCCCAGGTCTCGGGTCGCTCGAGCGGTCGGTTGCCGGCCGCCGGGGAGTCGGCCGCGTCGTCGGGGAGCAGGAAGTCCTTGCGCTGGGGGAAGGATCGGTAGTCGGGCGACATGTAGATCCGGCGCAGGTCCCGGTTGCCCTCGAAGACGATGCCCATCATGTCGTACATCTCGCGCTCGTGGAACATCGCGCCTTCCCACAGGGACGTGACGCTGGGCGTAACCGGGTTCTGGCGGTCGACCTTCACGCGCACCCGGAGCCAGGCGGGATGGCGGTCGGAGTACAGGTGGTACACGACCTCGAACCAGTTGCCGACCCCGTAGTCGACCGCGGCGGCATCGGCCAGGAAGAAGAACGCGAAGTCGGCGTCGTCACGCAGGGTGCGCAGGGTGTCGACGATCTTGTCGCCCGGATACCTGGACCTCGACCGTGTCCTCATCGGTCCACAGGTCCGTGGCCGTGCCGGCGAACCGGTCGGTCAGCATCCGGACCAGGGGACCCGCAGCGGCCGGAGCGGTCAGCGGACGTCTCCTTCCCAGGAGCGCAGCTCGGGCCCGCGATCGGCATAGGTCGACCACTCGCCGCGGCGCTGCTTGACCAGCTCGTGGAGCTTCATCATTCCGTAGATCAGCCCCTCGGGGCGGGGCGGACAGCCCGGCACGTAGACGTCCACCGGCATGACCCGGTCCACGCCCTGGACCACGCTGTACGAGCGCTTGAACCGGCCGCCGGAGGTCGTGCAGGTGCCCATCGCCACGCACCACTTGGGCTCGGGCATCTGGGCCCACAGCCGCACCAGCGGCCCGGCCATCTTCGTGGTCAGGGTGCCGGCCACGATCAGGACGTCCGCCTGGCGGGGCGAGGCGCGCATGGGGAACATCCCGAATCGGTCCATGTCGTTCATCGGGGTGGCGGTGCTCATCATCTCGATGGCGCAGCACGACAGGCCGGACAGGAGCGGCCACAGGGAGTTGGCGCGAATGAGGTCGAGGATGTAGTCGGCCTTGGTGGGGATGACCTCCAGCAGGCCATGGAACCCGCCCTGCGGGTGGGCCTCCATCCCGAACTCGGCCAGGAGCGGGTCGTCCGAACGCTGCGTCGGGGATGACGATCTGGTCCGGGGGCGGCGTGGTCAGCATGGTGCTGGCCTGCGCGCTGGTCACCGTGAGCTCGGTGACGGCCGGCTCGGCGCTGTCCTTGAGGGTCTTCCGGGGAGTCTTCCTGGGGGTCTTTACTGCCATTTGAGGTCGCCCTTTCGCCAGGCGTAGAACTCGCCGTACATCAGGACCACCAGGAATACGCCCATCAGGATCATCCCGGTGATCGTGATCTCGCGAATCACGATCGCCCAGAGGTAGATGAAGATGATCTCGACGTCGAACGCCACGAACAGCAGGGCGTACAGGTAGAAGGCCAACCCGAACCGAGACCAGGTGTCACCGATGGTGTCGATCCCGCACTCGTATGGCAGCCCCTTCTGGGCCTGTTTGCGCCGATGCGAGACGAGCCACGAGAAAATGATCGTGCCGAACACGAAGGTCGTGGCCGCGAAGCCAAACCCGAGGACGTAGAGCAGTCCCGTCTGGTCCATCTCGTCCCTCGATCCCGGCGCGCAGACAGCGTCCGCACACCGAACGTGCAGCGTGTTCCGTCGGGCGAGTCATCTGCCAACAACCCGCACGACGAGTCTAGCAGCCGAGGGTCCGTGCGTCCGTTGGAGCGGCGGGCGTGGAGCCGCTTCCTATACTCGGTCCGATCGCTTTTCCGCAGCCCACAGGAGACAGACCGATGACCCGAATTCGACGATTTGGCGTGGTCAAGACCGCCACCGTGGCGGCGGTCTTCTACGGCCTGGCGGCGCTCATCTTCTTCGGCATCCTCGCGGTGTTCGTGCTGATCGGCGCGACCGCCGCGATCAACGTTCCCGGCAACCAGATCCCGGGCGGGATGTTCGGGGCCACGGCCGGCACGATGGGCGTGATCCTGGCCGGCGTGATCATCGCCGTGATCTACGCCGTGTTCGGCTGGATCTTCACCGCCATCGCGTGCCTGATCTACAACTTCATCGCCGGGTTCACCGGCGGCGTGGAGTTCCAGCTCGAGCTCGTCCCGCCCCCGGCGGCCATCCCGGCGACGACCTGGACCCCGCCCCCGGCGGCACCCCCGCCGCCGGCGCCGAGCGAGCCTCCGGCTCCGACCGAACCCCCAGCCGCCGGCTGACCGTACGTGGCGTTCGCCAGGGGTCGAGCGTGACGGCGAATCCGGTGGCAGGCACCGGTGAGCTCGCTCGACCCAGAGCTGGGGTCCCGCGCGCCTCGATCGGCGGGCGCGGCGGGAATCGCGTTCTCCATCCTGTTCACGGCCTCGATCCTGGTCCTGACCAGTGGCCCGCCCCGTGGACGCCGACGAGGCCACGGTGGTGGCCTGGTTCCAGCACGAGGGCCTGATCCGGGTCACGATCTCGGCGCTGTACCTGGCGCCGTTCGCCGGCATCGCCTTCCTGTGGTTCATCGGCGTGGTGCGCGACCGGGTGGGCATCCACGAGGACAAGCTCTTCTCCACGGTGTTCCTCGGCAGCGGCCTGCTGTTCGTCGGGATGTACTGGTCGGCCGCCGCCCAGCTGGCCAGCCTGGTCTCGGGGAACCGATTCGACGCCTCGCCGCCCCTGTCGGCCGAATCCCTGGAGGCGGTGCGCTCATCGGCGTTCGCGTACCTGTTCGTGCTCGCCGCCCGGGCGGCCGCGGCGTTCATGCTCGTGACCTCGACCATCGGACTCCGGACCCGGGCGTTCCCTCGGGTGCTGTCCTACATCGGCTTCGGGATCGCCCTCCTCATGCTGGTGAGCCTGTCGTCCCTGCACCTGATCGTCCTGCTCTTCCCGCTATGGGTCTTCGTGGCGAGCGGGTACGTGCTCGCCACGGAGCTTCGACGCGGCCAGATCGGGCGGGCGGACCCTACGAGTTGAGCCAGGCGGCGTCGGTGAGGATGCGGAGGCCGTCGCTGACGAGCGTGTGACCGCCGAGCACGAAGGGGACCGATGCGGCCGCGGCGGCATCGGTCAGGTCGCGGAGCCAGGGAGTCTCGATGGGGTTGGGGTCCAGGAAGTCCGAGGCGAATCGTTCCTCGGGTGGAGGCCAGGCTTCCGCGTCGCTTGACCCGGCGAGGGCGGCCATCACGACCCGGGTGTCGAGGATCACGGCGTCGCCCAGGGCGGCGAGCCGCTCAACCAGCGACGCGGCCCCGTTGCGCGAGATCCAGTCGGCCAGCAGGGAGTGGGGCTCGTTCGCGGGGGCAGCCCGCATCCCGCGTTCCTCGACGAAGAGCCGGACCCGGCACGCGGCCTGGTCCTCGAGGTAGGCGAAGGCACTCGACGGGACGCGGCCGGCGACGACCAGCTCCGCGTTCCGATTGCGGAGCACCGCCAGGACCTCGTCCAGGCGGGGAATGGCCAGCGGCCGGCCTCCGGGGAGCTGGGCGCCTTCCAGGAAGGCGGCGAGGGCCGGGTCGAGGGATCGCGTGCCGGGCAAGCGGCGCGCGAGACGGAGCAGGGCCAGGTCGTGTGGCGTGTCGACGTCGAAGCGGGACCAGGGCGCCGCGGACACGTCCCGGACCGTGAATCCCGCCGCTTCCAGGGCCCGCGGCGCGCCGTTGTCCGCCCCGAGGCCCGCCAGCGCCGTGACCGCCGCATCCAGGTCCCCGGCGACCACGAACGCGTCGGAGCTGAACCGATTGTTGGCAACCACCTCGCTCGCCACCGGGGAGAGGAGCTCGTCCAGCGATTCGTCGCTCAGCAGGGCGAGTGCCCCGTTGCCGACCCAGCCCACGGCGTCCACGGCATCGCCGGCCGTCTGTCGGGCCGTCACCGCGGCCGCGGTGTACCACAGGCCCCAGTGGAACCCGCCCGGGCTCGCATCGCGCGGAACGAGCTGCACGGCCGCGCCCTGCCGGCCCAGGCGCTGGCTCAGCTCGGCGGCGAGCAAATGACGACCGGTCGCCACGACTGCGCGGTACGACCCGAACGGCGCCTCGTCCACCACCGGCTCGGCCATGAGCACGAGGGGCGCCGGGCGGCTAGGGCTCCGCGTGGTAGCGCCGCTCCCCGGTGCTCGGGTCGACGTAGACCCGCGTCCGCTGCCGGGTGGTGGGGTCGATGAACGTCTCGGGCGTCGATACGAAGGGCTCGCCTGGCGGATCGGACTCCGCGCCGCCCAGCTCCGGTCCGCGCCTGGTTGTGCGCTCGGCAGCTTCGGATCGGTATCGGACGCGCTCGAACAGCACGCCGAACAGGCCGCCGGCACCAATGAGGACGGTCAGCCACGCACCCGGTTGGCCCCCGACGACCATCGAGACGCCAATGACGAGGAGCAGCACGCTCAGGAGCGCGATCGCGACCCGGACGATCCCCATCGTCATGGACATGCGCTATTCGACCGGCTGCGGAGCACCCGCGTCGGGGGTCACGACCACGGCCGTCCCGTAGGCCACGATCTCGGACATGCTGCTCCCGAGCTCGCTGCTGTCGAAGCGGAAGCTGATCACCGCGTTCGCGCCGACCAGCGTGGCGTTCTCGACCATCCGATCGAGCGCCTGACGTCGAGTGTCTTCGAGGAGCTCCGTGTACTCGTGGATCTCGCCGCCGACCAGCGAACGGAGCCAGGCCGAGATGTTTCCGCTCAGGCCCCGGCTGCGGACCACCAGCCCGAAGACATGGCCCTTGGTCTCCACGATCCGGTGGCCCGGGAGGAATGGAGTGGTGACGACGGTCAGCATCGAGTTCAGTCTAGCCCGCTGCTGCGCGTTCCAGCAGGGAGTGCAGCTGCTCCAGGTGCATCAGGTCATGGACGCCGGCGAACATCAGCCAGGCGCCGCACGAGAGGCGGTGACCGATGAGCGGGTGGTCCATCGGGCACATCTCGGCCTCGTGGCCCGCGATGGCCGTCGCGGAGATGGCCTGGGAACGGCGGCTCTTGACCAGGAACGTCATCAACGCCTCGCGGTCGAGGTCGTCTGGCCCCGGGATGCCCGGTACGACCCGGGGCGGATCGTCGGCCGGCCATCGGCCGGAGGCCCACATCGCGGCCGCAGCAGGGAGGTAGCGGCGCGCGCCCGTCGTGTGGGCGAAGGCCTGCGAAACGTTCCAGTCGCCCTCGCCGCCCGGGGCCCGGAGCATCTCGTCCGGCAGGGCGAGCAGGATGGCTTCCAGCGCGTCGGCAATCGCCTCCTGCTGGGCGAGGGACGCGGCGGCGTCCCCCGAACGGTTCTCCAGGCCCGCTCGAGCCGCGCTGTAGTCGTCGTCGCTCTGCTCGGGATCGATCGACTGCCAAACGGCGACAACATCGGGAGCTCCGCGCTCGAGATCGGTCACCCAGTCGCGCGCGGGAGCGCGCATGTGCTCAGTCTCGCTAGAGGCGCTCGAAGCGCTCGACGGGGAGGACGAACACGGTGGCGCCGCCCACTTCCACCTCGACCGGGTAGGGCATGTAGAACTCGCCCGGTTCCATGATCGGCGGCATGGGGTTCACGAACTGCTTGCGGGCGTGACAGTTGGCGCTGATCAGGGCCAGGACCGCGTCCACCTGGTCGTCTTCGACGCCGATGAGGATGGTCGCGTTCCCCTGCTTGAGGAACCCGCCCGACGAGTTCAGGCGAGTGGCGCGGTACTCCTTCTCGAGGAGGGCGTCGACCAGCGCTCCGGCGTCTTCGGCATGGACGATGGCGGCGACCAGCTTCATCGGCCGCAGTATGCCACGCGACTCCCGGCCCGCCCGGTCGAGCCGGTCAGGCGAGAAGTGGGGTGACGGCCGCCTGGATGGCGGCGTCCGCGTCCTCCACGCTGCCGGACGCATCCACGACCCGGTATCGGTCTGGCTCGGCGGCTGCGAAGTCGAGGTAGGCGCTCCGCACCCGGTCGAAGAAGGCCACGCTCTCGGTGTCCTCGAACCGGTTCCACACGTCCTTGCGCTTGCGGGCCAGGCCGACCTCCACCGGAAGGTCCAACAGGATGGTGAGGTCCGGCATCAGCCCGTGGGTCGCGAATGCCTGGAGCTGGCGGACCTGGTCCAGGTTCAGGCCGTAGCCCGCTCCCTGGTAGGCAAGCGAGGAGTCGAGGTACCGCGCGCACACCACCCACTTGCCGGCTTCCAGCGCGGGACCGATGCGCTTCGCGACGTGCTGGGCCCGCCCGGCCGCGAACAGGAGCGCGTCCGCGCGGGGGTCGAGGTCGTCGGAGATGGACCGCGCGTGGAGCACGAGCCGGCGGATCTCCTCGCCCAGGCGCGTGCCACCCGGTTCCGCGGTCACGTCGACTTCCAGGCCGCGGGTGCGCAGCCAGTCGCCCAGGTGGCGAGCGGCGGTGGACTTGCCGCTCCCCTCGGGGCCTTCGAGGGTGATGAATCGGCCGCGGCTGGCGGCGGTCACGCGATCACGCCGTCACGCCCGCGCGATCAGCGCCAGGCGCGCCCCTCGTCGGGGAGCAGCTGAACCCGGCGGTTCGGCTCACTCCCGCGCGAGCGGCTCATGAGGTTGTGCTGTTCGGCCATCTGGTGCTGGAGCCGTCGGACGTAGGCGTTCTGCGGCGCGAGCTCCACCGCGTGGCCGCTGTCGCGCACCATGCCGATGGCCTCCGCCGTCTCGCGCAGGGCGGCTTCCTGGGGATCGGCCTCCAGCTCGAACAGGTTGGCGAGCATGGCCTCCATCTGGATCAGCGTGTTCGTCTTGAGCACGAACAGCGGGGTGCCGCCCGCTTCCGCGTCGCGCAGGGCCGGCGGCTTGCGCCGGTAGTACGTTCGCAACGTGACCACCGCGTCGGCGTCGTCCAGGTCGCGGGCCACGGTCACCGGAACGCTCAGCTCGTGGACGGCCTGCTCCAGGCGCTTGCGGCTGACGCCGTACGGGAAGAGGGCCATCGGCCGCAGCCCGGATTCGGACCGTGCCCTGCGTGGCGCAGGCTCCTGCTCGGAGTCGCCTTCGGACAGCTCCGGCGCCATGAGGGCAGCCTCGATCGCGCGCCGCGGGTCGGGCTGATCGGTGGGCACGCGGCCGCGACCGCCGGGCAGGGGCTGGAGCCCCGATAACCCGGTTCGCCGGCTGAAGGTGCCGTGCCCGCCCGGTTCGGGCGTTACGAACAACGAACCGTTGGGGGCGGTCTCGTGGATCCGGTAGTCGTACTTCGTGGCGGCCCGGACCTCGCCTGCCTCGTCGCGCCAGCGCGACTCGGGCGGAACCATGTGGCCGCGCAGGATGGCGTCCACCGTCTCCGCCACGCTGCGGTGGACGATGACCCGGTCGCGCTCCACGATCTCCACCACGACGTCGAAGGTGGGCGGGGCCTTGCGCTCCAGCACGCTCTTCTGCGTTCCGCGCCGGCGCGCCTCCTCGTCGCCCAGGGTCACGGTCTGGATCCCGCCGATCAAGTCGCTGAGCGTCGGGTTCAGCATCAGGTTGTCGAGCGTGTTGCCGTGAGCGGTGCCCACCAGCTGGACGCCGCGCTCGGCGATGGTCCGGGCGGCGACCGCCTCCAGCTCGGTCCCGATCTCGTCGATGACGATGACCTCGGGCATGTGGTTCTCCACCGCCTCGATCATCACCGCGTGCTGCTCGGTGGGGGTCCGGACCTGCATCCGGCGTGCGTCACCAATCCCCGGATGCGGGATGTCGCCATCGCCGGCGATCTCGTTGGAGGTGTCCACCACCACGACCCGTTTCCCAAGGTCATCGGCGAGCACGCGGGCGACCTCGCGCAGCATGGTCGTCTTGCCCACGCCGGGACGGCCCAGGATGAGGATGCTCTGCCCCGACTCGGTGATGTCGCGAATGATGTCGATCGTCCCGAACACGGCCCGACCGATGCGGCAGGTCAGCCCCACCACCTTCCCGCCACGGTTCCGAATGGCGCTGATCCGATGCAGGGTTCGCTCGATGCCGGCCCGGTTGTCGTCGCCGAAGGCACCGATGTGGTCGACCACGAAGCCGATATCGGCCTCGGTCACCTCCCGCTCCAGGAGGACCTCCTCGCCGTGCGTGAAGCGGGCCTCCGGCCGACGTCCGAGGTCGAGCACGACCTCGAGCAGATCCTCACGGGCGCCCACTTCGCGGACGCGCTCGATGATCTCGGGCGGCAGGGCCTCGAGCAGCGCTTCGAGGTCGTCAGTGGTTTCCAGTCGGGCCACGCGCTCCTCCACTCGCTCGGTTGCTCAGGCTCAGTTGACCGCCGGCACGAGCGCCGGCTGCCGGACGGTGGCCCGCACCTCGCGCACGAGCAGGGTGACCCGCCCCACGGGGGCAAAGCCATTGTCCGCCGCGGCGCGCAGGCCGGCCGTCTCGTATGTTCGCACCGGGGCCAGGATGCCGGCGCTCATCGCCTCCGCTCCCAGGCGGGCGAGCACCGCATCGAGCAGCGCCGCTCCGTCGGTGCCGTCCCGGAACAGGAACCGGAGATAGTGCGGCCCCACGCGGCTGGCGCCATGCTGGGCGAAGGCTCCCGCCCGCTGGTCGAGCGGCGCGAGCCACGCGTTCACCGCCCCGAAGTGGAGGAGCGGGTTCAGGCTCGAGCGGGGGACGATGGCCTCGTGCCCGACGGACTCCCAGTCGGCGGCGTGGTAGTCCTCGACCCGCGCGATGGCCGGTGGCGTGCAGTGGCTCCACAGGTCGAACAGGTACCACGCGTCGGGCGCGCCGGCGGTCTGCAGGGTCAGCTCCGGGGCACCGCCGCGCCGGGAGCCGCGCTTGCGGCTGCGGCGCAGCCAGCCCCGGCTGCTGCTCCCCGGCTCCTCGGCCGGGCGGTAGAGGATCTCTTCCTGGGCATAGGCCATGAAGCCGGCCATCCCGAACAGGGTGAGGTTCTCGTGCACGTCGGCGCAGGCCACGTGATAGCGGGCCACGTTGCGCCTGGCTCCCTCCTCGACCAGCGCCTCGAGCAGCGCCCATCTGACCTCGCCCGACAGCGGCCCCTCGGCGGCGTCGAGCTCGATGATCACCCAGTCATCGCGGTGTGGCTCGGTGATGGCCCGGCACGATCCGACCAGCGCCCCCTCTGATTCGGCCACCAGGTGGACCGATGGCGGTCGCAGCGGCAGCCAGGACGGGATGAGCGTCGACAGGGAGATGCCCGGGCTGTTGGTGGGGGCCGGCAGTCCCAGGCTCCGCTTGTAGGCATCCTCCGCGGCATGGACCCGGCCCGACAGCTCGGCCAGCGCCTGGCGATCGGCCAGGCGGGCGGCCCGGACCTCGCCCATGTCGTTCGCCACGCTCGTCATGCCGGCGCTCCGGCCCGGATCATGTCCACCAGGGCGCGGTGCACGCGCCGGTCGCCGGTGAGCTCCGGATGGAACGCGGTCGCCAGCCAGCGTCCCTCGCGGACGGCCACGGTTTGGCCCATCGGATCGGTGGCCAGGACTTCGACCCCCGGCCCCACGTCGGTCACCACCGGGGCGCGGATGAAGACCGCGTGGAGCGGCTCGTCCCCAAGCGCCGGCACGTCCAGATCGGCCTCGAACGAGTCGAGCTGGCGGCCGTAGGCGTTGCGCCGCACCTCGATGTCGATCAGGGGCAGGATCGGTTCCTCGCCATCGGCATTGCGCCGGGCCATCAGGATCATGCCCGCGCAGGTGCCCCACATCGGTGCCCCGGACGCAGCCAGGCCCAGGATCGGCTCGGCCAGGCCGTAGGCGTCGATCAGCCGCCGCATGGCGGTGCTCTCGCCGCCGGGCAGGATCAGGGCCTCGACCCCGGCCAGATCGCGGGGGAGTCGGACAAAGACCGGCTCGGCGCCGATGTCGCGCAGGGCGGCGGCGTGCTCGGCCACGTCGCCCTGCAATGCGAGGATGCCGACCCGCGGTCGGCGCGCGGCGTCTACCAACCCCGCGAGGCCAGCCGCTCCTGATCGGGGATCTCCGCCAGTTCCAGGCCGCGCATCGGCTCACCCAGACCGGCACTGACCTCCGCCAGGATCTCGGGGTTGTCGTAATGCGTGGTCGCCACGACGATGGCCTTGGCCACCTTCTCGGGGTTCTCGGCCTTGAAGATGCCGCTCCCCACGAACACGGCC
Source organism: uncultured Chloroflexia bacterium (assembly GCA_963816215.1). Taxonomy (GTDB): domain Bacteria; phylum Chloroflexota; class Limnocylindria; order QHBO01; family QHBO01; genus DASTEQ01. The sequence goes on along the minus strand of CAWFKB010000007.1, from coordinate 154,931 downwards.
TCGGCGCCCAGCTGGCGCATGAGGGCCGCGTCCGCCGGGGTGGCGACGCCACCGGCGCTGAAGTTCGGAACCGGCAGCTCACCCAGCTCGGCGACCTGGCGGACGACCTCGAGCGGGGCGCGCAGCTCCTTGGCGGCCGCGAACAGCTCGTCGGGGCGCATCGAGCGCAGCTGGGCAATGCCCGAGCGAACGGCGCGCATATGGCGCACAGCCTCGACGATGTTCCCGGTGCCGGCCTCGCCCTTGGTCCGGATCAGGGCCGCGCCCTCCCCGATCCGGCGCAGGGCCTCGCCCAGGTCCCGGCAGCCGCACACGAAGGGGACGGCGAACTGGTGCTTGTCGATGTGGTGCGCCTCGTCGGCCGGGGTCAGGACCTCCGACTCGTCGATGTAGTCGACCTCGAGCGACTGGAGGATCTGGGCCTCCACGAAGTGCCCGATCCGGCACTTGGCCATGACCGGGATGGTGGTGGCGGCCTTGATCTCCTCGATCAGCCTGGGGTCGCTCATGCGGGCCACGCCGCCGTCCTTGCGGATGTCGGACGGGACGCGCTCGAGGGCCATCACCGCCACCGCCCCCGCCTCCTCGGCGATGCGCGCGTGGTCCGCGGTGACGACGTCCATGATCACGCCGCCCGCGAGCATGCGGGCCAGGCCGACCTTGGTCGCCCAGGTCGAGGTCTGCGGAGGTCGTTCGGTGGTCGTCATGAGGCCCGCATTGTACTCGTGGACCTCCCGGATTCCCGACACGGGCCCTGGTTGGCGGCTCGGCTATCATCCCGCCACGGAGGCACGGTTTGTTCAACGCACCGGTCCTGGTCCTCAACCAGAATTACGAGGCCCTCAACGTCTGCGACATCAGGCGGGCGTTCCGTCTGCTCGGCTCCGAGAAGGCCGAGCTGATCGCGCGCAACCACCAGGTGATTCACACCCCTACCCTCGCCTTCGACGCACCATCGGTCATACGCCTGGTCTACCTCGTGCGGCGACCGCAGCCGCGGGTCAAGCTTTCGCGGCGCGAGGTGTTCGCCCGGGACCGTCACGTGTGCCAGTACTGCGGCACGGCCACCCACGATCTGACCATTGACCACGTCGTGCCGCGCCATCGAGGCGGAAAGCACGAGTGGGAGAACCTGGTCGCCGCATGCCGCCGCTGCAACCACCGCAAGGGTTCCAAGACCCTGACCGAGTCCCGGATGCTGCTGCTCCGCGAGCCCCGCGCGCCGCGGGCCGACGCCCGCTACCTGTACGGGTCCTACCTGACCGATGAGCGGAACGGCGCCTGGCGCACGTTCCTGTTCGTGGACGAGCCAGCGCGCCGCTGACCGCCGCCCGGTCGGTATCTAGGGGAACAGCCCCGCAATCTGGGACACGACCCCGTTCGAAACGACCCCGGTGCCTCCGAGAATGAACACCCGGGCAGGGTCGTAGCCAGCGATCTGCCCCGCCGCTCCCGGTGGCAGCGACGTGCCGGGAACGAGAAGGAGCGGGCCCAGAAATGCCCCGCCCGATGAGCCGCCTGCGAGCGCGTCGGGGAAGTTCACCCCAGTGGCAATGAATAGCGTCTCGGCTGAGTCAAAAAAGGCGTTCGATACGGCAAGCGCGGTCGCATAGCGGTTCGCCCCCGAGACGCGGATGACGGGTCCGCTGGTATACGCGCCAAGCTGGGATGCAACCCCGCTTGAAACCGCCCCCGTCCCGCCGAGGATGACGATTCTGCTGGGGTTCAAGCGAGCGAGCTCGTAGGCGATGACCGATGGGATCGAGGTTGGGGTGACCAGCAGCAGGGGACCGAAGCCGAACGCCGAAGGCGGCGCCGCGCCGAGGGCGTCAGGGAAATTCGTCCCGGTGGCGATGAACACCGTGTCCACGCCCGGGTCGTAGGAGAAGAGCGAGACAGCTGCCGAGGTGCTGTATCGGTCGGGACCGGATACCCGGACCACCACTCCATCGTCTGGGACGTAGTTGTAGAACTGCACGCCGACGGCATCGGGAATGACTCCTGCTCCGCCAAGGACCGCGATGTTGAGCGGCCGCAGGCGGACGAGCTCGGCCGCCGTTGGGGCGGGAATGCCCGTCTTCTGAGCAAGCAGCAGAGGGAGGCCGAACTGCGCTGCCGGCGCCCCACCACTGAGCGCGTCGGGATAGGTCGCCCCGGTCGCGATGAAGACGAACGGCGGGTACCGGAAGTAGGTCGCAGCGGAGATTGCTGCTGCCGTCGAGTACCTGTTCGCGCCGCTGAGCCGGACGATATCTGGGGATGCGACCAACGCGGCGCGCGCATCCGGCATTCGCCCGGTGACGGTGAGCCCGCGCAACCACGGAACTGGCTTCCCTGTGGCCATAAGGGTCTGCTTCAGAAGCTCCCATCCTTGGAGGTCGGAGCGGTTTGACGCGACAAGCGCGGCTACGCCGGAGACAGTTCGCGGCGGCCGGCGAGGTCCCCGAAACGGTCCCCCAGATGTAGTTCCCGGCCGTATCCACGGTTGCGGCCACCATGACGGCCTCGCCCGGTGCGGCGAGGTCGACGGTCGTGGCGCCGTAGTTGGAGCAGGACCCCACGCCGCCGCAGTCCTCGGAGATCAAGCCCTCATTGCTTACCGATGCGACGGACACGATGTTGTCCAGGTCGTAGGCGGCAGGGTAGACCGGCGTGGTGTCGAGGTCGGCTGACGAATTGCCCGCTGAGGCGACTACGAGCATTCCTGCCGCCTGCGCATCGGCAATCGCGTCGTGCTCAGCCTGGTTGGAGGCTGACCCACTAAACGACGCGTTCGCAATTTGCGCGCCCATTGCCGCGGCATATTCAATCGCCGCGATCTCGTCACCAACCATTCCACAGCTGGTGCCGGATTGGTCGAGGAATTTGAGCGCCATGATCCGGACGCCCGGCGCCACACCGGCGATCCCCAATCCGTTCGCTTGAGCGGCAATGACGCTCGCCATGGCGGTTCCGTGCCAACCGTCCTCGACCTCGAATACGCTGTTGTCGTTGTGGCAGAAGTCCCAACCGTGGACGTCGTCCTTGTATCCGTTTCCGTCGTCGTCGAAATCGTTGGTCTCCTTGCCGTTCCCCGACTCACCCGGGTTGGTCCAGGCAGTCCCGACGAGGTCGGGGTTCGTGAAGTCGACCCCGGTGTCGATCACAGCCACGACGATGGACGAGCTGCCTAGTCCGATCTGCCACGCCTCGGGCAGGTTCATATCGACATTCGGGGCTCCGTCGAAGTTCCCGACCACCTGTCCGGTGTTGTGGAGTCCCCACTCGTCCCCGAAAAAGGGCTCGCTTACCGGGTTGACCGATGGCTGCCGTCGATATTCGGGCTCCGCCCAGGCCACCTCCTGGTCGTGGCGAAGCGCGGTCAGAGCCGTATCTACGTCCCCGTTGGCGGGAATCACCACCGACCAGCGGCCGCTGGTGCGCGGGGGTGCTGCGGGCGTGACCCCATTTCGTCCAAGCAGCGCGCTGTAGGCACTCAAGGCAATGCCCGCTCGACGCTGGACGAGAATCCGACCAGTCCTTTCGGCAGGCGGCGGTGCCTCAGGACTCGGCAGCAAGGTCCTCCCGTTGGGGACCGTTTGCGGAATCGATAGCCCTGAGGGTTGCCCCTGGACGAGGGGAGGTCCTCCGGCCATGACTGCGCCGGGAGCGCCCAGCGGGACCCAGAACCCGACCACGGTCACCGCGACCGCGGACACGAAAACAAGCGAACGTTGCCGCACGGACACTGCACGGCTTCGGCAGATGCTCGAGGAACTACGCCCCGTTGCAATCTGTCGGATGCCACTCCCCTTCAGGTACGGTGTGAACGGCCGCGCGCCCCGGCCAATCGAGGGAGCCGTACTACGACGGATTCCGATACCTGTCAAGCGTCGCTCGCGTTGCGCAGTCTCGTCCTCGAGGCGCACGATCCGGAGGTGGAACCGTTCCTCCAACTCCCGGGAGACGTCGCTCGGATCCTTCGGGTCCTCAACTCGGATGGCCACGAGGCCGCCCTTGTCGGTGGCTGCGTTCGCGACCTGGTCCGCGGGGGGAGCCGCCCGTGACTGGGACGTGGCGACCTCTGCCCACCCGGAGGTCGTCGCCGCGCTCTTCCCCGATTCCACCTGGGCCAACCCGTTCGGGACGGTGACCGTCCGCTCCGACGACATGGCCGTCGAGATCACGACCTACCGATCCGAGGGCGGCTACCGCGACCGGCGCCATCCCGACGAGGTCATCTGGGGCTCCAGCCTGACCGATGACCTCGCGCGGCGCGACTTCACGATCAACGCCATGGCCTGGGTTCCCGATGACCTGGAGGCGCGGCGCGGGCACCTGGTCGACCCGTACGGGGGACAGGCGGACCTGGCGGCCGGCGTTCTCCGCGCGGTGGGAGATCCCGAGGAGCGATTCGCCGAGGACGCGCTGCGCCTCCTGCGCGCCGCGCGGTTCGCGACGACCCTGGATCTGACCATCGACCCGCCCACCGAAGCCGCCATCCGCCGGCTGGCCCCCTCCGCGGAACGGCTCTCCGGTGAACGGGTGCGCGACGAGCTCGTCCGCCTGCTGGCGGTGCCGGTCCCCTCGCGCGGTTTCGCGCTCCTGGAGCGTCTCCGGCTGCTGGCCGTGGTTCTCCCCGAGCTCGCCGCGCTGCGCGGCATTGCCCAGGGCAAGGCACTGGCCGGCGACGCACTGGACCACTCGCTGCGGACGGTGGATGCCCTGCCGGCGGCGGACCCGATCCTTCGCCTGGCCGGGCTCCTGCACGACGTGGGCAAGGCGCCCACCGCGGCGGATGGCCACTTCATCGGTCACGAGTCGGAGGGCGCCGTCCTGGTCGAGGCCCGGATGCGAGACCTCGCGTTCTCACGCGCCGACGTGGAACGCGTCCGGCACCTCGTCCGGCACCACCTCATCCAGTACGGCCCCGAATGGACCGATGCCGCCGTGCGGCGGTTCATCAAGCGCATCGGTCCCGGGCAGCCGCTCGCCGACGTGCTGGCCCTCCGTCGCGCGGACACGGCCGCATCGGCCGGCCCCGAGGCGGGCGACGCCCCCGCCGACGAGCTGGAGAACCGGATCGCGGCTCTCCGACCCGGCGCGGTCTTGTCGGTCCGTGGCTTGGCGGTCAACGGCGAGGACCTCATGCGCGAGCTTGGCCTCGCGCCAGGACCCCAGGTCGGCCAGCTGCTCGAAGACCTGCTCCAGGCGGCCCTGGACGATCCATCGGTCAACGAGCGGGACGCGCTGCTGTCCCTCGCCCGGGACCGCCTCGCCGCGAACAAGGACTGACGACCCTCGCCGGTGGTGCGCCGACGCACCACCGGGCCGGCTGCCCCCATCGGAATGCGCTCGACCCGCTGCTACAATCGGCGACCCGGACCCATCGGAGGAGCCCTTCCCCGCATGAGTGTCAGTGCCCCACGGGTTGACACGCCCGTGCTTCGGTCACCTCGGTCTGCCGAGTAGGTTGGTTGCGTGCGGATCCTGGTTGTCGGTGGCGCCGGATACGTGGGCTCGACGAGCGTCGAGACCTTCATCGACGCCGGCCATGACGTCACCGTCTACGACAACCTGAAGACCGGCCACCGCGACGCGGTCGTCCGCGGCGCGCGACTGGTGGTGGGCAGCCTGAGCGATCAGAACCGGGTCGAGCGCGTCCTTCGCGAGCACCGTATCCAGGCCGTCCTCCACTGCGCCGCTCGCTCCCTGGTCAGCGAGTCCATGGAGCACCCGGAGCTGTACTACCGCGAGAACGTCAGCAACGGCGTGAAGCTGCTCGAGGCACTCCGCGAGCGTCGGGTGCCCCGGATCGTGTTCTCGTCCACCGCCGCGGTGTACGGAGAGCCCAAGCGGGTCCCCATCGCCGAGGCGGACCGGACCGAGCCGATCAACCCGTACGGCGAGACGAAGCTCGCGTTCGAGGGCGCCATGCGCTGGTACGCGGCGTGCCACGGCTTCCGGGCGATCAGCCTGCGCTACTTCAACGTGGCCGGCGCCACCGAGCGCAACGGGGAGGACCACGACCCGGAGACGCACATCATCCCGCTCATCCTCAAGGTCGCCGCCGGTGAGCATCCCGACGTCCGGATCTTCGGCCAGGACTACAACACCCCCGACGGGACCTGCATTCGGGACTTCATCCACGTCCGCGACCTGGCCACCGCCCACCTGCTGGCCCTCGAGGCCACCGGCGAGGCGGAGCCCTCGTTCGAGGTCTACAACCTCGGTTCCGCGGCCGGATTCTCCGTCCGCGAGGTGATCGAGGCCGCCCGCAAGGTCACCGGTCGAGCGATCCCGGCCCGCGTCGTCCGTCGACGGGTGGGCGACCCGCCGCGCCTGGTGGCCTCCTCCCGCCGCGCCCGTCGAGACCTGGGCTGGAGCCCGCGCGAATCGTCGCTGGAGCAGATGCTGGCCGACGCATGGGCCTGGAAGCTGTCCCATCCCACGGGGTACGCCAAGCGCAAGCCGCGACCGCCGCGCAACCTCGGCCGCTCCGGCTCCGGCGAGACCGATGGGGTAGGCCCGGGTGCCGGCGACCCCGACGCCATGCGCGAGGTCGCGACGGGCCGGGTCAGCCCCTAGGGCTCGCTCTCGACGCCAGGCCGGCTGCCGCGCAGGCGCGGCACACGCCATAGAAGTCCAGCCTCGCGTCTTCGATCTGGAAGCCGAGGTCCTGCCGTGCCCGACGGCTGAGGTCCGCCACCAGCTCCTCGCCCACCTCGGTCACGGTGCCGCACACCCGGCACGACAGGTGATGGTGATGCGCCGGGCGGCAGGCGACGTACGCGTACACGTGCCCGTCCCGCTCGAGGCGCCGGGCCAGGCCGGCCTCGCTGAGGGCCTCGAGCGTGCGGAAGACGGTCGCCCGGCCGATGGCCGGGTATCGAGGGCGCATGCCTTCCCAGAGTTCCTGCGCCGTGACCTGGCGGGGCACGGCGGCCAGGGCGTCGGCCACCGCGAGGCGCTGGCTGGTGACGCGGTGGCCTGCCTTGCGGAGCCGGCGGGCGGCGGTGGCGGTCATTCCGCGACCAGGGCCTGGGCGGCAGGCTGGCGCCGCGACAGCAGGCCGCGACGCGGTCCGAGGAATAGAGCCAGCAGGAAGACCACGGTCTGGGTGAGGACGATGGTGGCCCCGCTCGCGACGTCGAGCCAGAAGCTGAGGTAGAGGCCAACGACCGATGACAGGACACTGATCGCGATCGCCAGGCCGACCAGCCGCCCGAAGCGCACGGTCAGCAATTGCGCGGCGGCTGGCGGGGTGACGAGCATGGCCACCACCAGGATGATGCCGACGGCCTGGAGGCTGATGACGATAGTCATCGCCACCAGCGCCAGGAAGAGGTACTCCAGCGCCTCGACCTTCAGGCCCGAGGCGGCGGCTCCCAGGGGATCGAACGTGGCGTACAGCAGCTCCTTCCAGAGGATGGCCACGATGGCCAGGGTGGCGGTGGCCAGCAGGACGAGGGCTACCAGGTCGGTGGGACTGATCGCCAATACGTTGCCCACCAAGAATGCGAACAGGTCCCCGACGTAGCCTCGGATCGTGCTGAACATGAAGATCCCGAGTGCGAACATGCCGGCGAACAGAACCCCGATCGAGGTGTCGGAGCGGAGATCTCCGCGACGGGTGATGTACCGAGTCGCGAGGGCCGTGGAGACCGCGGCGACGGCCGCCCCGATGAAGTACGACCCACCGAGGATGTATGCAGCCACCACCCCGGGGAAAGCGGCGTGGCTGATCGCGTCACCGATGAATGCCAGGCCTTTGAGCACGACGTATGTGCCCACGACCGCGCACACGATGCCGACCATGACCACCGCCAACAGCGAGCGCAGGAAGATGTCGTAGCCGAGCGGGCTCAGGATGAGATCGATCACGACTCGCGACCGCCTTCGTGGAAGTGGCGCTCGTGGGCCGGCGGCTCGTCGTGATGGTGGGCGTCGTCGACGAGCACGCGCCCGCCTTCCAGGCGGAGCAGGTGGCCGCCGTAGGCGCGGGCCAGGACCTCCGCGTCGAGGGCAATGGACGATGGGCCGTCGGCGACGATGGTCCGATTCACGGCCACCACCCGCTGGAAGCACTCCGCGGCGCAGGCCAGGTCGTGGGTGCTCGCGATCACGGTTCGCCCCGCGGCCGCCTCCTCCCCGAGCACGTCCATGATGTCGTCCTGGGTCACCGGGTCGATGGCGGTGACCGGCTCGTCAAGGAGGAACAGCTGGGCATCGGCCGCCATGGCGCGGGCCAGGAACACCCGCCGCCGCTGCCCTCCTGACAGCGCTCCAATCTGGCGGTCGCGGAGGCCCTGCATGCCCATCCGGTCAAGCGCGCGCTCCGTGGCTGCAGTGTCCTCTCGTCCGGGCCTGTGCCACGGGCCGAGGAGCGGATATCGACCCATCATCACGACCTGCGAAACCGTGACCGGGAACGCCCAGTCGACCATCTCGGCCTGGGGGACGTAGGCCACCCGATGGGCGTGTTCGCCGGGGACGGCACCGAGCACCGTGATGTCACCGCTCCACGGCTTGAGCAGGCCCGCGATCAGCTTGAGGAGGGTGCTCTTTCCGGCTCCGTTCGGGCCGACCACCGCCACCAGCGATCCGGCGGGGACGTCGAGGCTGATGTGCTCGAGCGCGACCGTTTCGCCGTAGCCGGCGTCGATGTCCCGGAGCACGACGTCGGATGTCACGGCGTCATTGTCCGTGCTCATCGAAGCGCCTCGCTGATCCGTTCCACGTCCCATCGCATGAGTCCCGCATACGAGTTACCCGGCGGGTCGCCCAGGCTGTCGCTGTACAGGTCCGAAACGACCTCCACGCCCGTTTCGGCGGCGATCTGCTCCACGAGGTCGGCGGGGAACTGAGCCTCGCTCAAGATGGCGCTGACCCCGGAATCGTGGATCGCGTCGATCAGCGCCGTCACCTGCCCTGCGCTCGGGTCCTGGCCTGGCGCCTCGACCACAGTGCCAACCACCTCCAGTCCGTATGCCGCCGCGAAATAGGGGAACGCGTCATGGAACGAAACGACCCGACGCTGCGATTCTGGGATGGCGGCCAGCTCCGATCGGGCGAAGGTGTCCAGGTCGCCGAGCTCCGCCCGGTACGCGTCGGCCCGCTGGGCGTAGGCGTCGGTCCCGTCCGGATCGGCGTCGGCGAGTGCGCTCTCGATGCGATCGACGTAGCCGATGGCGTACGCGACGTTCAGCCACAGGTGGGGGTTGGTGCTGCCCTCAGCGGGGTCGGTGATGTAGTCCGCACCCGGGCAGGTCCTCGCCCAGGACGAGAACCGGCGCCTCACTGCCGGCCTCGCTCATGAGATCCACCACCCAGTCATCGAGTCCCAGCCCGTTCATGACTACGAGGTCGGCATCGGCGAACGCGATCACGTCCGACGGTCGCGGATCGAAGGTATGGGGCTCTCCGCCGGCCGGGACCAGGGATCGGACGACGACCCGGTCGCCGCCGACCTGGGCCACGAGGTCTGCGAACACGGTCGTGGTGGCAACGACGTGCAAGGCGGCGTCGGGCGACGGGCTGGCAGACGACGTGCAGCCGGCGAGCATCCCGACCGTGAGGGCCGATGCGACTCCAACCGAGATGAAACCGTGTCTCATGACGAGGATGATACCCGGTCTCGTCAAGCGTTCAGGCTGCGACAGGCCAGTCGCCGAACCCCGTGCTACGATCGGCCCACGACCACTGTTTTTCGAACCGGAGCCCTCGTTGCCGCAAACTCCCACCACGCCTCGCCGCCGCACCCGACGCCGCGCTTCCACCACACCGACAGCCGTTGACGGCCGTCCGTCCCCCGCCACCGACCTGCCGGCCGAGCCCCCCTCGGCCCTGACCGCCGCGGTCCTCGCGGCCGCGGCGGGCTATCGGTTCGGCGAGATCGAGGTCCCGGTCACCATCGCCCGGGCCCTGGAGCAGATGGGCTACGTCACCCCCACCGAGGTCCAGGCCCGCACCATCCCGTCGCTGCGGGCCGGCCATGACCTCATCGGCCAGGCCCAGACGGGCACCGGCAAGACCGCGGCCTTTGGCATTCCCATCGTGGAGCAGGTAGACCCCGGGTCGAAATCGGTGCAGGCCCTGGTCCTGACCCCCACCCGCGAGCTGTGCCAGCAGGTCACCGCCGAGATCGCGGCCATCGGTCGTTTCCGGAACGTGAAAACGGTCGCCATCTACGGCGGGGCGGCCATGGACCGCCAGGTCTCCGCCCTCCACCGCGGGACGCAGGTCGTGGTCGGCACCCCCGGGCGTGTCCTGGACCTCATCCGACGCGGGGAGCTGCGGCTGGAATCGGTCCAGATCGTGATCCTGGACGAGGCGGACCGGATGCTGGACATGGGCTTCATCGTCGACGTGGAGACGATCCTGGCCCGCTGTCCGCGCCAGCGCCAGACCGCCCTCTTCAGCGCCACCATGCCGTACGCCATCCTGCGCATCTGCGACCGGTTCATGCGCCGTGACGCGGACCACGTGGCCATCCGGCCGGAGCTGCGCACGGTGGCGACCACCCGCCAGCTGGTGTACTTCGTGGCCGAGCAGGACAAGGTGGCGGCCATGGTCGAGCTGGCCGATACGTTCGGGTTCGATCGGCTCCTCGTCTTCCGCCACACCCAGATCGGGGTCGACCGGCTGACGATGTCCCTCAAGCGCCGTGGGCGCAACGTGGCCGCCCTCCACGGCGGGCTGTCGCAGCGCGAGCGCGAGAAGACGCTCGCGGCGTTCAAGGCGGGCCAGATCCAGTTCCTGGTGGCGACCAACGTCGCCAGCCGGGGGCTCGACATCATGGACCTGCCCTACGTCCTGAGCTACGACATCCCCGAGGACGCCGACACGTATATCCACCGCGTGGGCCGCACCGGTCGGGCCGGCAAGGCGGGGACGGCCATCACCTTCGTCGCGGAGTGGGACCTCGACGCCTGGCAGGCCATCAAGACCGAGGTCGGGATGGAGGTCGAGGAAGGCGAGCTCAACCTGTACCGATGACCACCGAGCGCGGCGTCGGGCCCATCCTTCCCCAGCTCGCGACCGAGTCGAGAGTGAGCATCAACAGCCCGCACTGGTCGTTCGAGCCGTACTGGACCGGGGATCGCCTGGTGGCTTCCATCAGCGACGGGACCGTCCGCCTGACCGATGGGTCGGGGGTGCCGGTCGACGACTTCTACCACGAGCTGGCCGAGGTCCTCGCCGTGTCGGTTGACGCCGATCAGGCGGTGCTCGACGGGATCTGGAGCGCCCAGCCCTTCCTGGGCCATGGGTCGGCGGCCGAGCGATGGTCGGAGGCGTTGGCCGACGAGGCCGGCGACCTGCCTGAAGAGGGGCCTGATCCCGCGGAGCTCGAGAAGCGGCGCGCGTTCGTGGTGGTGGACGTGGTCGAGATCGACGGCGAATTCCTGGGGGACGTGCCGTACCAGGAGCGGCGCCGGCTCCTGTCGGGCCTGGTCTCGGAGAGTGTCCGCGTGCGAGTCACGCCATCGGTCAAGATGCCGCTCGGGTCGTGGTTCCACGCCTGGCACGAGAACGGCTTCCGCCAGGCGGTGGCCAAGCACGCCAACTCGCGCTACCAGCCGGGGACCGCGACCGAGGACTGGATCGTGATCGCCATCCAGCCCGACCGGGCGCCCGGGCCCACCAACCTGTTCTGGAAGGGACGCAAGAAGCGCGTGATCAACCGGTGAAGGTCGCCTCCGCTCTGGACGCACGCGGATGGAACGCGGTGCGCCGGGTGGGCCAGGCGGATCTCATGGTGGGCATCCCGTCCTTCGGGAATGCGGACACGATCGGGTACGTGGTGCGGGCCGCGACGGCGGGCATGGTCCAGTACTTCACCGACCTCAAACCGGTGCTCGTGAACGCGGACGGCGGCTCCGCCGACGACACGCCCCGGGTGGCGGTCACGACCGAGAGCCCCGACTACCTGGAGCAGATGATCCTCATCCGGCCCCCGCACCGGCTGCGGCGGATCGCGGTCACCTACCGGGGACCCAGCGGGAAGGGATCGGCGGTGCGCGCCCTGCTGGAGGTCGCGCACGAGCTGAAGGTCGAGGCGCTCGTCCTCGTCGACTCCGACCTGCGCAGCATCGTGCCCGAGTGGATCGAGCTCCTGGCCGGACCGATCCTGAAGGGCGGCTACGACTACGTCGCGCCGCTCTACGCCCGCCACAAGTACGACGGCACGATCACCAACCACATCGCCTACCCGCTGACCCGGACCCTGTACGGGCGTCGCCTGCGGCAGCCGATCGGCGGGGAGTTCGCCATCAGCCGCGACCTGGTCAAGGCGCTGCTCGAGCTGCCCGACTGGGACGAGGGCACGGCGCGGTTCGGGATCGACATCTGGATGACCCACCACGCCCTGGCCGGCGGGTTCGCGGTGTGCCAGACCCGGCTGGGGGCCAAGGTCCACGACCCCAAGGACCCCGCCGGCGACCTGGGACCGATGTTCCGCCAGGTGGTCGGGACCCTCTTCCGGCTGGCCGGAGAGCAGGCCGCCGAGTGGCTGCCGATCAAGGGCTCCGAACCGGTGCCCGAGTACGGTTTCGAGCGGGTCATCGCCCCGGAGCCGATCACGGTGGACCAGGCCGCGCTCGTTCATGGCTTCGACAACGCGCGGCTGGCCGAGGGAACGGTCTGGAAGCGGGTGCTGGCCGGGGAGCAGCTCGAGCGAGTCCGGGCCCTGTCCGTGGACGATCCGTCCACCTTCGCCTTTCCCTCGGAGCTCTGGATCCGCTGCCTGTTCGACGCGCTGCTGGCCTTCCAGCGCTCCGGGATGGACCGCGAGGCCCTGCTGGCCGGGCTGACGGGGCTGTACTTCGGGCGCACGGCGGGATTCATCAACGAGGTCCGTGACCTGACCGACGACCAGGCCGAGCGGCTGGTCGAAGCCCAGGCGCGCGAGTTCGAGGACCTCAAGCCGTGGCTCGTGCGCGCCTGGCAGGCGCAGGCCGCTGGCGCGCAAAGGGAACCGTCCTGATGGCGCGCCGCCGGGGGCCGTATCGGATCCTCATGCCCCTGGCCAACCCGCGGACGGCGCGCGACCTGGTCCGGATCGGCTCGCACCTGGCCCATCGGCGGGCGACCGAGATCACGGCCCTGGGCATCGTCGAGGTGCCCGAGGGCGTGTCCCTGGCCGAGGGCGCCAACCGCGCTCGTGAGGCGCGGCGCCTCCTGCAGCGGGTGCCGAACTTCCGCGATGACGCGTCGGTCGAGGTCCGGACCGCGGTTCGGATCGGCCGCCAGGCATCGGACGGGATCGTGGAGGCGGTGGCCGAGATCGGGGCCGATCTCGTCATCTTCGGCTGGGGCGGACCTCCGCGACAGGGACAACGCGGGAGAGCGGTGTTCTCGACCACGATCGACGACGTGGTCCGCGACGCGCCATGTGACATCGCCGTGGTCAAGCAGCGCGGCCTCGGGAGCGTGAGCTCCATCCTGGTCCCGGTCCGTGGCGGCCCCAACGCCGAGCTGGCCCTGACCCTCGCGGCGGACCTGGCCCGCGGATTTGGTGCCCAGCTGGTGGCCCTTCACGTCGTCCCGCCGGGGGGCGGTCCCGACGCGCTGGCCCGCAGCCAGGCGGCGTTGAGCGGGCTCGTCAAACGGCATGCCCGGGGCGTGACGGTCAAGCCGCTCGTGATCGAGGCACCGACCGTGCGCGGCGCCATCCTGCGCGAGTCGGCCCACCACGACCTGGTGGTGGTCGGGGCCGCGGCGGAGCCCACGGGGAGCGGCACCGGGCGTCGCCTGTTCGGGCGCCTGGCGGAGACGGTGGCATCCCGCGCCCGCCCCACGGTGATGGTGGTGAAGTCGCGACAGCCCGTGACCGCGGGGACCTTCGAGCACCTGCGGGCCGAGGCCGGGAGCCTCCCGGCGGCCGATGCCGCGTTCGAGGAGAGCAACACCCTGCCGACTGTTGTTGACCGCTGGTTCGCGGAGAACACGTTCCACGCCAGCGAGTTCCGCGACCTCCATCGGCTGGTCGATCTCAAGGAACGGCAGGCCCTGACCGTCAGCGTGGGCCTCCCGACCCTCAACGAGGAGAAGACGATTGGCCTGACCATACGCCGCATTCGAGAGGCGCTCATGGACCGAGTCCCGCTGGTTGATGAGCTCCTGGTCGTCGACTCGGCCTCCACCGACCGCACGGTCGAGATTGCCCGCGAGCTCGGCGCCGCCGTCCGCCAGCACGACGAGATCCTCCCCGAGCTGGGCGCATACGTGGGGAAGGGCGAGGCGCTCTGGAAGAGCCTGTACGAGCTGCGCGGCGACCTGGTGGTGTGGGTCGACACCGACATCCGCAACATCCAGCCCCGGTTCGTGTACGGCCTGCTGGGGCCACTGCTCCGCGAGCCGCGGATCCAGTACGTGAAGGGCTTCTACCAGCGTCCCATCGTCACTGGCGGGCAGCTCCAGCCGGACCAGGGTGGGCGGGTCACCGAGCTGACGGCGCGGCCCCTGATCAACCTGTTCTTCCCCGAGCTGTCCGGGGTCATCCAGCCCCTGTCGGGCGAATACGCCGGACGGCGCGAGCTGCTCGAATCGGTGCCGTTCTTCACCGGCTACGCTGTCGAAATCGGTCTTCTCATCGACATTGCCGACCGCGTGGGCCTGTCCGGGATCGGCCAGGTGGACCTCGAGCGCCGCATCCACCGCAACCAGTCCCTGCCTGACCTGTCCCGGATGGCGTTCGTCATCCTCAAGGCGGCCATCACCAAGCTCGAGGAACGCCAGCGCCTGGAGCTGCTGACCGATATGGGGGAGCGCATGAAGCAGATCCGCCAGGAGAACGGCCGATTCACCCTGGACGTGCGCGAGGTGGGTGACGCCATTCGTCCGCCGATGAACACCATCCCCGCCTACCTGGCCCGGCGCAAGGAGCTCAGCTCGTGAGCCCCGCCCTGCGGGTGGTGGTCGCTCCCGACTCGTTCGGCGGCGCGCTGGACTCGGTGGCCGCGGCCGAGGCCATCGCTCGTGGCTGGGCTTCGATCCGACCCGACGACACGATCCTGCAGATCCCGATGGCGGACGGCGGGGAGGGAACGCTGACGGCCATCGCCGCGGCCAACGGGGAGCAGGTCACGCGGCAGGTGTGCACCACGGTGGACCCGCTGGGCCGTCCGGTGGAGGCCGCCTGGCTGTCCATGGACTCTGGATCGTCCGCGTTCGTGGAGATGGCCGAGGCCAGCGGCCTGGCACGGCTCTCGGCTGCCGAGCGCACGCCGGCCAACGCGCGCACGGCGTCCACACGCGGGACGGGCCGGGTCATCCGCGCCGCCCTCGATGCGGGCGCACGCCGGATCGTGGTGGGCCTCGGTGGCTCGGCGACGACAGACGGGGGCGCCGGCCTGCTGGTGGAACTCGGATTGCGGCTGCTGGACGCGCGGGGCGAGCCGCTGCCCGAT
Organism: uncultured Chloroflexia bacterium; assembly: GCA_963816215.1. GTDB lineage: Bacteria > Chloroflexota > Limnocylindria > QHBO01 > QHBO01 > DASTEQ01. The sequence goes on along the minus strand of CAWFKB010000007.1, from coordinate 139,542 downwards.
GGCGGCGCCGCGTTGTCGAACCTCGATCACGTCGAGGTGGACGAACTCGATCCACGGCTGGCGGGGACGGAGATCGTGATCGCCTCGGATGTCACCAACCCGCTGACCGGGCCTGCCGGGGCGGCTGCGACCTTCGCCCCCCAGAAGGGCGCCAATGCGGCCACCGTGGCGGAGCTCGATGCCGCGCTCGTCCGCTGGGGCGCCGAGATCCGGCGGGCAACCGGTCGCGACGTCACCGACGTTCCGGGGGCCGGCGCCGCGGGCGGCACGACCGCCGGCCTGCTGGGCTTCACGTCAGCGGTCGTCCTTCCGGGAGTCGAGGAGGTGGCCGAGCTGGTGGGGCTGCCCGCCGCCCTCCAGGACGCGGATCTCGTCCTCACCGGCGAGGGACGAGCCGACGAGCAGACCCTGGCCGGCAAGGCGGCGCTGGGCGTGGCTCACTACGCGCGCGGCATCCCCGTGGCCCTCCTGTGCGGCGGCCTCGGCCCCGGGGCCGAGATCCTGGAGGCATCTGGTGCCTTCGCCGTGGTCCAGCCGATCATCGATCGACCGGTCGAGCTGGACTCCGCCATGGCCGACACCGAGCGCCTCCTGGCCAACGCCGCAGCCCGGGTTGCCCGCACCATCGGAATCGGCCGACGCCTCGGCGCCCGTCGCTGAGGGTGGCCACCAAGGCCTCGGCCAAGGCGACCGCGAAAGCCGCGAAGGCTGCCAAGGCGGCCGCCAAACGGCGCCGGCTCACCGCGCAGCGCCGGGTGCGGCGCGAGCGGATCGGTCCCATCCTCGACCGCCTGGCCGAGCGATACGGCTGGCCCACCTGGTCGGGCCCGCGCCTGGACCCCGTGGCCGAGCTGGTCCTCACCATCCTGGCCCAGAACACGGCCGACACGAACTCGCACCGCGCGTTCGTCGCGCTGCAGGCCGCCTATCCCGGCTGGGACGCGGTCCTCGCCGCCCCAACCGACGAGCTGGAGGACGTGATCCGTGCCGGCGGCCTTGCGCCAACCAAGTCGCGGCGCATCCAGCAGGTCCTGGCCGAGGTCAGCGACGCCACCAACGGGACCTGGGACCTGGGATTCCTGGCCGAGTGGCCGCTCGACCAGGCGCGGGACTGGCTGGTGGCACTGCCGGGCATCGGGCGCAAGACCGCCTCGATCGTGCTCCTGTTCGCGTTCGGCCGGCCCGCGCTGCCGGTGGACACCCACGTCTATCGCGTCGCCGAGCGGCTGGGCCTCATCCCCAAGCGGACCGATCTGACCCGAGCTCACGACCTGCTCGAGGAGGTCGTCCCGCCGGAGTCCATGTACGCGGGCCACGTCCTGCTCATTCGCCATGGACGGGAGGTGTGCCGTGCTCCGCGCCCCATCTGCGGCCTGTGCCCGCTCACCGACCTGTGTCCCTACTTCGCCCTCGTCCAGCGGGGCCGGGCCAGGATGGCGCCCATCCCCAAGACCCTGGATCGGGGGCCGCGGTACCACGACGAGCTGCTCCACGGCTGGGCCGCGCCCACGGCCTGAGTCAGACCGGTCGCTCGAACACCACCCGGTCGTCGCCCGGTCCGTCGTAGTCCGGCTGGTACGGGATCCCGTCCGCTTCGGCCGGGCCCGGGTGCGGGGTGAAGCCCATCGACCGATGGAAGGCGATGGACGTGCGGTTCACCGGGGAGGTGAGGGCCATCACCCGCCGGACGCCGCGCGCCCGAGCCTTCGCGAAGAACGTCTCGTACATCAGTCCGGCCAATCCCTCGCGGCGGCGATTTGGGTGGACGCCCACGAAGTGGATGTAGCCCAGGTCCGGGTCCGTCTGCGACACGAAGCCGATGAGGAACGCGATGGGTCCCGCGTCGCCATCTCCGTCCACGACGAACGAAAGCGGGGCGAAATGCTGGAAGAAGAGGCGCGGCAGCAGGTGGCGCATCTCGCGGCCGCCCCACCAGTCATTGATCTGACCGATCAGGATGTCGTAGTCCGACGATGTGGGCGCGCGAAGGACAGGCGCTTCGTCAGTCATGCGATCCGAGGGTAGCGGACCGATCTGGCGTCCGAAGGATCAGGCGGTAGAATCGCGCGGCGCCAGGCCGAAGTAGCTCAGGGGTAGAGCAACGGTTTCGTAAACCGTCGGTCGTGGGTTCGAATCCCACCTTCGGCTCCATCGTGCCGGTCAGCGGGTAGTTCGGCGTTTTCGGTACAAATGGCCCTATGCCAGCGGGCCGGTGGTTTGCGAGGCTGACTCAAACATCCGAGGCATGAGCGTGCCGTGAGCCAGACCACCGCGCGGACAGGACCTGAGCGGACCCGTGGAGTCCACTCGTACCAGGAGCTGTACCTGGCCCTCGACTACGTGCCGATTGCGACGGATCTGCTGGTCGCGTTCAAGGTCGCTCCGCGGGCGGACACGTCGATGGAAGAGGCCGCGGCTGCGGTGGCGGCCGAATCCTCGACCGGGACGTGGACCGAGGTCGGCGAGGACGACGAAGGTCTGGCCTACGAGCTTCGGGCGCGCGTGTACCGGATCGCCAACGGCCTCGTCTGGATCGCGTACCCGATCGACCTGTTCGAGTTCGGCAGCATTCCGAACATCCTGTCCAGCGTGGTCGGCAATGTGTTCGGCTTCAAGGCGGTGAGCGCGCTCCGCCTGCTCGACATGCGCATCCCGCTCCCCCTGGTCGATTCCTTCCCGGGGCCGGCCTTCGGCATGGCGGGCGTTCGGGAGAAGCTGAACGTGCATGGCAGGGCGCTCACGGGCTCAACCATTAAGCCGAAGCTGGGACTCTCGCCGGCTGAGCATGCACGACGCGCCTACGAGACCCTGAGCGGCGGGATCGACACCATCAAGGACGACGAGAACCTCAACAGTCAGGCGTGGTCTCCCTTTGACGAACGCATCGAGCGAACACTTGAGCTCGTGCAGCGCGCCGAGGCCGAGACCGGAGAGCGCAAGGGCTACTGGGCCAACGTCACCGCCGCCAACACCGAGGAGATGCTTCGCCGCGCCAACGTGGTCGCCGATCGGGGGGGACGTTTCGTGATGGTCGACTTTCTGACGGCGGGTTTTGCGGCGACCGCGTCTCTCCGTGCGGAGGCTGAGCGCCTGGGACTGGCGCTGCACGCACACCGGGCCATGCACGCGGTCATGGATCGTCACCCCGATCACGGCGTGGACTTCCTGGTCATCGCAAAGTGGGCGCGGTTGATGGGCGTTGATCATCTCCATGTCGGCACGGGCGTGGGGAAGCTCGAAGGAACGATCGAGGAGATGGGCGAACGGCGCCGCATGATGACCGCCGCATTTGCACCCGCCGGCGGCGGGACGCTGTTCGACCAGGAGTGGGGTGCGATCAAACCTGTCGTGCCCGTGGCCTCGGGCGGCCTGCACCCGGGCCACCTCCCCCAGCTCCACGCGGTCTTCGGCACGGATGCCTTCTTCCTGTTCGGCGGCGGCGTGCATGGGCATCCCGGAGGGAGCCGAGCCGGCGCAGTTGCGGCGCGCGCCGCGGTCGAGGCGGTCGCTGCCGGGCAGACACTCCAGCATGCGGCACAGAGCTGTCCCGAGTTGCGCCAGGCCCTCGACCTGTGGTCGGACGTGAGGTTCTGACCGTGGCGACGACGACCGGCCGTCCCGTGATGGTGGCCGTCGGAGGCGACAGCGGCAGCGGCAAGACCACCCTGGTCAGGGGCCTGTATCGGATCTTCGGCGCGGAACGGATCACGAACCTGTGCCTGGACGACTATCACAAGCTGGATCGGGCTGAACGGAAGCGGCTCGGCGTGACGGCCCTCAACCCGGCTGCCAATGACATCGAGTTGATGGAGCGGCAGGTTGCAGCCATCGCGCGCGGCGAGATCGTCTCGAAGCCAACGTACGACCACTCGACGGGGACCTTCGGCCCGCGCGAGGAGGTCGACCCGCGGGAGATCGTCGTCATCCGCGGCCTCTTCCCCCTGCTGACGGCGAGCCTCCGGAGCGCGTTCGACGTTCGGGTGTGGCTCCAGCCGCAGGAGGAGCTGAAGTGGGCATGGAAGGTGAAGCGGGACTGCGCGGAGCGTGGGTACAGCGTGCCGCAGGTGATTCGCCAGATCGTCGACAGGCTCGATGACCACCGGCTGTACCTCGCACCTCAGCGCGAGCGCGCCGACCTGCTCGTCCAGTTCTACCCGCCACCCGGCTATTTCCTTGCGGGCACGGCGGTCGATGACGATGCCCATCTGAATGTGCGTTTGCGGCTCGGCGCCGGGCTGCCGCATCTCGACCTCGAGGACGTGCTGGCGAGCGCTGGGCGGGACGACCCGCCTCCGATTCGCCTCGAGCCGGAGGCGGACGCTCCGGGTACCTCGATCCTGGAGATCGACGGGACCGTTTCACCCTCGCGCGCTCTCGAGCTCGACGAGCGGATCTGGGCGCACATGGAGACCCATCGTCATCTGCGACCGGACGAGATCGGCAGTTACCTCGACGGCAGCGTCGAGAGGCACTCCGACCCGTTGGCCCTCACCCAGCTGCTCATCGCGTACCACGTCGTGCAGGCCAAACTCGAGCGGGGGCTGACGTTCAAGGCTTCGACGGCCCAGGCAACGGTCAGCGGGTAGACCGGGTCACCGAGCCGGTTAGGGCGCGCCCGAAACTGGCGAAATCGCCGGATCCGGTGGGCGCGACCTAGGACTGCGGCGCGGTCGGTGGCGGCGCACCACCGACAGGCGGCGGTGCGGAGGTCCCCTGGTCCGGTCCACCGAACTCGTCGGGCGGCGTCCCGAACTCGTCGGGCGGCTCGCCCTCGTCGTTGCGGTTGGCGTACCACAGGACGACGATGGCGGCACCCAGGCCACCGACACCCAGGACCAGGATCCACGGCAGTAGCCCGCTGCCCTCGTCATCCGGCGTAGGTGGCTCGGAGGCAGAAGGGCTCGGCTCGATAGTCGGGCTCAGAGTGGGGGACGGGCTCGGCGTTGGCGTGGGGGTGGGCGTTGGGGTAGGTGTCGCGGTCGGCGCAGGCGTGGCGGTCGGGGTGGCTTCAGCCTCCGTCTCGGACTCGGTTTCCGCTGGGGTTGCCGTCGGCGCAGGGGTGTCCGTGGGTGGGACGGGGGTGGCGGTGGGTGCGACGGTCGGGGCCAGGGTCGGTTCGAGCGTTGCCTCCGCGGAGGCGCTCGCGGCTGTCGACTCGCTCGGTGAGGCGGTCGGGCAGTCCTCCCCGAGCCCGTTCACCAGGCCGGTGAACGCGCCGATGGCCGCCGAAGCAACCTGGAGACCGGTTATGGCCGAACTGACCTGACCCGCGTCTCCGGATTCGATGGCCGTCCGCATCGATGACGTTGCGGCCGAGGTTGCGTCCAGCACGGCCTGGAAGGAGGTCCGCGTCACGGTGTTGACCTCGTCGTCCGATGCCGCGTCGAGGGCCGCCTGGGCTTCGACCACCGTGGCGTCGAGCGTGTCCAGGGTGGCCAGCGCGGTGACGTTGTCGGGTGTCCCGGCCGTCGCGACCTGGGTGGCGTCCAGTGCCGTCAGGGTGTCGAGATCGGTCTGGATGGTCGTCGCGTAGTCGACCAGCCCGCACGCGGAGGCGCTCGGCGGCTGACAGGCGGTCGCGATGGCCAGCAGGCCAACGACGAGCAGGACCACGGGAAGTCGAAGACGACGCGAATCGGTCATATGTCGGGACAGCCTAGCGGAGTGGCAGGAATCTGCCCGTCGGCCGGTCTGGCGGGACGACGCCGGCGTACCATCGAAACATGGATCGTCCGCCGCGGATCGTGGTCACCGTCCAGTCGCCCGAGCACGCGGCGAACGAGGAAGTGGCCTGGCAGAAGAACGACCGCTACTTCGAGGCCGTGGCGCGACACGGTGGCGACGTGATCGCGCTCAACGAGGACAGCAGCGCCGCCGAGCGCGAGGCCGCCTTTGACACGATGGACGGCCTGCTGCTGTCCGGTGGCGCGGACCTGGCCCCTGCCCTGTACGGAGAGGAGCCCCATCCCACGACCGTGGTGGAACCCGGCCGCGACGCCCTTGAGCAGGCGGCCTTCGCCGCCGCCGAAGCGCAGGACGTCCCGATCTTTGGCGTGTGCCGCGGGATGCAGGCCATCAACGTGTTCCGTGGCGGCGCGCTCGTGCAGGACATCGAGGGCCACACCAGCCCGGCGTACCCTGCGCCCGAGGCCAAGGCCCATGACATGGAGATCGAGGCCGGAACGCGACTGGCCGAGGTGCTGGGCGAGTCGATCGCCTCGGTGAACACGTACCACCACCAGGCCGTCCGTCCGGACCAGGTGGGGACCGGGCTCACCGTCAGCGGCTATAGCGCGCATCCGGAAGGCGACCTGGTGGAGGCGCTCGAGGACGCGAACCCGAGCCGCTGGGTGATGGGCATCCAGAGCCATCCCGAGCGGACGGAGTTCACCTCCCCCGAGTTCGAGCGGCTGTGGGCCTCGTTCGTCGAGGCGGCCCGGGCCCACGCGGCCATCCGCCGCGCCGCCGCGCAGTAGGTCAGGCCCGGATCCGCTCCCCGCTGGGGTCGAACAACGGCTCGGCGCTCACCGTTCCGCCTACCCACTCCCCGAAGATCTCGACCTCGACCCGCTGATTCACGTCGGCCTGCGCCGCGGGGAGGTAGCCGTAGGCGATGCTGGCCCCGACCGTGTACCCGTAGCCACCGGACGTCACGCGTCCCACGACCTGCTGCCCGATCCGGATCGGCTCGTTGCCCAGCGCCACGGCCAGCGGCTCGTCGAGGACCAGGCAGCACAGGCGCCGATCCACCCCGCCCGCCCGGGCGGCTTCGAGCGCGTCGCGGCCGATGAACAGCTCGGCCTTGCCCATCCGGACCGCGAACCCCAAACCCGCCTGGTCCGGGGAGTCGTCGGGCGTGATGTCGCTCGACCACACCCGGTAACCCTTCTCCAGACGCAGTGCCTCGATCGCCCGGTAGCCGCCGGCCACCATGCCGTGCGGTTTCCCGGCGGCCCACAGCGTGTCCCACAGGACGAGGCCGTATTCCATGGGGGCGTAGAGCTCCCAGCCCAGCTCCCCGACATACGTGACCCGCAGCGCCAGGACGGGAACCGGGCCGACGCTCACCTGGCGGGCGCTCAGGTAGGGGAATGCGTCGTTCGACCAGTCATCGGTGCTGGTCGAGGCCACGATGTCGCGCGCGCGCGGACCCCAGATGCCGAGGCACGCCCGGGCCGAGGTCACATCGGTCAGGGTCACGCTGCCGTCGTCGGGGGCATGCGACCGGATCCAGCCCAGGTCGTGATTCCCGAACGCGGTGCCGGTGACGATGAAGAACCGATCCGCCGCGAGGCGGGTGACGGTGAAGTCGCACTCGATCCCGCCCCGGCGGTTGAGCATCTGGGTGTACGTGATTCGACCGATGGGTCGGTCCATGTCGTTGGCGCACAGGCGCTGCAGGAAGGCGAGCGCGCCCGACCCGCTGATCTCGATCTTCGAGAAGCTCGTCTCGTCGAACAGGGCGGCGGTCGTGCGGGTGGCCAGGGCCTCGGCCTCGATGGCCGGTGACCAGTGGTGGCCCGCCCATCCGCGCGGGCGGAGCGCCGGGTCGCCCGGCGGGGCATTGCTGTCGAACCAGTTCGGTCGCTCCCAGCCGGACTTCTCGCCGAACGCGCAGCCCAGCTCGGCCAGGCGCCCGTACGTTGGGGAGAGGCGCAGCGCCCGGGCGGACTGCCGTTCCTCGTTGGGGTAGTGGATGTCGTAGTAGGTCGCGTAGTTCTCGGTGGCCCGCGCCTGGACGACGGTTCGTGACCGGTACTGCGCCCCGAACCGGCGGATGTCCATCTTCCACAGGTCGTACTCCGGCTCGCCGTCCACGATCCAGTGCGCGACCTGGCGGCCCATCCCGCCCGCGCCGGCGATCCCGTGGGCCGAGAAGCCGGCGGCGACCCAGAAGCCGCGCACCTCGGTCTCGCCCAGGATGAACTCGTTGTCGGGAGTGAAGCCCTCCGGGCCGTTGATCAGCTGCCGCACGCCGGCGGTGGCCATGGCAGGCACCCGGAGGACCGCGCCGCGGCTGATCTCCTCGAAGCGCGGCCAGTCGGGCGGCAGGAGCTTGCCGTTGAAGTCGGGGGCGATGCCGTCCAGTCCCCACGCGGCCGGATCGCGCTCGTAGCCGCCCATCACCAGGCCGCCGACCTCGGGCCGGAAGTAGACCAGATGATCGGGGTCACGCAGCTGCGGGCAGATCCGGGGTCACGCCGTCGATGGGCTCGGTCACGAGGTACTGGTGCGCGAACGGGATGATCGGGACGGCGACTCCGGCCAGGCGGCCGACCTCCGGCGCGAACATGCCCGCCGCGTTGACGACGAATTCGGCCTGGATCGGTCCGGCATCGGTCTCCACCCCGGTCACGCGCCCGTTCACGACCGTGATGGCGGTGACCCGGGTCCGGGTCCGAATGTCCACTCCGCGCTGGCGGGCGCCCGCGGCGAGGGCCTGGGTCAGACCCGAGGGGTCGAGGTAGCCGTCGGTGGGGAGCCAGGCCGCGCCGAGCACGCCCGCGGTTGACATGAGCGGGAAGCGGGCCTGCGCCTCGTCGGCGGAGACGAGCGCCATCTCGAGCCCATAGGCCTTGGCCCAGCCGGCCTGGCGGCGCAGCTCCTCCATCCGTTCGGCGCTGGAGGCCAGGCGGAGCGATCCAACCTCGCGCCAGCCGGGATCCACGCCGGTCTCGGCCTGGAGCTGGCGGTAGGTATCCACTGAGTCGACCATCATCCGGGTCAAGGTCGGGCTGGCGCGGAGCTGGCCCACCAGACCCGCGGAGTGGAACGTGGATCCGCTGGTCAGTTCCGATCGTTCGAGGAGCACGACCTCGGTCCAGCCCAGTCGGGCGAGGTGATAGGCGATGGCTGTTCCGCCCACGCCCCCGCCGATGATCACGACGCGCGCGGCGTCAGCCACCGGCGACCTCGCGCAGGGCGTCCTCGAAGCGCGGCTCCGCGGCATGGCGCAGCAGCCGGTCGAAGTGCTCGTCGGCGTATTCCACGAAGTCCACGTCCAGGGTGCTGATCGCCTGCTGGAGGACGCCCCACATTGCCTCGCGGAAGTCGGACACCACGCGCATGAGCGTCAGCCGCGCGAGGCGCGCGGGGTCAGGCGCATCGGTCTGGTCGTAGGCACACAGGAAGGTGACGTCCTGCTCGGGGCTCAGCTCGTGGTTGATGCTGAAGTTGCCCAGGTCGAAGAACAGGTCGCCCATGCCGGCGTACTCCCAGTCCACGATCCGGATCCGCTCGCCGTCGTCGATGAAGTTCGCGTTGAGCAGGTCGTTGTGGCACGGCGCCAGGGGGAGCGGCGCATCCAGCAGGGCGCGCTCGATCCGCCGTCCCGCGGCCAGCGCCGCGTCCCAGCCGGCCGGGTCCGGGACGCCGCGGGCCGATGCGAGGGCGTGGTACGCGTCGCAGATCCGCAACGGAACGAACAGGCCGGGGATGGCCGGCCCGCCGTGGACCCGGCGGATGGAGTCGGCCACCCGGGCCAGGGTGGCGGGATCGCGCACGGCGTCGTCGCTGACCGGCTGACCGATGATGAAGCGGGTGACGAGGTAGCCCTCGGGCTTGATGAAGGCGACCACCTCGGGGCCCACCCCCACGCCGGCGGCGGCCACGGTGGCGGCGTGCTCCACCTCGCGGCTGATGCCCAGCAGGAAGGTGTCGTTGCCTGCCAGGCGGATGACGTACCGATCCGCCTCGCCGGCGACGGTGATCAGGAAGTTCCGGTTCGTGATCCCGCCCGAGAGCGGGGTGAAAGTGAGGTCGCGCCCGGCCGTCTCCGGGACGCGCTGGAGGGCGTCAGACAGGTGCTCCGCCAGCTCGCCGTGGAGCGGTTCGTCATCGGGCGGGGGAAAGGGGGGATCGGTCAATCCAGCGGCCCTCGAATCTCGTGCGGAAATGCGCGAGCGGCTCGAGCGCCGGGGCGCCGAGCCGCTCGCCTGGGCGGGCGCAACGGGAACTTACGCGATCATCGTCTCGCCGGTGGCGGTATCCGCCTCGAGTTGGACGACGTCCTCCTTGCGGCGCTGACCGCTCAGAACGTAGTACAGCACGCCGATGGTCAGGACCGAGCCGACGAAGAACTCGAACACCGGGATTGCGGGAAGGTCGGACAGCGTCTCACCGTTCCATTGGAGGAAGGTGTTGATCGGCGGGTTGGACCAGATGCTCCGGAGTTCGTTGCCGAAGTCTCCGAAGATCGGGCTCTCCCAGATACCGATGTTGATGATCATCAGCCCGCCCCACACCAGGGCCAGGAAGTTGAGGATCGTTCCCCAACTGCCGAGCTTGAACCAGGCAGCCTTGTGCGGCCAGCCGCGTCGTCGGGCGCGCAGGACTCCCCAGTTGCACAGGAAGTAGCTGATGTAGATCGTTCCGGTGGCCGCAATGGCGAGGTAGAACGCCGCCAGCGCGCCGGTGACGAGCAAGGGCACCACGGAGAGGACGCCCACTCCGAGCGCGGCATTGGTTGGGGTCTTGAAGGACTTGTTGACGTGGGCCCAGGTCTTCCCGAACGGCAGGCGGCCGTCGCGTCCCATCGAGAACATCAGGCGGGTCGTCGCGCCCTGAATGGCCAGGGTGCAGACGGAGACTGCGATCAGGATGACCACCAGATAGACGTCACCGAGCGTCACTCCCCCGACTAACTCCTGGTTCAGGTTCTCTTTGATGGTGGTTGCGAAGGGAAAGCCAAACGCCTGCCCTTCGGCGACGGCGGCCCCGATGTCCTTGAAGGACAGAATCACGCCGAGCAGGAACAGGAACCCGGCGATGCCAGACAGCCAGATCGCCGCGAGGACACCGCGCGGGGCGTGCTTGCTGGCGTTGACGGTCTCCTCACCAAAGGTTCCGGCCGTGTCGAATCCATAGACCACGAACAGGGCGAGGAACATGCCCACCAGGAACACGGCGAAGTAGTTCCCACCAGCCAGGTTGGCCGTGTACGACGTGTCAAAGATGACCGAGATCGGCTGGTGATTGGCGAAGATCAGCAGGACCAGGGCGAACACGATCATGCCCAGGATCTCGGCGGCGACACCGAGGTTGTTCAGGAAGGTCAAGAGCCGCACGCCGAACGCGTTGATGGTCGTCGAAACCAGGAGCGCGATGATCGACAGGAACGACCACGTATTGAGGAACGGGATCGGACTCGCGGCGGACAGGTCGATTCCGAACAGCGGCGACATCACGTACGGGACGGTGGCGGCGACGGCGGTCACGGTCAGGACACCGGCCCAGAAGTAGAACCAGCCGGTGAACCAGCCCAGGGTCTTGTTCGAAAGTCGTTTCGACCACTGATAAATCGATCCAGCCACCGGGAAATGGCTCGACAGTTCGGCAAAGTTCAGGGCCACGAACGTCTGACCGAGGATGACGAGGAACCAGCCCCAGATGAAGGGCGGGCCGCCCACTCCAATGGCGACTGCTTGCTGGGTGAACGAACCAGTCGCGACGCTGATGTAGCTGAACGCCACTGCGAAGCTGGAGAAGTAGCCGAGCCGCCGGCTCAGCTGGGGCTTGATGCCGAGCGACTCGAGGTGCGCGTCATCCTTGGCGACCTGCTCGGCGTGGGTCTGATCCGCGGTCAAGGCGAGTCTCCTTCATCCGTTTCTGGGCGATGGCACAGACGCAAGGGACACAAGGATCACCGACCCGCGGAAGCAGCCCGCGGGTGCAATTCGGGCGCGAGTATGGGCGCCGCCTTTCGGCGCCGTCAACGAGTTTTTTTTGGCCCGGAACTACCGGTTGCGGACCAGTTCGGCCGGGGTGAGCGCCGTCCGCTGACCGCGATTGCGAAGGGCCTTGGCCAGGGTCACCTCGTGGGCGCGCGTCTCCGCCTCGTCGTCGAGGGGAGCGAGCTCCACCGGGTGGCCCATCCGTCGCTCGAGGGCGATCTTGATGAGCTGGTCGGCCAGCCACGGGTTCTTGGGCAGCACCGGTCCGTGGAGGTAGGTGGCGTACACGTGGTCGCGCACGGCGCCCTCGGTCCCGTCGCTGCCGTTGTTGCCGGCGCCGGCGACCATGGTCCCGAAGGGCTGGGCGCCGGGGCCGAGGATGGTCTGGCCGCTGAATGGTTCTCGAACCCCACGACCGTGCCCGTCTCGCCGTTGAGGGTCACCTCGACCGCCGCGTGCTGCATGAAGCGCTCCGGTCCTCCGTGGGTTTCCAGGTCGAGGATGGCCGCGCCCTCCAGGGCCTCGCCGTCGGACGGGGTGTACCGGTTGCCGAGCAACTGAAGGCCTGCGCACACCGCGAAGATCACGACGCCCTGGTCAGCGGCCTCCCGCAGGGACGGCACTTTGAGCCCCAGGTCGGCCGCCACGACCTCCATCTCCACGTCCTGCCCGCCATGGAACAGGATCAGGTCAAAGGTCGTGAAGTCGGGCTTGTCCCCCTGCTCGACGTCGACGACCTCGGTCGGGATGCCGCGCCAGGCGCAGCGCTGGACGAGGGCCATCACGTTGCCTCCGTCACCGGCCACGTTAAGCAGCGACGGGTAGAGGTGGGCGATGCGCAGGGTGGGGTACCCGGACTCGGTCATGCGGCCCAGTATCGCCCAACCCAGCCGCGACGGCGCATCTCCTCGCGGAGCTCGATGGTCGGGGTGTAGCCCGCCAGCACGGTGAGCACGCCGCCGGGCTCGAGTCCGGCCAGGGCGTGGTCCAGGGCCGGGACGCGGTCCTCGACCACGGTGATGCGCGCCGGGTCCAGCCCCGCGTACTTCAGCCGGTTGGCCAGCTCGTCGGCGCGGAGGCCGGAGACCGTGGCGGCCTTGATCCGTGGGACCGCGCCCTCGAACTCCACGTCCCACAGCCACCCGAAGTCTTCGCCGTCAACGAGCGTGTTGCTGGCCGCGATCAGCAGCTGCTCGGGCAGGCCCTCGGTGGCGAGGGCGCGCAGGGTCGTGTTGTACGAGGTGGGGTTCTTCGCAAAGCCCAGCACGATCTGGCGGTCGCCGGCCGTGATCCGTTCCAGCCGTCCGAAGGCAGGGCCGACCGCCGCCAGCGCCTCTGCCGCGTGATCCAGGGACGACGCCCAGGCCGTAGGCCAGGGCGATGGCCGCCGCCGCGTCGTAGGCGACGTGCACGCCCGACTGGGGGACCGTCAGCTCCAGGACGCGATCCGGCGTGCGGACGGTGAAGCGCGTCTCGGCCAGTCCGCGGACCTCGACCGCGGTCACCGCCACGTCCAGCTCGCGGCGGGTCAGGCCGCAGGCATCGCAGTGCCACGCGCCCATGTGCGAGAGGTAGACCTTGTCGTAGACGAGGTCCGCCCGACACACCGGGCAGCGGATCGTGTCCGCGGCCCGGGTGATGGTGTCCGTCGACTCGGCGAGGTCCATGCCGAACGTGACGCAGCGTCCCGAGACGACCCGGCGCCAGCCCGGCCACGATCGGATCATCGGCATTCACGACCAGCACGCTGTCCGCCGGCAGCCCAGCCGCGACCGACTCGAAGAGGTCGGCCACGGCATAGATCTCGCCGTACCGATCCAGCTGGTCGCGGAAGAGGTTCGTCACGAGGATGGCACGGGGCCGGATCTCGGGCGCCACCAGCGGGAGCGCGCCCTCGTCGATCTCGCTCACCAGCACCACTGGCGGCATACGGCCCCGGAGATCGGCCGTTGCTACCGCCAGAGAGGTCACCCCCTGGACGAGGTTCGCGCCCGCCTGGTTATGAGCAACCGGGAGGCCGGCCGCCCGGAGGAGGGCAGCGGTGAACCGGGCGGTCGTGGTCTTGCCATTGGACCCGGTGATGGCCAGGACCGGCACCCCCCGGTCCCCGACCAGGTCCGACAGGATGCCGGGGTCCAGCCGCCGGGCGACCATCCCCGGCAGCGAGGTTCCGCCGCCTCGACCGGTGAGACGGGTGGCGCTGGCCGCCGCCTTGCCCGCCACGAGCGCGGCGAACCGGCGAATGGTGAGGGGAGCGGGGCGGGTCTCGGGGAGCTGGAACGGAGGCGGAGTCAACTCAGGTCAGGTCGACGAAGACGTTCTTGACCTCGGTGAACAGGTCGAGCGCCCCCATTCCCAGCTCGCGCCCGATCCCGCTCATCTTGTAGCCGCCGAAGGGCGCCTCGGTGTGCACGCTGCTGTTGGAGTTCACCGACAGGACGCCCGCCTTGAGGCCCTTGGCGACCCGGATCGCCTTGCCGATGTCCCGGCTCCAGACCGATCCCGACAGCCCATACGGCGTGTCGTTGGCCAGGCGCACGGCCTCCGCTTCGTCCGCGAACGGGATGATGGCAACCACCGGACCAAAGATCTCCTCGCGCACGATCCGCATGTCGGTCCGGCAGCCGTCGAAGATGGTGGGCATCAGGTATGCGCCGTCGTCGAACGGATCACCGGTCGGGGCCTCCCCGCCATACGCCAGCTCCGCTCCCTCGTCCCGGCCGACCTGGATGTAGTCCGCCACCCGCTCGCGCTGGCGCTGGCTGACGAGGCTCCCCATCTCAGTCCCCTCGTCGGCGGGGTCACCGACCTTGACGTTGCGCGTGGCCTCGATGAAGGCGGCCACGACCTGGTCGTGAACCGATGCCTCGACGAAGATCCGGCTCCGCGCACAGCAGTCCTGGCCGGCGTTGTCGAACACCGCGTAGGGCGACTCGCGGGCGAATCGGTCCAGGTCGGCGTCGGCGAACACGATGTTCGGGCTCTTTCCGCCCAGCTCGAGGCTCACCTTCTTCACGTTCCCCGCCGCCAGGCGCAGGATCTCCTGGCCGGTCGTCGTCTCGCCGGTGAAGGCCACCTTGCCAACCCCTGGATGGGCGGCGATGGCCGCACCCGCGGTGCCGCCCGGACCGGTGACCACGTTCACGATGCCCGGCGGGAACCCGGCTTCCAGCGCCAGCTCCCCGAGTCGCAGCGCGGTGAGCGGCGTGTAGGAGGCCGGCTTGAGGATGCAGGCGTTGCCGGTGGCCAGGGCAGGCCCCAGCTTCCAGGACGCCATGTTCATCGGGAAGTTCCAGGGCACGATCAGGCCCACCACGCCGATGGGCTCGCGCAGCGTGAAGTCGAGCCCCGGCTTGCTGGTTGGGATGGTCTGGCCAAAATGCTTGTTGGCCGCGCCGGCGTAGTACTCGAACACGAGGCTGACCCCCAAGGCCTCGCCGCGGGCGCCGGAGATGGGCTTGCCCACGTTGCGGCTCTCGAGCTGAGCCAGCTCCTCCAGGTGATCCTTGACCAGGTTGCTCAGCTTCTGGAGGGCGCGGCCGCGCTTGGCTGCTGACCAGGACGAGAAGCCCTTCGGGTCGTCCAGGGCCTTCTGGGCCGCGGCGACCGCCCGGTTGACGTCCTCGGGGCCGCCCATGGGGGCCGTCGCCAGTACCGCTCCGGTGGCCGGGTTGATGACCTCGAACGTTTGCCCGTCAGCGGCGTCCACGTGCTCGCCACCAATGATCATCTGCATCGCGCCCACGCTCGGGGCAAGGTCAGCGGCGGCGGTCGTTTCGGTCGTCATCAGGGGCCCGAGTATATCCCCGGTCAGGCGAGCGACCTGTTGCCCGGCCCTAGAAGTAGTTGACGCTGATTCCGCCGTCGATGACGAAATGGGCGCCGTTCGTCCAGCGTGACTCGTCCGAGGCCAGGTAGACAGCCACGTTCACGATCTCCTCGGGCTTGCCGAACCGGCCGGTGGGGTTGCGGGCGAGGCGCAGGTTCTTGGCCGCCTCGTCCTTCAGCAGCCAGTCCATGAGGAGCGGCGTCTCGATGGGGCCGGGGCAGATGGCGTTGGAGCGCACTCCCTGGGGACCGAACTGGACGGCCAATGACCGGGTCAGCGACAGCACGGCGCCCTTCGAGGCGGTGTACGCGTCCTGCGGGACCGAGCAGCCGAGCAGGGCGACGAACGAGCTGATGTTGATGACCGATCCGGACCCCTGCTCCAGCATGCGCGGGATCGCGTACTTGCAGCCCAGGAACACGCCACGGACGTTGATGGCCATCACCTGGTCCCAGGTCTCGACGTCGGTGTCGGTCACCGAGTGATCGGCCTCGGGCATGATCCCGGCATTGTTGTAGAGGACGTCCAGCCGCCCATACCGATCCATGGCGGCCGCCACCATGGCGGCCGCATCGGTCTCTGACGAGACATCGGTCTTCACGAACACGGCGTCCCCGCCCGCGGCCATCACCTGGTCGCGGGTTTCGGCGCCGGCCGCCTCGTCGTACTCGGCCACCACCACCTTGGCGCCCTCGGCCGCGAACATCAGGGCCGCCGTGCGGCCCATCCCGCTTCCGGCGCCGGTGATGACGGCGACCTTGTCGCTCAATCGCATCGGTTAGCCCCGTTCCAGGTAGCGCTCGCGGTCCCACGGATGGACGATCGCGTCGTAGGTCTCCTGCTCCACGCGCGCCGCGTTGAGGTAGTGGGCCACGACGTTGGGACCGAAGATGTCGGCTGCCGCCTCGCTGGCCTCGAGCTCGCGGATGGCCTCGTGCAGCGCGCGCGGCATGCGGTCGCAGCCGGTGGCCACGTACCCGTTTCCCACGTATTCGTCCGGCGGCTCGATCTCGCGCTCGATCCCCAGCAGCCCGGCCCCGATCACCGCGGCGTACGCCAGGTACGGGTTCATGTCGCCGCCGGGGAAGCGGTTCTCGACGTGGAGCCCCGACTCGTCGCCCACGATCCGGAACCCGGTGGTGCGGTTGTCCCGCCCCCACACCACGTTCACCGGCGCCCACGACGCCACGGCGTAGCGCTTGTACGAGTTCACGTTCCAGGCCCAGAAGATCGAGAGCTCGCGCGAGTACTTCATCATCCCGCCCAGGAAGTGGCGCATGGTCTTCGACATGCCGTACGGCTCGGCCTTGGGGTCGTAGAAGAGCGCCTTCTTGCCGGTCTTGTCCCACAGGGACATGTGCAGGTGGCCGCTGGAGCCGGTCCAGGTGTGATCGGGCTTGGCCATGAAGGTCAGGCCCATCCCGTTCAGCCAGGCGATCTCCTTGGCCCCGTGCTTGAAGAGGACCGACCAGTCGGCCATCTCCAGCACGTCGGTGTAGTGGATGTTGACCTCGTGCTGGCCGGGCGCCGCCTCGCCCTTGCTGAACTCGACCGGGATCCCGGCCTCGGTCATGAGGTTGCGCAGCTTGCCGTGGATCGGCTCGCCCTTGGTGGCCTGCAGGAGGTGGTAGTCCTCGTTGTAGTAGCCGAACCGCTTGAGCCCGACGTAGCCCTTCTCCCAGGCCTGCTCGTAGGTATCGGCCAGCAGGTAGTACTCGTACTCCGAACCGGCCATGGCCCGGAATCCCATCTCGGTCGCCTTCTCGACGACGCGCTTGAGCATGGTCCGTGGCGAGACGGCAATCTCGTGCCCGTGGTGGTCCACCGTGTCGGAAAGGACGATGGCCGTCTTCTCCAGCCACGGCACCACCCGGTAGGTGTCCCATAGCGGATCGGCGATCCAGTCGCCGTACCCCGTCTCCCAGTTCATGAGCTGGAAGCCATCGGGCGTGTTCATCTCCATGTCCGTGCCGAGGAGGTACGTGCAGAAGTGGGCGCCGTGGTCGATGGCGCCGTTCAGGAACGCCTGGCCCTGGACCCGCTTGCCCATGAGGCGGCCCTGCATGTCGGTCAGGGCCACGATCAGGGTGTCGATCTGCCCGTCGTGGATGGCCTGGGTCAGGACGGCTTTGCTGGGGTGGTCCTTGGTGGTCGTCATCGCGAAGTCCTCGTCGGGCACGGTGTCAGGTCGCTCGGGTGAGACGGGCCGGCCGGTTGTCCCGGCCGGCCCGTCCTTGGTTCAGGGTCGCATGGATCTCAGGTCGAGATAGCGGTCGCCGCATCTTCGAACTCGCGTTCGATGGCTTCCAGCTCTTCGGCCGTTCCCTGCGGGATCGGGCCCTTGAACCGGCTCCGCGCCCATACGAAGTAGTAGACGAGCAGCAGCACGAGGAAGCCGGCAACGGTCGCCAGGGAGGCTGCATTCAACTCGAACGGATAGAGGAACAACGGGGTGATGAGGATGATCCAGATCACCGAGATCCAGGCCAGCGGCTTGCTCCATCGGCCCAGGCTCCAGGTCTGGCGCTCGCGCCATGACTGATCGCCGATGAGGCCGAGCAGGATGCAGAGCCCGTAGGCCCAGTAGAGCAGCACCGTGCTCACGCCGACGATTCCGGCGATGAGGAACAGCGGATCGGCGCCGGCCAGCGTGAAGATCAGGTAGACCAGCATGATCAGCAACCACGAGAAGAGGCTGATCGCGATCACCGAATTGGCCGGGGTCCGGAAGCGGTGGCTGACATTCTTCAGCCAACGACTCCCGGGAACACCGTCGTCCCGGCTGAAGGCGAACAGCATGCGCCCGGCCGAGGCGATCGACGAGAAGCCGCAGAACGTCATCGCGATCGCCACGCCAGCCGCGAGGAGGCCGCCGAGGTTGTTGAGGCCCGCGCCCAGGTTCTGCTCGAGGATGTACTTGATGCCCAAGCCGCCGCTGTTGGCCATGACGTCAGCCGGCGGAGGCATCTTCAGGTTCAGGGCCATGAGGACGACGTAGCCCGCGATGGCGGAGACGGCCACCGAGAGGAACACGCCCCAGGCCGAAGCCCGCCGAGCGAAGACGGTCTCCTCGGCGACGTGGGCCGATGCGTCGTACCCGGTGTATGTCCACTGCGCCTGCAGCAGGCTCAGGGCGAACGCACCCGCAATGCCGAAGGGGATGATCTGTTCCCACGGCGTACCATCCGCCGCCGTTCCGGCCGGCGCGACGGTGAACAGGAAGTCGATGTCATTGGTCGGCTGCGTGCCAATGGTCACCAGGGCGATGGCGATGGCGGCCACGAAGAAGATGTGCCACCACACGGACAGGTCGTTCATGAACGCCACGATCCGGGTTCCGGCTACGTTGAATACGACTTCGATCGCGATGAGGACGCCGGTCATCCAGATGGCGTTCTGGACGCCGAGTGTATCGGCGGCGGGATCAAACGTCCCGCCGAGCAGGGGGTTGATGATCGTGGCTGTCAGGAAGAACGCCGCCGAGTAGTTGATGCCGGCCACGATCGAGACCTGGCCACCCAGGTTCAGCCACGCCGTCCACCAGCCCCAGTCCTTGTTGCGGAGCTTGCTGGCCCAGTAGTAGAGACCGCCGGCGGTGGGGTATGCCGATGCGAGCTCGGCCATGGTGGCGGCGATCATCAGCGTGAAGAACGTGACAAGCGGCCAGCCGATGCCGACCGCGGCCGGACCGGCCAGATTGAGGCCGTAGTTGTAGAGGATGACCGCGCCGGTCAGGATGGAAATGATTGAGAAGCTGATCGCGAAGTTGCTGAATCCGCCCATGGACCGAAGGAGCTCCTGGGCGTAGCCGAGGCCGTGCAGGTCGCTGCGATCCTGCGCCAGCACATCGTCCTTGCTGGACATCTGCGACATCCGAAACCTCACTGTTGCTGGGTCTGAAGGGGGCGAACACCCCGCGAGTTCGGGCGGGGCGGACACAGGCAGTTGCGAGGGACAGTGATGCCGGCGGGCGGCTCCTTTCTCCTGCGCGGCGGGACCTGCGAGAGCGACGCGGGACGGGCGCCGGCGCGGCGTGACGCGGGCGACTATATCCCCCTCGAATGCCCAAAACCAGCCCTTCTGACCGATTCCTCTCGCGTAGGATCGGGCGGTGACTGAGCCCTCGGTTGCCGCCTGGACGGGCGCCGCCCGGGTGACCGTGCGTCACGTCCGCTCCCTCCTGCTGGTGGCCATCAGCGCGGTGGTGGTGGGGACGGCGGGATTCGCGCTCCTCGAGCACTGGACTGTCGAGGATGCGCTGTACCAGACCATCACGACCCTGACCACGGTCGGGTTCCGCGAGGTCCACGAGCTCGACAGCGTCGGGCGGGTGTGGGCCATGGTCATGTCGGTCGCCGGGGTGGCCATCATCTTTGGGTCCATTGGGATCATCAGCGAGTACGTGGTGGACGAGGTCGCGAGCGGCCGTCGGGAGGCGAGGAACATGGCACGGTCGGTCGAAGCGGCGCGAGGCCACATGATCCTGTGCGGATACGGACGGGTCGGGGCGGCCGTGGCCCGCGAGCTGAACCACGCCGGCCACCCGGTCGTGGTGATCGACACCGATGAGGCTTCGCGCGCGCGGGCGGCGGGCGATGGCCACATGGTCGTCCCCGGCGATGCGACGACGGACCACGTTCTCGAAGAGGCAGGCGTGGCCCGCGCGCGCGGCCTGATTGCCTGCGTCGACACGGACTCCGAGAACGTGTTCATCGTCCTGTCCGCCCGTCAGCTCAACCCGAACCTGTTCATCGTTGCCCGCGCCAACGCCGTGGAGTCGGAGGCCAAGCTCATCCGGGCAGGGGCGAATCGCGTCGTCTCGCCATATGGGACCGCCGGCCGCCGGATCGCGGAGCTGGCGGTGCGGCCGCGGGTCATCGACTTCATCGATGCCGCGCTGTCCCACGGCGAGCTCAACTTCTCGATCGAGGAGCTGCCCGTGACCGCGGGCAGCTGGCTCGAAGGACGCAGCGTCGGAGAACTCCGCCAGCGCGGCGTGTTCACCCTCGCCGTCTTCCAGGGCGAGGAGCGCCACGAGGCTCATCCGCCCGATGAGCGATCCTTCGTCAGCGGCGAGTCGATCGTCGTGACCGGGCCTTCCGGGGAGCTGCGGGCCGTTTCCGCCCAGCCCTGAACGTCGCCAATCTGAACTCGCGCCGGTGGCCCGGGGTTCTACTAGGCAGGAGGTGAGGTGCTTCTTCGCTACGCGGTTCGTCGGCTGGCATGGGTCATTCCCATCGTGCTGGGCGCCTCGATCGTCGCCTTCACGATCATGCACGTCGCCCCCGGCAGCCCGTGGAACCGCGAGGGCCGCCAGCTCGAGCCGGCGGTCGTCGAGCGCCTGACCGAGGAGCTCGGGCTCGACCAGCCACTCCCCATCCAGTACCTGGCGTGGCTGGGTCACATGCTCCAGGGAGATTTTGGTATCGGAACCTCGACCGAGCGGTACGAGGTGGCCGATGCCGTCGGGGCCGCGATCGGCCCGACCCTCCTGCTGTGCGTCCTGGCCTTTGCCGTCGCGGTGGGGATCGGTGTCCCCCTCGGGCTGGTAGCCGCCCTGCGCCAACGACGACCCTCGGGCTACGCGGCAAGCATCCTGGCTCTGGCCGGCATGGCACTCCCCGCCTTCGCTCTGGCCGCCTTCCTCCAGCTCACCCTGGGTGCCGCCCGAGGCCCAGTGTTCCCCGGCTCGACCCCGCTGCCACCGCTGGAAGGCCTGTTCCCGCGGAGTGGCTGGGAAACCCCGCGACACTGGATCCTGCCGACCCTCGCCCTGGCCGGCTTGCCCATGGCCCAGATCGCGCGCCACACCAAGGCTGCCGTGCTCGAGGTCCTGCAGGCGGACTACATCCGCACGGCGCACTCCAAGGGCGTGCCCGAGAAGCAGGTCGTGCGGGTCCACCTGCTTCGAAACGCCGCCATCCCGATCGTGACCATTGCCGGATCGATCCTCGCCCTCCTGATCACCGGCTCCATCGTGGTCGAGCGTGTGTTCGACATCCCGGGGCTTGGCAACCTGTACTACTTCGCGATTCGCGGCCGCGATTACACCCTGCTGATGGCCATCACCCTCATCTACGCGATCGTGGTTGCGATTGCCAACGCGGTCGTCGACATCGCCTATGGGGTCATCGACCCTCGGATCCGCGACGGGTCGATGGGCGCGCCGGAGGCGATTCCTGGTGGCTGATGCTCGAGCGGCCCGCGCCGGCGAAGTGTCCCGACCGAGAGAGCGGAGCCGTGGCTTCTGGATGGATGCGCTCGCTCGGCTGATCAGCAGTCCGGCAGGCATCGCGGGCAGTGCGATCGTGGTGAGCCTCGTGTTCATCGCGGTCTTCGTGCCGCCGCTCCTGCCATGGACCTACGAGGACCAGGATCTCCCGGCGGTCGTGGAGAACCACGGCCCGCTCCCGCCGCTGTCGCCGAACCATCTACTCGGCACCGATACCCTGGGCCGCGACCTCCTGGCTCGCACCGTTGACGGGGCCCGGGTCTCGCTGACGGTGGCATTCGTCGCCCAGCTGGTGGTGATCGCGATCGGCGTCCCGGTAGGGTTGACCGCCGGCTGGCGGGGCGGGAGGACCGAGACCGCGCTCATGCGCTTCACCGACATCATCGCGACGTTCCCCGACCTGCTGTTCATCATCATGATCTCGGCGGCGATCGTCGACACCCCGTTCTTCACGATCCTCAACGGCTTACTCGCCACGCTCGTGGCCATCGGTCTGATCGCGTGGGTCGGCACCGCCCGCCTGGTCCGAGCCCAGACCCTGTCCCTCAAGCAGCGCGAGGACATCGAGGCGGCGCGTGCCATCGGTGTCCCCGGCGGCCGCATCGTCCGGAGCCACATCCTGCCGCAGGCGATGGGGCCCATCGCCATCGCCATCAGCCTTGGGATCCCGATGGCCATTCTGGCCGAGTCGACATTGTCGTTCCTCGGCCTGGGGGTGCAGATCCCCCGAGCCTCGTGGGGCAGCCTGATCGATCAGGGGATCGACCGCTTCGGCCAGGCGCCGTGGCTCGTGTTCCCGCCCATGATCGCGCTGGGGATCGCGCTGGTGGGCTTCACCCTGTTGGGTGACGGGATGCGGGACGCCTTCGACCCGCGCGTCAGGAGACGCTGAGCGGAGCGGGCTGAGCTAGCCCTCGTCCTCGGTCGGACCGGACTCGGCGCCCTCGGCGCCCTCCTCGCCCTCGGCACCCTCCTCGCCCTCGGCACCCTCCTCGCCCTCGGCCACGACCGGGATCTCCTCCTCGACGCGCGGCGGCATGACCTTGGCGATCAGCTCCTCGGGGTCGTTGAGGATGTGCACCCGCTCGGGGTCTACGGCGATGTCACTGACGTGGATGGCGGCCTCGAGGTCGACCAGCGGCGAGAGGTCGATCGAGAACTCGTGCGGCAGGTCGGCCGGCAGGGCGCGGACCTTGACGCTGGACAGGGACTGGAAGAGGGATCCGCCGGTCTCCTCGATGGCAGGCGCCTCCCCGGTGAAGACGATGGGGACGTCGACCTGCATCTCGACCTTGAGGTCGGGGAGGAAGAAGTCGACGTGGACCGCGCGCCCGCTGAGCGGGTGGCGCTGGACCGACTTGATGATCGCGCTCGACGGCCCGTTGCCGGTGACCGTCAGCTGGAAGATGGTCGTCCGCCCGGCGGCGTGGTACAGGGCCTCGAAGCGCTTGGCATCGACCTGGACCGGGATGGAGTCGGTGTTCTTGCCGAACACCACGCCCGGCACGGCACCGGTGCGGCGCAGACGCTTGGTCTGCTTGCCGAGCACGGCGCGCGGGTCGACGGCGAGTTCGAGGGTCATGGGGTGGCGAATGGTACAGGGGGACCGATAGGCCGGCAAACGCCCGCCGGCCCGAACCGATCTCGAACCGAGGCTCTGGCCGCCCGTCCGGGCGTCGGTTGGGCATCGGTCTAGAATCGGTCCCCGTGGCCGCCACCATCATGATCGTCGAGGATGAGCCCGCCGTTGCGCGCGGCGTCCAGGTGGCCCTCGAGCGCGAGGGCTACGGGGTCAAGGTGATCATGACCGGCGAGGAGGCCGTGGCCCGCTTTGCTGAGCTCGCCCCGGACCTCGTCCTACTGGACGTCCGGCTCCCGGGCATCGACGGGTTCGAGGTCTGCCGCCAGCTCCGTCGCGAGACCCGGGCTCCCATCCTGTTCCTCACCGCCCGCACGGACGAGGTGGACAAGGTGGTGGGGCTCGAGATCGGCGCCGACGACTATCTCGTGAAGCCCTTCAGCGTTCGCGAGCTGACGAGCCGGGTGAAGGCGCTCCTGCGCCGCGCCTACGGGGAGCTGGCCGACGTGCAGGCGTCCGACACCCTGCGCCGGGGCGACCTCGTGATCGACCTCGAGCGCCGTCGCGTGACCCGCGACGGGGAGCGGATCAGCCTCACGACCACCGAGTTCGACCTGCTCCGTCACCTCGCTGCCCGCCCCGGCCGGGTCTTCACCCGGTCGCAGCTGCTCGAGCTGGTGCGCGACTACGACGCCGCGATCGAGCAGGACGAGCGCACGATCAACGTCCACATCAGCCATATCCGTGACAAGGTCGAGCCCGATCCCGCCCAGCCGCGCTACATCCGGACCATCCGGGGCGTGGGCTACGCATTCGCCGAGGACTGACCGATCCACCTTCGCCGATTCATCCGCCGTCTCGACGTTCGCCTGGTGGTTGCCCTTGCCAGTACCGCGTTGATCGCGCTGCTCATCAGCGGCGTGGCCCTGAACCAGATCCTGCCCGGATACTTCGAGCAGCAGGGCCGGGCCCGGACCGAGGCGTCGGCCCAGGCCACCGCGCTGCTGATCATCGACACCGTGAACCGCGCAGCCACCAGCGGGCTGGGCGAGTTCCTCAACGACCCCGAGCAACGGCAGCTGCGGATCATGCAGCCGGCCGCGGAGGAAGCGGCCAACCGACTCCTGGTGACGGTCGAGGTCGTCAACGCGGTGGACGGGTCGCAGGCCGCATTCGCGGAACCAACGGACATCGAGGCCGCCGAAGCGCAGGGGCTGGCCCCCGACGCCCTCGCGCCGACCACCCGCCTTCCGTTCTCGGTCGAGCTTCCGTTCGCGGAACCCCTCGCCCCCGGTGGCACGCTTCAGCTCGAGGTCGTCGTGTCGGTGCCGTACACGGCCCGCGAGGCGACCCTGACCCAGGTCCGCGGGGCGCTGGTCGGCGCCGGAGCCCTCGCCCTGCTCGTGTCCCTGGGCGTCGGGGTGTGGGCTGCGCGGCGGCTCACGATTCCGCTGGACCGCCTGGGCAGCTTCTCGCGGCGGCTGGCCCACGGCCATCTCGACGCGCGCGTCCCGCCGGCCGGGGTGGAGGAGATCGACCAGCTGGGGGAGCAGTTCAACCTGATGGCCGACCGTCTGACGGAGTCCCTGCACCTGCTGGAGGCGGACCGCGACCGGCTGCGCGAGTTCGTCGCGGATGTCAGCCACGAGCTGCGGACTCCGTTGGCCGCCCTGCGGACATATACCGAACTGCAGCGCGACGGCGGGGTGGACGAGGAGACGCGAGCCGAGTTCCTGGACCGCTCCACCGAGCAGCTGACCCGGCTCGAATGGATGAGCGCCAACCTGCTGGACCTGTCGCGGATCGACGCCGGCATCTTCCCCATGGACGTGAAGATCGGCGACCTGCGCGAGCCGGTCCGGGTCGCCGTGGAGGCCACCGCGGAGATCGCCGCGGCTCGCCAGATCAGCGTGACCTACGCCGCGCCGTCGACGACGGTGGCCCTCCGATTCGACCGGGAGCGGATTGTCCAGCTCATCACCAACCTGGTGGGCAACGCCGTGAAGTTCACCGCCCCCGGCGGGACGGTGGCCCTCGAGGTCCGCGACGAGCCGGAGGCCGCGGTGATCGAGATCGCCGATACCGGTCCCGGCATTCCGCCGGCCGAGCTGCCACGCATCTTCGATCGGTTCTATCGCGGCACCAACGTGGGCGAGGCACGGGCGTCGGGCAGCGGGCTGGGACTGGCCATCGCCCGCTCCATCGTGGAGATGCACGGCGGGTTCATCGAGGTCGCCAGCGTGCTCGGGGAAGGCACCGTGTTCCGGGTCGTCCTGCCCCGCCAGGGGGCCGCGGCGGCCGGGGAGCTGGCCAATGTGGAGGTCGGCGCGCCTCCCGCTTGATCAACGATTCTTCACCGGGGACGGACAGCGCCCGCAACCTCGGTCCTCGACACTTGGCCCTGTGACTGATACCGAACCAACCGCAGACGCGCCGGGCGATCCCACGCCCGCGACCCCCGACCAGCCCAGCGCGTCCGCCGAGCCCAAGACTCCCGAGACGCTGTCCGCCGACTTCGAGGCCGAGCCCCCGGCCGCGGTCGAGACCGACCGCTATGGTGCCAGCGGCGACAGCGCCCCCATTCCACCATCCGACACCTGGTCTTCCGCGCCGGCCTGGTCCACGCGCCGCAGCCTTCCCCCCGAACCCGCCGAAGCCGCGCCGCCGCACCGGCCGCGACTCCTCGGATTCGTGGCCATTGCCCTGGCCGCGGGCATCGTGTCCGGGACCCTGTCCGGGCTGGCCGTGGTCAACCTGGTCGGGACCGGCACCACCCCCACGACCCAGCCGCCGGCCGGCGAAAACGTGTCCCAGGTGACCCTGGACGAATCATCGGCGGTCATCAACGCCGTGGACAGCGTAGGACCCGCGGTCGTGACCATCGAAGCCACCCTGTCCACCGGCGGGTCGGGCACAGGCTCGGGCTTCATCTTTGACCCCGACGGCTGGATCCTGACCAACAAGCACGTCGCCGGTGATGCGGTGAGCCTCCAGGTTCGGCTCGCCGACTCGCGCGTCTTCGATGCGACACTCATCGGTACGGACACCCTCACCGACCTGGCCATCATCAAGATCGACGCCTCGGACCTGCCGACCGCGCCCATCGGCTCCTCTGCCGCGCTGGAGGTGGGTCAGCTGGCCATCGCCATTGGCAACCCACTGGCGCAGTACAGCGACACGGTGACCACCGGCGTCGTGTCCGGCCTGGGTCGCCAGATCACGGCCGGGAACGGCACGAGCTCCGAGGACCTCAGCCACCTGATCCAGACCGATGCCGCCATCAACCCGGGCAACTCCGGTGGCCCGCTGGTCAACAGCGTGGGCCAGGTCATCGGGATCAATACCGCCGTCAACACGAGCGCGCAGGGGATCGGGTTCGCCATCCCCATCGACTTCGCCAAGCCGATCATGGCCCTGGCCCTGAACGGCGACGAGCTGTCGCGGCCGTGGGTGGGTGTGCGCTACCAGATGATCGACAAGCAGCTGGCCGCCGACAACAACCTGTCGGTCGAGGAAGGCGCCCTCATTGCCGAGGGAAGCAGCGGAGAAGCGGCGGTCATCCCGGGCAGCCCTGCCGACGAAGCTGGACTCCAAGTGGGCGACATCATCACCGAGCTGGCCGGGCGGACGGTGGACGCCGACCATGACCTGGCGACCCTGCTGCTCCCGTATCGGCCCGGCGATGTCGTCACCCTGACCGTGCTCCGCAACGGCGAGCAGCTGGCCATCGACGTTACCCTGGGGACGCTTCCGGCCCAGGTCTAGCCCTCAGCCGCGCAGGTCGCGCGGGAGTCGAACCCTGACCTCCACGGTGCCCACCGGTCCGGGCATGGGCGCTTGTGGCTTGCGGACGGCGATCGCTACCTCGGAGATCACGGGCCACCGGTCCAGCGCCGCGCGGCCGATGTCCGCGGCGAGGGATTCGAGCAACCGGAAGCTCTGGCCCGCCACGCGGTCAATGACGAGGGACTGCAGCGCGGCGTAGTCCACGGTGGCGGCCAGGTCGTCGTTGGCGGCCGCATGTGCGACATCAGCCCGGGCGGTCACATCGACCTCGAAGGGCTGGACCGATGACCGTTCCTCGTCGCTGACACCGTGGCGGCCGCTGGCCGCGATGCCGGTCAGGCGAATTTCGCCGGGTAGATCTGTCGCGACCGCGGAGGCGTCCGCGCGTCGGACGATCGCGTCCGCCACGCGCACGGCGCGGACGACCGGCGCCACGTCGTGGACCCGCACGACATCCGCCCCGTCGGCGATGGCGGCCACCACGCTGGCGATCGTGCCCTCCAGCCGGTCGTCCGGTGGAGCGCCGTCCAGGACGTCACCGATGAACCGCTTGCGGCTGGTCCCGATCAGGAGCGGCAGCCCGAGCGCCGCCTTCAGGTCTGCGAGCCGGTGGAGGACCTCGAGGCTGTGGTCGGGGGTCTTGCCGAAGCCGATGCCGGGATCGACCACCAGCCGGTCGGCACGGATCCCGGCCGCGGCTGCGTCCTCTGCCGCAGATTGGAGCCACTCGACGACCTCGGGCAGGACGCCGTGGTCGTACTGGGCGACGTCCTTGTTGTGCATCACGACCAGGTAGGCGCCCGCCTCGGCCGCGGCCACGGCCGTGTCCGGGTCCCGGCGAGCGGCCCACACGTCGTTGACCATGCCCGCCCCGGCGGCGAGTGCCGCGCGGGCGACCACGCCCTTGGTCGTGTCGATGCTGATCAGGATCTGTGGGTCGAGGCTCGTGGCCAGGGCTTCGATGACCGGCAGGACCAGCCCCATCTCGGTTTCGGCGTCCACCGCGTCGTGAGCCCCGTACACCGCGACCGGGCGGGACGACTCTCCACCGATATCGAGGATGTCCGCGCCGGCACGCGACGAAGGCATGGGCCTGCGCGACGGCCGCTTCCACGACCTCCGCCCTGGAGCGGCCGGCGGGAGCCAGCCCGTCGCCCGAGAACGAGTCGGGCGTCACATTGAGGACGCCCATCACCAAGGTCCGGCTTCCCCAGGCGAGGTCCGGGATCGGTCGGCCGCGGGCGGCGGTCACGGGTCGACCCGCTCCCCGGTCAGGGCGGCACGGACCGCGCCCACCAGGTACAGCGACCCGGCGACCACCACCGGACCTCGGACCGGGGCGAGGTTGGTAGCCACGGAAAGGGCGGTGGCCGGATCGGCGACAACGCGGCCCGCCGCCGTCCCTCGTGCATGGGGAATGGCACGTCGCCAGGTCCGGAGCAATTCCTCCGGGGAGTGGGCATGGGGATCCGCAACCGACGTGAAGACCGGTCGGGGGTCGAGCGGCGCCAGCGCTCGAAGCACGGCGCTCACCCGCTTGCCGCGCATGGCACCGAACACGAGTGGGAACCTGCGCACCCCGAGCTCGGCAAGGGCCGCAGCCAACGCCCGGGCGCCCGCCGGGTTGTGTGCCCCGTCGAGCAGGACGCCTCGCCCGCCGGCAGCGTCGGGAAACCACTCCAGGCGCCCCGGCCAACGAGCGGCGGCCAGGCCATCGCGCAGGTGGGACTCGGCCACGGCGAGCGAACGCCCGCCGCGCGTTGCATCGGCCTGGATGGCGTCGAGGACGGCAGCGGCCACCGCCGCATTCTGCCCCTGGTGGCTGCCCAGCAGCCCGACCCGGACGTCGCGCAGCCACCCGTCCGGCGTCCGGAGGTCGACCATGATCCCGTCCCAGCCCGCGTCCGTGACCAGCGCCTGCCAGGCTTGTCCCGGCCCGGCCCGATGGAGCGGCGCGTGGACGGCCTTGGCCCGGGCAACCACCGGCGCCAGCCCCCGGCCCATCGCCCCGGTCACCGCCAGGTCACCCCGCTTGATGATGGCCGCCTTCTCCCCACCGATGGCGGTCAGGGTCCGCCCCAGGTGCCGCTCGTGGTCGTGCTGGACGGTGGTCACGACCGCGACGCCCAGGTCAGCGGCATTCGTGGCATCGAGGCGCCCACCGAGCCCGACTTCGATCACCGCGGCGTCGACCTTGGCATCGGCCAGCGCGACGAAGCCGGCGGCGGTCAGGACCTCGAACTCGGTGGGCGCCCCGGCATCGGTCTGGATTCGGTCCACCGCGTTCAGGACCGTCTCAACAACAGACGCAAACGCCGACTCACTGAGCAGGTTGCCGTCCACCGTGATCCGTTCGCGATACGTGACGAGGTGCGGCTTGGGCATGGTTCCCACCCGGTGGCCGGCGGCGCGGAGCACCGATGCGGTGAGGGCCACCACGCTGCCCTTCCCATTGGTGCCGGCCACCAGCGCCCCGCGCAGGGATCGCTCGGGGTGATCGAGCTCGGCCAGGATCCGGTCGATGCGCTCCAGGCCCAGGCTCACCCCAAATCGGCCTCGGCTCCGAATGGCCGCGATCGCCGCAGCGTAGGTGAGCGCCGTGGTCAGCCCTGCTCGTCCTCGAAGAAGACGCAGTCGCGGTACTGGCCGGTCAGGCACAGGTCGGTGACGTAGCCGCTGTCGAGATGGACCCCACCGCGGACCCGGCATCGGGAGACCGTGCCCTCCTGCTTGGCCAGGGAGCGCAGGAGGTGCGGTGCGTCGACCGGGATCCGACCGCCCGAACCGTGGGTCACGAAGAAGTTGGGGCAGCTGTGCCGTCGCGGCCGGCTGAAGCCCAGCGGCGCTCCGCGGCGGCCGACGTGGACGGCCAGCGGTTCCGCTGCCGGCGCCCCGGCGAACCGCTTCTCGGCGATCGCGCAACGGCCTGGCTCGCAGTCGGTGTCGTTGTGGCAGCACGCCCGGGCCGGGCCCAGGCCCTCGACCGCCCACAGCTCCCAGCAGGGGCGGCGCAGGATGAAGGCGGGGCACCGATACCGGATGGCGAGGTCGCAGTTCTCGACCTCCCAGCACATCGTTCGCCGATCGCCCTGGCGGCGGTCGGACGGCGCCGGGGCTTCGGTCTCGCGACGCTCGGGACCTGTCCGGCGTTCGGGCCGGATGACGATCTGGCGGGGGGGCGGCCGTCCCTCCATCGGCTCGTCGCCTACAGCCAGTTCCTGAGGCGCTCCTCGATGACCGGCTGGGGCATGTAGCCGACCAGGCGGGCAGCCTCGCGTCCGTCCTTGAACAGGATCAGGGTGGGGATGCTGAAGATGCTGTAGCGCATCGCGAGATCCTGGTTCTCATCGGTGTTGAGCTTGGCCACCGCGATCTTGTCGCCGTGCGACTCTCCGAGCGATTCGACCACCGGCGAGACCAGCCGGCAGGGCCCGCACCAGGGGGCCCAGAAGTCCACCAGGACGGGCTTGGGGCTGTTCAGGACCTGGGTTTCGAACGTCGTGTCGTCTACGGCGACAGCGGACATGGGCGGGTTTCCTCGATGCTCGTGGGACGGAAGCGGCGGCCATCCTAGCACCGCCGATCAGACGGGTCGGCCGATCAGGGGGTAGGCGCCGGCGTGGGCGTTGGGGCCGGGGTTGGCGTGGGGGCTGGCGTTGGTGTCGGTTGCGGGGTCGGCGTCGGACCGCTGGACAAGACGATGTCGACCTGCGAGCCGGTGGCCACCTCGGTCCCCGAGGCCGGATTGCTGCGGATGACCGTTCCCTCGGGCTGATCGGACGTCTCCACCGATACGAGCCCCAGCTGAAGGTCAGCGGCAAGCAGTGTGTCTCGGGCTTCCTCCCGCGTCTGGCCGGCCAGGGTTGGCACCATGACCGTTTCCTCGCCCGCGCTGACGACGACGATGATCGTGTCGCCCTCGGAGACGTCCTTACCCGACCGGGGATCCGTCGAGATCACGGTGTCCTTCTCGACATCGGTGCTCGCCTCGGGCTGCTCGTCGAGAATCACGTTCAGGTCTTCGGCTTCGAGCCGGACGGCCGCAATCGGTTGGCCTACCCAGTCGGGCATCGCGAACACGTCCGCGCTTGGGCTCGGCTCGTTCTCGGGACCAAAGGCGCCCAGCAGGCGCGCGCCGAGGAACCCCATCGCTCCCAGCATCAGGACGGCCAGGAAGGCAAGGATCCAGATCCACCACGGCGTCCCCTTCTTGGGGGGAGGCAGGGGTACGGGAACCGGGGCGACGGGTTCGGCGGGTGGTGGGACGACCGGTGGCGGAACGATGGCTGCGACCACGGTGTCCTCCCCGCTGGCCCAGGTCCGCAGGGCGTGCCCGAAGTCGGCCGCCGTGGCGTACCGCTGGGCGGGATCGCGCGCAAGTGCCTTCATGACCACGGCCTCGAGTGCGCCGGGGATGGGGAGGATGCCGGTAGACAGCGGGGGCGGTGGTTCGTTCAGACGCTTGAGCGCCACCCCGGCAGCCGAGTCACCCTCGAACGGCCGTCGGCCGCTGAGCATCTCGTACATGACGATGCCCAGGGCATAGATGTCCGACGGGGGGCCGAGCTCCTCCCCGGCGGCCTGCTCGGGGCTGAAGTAGTGGACGGAGCCGATCGTCGTCCCGGTCATGGTCATCGAGGCATCGGTGATGGCCCGCGAGATGCCGAAGTCGGTGACCAGCGTTCGGCCACTCGCGGTGATGAGGATGTTGGCTGGCTTTACGTCGCGGTGGATGAGCCCGAGGTGATGCGCGGCGTCGAGCGCATCGGCCACCGCGGCCCCAATGGCAACGGCCTCGTCCACCGGCAGGGCGCCGCGCTCGCGGAGGACCGAGGCCAGGTCCTGGCCGTCCACCAGCTGCATCACGATGTACTGGTCGCCGCCCTCGGCATCGGTCCCGAAGTCGTAGATCTGGACCACGTTCGGATTGTTCAGTGAGCCGGCTGTCCGAGCCTCGTTGCGGAAGCGGGCCGAGAATCCGGAGTCCGCGCCGAATTGGGGACGGAGGATCTTGACCGCCACCTCGCGCTCGAGCTGCTCGTCCATGGCCCGCCACACCGTGGCCATCCCGCCTTCGCCGATAGGGCTGATCAACCGGTATCGGCCCGCGATCAAGCGGCCGTTGGGAGCCTCGTTCACGCGGCTAGTCTCGCAGGTCGAGCCCGCGGAGGTATCCGCGGAACTCGTCCGCCAGGTCCGACTCCAGGGCCAGGGCCACGTTGGCCTCCAGCCAGCCGATCCGGGTCCCGGCGTCGTAGCGATGGCCGGTGAACTCGTATCCGTACACCGGCTGGTCCGCGATCAGGGCGCGAATGGCATCGGTCAGCTGGATTTCGCCCCCGGCACCCTGCTGGGTGTGCTCCAGCTCGTCGAAGATGCGCGGGCTCAGCACGTAGCGGCCCAGGACCGCGAGGTCGGACGGGGCCTCCTCGACCGGGGGCTTCTCGACCACGTCTGCCAGCTCCCAGACGCGGCCCTCTCCGCGCCGGGTCTCGACGATGCCATACCGGCTGGCCTCCGAGCGCGGGACCTTGGTGATGGCGATGACCGAGCCTCGATGGGCCCCGTGCGCCTCGATCAGCTGGGCGAGGACCGGCGCCCCGCCGGGGTTCAGCATGATGTCGTCGGGCAGCAGGATGGCAAACGGCTCGTCCCCGATGAGCTCCTTGGCCATGAGCACCGCATGGCCCAGGCCCAGCGGCTCCTTCTGGCGGACGTAGGCGATGGCCGCGAACTCGGACTGCTTGCGAACGGCACGGAGGAGCTCGATGTCGCCGCGGTCCTCCAGCCAGCGCTCAAGGGCGGGATGGGAGTCGAAGTGCTCCTCGATCACGCTCGTCCCCGAGCCGACCACGATCACGATCTGCTCGATCCCCGATGCGACGGCCTCCTCGACCGCGTACTGGATCACGGGCCGGTCAACGAGCGGCAGGATCTCCTTGGGGATGGCCTTGGTGGCGGGCAGGAACCGGGTTCCGTAGCCGGCGGCCGGGATGACCGCCTTTCGAACGCGCGCGCTGATGCGAGGGTTCCTCCGGGTGCGTGGCTGTCAGAGGCGGGGGGCGGTCCAGCCGGGCGGGTGGACGAACGGCCTCACGCGGCGGCAAGTATACCGATGGGCCCCGGTGCCGCCCGCCAGCCGGCATCGGTACAATCCCGAACCGATGGTGCGGAGCCTGTGGCGGACGTTCATGGGTCCCAGTCGGGACTCCCGGATGCGGTACATCAGTCGCCCGCTGCCCCGCGACCTTCCGGACGACCTGGTCGTCCAGGCCCTCGACCTGGCCATGGCCGTGAACCCCGATCCGGCGTACCTGGTCGAGACCCTGCCCGCAGCCCTGCGCCAGGTGACCGGTCGGGACTTCGAGGTCATGGACCGATCCGTCAGCGACGTGACCGGGATCCACCTGCGCCGGGCGGTGATGATCCGCGACGGCGACGTGGGCCATTGGCCCGGCTACGACTCGCGCCGGTACTCGATGCTTTCCGGTCCGAAGGAAGCCGCCGCCGCCCGCGCGGCGCTGGCTGAATCCCCGGCCGTGATGCTCGGCTGGGAGCCCCCCGGTCCTCCGGCACCACCCGCCGACCCGGCCGATTCCGTCGCGCCGGCGGCGGACGACGCTCCGTCCGAGCACCCGTAGCGTGGGCCGGCAGTCTGTCCCCCGCGAGCAGTGGCTGGCCCTGGGCGCCGAGTGCCCGACCTGCGGGGAGATGGTCAAGGAGTCGGACGTCTACACCTGGCGCCCGACCAAGGACGATCCCAAGCTCCTGCTGCTCCACTGCCCCGACTGCGGCGAGCGAGTGGAGATCCACCATATCTAGACGCCGGGGCATGAGTGGCGCCCCCAACCGGATTCGAACCGGTGATCTCCACCTTGAAAGGGTGGCGTCCTAGGCCTCTAGACGATGGGGGCGACTGCTCCAATGGTAGGCGGAAGGGCCGCCCGCCGACGGTCTAGAGGAAGAAGAGCAGGACGATCCAGATCGCGCCGGAGATGGCGACCGCCGCGACGATGATCATGGCTCCCGCCGCCAGCGCGATCCCCGCAGCTCGACCCTGCGACCCGCGAGCGGCGGCACGCTGCGACCCGCGCCAGCCCTGGACGGCGGCGTAGATCCCGACTCCGGCGGCCACCACGGTGGCGGCCAGGGTGAGGGCCACGAACAGGCCCACGTTCTGGGTGAACAGCGACAGTGCGACCAGGGCACCGGACACCGTCACCCCGACCAGGCAGATCACCGCGGTCTGCCACATCGGGGACAGGCGCCGAACGCGGGCCGCGGTGGTCATCGGCTGCTCAGTCATCGGAGTAGCGTTCCTCGCGCCACGGATCGGCGTTGTTGCTGTACCCGTTGCGCTCCCAGAAGCCGGGCTGGTCGTCGACGCTGAACTCGATCCCGCGCAGCCACTTGGCGCTCTTCCAGAAGTAGCGGCCGGGCATCAGCCCGCGCAGGGGATAGCCGTGCTCCGGCTCGAGGGGCTTGCCGTCGAAGTTCCAGGCGATGAGCGCATCGGCCTGGAGCGCCACCTCCATCGGGACATTGGTCGTATAGCCGTACTCCGAATGGAAGATGACGTGCCGTGCCTCGGGCTTGACCGTCGCTGCTTCCGCGATGTGGGTCATGGGCGCGCCCTCCCAGGTCGTCCCCAGCTTGGACCAGCGCGTGACGCAGTGAACGTCGAGCGTGACCTCGCGCACCGGGAGCTGGCGGACCTCGGCCCAGCGCAGGGTGAACGGCTGCTCGACCGCGCCCCACACCCGCAGGTCCCAGGTCGAAAGGTCCGGGTACGAGGGTACCTGGCCGAACTGGAGAACGGGGAATTTCTCGGTCAGCACCTGGCCCGGGGGGAGCCGGTGCGCCACCTCGGGCGTCACCGGGCTCTTCCATGACGTCATCGGCGCGAAGGGTGGCCGGACCGATGGCGCCCGTCAAGCGGGCGCCTAGACTCGGACCGACATGGCATCCCGAAGCTCCCCGTTCAGTGCCTTTGCCGCCACCGCGGACGCGGTGGCGGCGACCCGGTCCAAGCTCGCCAAGCGCGACATCCTGGCCGCCTACCTGCATGACCTGCCGGCCGCGGATCTGCCGCGCGCCGCAACGTTCCTGTCGGGCAAGCCGCTCCCCGGCGCCGCGGACCGTCTCGGCCTGGGATGGGTCCAGCAGGCCGCCGCCCTGGCCGCAGCCAGCGGGGCCGCAGAAGAAGCGATGTCCGCCGCGTGGCTCCGCCACTCCGACTTCGGGGATGCGGCGGCGGACCTCCTTGCCGCCCAGCGTCCCGCGGGCCCGGTACTGACCGTGGGCGACGTGGCCGACGGCTACCGGGCCATGGCCGATGCCCCGACCACCGACGCCCGGGTGGCGGTCATGACCGAGCTGTTCCGGCGGGCCACGCCTGACGAAGCCCGATACGTCGCGCGGATCGCGGCACGCGAAACGCGCATTGGTCTGCGTGAGGGCCTGTTGGAGGAGGCCATTGCCGCCGCCTTCGACGCGCCGCAGGCATCGGTTCGACGCGCGCTGATGCTCCTGGGCGAACCCGGTGAGGCAGCCACCCTGGCCCGGCGCGGCCAGCTCGACACCGCCGGCCTGCACCTGGGACGACCCATCCGACCCATGCTCGCGACCCCGGTCGGGGACGCGGCGGAGGTCGTGCGCCGGGTGGGTGACGAGGCCTGGATCGAGGACAAGTACGACGGCATCCGGGCTCAGCTCCATCTCGCCAGCGGCACCGCGCGCCTCTTCAGCCGCGACCTGAAGGAGATCACCGTCTCCTTCCCGGAGGTCGTCAGCTCGGTTGCCTCCCTCGGCCATGACCTGGTCCTGGACGGGGAGCTGATCCCGTTCAAGGCGGGCGCCGTCCTGGACTTCGCCGCCCTCCAGCGGCGTCTTGGCCGGGTCAATCCCGACGCCGCACTCCTGGAGCGCGTACCGGTGGTCCTGGTCGCGTTCGACGTGCTACACGTCGACGGGCGCGACCTGCTGGAGACGCCGCTCCGCGAGCGCCGGGCGGCCCTGGAAGCGCTCGATCTGCCGGGCAAGACCGATGGCCGGCTCCTGTACGCCCGCCTGGATCGGGCCACGAGCACGGACGAGGTGGACGCTCTGTTCGACGCCGCTCGCGAGCGGCGCAACGAGGGGCTCATGGTCAAGGACCCGGCATCGGTCTATCAGCCGGGTCGTCGCGGGCTCGGCTGGCTGAAGCTCAAGAAGGCGCTCGCCACCCTCGACTGCGTGGTGGTGGGCGTCGAGTGGGGCCACGGCAAGCGCCGGGGCGTGCTGTCCGATTACACCTTTGCCGTGCGCGAGACCGATGGATCGGGCCTGTCCGTGGTGGGCAAGGCCTACACCGGCCTGACCGATGCGGAGATCGCCGCCTTCACCGAGCATTTCCAGAAGACCACGCTCCGCGACTTCGGCCGCTACCGCAGCGTGGTGCCCGAGGTCGTGGTCGAGATCGCGTTCGACCGGATCATGCGCAGCACGCGCCACGGGAGCGGCTTTGCGCTGCGCTTCCCGCGGATCGTCCGCGTCCGCGAGGACAAGACGGTGGCCGACATCGACGACCTGGCGTCCGTCGAAACGTTGTTCGAGGCGCAGGCCAGCGGTCGGATCCTGCTGGCCACCGGGCAGGGCGGGCGGGACGCGCGGATCGCGACCCGCGGGTCGTTGCCCCCGGAGTAGCGGCCCTCCCGGGCGGGTCCTCCCTAGGCGCCGGCGGCGCGCAGCGAGTCGTCCAGGGCGGTGATGATCAGCTCGGCCTGGGACGCGGTCAGGACCAGCGGGGGACGGATCTTCAGGACGTTGCCCAAACGCCCGGTGGTGCTGATCAGGACTCCGCGCTCGCGCATCTCGTTCATGACCCGGTGCGCCAGGTCCGAGGCCGGCTCGCGCGTCCCGCGGTCGACCATGAGGTCCACCCCGACCATCAGGCCGCGGCCCCGGACGTCACCGATGGCCGGGTGGTCGGCGGCCATGGCCTCCACGGCGTCCCGCAGGAGACCACCGACGGTCGCGGCGTTCTGAAGCAACCCCTCGTCGTCGATCACGTCCAGCACCGCCAGCGCCGCGGCGCACGCGACGGGGTTGCCGCCGAAGGTGCTGAAGTACTCGTGCTCCGCCGCGAACCGATCCACGATCTCCGAGCGGGCGACGACCGCCGCCACCGGGTGGCCGTTGCCCATCGGCTTGCCCAGGGTCACCAGGTCGGGCGTGACCCCCGACGCCCCGAAGCTCCACAGGTCCCCGGTCCGACCGTGCCCGGCCTGGACCTCGTCCGCCACGTAGATCACGTTCGCGGCGGTGGTCTGGCGGCGGAGCTCGGCCAGGTACGCAGGCGTGGTGGGGAAGATTCCATCGGCAGTGAACGTCCCGTCCACGAACACGGCCGCCGGAGTGACGCCCTGCTCTACCAGCCGCGCGGCGGCCGCGCCCAGCTCCGCGGCGCTGGCGACGTCCACGTCCAGCTGGTCGTGGTGGGGTCCGCGCAGCGGATCTGGAGCCGGGATCGTTTCGACCGATGCGGGCCGCTCCCCGCGCGGCCACTCCGAGGAGGACAGGTCCGCGATGGCCGCGGTCAGGCCGTGGTACGACCAGGTGGTGCAGATGCCGCCGGTGCCGCCGGTGGCCACCGTCGCCAGCCGCCAGGCCAGGTCGTTGGCCTCGCTCCCGGAGTTCACGAACATGACGGTGTCGAGCTCCTCGGGCATGCTGGCCGTCAGGCGCTCGGCGAGGAGCACGACCGACTCGTGGAGGTAGCGGGTGTTCGTGTTCAGGTCTGCCGCCTGGCGGGCGATGGCCTCCACCACGACCGGGTGGGCGTGGCCCACGACCGGCACATTGTTGTAGGCGTCCACGTAGGCGCGGTCCTCGGCGTCGTACAGCCACACCCCGTCACCGCGGACGAGATGCAGTGGCCGGTCGTAGGTCAGGGGTGACAGCGCGGAACCGAGCACCCGTTGGCGGCGCTCCCGCAGCTCCTCGGTCGGGATGATGGTGCGGCGCGCATCGCGCGCTCCTGCGCCCGCGCTTCCCGCAGCGGCGGCCAGGCGTCGAACGGCCTCGTCATAGCCGAAGGCCTCCATTGCATCGAGCAGCTCGTAGGCCGGTTCCAGCCAGCCTCGGATGTACTCGTTGTTGGGGTACTGGGCGGTGCGCCACACGGAGATGAGCACGGTCTGCACCATCCGCGCGGCGAGCAGATCGGCCAGCAGGTCGCCCTCCTCGGCTTCGAGGGGAATGACCGAACCGTAGCCTTGGATGGCCGCCTCGGCGGCCTCCCACACGTCGGCCCGACCGCGCAGGACGGACTGCAGCATGGCGGTCAGGTCCAGGATCAGCGCGGTGTGGGCCATGTCCCCGAAGTCCACGATCCCTGACACGCGGCCGCCGTCGAGCAGCAGGTTGTCCAGGGTCGCGTCGTTGTGGATGACCTGCGCCCGCAGCCCGGGCAGGGCCGGCGCCACCCGCACGTCGAACCGTTCCAGGGCCCGATCAACCATCGCCCGTCGCGCGGGGTCGGCCACGGCGCCCAGGTGGGGACGCAGCTCGTCCAGATGCTTGATGTCCCACAGGATCACGCGCCCCGCGGCCGGGTGGAAGAAGCCGCGCAGGGCACGCCCCAGGCGCGCCGTTGTCCGTCCGATCTCCGTGATCGCGTCGAGATCCAGGTCGGCCGCATCGACGTGCGCCCCCGGCATGAAGGGCAGGAGCCGGACCAGGTGCACCTCGCCACGTGGGCCGGGGAGCGAGACAACCGACGGCCCGTCATCGGTCGGGATGGGGACCGCGACCGGGAGATCGGGGTCCATCCGTGCCACGTGGCGGACGGCCTCGACCTCCATGTCCACCACGCCCGGGTCCTCGACCGCGTTCGCGATCTTCAGGACCCACGACGTGCCGTGTTCATCGGTCAGGCGGAAGTTCTGGTCCCGCTCGGAGACGAGGGGCGTCGCCGTTCCGCGCCGACCCCACACCGCCGCCACGATGTCCTGCGCCTGCTCGGCGCTGAACGTCGGTGCGTCCGCGCCCAGGACGTTGGCGGTGGACGGCTCCATGCGCCGATCGTACACATCGCTGCGGGGCCGGGGCCGATCGGGTACCGTCCGGCGCCTGATGGCAGAGTTGCCCGAGCACGTCCGACGCAACCGCGCCTGGTGGGATACCGCCGCCGAGGAGTACGTGGCGGCCGGTGAGCGGAACTGGGCGTCGGACGAGCCGGGGTGGGGGATCTGGGGCGTGCCCGAGTCCGAGCTGCATCTCCTGCCGGACGACCTGGCGGGGAAGGACGCCATCGAGCTGGGCTGCGGGACGGGCTACGTCTCCGCCTGGCTCGCTCGACGGGGCGCCCGGGTGGTGGGCCTCGACAACTCGCCCCGCCAGCTCGAGACCGCGCGACGCCTCCAGGCCGAGCACGGGCTGGAGTTCCCGCTCATCCTGGGATTCGCCGAACAGGTGCCGCTTCCCGAGGCGAGCTTCGACCTGGCGATCTCCGAGTACGGCGCGGCCATCTGGGCCGACCCGTACCAGTGGATCCCCGAGGCGGCGCGCCTCCTGCGACCGGGCGGCGAGCTCATCTTCCTGGGCAACAGCGTCCTGCTGATGCTGAGCGTGCCCGACCTCGAGGTGGACGGGCCTGCCACCGACAGGCTCATCCGTCCCCAGTTCGGGATGCACCGATTCGAGTGGACCGATGAGGACAGCGTCGAGTTCCACCTGTCCCACGGCGACATGATCCGGTTGCTGGTGAGCAGCGGATTCGAGGTCACCGACCTGGTCGAGATTCGCGCCCCCGAAGGCGCCGAGACCCGGTACACGAACATCTCGACCCTCGAGTGGGCCCGAAACTGGCCGAGTGAGGAGGTCTGGAAGGCGCGCAAGCGGTAGCATCGGTATGTGAGCAGCTGGGACGCCGGATCGCTGGGACCTCCGACCCTCCCCGTCCAGGTCGAGCTCTACACGGTCGGCTTCCGCGTGTCGGGCACGATGTCCACCCGGTTCCGCAAGGCCACCGACATCCTCAACCTGTCCGGCTCCGACCACCTCGCGGTGGACCAGGCGACGGTGACGGAGTACGCCGATCAGGGCGCCGCCCGCGGCGGCCAGCAGGTGCGGGTCGCGATCAGCGAGATCCTGTTCGGCATCAGCAGCGGCGCCCCGGACGATGACAACGAGTTCCAGGTCCAGAAGCGCCCCGTGAAGATCCAGGTCGGGATCGCGCCGTTCTGGCTGACCGGCATGTTCCACGTCCCCGAGGCCAGCCAGGCCATGGATGGCCTGATGAACGTGTCCGACCGCTTCGTGCCCCTGACCGATGTCGCCGTCAGCTGCGCGCCCTACCCCGCCGTGGACGGGACCGCCGACGTCGTGGCCGTGCACCGGGCCCTGGCCCAGGTCTTCCTGATCGCCGACGAGCGCGAGCACGACAACCTCCTGGCCGACATCCTCCCCGAGGAGGAAGTCCGCGGCTGGATTCCCACGCCCCTGGAGGACAACCCGTAAGCGGGCTCCGCGTCCAGGCCCGGGTCGTGGATCCGGCGGCCTCCCTGCGCACCGACGCCACGACCGGCTCGGGCTTCACGATCGTCCTCGACTCGGCCGACGCTGCCCAACGGGTTGGCGCCTCACCCCGGGAAGCGGTCCTGGTCGGCCTCGCGGGCTGCACGGCCATGGACGTGGCCAGCATCCTGGCCAAGAAGCGCCAGGTGCCCGAGCGCTACGAGATCGCCGTGCAGGCCGAGATGGCGCCGGCCCCGCCGCACGTCTTCACCACCATCGTGGTCGAGCACCAGGTAACCGGCGCCGTGGAACCGGCGGCCCTCAGCCGCGCGGTCGAGCTGTCGGCGACCCGCTACTGCCCGGTGTCGCGGATGCTGAGCCACTCGGTCCGGATCGAGCACCGCTATCGGCTCAATCGGCCTGGCCTGCCGGAGGAGCAGGCGCTCGTGGTCGTCACCGGGCCGTCCTGACCCTACGGCCGGTTTGGGGGGCTGGAAGACCGGGTGTATCCTCACCGACCCTATGGCACGCGCGATGTGGCGGGGCGCCATCCAATTCGGATTGGTGACCATTCCCGTCAAGCTGTACCTGGCGACCGAGTCCAGCGGCATCGGCTTCAACATGCTGCATGCCAGCTGCCTGAACCGGATCCAGATGAAGATCTACTGCCCGTTCCACGACGAGGTCGTGCCGCGCTCGGAAACGGTGCGCGGTTATGAGTGGAGCAAGGGCCGATACGTGGTCGTGACCGATGACGACCTGGAGGCCGTGCCGCTCAAGACGATCCGGGCCATCGAGATCGAGACCTTCGTCGATGCCGATGAGGAAGCCCATGGCGCGCAGTTCGTGAAGAGCGCCTACTACCTCGAGCCCGACCCGGTCGGCAAGAAGGCCTTCTTCCTCCTGCGCGAGGTCCTGGCCGATGCCAACAAGACCGCCATCTGCAAGGTGGTCATGAAGGACCGCGAGCAGCTGGCCGCCATCAACCCGTATTCGGAGTCGATGCTCCTGACCACCCTCCACTGGCCCGACGAGGTGCGCCCGATCGAGGAGATCGCGGTGGACCGGGAAGGGATCGAGATCAAGGCCTCGGAACGGAAGATGGCGGAACAGCTGATCGCGTCCATGACCGGCACGTTCGACGCGTCCGAGTACCGCGACGGATACCGCGAGGCGCTGATGGGCGTCATCGAGGCCAAGGTCGCCGGCCAGGAGCCAACGCCCATCGCCCAGGCCGAGCCCACCCGCATCGGCGACCTCATGGCCGCCCTCGAGGCGAGCGTGGCCGCGGCCCGCGAGGCCCGGCGCGATGCGGCCGCCGGGGACGCCCAGGCCGAGAGCAAGCCAGCGCCCGCGAAACGCAGCCGCGCGGCCAAGCCGGCGGAGGCCGACGAGACGCGTCAGACCCGGCGGCGCAAGACCGCCTGACGCGCGGCGTGCCGGCCGAACAGCTGCCCCTGCCGGCGGAGCCCGACCTCGATCCGCGGCCGGCCCGTCTCCCCGCCCGGATCGCGCTCATGCAACCGTCGGATGCCCCGGCGCCGTTCGATGATCCCGACTACCTGTTCGAGCCGTGGTGGCCCGGCGCGCGGGCGTTGGCCTTCGCCGAGCGCGGCCGGGTCCGCCTCCAGGTGGCGGGGCTGGCCGATGCGGAAGCGGCGTTCCCCGAGCTGGCGGAGCTGCCCGCCCAGCTGAGCGAGGACGGGGTGGTCGTGGAGGGGACCCTGCTCGTGCTGGACGACGCTGGTCGGCCCGATTCAGACCTCCTGCGTGCCCGCCTGGAAGGTCGTCAGCCGCGGCCCGGGCGGGCGGCATACGTCGCTGCTGACCTGTTATGGGCCGGCGGGGAATCGGTCATGCGGCGGTCGTTCTCCGTTCGCCGAGACTGGCTTGCGGCGATCCTGGCCCCCGGCGATCGGATCACCGTTGGCCACGGATATCGCAGCGACGGGACGCTGGTGGCCGAGGCGTTGGCGCGGCTCGGGATCGATGGCTTGTCCGCGCGTCGCCTGTCGTCCCGCTACCGCTCCGGACCGGCCGGTGAAGCCTGGTTGCGTGCTCCCCTCGTCCCAGCGCCGCTCCCCGACCGGCCGACCCTGGCCCTCATCCTCCGCCTCCCCCTCGACACGCCAGACCGGGCGTCCGCTCAGCCGTAACGGGCAGCCGCTCCCCGGACCGCGGCCGAGACGGCCTCGCGCAGGCTGGCCGGCTCCAGCACCTCCACCTGGTCTCCCCAGGACAGGATCCAGGGTCGGATCTCGACGATGCCCGCCACCCGCACCATCATCTCGATCCGCCCATCGGGCAGATCGGTCAGGACCTGGGACCGATGCCACACCGTCTCGCGCACACGCCGCGCGACCGACTTCTCGAACCGCAGGTGCACGTCCTCGATCGGCGTGCCCTCCGCCGACCAGATGCCCCACGAGTGGGCGAAGAACTGGTCGGGGTCGAAGGTCTCGGGGATCTCGTACGGATCCAGGGTCAGGATGGCCTGCCGAATGCGCTCCACCTTGAACGTGCGCAGGGCGCCGACAGACTCATCGAAAGCGATGAGATAGATGCTCCGCCCCTCCGCATACGGCTCCAGGGCGTAGGGCTGGACCCGGGTCTGGCGCGTCTCGCCGTTGGTGCCCTCGTAGACGATGTCCACCACCCGGCCCTCGGCCCAGCCACGGGCCACGCTGTTGAAGATGGCCGTGAAGCGCTCGTTCGCGCCCTGGGCCCCCACCGCGAGCATGGTCGCGGTCACGTGGCGGGCGATGGGCTGCGGCAGCTCGCTCGCGATCTTGGTGAAGGTCGAGATGACGACCTGGTCCGCCTCGTCGGACCAGCGCGCGATGAGGCGGGCGGCGAGGAACAGGACGATGGCCTCCGGCACGCTCAGGTGGAGCGGGGGCAGGAAGAACTTGCGCTCAATCCCATACCGGCCCCGGCCGGCCTGGAAGATCGGGACCGACAGCTCGTCCTCGAGGGCGCGCAGGTCGCGGTACACGGTCCGCACGTTCATGCCGGTCAGGCTCGCAATCTCGGTGACCGGGACGCCCTGCTCGGTGCTGCCCTTGGCATAGAGGATCGAGGCCACCGCCAGCAGGCGGGCGAGCCGGTCGCGCTTCCGGGCTGAGCCGGTCAGGTCCTCGTGGTCGTCCATGGGCTGGACGACAGTCTAGGAGGGGCTGGGAAGGGCCGAGGGTACGGGGCTGCTTTCCCCGGTCGAGCTGGGCTCGGGGCTGGGGCTGGGCGGGGCTTCGCCGGGGAGCAGGGCCAGCATCGCCTGGTTCTGGGCGTCGTCCACGCCGATCATCAAGAAGACGTAGTGCCCGTCGGCCCACGTGTACACCGTGGTCCCGACCAGGGTGGCGCTGTCCGATGGGCGGACCCAGGTCCAGCGATCGCCGACGGCCTTCAGCTCCCAGGGTTCGCGCTCCAGGCCCGCGATGCCCACGTAGCGGCCGGCGGTGGCGAGATACGGCTCGAGGTCCTCGGTCTGGACCGGTGGGCCGTCGACCCGCACGGCGTACAGGCTCAGCCGCGGCTCGCGCACGAAGGCGATGACCAGGGATTGGAATCGGAGGCCCAGCTCCCCGTAGGCGGCCTGACCGATGTCGCCGGGGGTGAGGCCGTAATCGCCCGGGTCCGGCTTGTCGACGGCCGCGGCGCCCACCGCGTCAGGGATCAGTCCGGACAGGGACGGGTCGGGCTCGTTCGTGAACCGCGGCGTGGGCTCGGGCGTGGGAAGCGGGGTGGGCGTGGGCCCCGCCGACTCGGACGCGCCCGCACTCGGAGATGGCGAGGGAGACGAGGCGCAGCCGGCGGTGGCCAGGGCCAGGGCGACGGCGACCACCACGACGGGCAGGCGGAACCGGCGAGGCTGGCGCATGGAGGGGGCGAGGATAGCATCCGGTCGCCGCCGACCCGGATCAGGTGGTCAGGCCGCGGTCGTTTTGGTGCGGTTGTCGCTGCGGCGTCGGCGCTGCTCTACCGCACGCCGCGGATCGCGTGAGGCGGACGCCTTGGGAGCGCGGGTCTTCGGCTTCTCGCCGGGGATCACGACCCGGTCGCCACCGGCCTGCTTGCCG
This sequence comes from uncultured Chloroflexia bacterium, assembly GCA_963816215.1. Lineage (GTDB taxonomy): Bacteria > Chloroflexota > Limnocylindria > QHBO01 > QHBO01 > DASTEQ01. The sequence goes on along the minus strand of CAWFKB010000007.1, from coordinate 94,868 downwards.
GTATACAGCGCCGCGTCGGCCGCGCCGATCAGTGCGTCTTTGTCGGCCCCGTGATCAGGGAAGAGGGCCACGCCCACGGTGATCGTGACCGGGGCGGCCCCACTCTCAATGGACACCGCGGCAACCATGCGTCGGGCGCGCTCGGCGACCCGCTGGGCCTCGGGCAGCCCCACGCCCGCCAGCACGACCGTGAACTCGTCGCCACCGTATCGGTACACGCGGTCGTCGCTGCGCGTGGCGGCGTACAGCGCCTCGCCCACGGCGTGGAGCAGCGCGTCGCCGGCCGGATGGCCGAATCGGTCGTTGTAGGACTTGAAGCGGTCGAGGTCCATCATCAACAGGCCCAGCTGGCCATTGCCCGGCGTGGCATCGCGGGCCAGGTCGATCGAGGTGGCCAGGTCGCGCTGGAAGGCGCCGTGGTTGCCCAGCCCGGTCAGGGCATCGGTCTCCGCCCGCTGGCTCATGGCGTGGTGCTCGTCCGCGTTGCGGAGGGCCACGGCTGCCTGCGCGGCGAACAGCTGGACCAGCTCGAAATCGGTTTCGCTGAAGTAGACCTCCTCGCCACCATTTCGGCTCACGTTCATGGAGCCCGTGACCTGGCCGTCGCTGATGAGCGGGACAACGATCAGCGCCTCCTGGTCCGCCGGGGTGCCGGGGATCTGGAGCGCGCGCGGATCGGCCAGCGCGTCGTTGGCCAGCACGGCCTGCGCGTTCTGGACCACCCATCCCATGAGGCCCCGCCCGAACGGGATGATGTAGCGCATCACCTCTTCTGCGTGCTGCTCGCGGGTCAGGACCGGGACGAGGACCTGCTTGACGACGTCGGCGCGGTAGATCGACAGGTTGTCGTAGTGGACCACCGCCTTGAGGCCGTCGGCGACGGTCTCCAGGATGTCCTCCTGCTCGAGGGTGCCCATGACGTGCGCGCTCACGTCGAGGAGCTTGCGCTGCGATTCCAGCTGCCGAGCCAGCTGGCTCGACTGCTCCTCCAGGCGACGGTAGCTGCGCGCATTGACGAGGGCCTGGGCCGCGTAGCCGGCGAAAATCATCATGGTCTGCAGGTCATCGGTCGAGAACTGGTTGACACCCAGCTTGGACAGGGCGATGACGCCCACCGAGCGGCCCTCGTAGACCATGGGCACGACCAGCATCGACTCCTCGATCTCGTCAGTGCCCTCGATCGTGTGGCCACGCGTGTCATTCAGGGCGTCGTTGCTGAGGATGGGCTGCGCGTTGGCGGCGACCCAGCCAGTGAACGATCCGGCACCGATGTCGACCCGCAGCAGGTCGCGGAAGTCACCATCCCCCTGGAGTCGGTCGGTGAAGGCGATGGGCTCGCACGTTCCGTGCTCCCAGTCCACGGTGTAGATCCGGATGTCGTGGAAGGCGGCGAGCGTGCTCGCCTCGGCCACGATGGCGTCGGCGATGGCCTGCACGTCGGTCAGGCGGTTCAGGCGGGCAGACAGGTCGTGAATGGACCGCATGCGGGCGGCCTGCTCCGCGGTCGAGCGGTACAGGCGGGCGTTGCTGATGGCCACCGCCGCCTGGTTGGCGAAGGCCTGGGCCAGGGCCAGCTCGTCGTCGGGCCATTCGCGGTCGTGGGAGTGATACAGGCCGATGACGCCCACCGCCCGGTCATGGGAAACCAGGGGCACGAGACACGCGGTCTTCACCCCTTCGGCGCGGTAGACCTCCTGGAGCACGCCCACGGATGGGTCGGTGTCGGCATGGCGCGCCACGAACGTGCGCCGTTCGCGGACGGCCTGGGTGCCGAGCGAGGGGGAATTGAGGGTGAGCGATCCGACCATGGACTGGAACGCCGGGCTGATGCTCCGTTCCGCGGCCAGGTCGAAGGGATGCTCGCGTTCCTCGGTCAGCATCCAGAGGCCCACCCGGTCGGCGTCGAACAGACCCCGGGTCCGGTCGGCGATGTCGCTCAGGACCGCGCCCAGCTCCAGCTGGCCGGTCAGCTCGCGGGTGACGCTGGCCAGAGCACGAGCGCGGGTCAGCTCGCGACGAGCGCGGGCGATGACTCGGGCATGGCGCAGGGCCACGCTCGCGGTCCCGGCCACGGAGGACATGAATCGGCGGCGAGACTTGAGGAATGCGCCATCGGAATCATCGGTGGCCACCAGCAAGCCGATGCGCTCCTGCCCGATGGTCAGCGGCAGGCGAATCGACCCGTCGGGCGCGAATTCGTCGGTTTCGCCTGGCCAGGCCATGGTGGGCGGTGGGGGCGTGCTGTGCCCAGCGTGGGTTTCGAGCACGAGGCGGTCGTCGCGGACGAGGTACACCGCCACCCGGGCGATGGCCTCGATCGTGCGCAGCGACTCGACCGTCACGCGGCACACCGCGGCCACGCTGCCGGCGTCCACGGTGCCCTGCGAGATTCTGGTCAAGACCGCCGTTTCGACGTCTGAATCGGTGATGCGAGGGCTTCCCGGGCCGGCGTCGCTCGAGCCTGCGGGCTCACTCCCGGTCGCGGCGGCTCCCTCGGCCAGGAGACGTTCGACGTCTGCCTTTCGGTAACGCCGGTCGCCACGAGGGTTGATCCGCCAGGCGGTGAGGCGGCCACTCTCGGTCCACGCTCGAACGGTGTTGGGATGGACTCCGAGCAGGGCAGCCGCCTGCGCCACGCTGATCAGCGCGTCGGTCCGGCCGCTCGAGGTCGTGGATGAGGCCATCGTTCACCGATTCGGACCGCCCGACCCCACTGGAGGATCTGGTAGGCGGCGTGTGGCCCATGCTAGAAACGGCAGGTCGGCGCCTCCATACCCCGTTCGTACCTCCCCCCGGTACCGCCCCTATCCCAGCAGCGCGACGACCAGACCGATGAGTCCCAGGACCATGGCCGCCCCGCCCAGCGCGGATACCGTATAGCCGGTGAGCATTCGCGATCGGCGCGGACCCGCCAGCAGGCGCATGGCGACGTCAAGATCGACTGCCGAGACGACGAACCCACCCTCGGGCGGGGCGAGCTCAAGCTGACCGGCCAGGCCCCGGCGCGCGAAGGCCAGCACGGTCAGCTGGTCGACGAGGGTGATCTCCCGAGTTGTGGCCCGTGCTGCGGTTGGCGGCCCCTTCTCCTTGGCCAGGCGTTCCAGCGCGGGCTGGTAGCTGGCCGGGAGCTCGTCGGGGCGTCCGTCCCATACGTGCGGGATCGTGATCAGGGGTTCGGCCGCGGTGCCCAGGTCCAGTCGCACCGAGCTGGCCCGCTCCCACAGGTCCACCGATCGCGCGTCGCGCAGGTGCTCGATCGTCCGCCATTGCCTATCGGGCAGCGCCACCTCGACGTCGCGGTGGAGGACGGCCAGGCGATCGCCTTCCGGGGTTTCGATTGGATTCGCGCACCGAACCCGGCCCTCGATCCGTATCGGTTCGGCCGGGAGGGCGTTCGCCGCCGCGAGCTGGTTGAGCTCGCCCAGAGGAATCGTGCGGGCCGCCGCGAGCCGTCGACCCATGCCCGTGCGGGCTCCGCTCGAACGGATCAGCCACGTGCCGGACACGACAGCGAGCCCGCCCACGACCAGGGCGGCGAGAGGTGCGGCCAGCTCGGTCACGGCCGGGAGTATGCGGTACGTCCCTGGTAAGCGACGCCGCTCAGGCTGGGGCTCTCTTTCGCTCGAGGACTCGTGCCGCCGCCCAGACCGCCGTTGATCTGCCTCCCCGTATCACCACGTCGTCTCGGAGGTTTGCCGTGCTTCGGAACCGGAAGTTTCCCCTGCTCGTTCTCCCCTTTGCCATCAGTGCCCTGGCCGTGAGCGGCTGTTCCGGAAAGGCGCAGGCCGGGCCACCGCCCCTTGTCACCGTGTTGGACCCCGCGGCCGTTCGGGACAGTGGCCGGAGCCTGTTGCTGCCCGTCCGCGAGGTGGGCGGCCTCGCCCTGGTGGAGCCGCGTCGCGGGGCCAGCGCGTTCGCGGCCCCGGTCGTTGCGGTCGCGCCGGATGGCCTGCGCGCCGCGTTCGCGGAGCAGCCCGCCGGCCAGGTCGCGCCGCTGACCATCAGCCAGGCCGACGGTTCGCAGGCAGACGTCGCGCTGCCCGGAGCCCGTGGAGCGGCGTTTGCCGGTGATGGTTCGTGGCTGGTGGCGGTGGATGGTGCGGGCGCCCTTTGGCGGATCGACGCCGAAACCAACCTCGCGGCCAGGCTCTCGGTCGGGCCATTCGGTTCGTCCCCCGCCGTCCTGCCCGATGGGCAGATCCTCGCCATCCGGTTGTCGTCGGTGGAGGCACCGACCTGGGCTCGGGCGGTGTTCGTGGATGCCGAGAGTGGCGTTGAGACGGCGGTCACCGCCGACGATGGCGGCAGCTCCGTTCTGACCTACCAGGCCCTCCCATTGGAGGCGGGCGCAGCGGCCCTCGTCCGGCACCGCGATGGGGGCGGCATATCGGTGGTCCCGGTCGCGAACGGCACGGCCGGCCCTTCCATCCTGGACCTGGACCACGCCGCGACGGTCGATGTCTCGACCGACGGTGGGTGGGTCGCCTGGTCAGCCGCCGGCCGGATCCACCTGGCGCCGGCCGGCCGGGCCGCGTTCGGACGTGACGTTGGACCGGGCGACATCGTCCGGTTCTCGCCCGACGGCCAGTTGCTCCTCATTTCGTCACCGCAGGTTGGGACCATGCTCGACCTATCGGGAGCCGTGGTCGGACCGGCGTCCGCAGCTGCTTGCTGGCTCGGCGACGGACGGGGGTGCCGGCCATGACCCGCCGGCATCGGTCGTTCCTGGTCTCGGTCATCGGCGTGGCCGCCGTGCTGCTCACCGGCGGCCCGGTGGCGGCTGCCGACGACTTCACGCTCCCCTTCCTCAGTCCGGGCATCACCCTCGGCTACGGCATGGACCGCGACTCGCGGGTGGGCTACCAGCTCGACTGGACCGGCCAGGTGTGGGTCGACACGGTCGCCCACGCCGGGCGGGTGTACGACCAGCACACGGGGCTGGACTACGGCATGCCTCTCCAGACGAACGTGGCCGCGGCCCGCAGCGGAACCGTCGTGTCACTCGAAGAAGGATTCGGAACCAGTCAGCACGGCGACTACGGCAACTACGTGCGCGTGCGCCACGCGGACGGGCGCGACACCCTCTATTACCACCTTGCCCAGCAGGGAGCCCTGGTCACGGTGGGCCAGTCGGTGGCGTCGGGGCAGGTCATCGCGAAGTCCGGATGCAGCGGGATCTGCACCGGGCCGCACCTGCACTTCGAGCTGCTGCGACCGGTGAGCGGTGGCTGGCAGTCGGTGGATCCCATGTCTGGGCACTTGTGGACCACCTGGCCCGGACGGGTCGCGTATCTGGCCGCCTACGTCGGCGAGAGCAACGGGTCGACCGAGGTCATCAAGCGCCTGACCACGAAAACCCACTGGGTCGACTTCCGGAACACCGGCGGCCGTACCTGGCTGCGGGACGGGTCCGGCGACCGCGTCCTGTTGGGAACCACGAATCCGGCTGGCCGCGCGAGCGTGTTCCGCGCTGCGGACTGGCCGGCAACCTGGATCCCCACCTACCTCGACCCGGCCTCCGTCCCGCCGGACGGCGTCGGACGATTCACGTTCGGCCTGCGGGCCCCCGCCACCTCGGGGTCGTACAGCGAGGCGTTCAATCTCGAGGCCTATCCGACGGTCTGGTTCGACTGGGCGCGCCTGGGCGGGTTCTACGTGCCCATCTTCGTGACCTCGGGCCAGGTGCAGTGATGCTGCTGGCCGACGAGCTCACGATCCGGGCGGATCCTCGGCCACGTCTGCGAGCTCCGCCCCGCTCACCCGATGAAGATCCTCGGGCGCAATGGAGAACACGGCATCGGGTCGCCCGGCCGCCGCCCACACGACGTCGTGGTCGAGGAGATGGCGGTCCATGACCACGGTCACCGGGCGGACGTGGCCGAAGGGGGGCACGCCGCCGATGGCGTAGCCCGTCGCTTCCCGGGCCGCGTTGCCGTCGGCGCGCTCGACGTGACCGGCTCCCAGCGCGGCACCCAGCCGCCCGGTGTCCACCCGGTCCGCTCCCGAAACGAGCGCGAGAACCGCCTTGCCGTCCGCGAGGAACACGAGCGACTTGACGATCTGGGCCACCTCGCAGCCGACGGCACGGGCCGCGTCGACTGCCGTCCGGGTGCCCTCGGGAAAGCGGCGGACCTCGATCTCCAGGCCTGCATCCAGGGCGGCCTGGGCGACCCGTTCGTCGGCGGTGCTCATGGGACCGATGGTACGGCGAGTGCTAGGCTGCCGGGGACAGGGAGCACGACAGGGGAGCGCTTCGGCGCTGAGAGTGCGGAGCCATCCGCAGACCCTTGAACCTGACCTGGGTTATGCCAGCGTAGGGAGTCGACGTGAAGGCAGTCATCGTGGCCGGGGGCGAGCACGACGAGGGGGATCAGAGGGCGCTGACCGGTGCCGATCTCGTCATCGCCGCGGACAGCGGAGCCAACTGGCTGGATGCCATCGGCGTCCGTCCGAATCGGCTCATCGGCGACCTTGACTCGGCGGATCCGGCGATCGTGGATCGGCTGCGGACCGCCGAAGTCGCGGTCGAGCAGCACCCGGTCGACAAGGACGCCTCGGACCTTGAGCTGAGCCTGGAATGGGCCCTCCGCCAGGGGGCCGACGACATCGTGGTCCTGGGCTGGAGGGGTGGCGCGGTGGACCACCTGGCCGCCAACCTGCTGCTCCTGGCGACCGCGCTTCCGACGGGCACGACGCTCCGGCTCAGCGCGGGGCACACACGGGCGCGGGCCATCCATGGTCCCGGTCGGCTGGCCATCGAGAACGGCGCTGGCGTCCGGGTCAGCCTGCTGCCCCTGGGCCCGGTCGACGGGATCACGACCAGCGGCCTGCATTGGCCCTTGGAGGACGCCCACCTCGAGCCCGGATCCACGTTGGGACTCGCCAACCGGGTCGAGACCGAAGGGGCCACCGTGTGGGTCGAATCGGGGCGGCTGCTGGTGATCGAGATCGCGGACAACGAAGGAGGCACTCCCTGATGGGCTGGCGAACGGTGGACATCGTGGTCACGGCGGCCATCGGCGTGGCTTTTGGGGTCGTGTTCTGGGCGTGGGGACTGCTGTTCAACGTGGTGGCGGCCCCGGCCTTCGCGCCACCGCTCTACATCCTGTCCGGGGTGTGGCTCATCCCGGCCGTCCTGGCTCCGCTCATCGTCCGCCTCCCGGGCGCCGGACTGCTGGCCGAGACGATGGCCGCCGCCGTGTCGGCGCTGCTCGGCTCGGCCTGGGGGATCGACACCCTGGCCTCGGGCCTGATGCAGGGGCTCGGCGCCGAGCTGGTGTTCGCGCTCGCCCTGTACCGGCAATGGACCCTGCCCATGACCCTCCTCGCGGCCGCCGGCGCGTCGATCGGTGAGTGGATCCACGACATGACCTTCTACTTCGTGGGCGTGGACCTGTCCGTCCAGCTCGCGTACGGCGCCTGGATGCTGGTCAGCGGGGTCCTCTTCGCCGGCCTGGGCTCGTGGTACCTCGTTCGCCTGCTGCGACCCACCGGCGTGCTCGATGCCTTTCCTTCGGGTCGCACCACCCCGGAGGCAGCCACCTGACCAACGGAGCCCTGTCCCGCGCCCCGGCGATCGAGGCCCACGGCTGGGGGTGGCGGCACCCCGGCCGGAAGGGCTGGGCGGTCCGGCACCTCGACCTGACGATCGCCCCGGGCGAACGCGTCCTGCTCCTGGGCGCGTCCGGATCAGGCAAGTCGACCCTCCTGGCCGGCCTGGCCGGGTTGTACGACGACCGAGGAGGGGGTGAGTCCGAGGGCACCCTGCGCGTGGCCGGAACGTCGCCCGCCGACGCCCGGGCGCACGCGGGCCTCGTCCTCCAGGACCCGGAGTCCCAGATCATCATGAGCCGTGCCGGTGACGACGTGGCCTTCGGGCTCGAGAACCGCGGTGTCCCAACCGATGCCATCTGGCCCCGGGTCCGGGCGGCGCTCGATGCGGTGGGCTGGGCCTATGGGCCGAACCGCCCCACCGACCAGCTTTCGGGCGGCGAGCAACAACGGCTCGTGCTGGCCGGGGTGCTGGCCCTGGAGCCCGACGTGCTCCTCCTGGACGAGCCCACCGCCAACCTCGACCCCGACGGGGCGCGTCGAGTGCGCGAGACGCTGGCCAGTGTGCTCGAGGAGCGCGAGGCGACCATGGTCCTGGTCGAGCACCGGGTGGCCGAGTGGCTGCCCCTCGTCAGTCGCGTCGTGGTCCTCGCCGCCGGCGGCGGCGTTCTGCTGGACGGGACCCCGGCCGAGGTCTTCGTGGGCAACGAGGAGATCTGCGCGCGGCACGGGATCTGGACGCCCGGCTACGAGGGACGACGCCCGCCGCGCCCGGTGATCGCCCCCGCGTCGGACGCACTGCTGGTGGCCGAGCAGCTGTCCGCCTCGCGGCCCGGGACGAGCGAGTCCCTCTTCACCCGGCTCGATCTGGCGGCCCGCGGAGGGGAGGTGCTGGCCGTGGTGGGACCCAACGGATCGGGGAAGTCCACCCTCGCCCGCCTGCTCGGCGGCCTGCTCCGACCCGAATCGGGGCAGGTGACGGCCAGTGAAGCCCTCTCGCCGGGTCATGCGGGCGCGGTCGTCTGGCGCTGGCCGGCGCGGGAGCTCGTGACGCGCATCGGTTCGGTCTTCCAGGATCCCGAGCACCAGTTCCTCACCGGGCGGGTTGCCGACGAGCTGGCCCTCGGACCAACTCGCGCGGGGCTGTCCGAGGTGGAGGCCGGGCGGCGTGCGACGGAGCTGGCCGAGCGACTCCGCCTCGACGCGGTCTGGGAAGCCAACCCGTTCACCCTGTCCGGCGGGGAGCAACGACGGCTCTCCGTGGCAACCGCCATCGCCACGGCTCCGCAGGTCGTGATCCTGGACGAGCCCACCTTCGGCCAGGACCGCGGAACGTGGGACGAGATGCTGACCCTGCTGGCCGGGCTGGCCGATTCGGGCCGGGCGGTGGTGACCGCGACCCACGACCCGGCATTGGTGAACGCCCTTGCCGACCGGACCCTGCGCCTGCCCGCGGAGGCCTGACCGATGCAGCTGCGCCGCGCCACCATCGCCGACCCCACCGCCTTCCTGCCCACCGCCGATGCGGTGGCCAAGCTTGGGGCCGCGCTGATCGTGGCCGTCGTCGCGTTCCTCTCGCGCGATCCGGTGACACCGGCCGTCCTGCTGGGGGGGATCGCCCTGGCCATCCCCGGGACCGGTATGCGAGCGCGCGATCTCGCTCGCCTGCTGGGCCCCCTGGTCGTGGCCGCCGTTCTCCTGGGCGTGCTCAACGCCCTGCTCGCGGGCACCGCTGCCGTGGCTCCCGGCGGCGGTGCGACGGGTCGGGCCTGGGTCGGCCTGGCGCTCGGGCTGCGCATCGCGGCCATTGCGCTGGCCAGCAGCCTGGCCCTGGCCACGACCGACCCGGCGGATCTCGCGTCGGGACTGATCGCACATCTGCGGTTCCCGCCCCGCCTCGCGATCGGTGCGCTGGCGTCCCTACGGATGGCACCCATCCTCGCGACCGAGTGGAGCACGATTGCCCTCGCCCGCCGCGCCCGGGGCGTGGATTCGGGACGGAATCCGCTGGTGGCGGTGCGCCTCGCCCTCGGGGCACTCGTGATCCTGCTCGTGTCGGCCATTCGCCGTGCCTCCCGGATGGCGCTGGCCATGGACGCCCGTGGTTTCGCCAGCGGTATCCCGCGGACGCTTGCGCGACCGCCGCGCATGCGACGACCTGACTGGCTGCTCCTCGCCGCCGCGCTCGTCCTTGGCGCAGGCGCGGTTGCCATCAGCGTGGCCCTGGGGACGTACGTGTTTCTTCTGGGCTGAGCACCTGGTGGCATGATCGGCGGGCAATGGCCCGTCATCTCGAACAATCCATCACCGCGGGGAGTGCGACGCTCGCCGGAACGCTGACCCTCCCGGACGCTGTGGCGGGGCGCGTTCCGGCCGTCCTGCTGCTGGCCAGCCTCCTCCCTCGCGACCGCGACGGCAGGTTCGACACCGTCCAGCACCCGGGGTGGTTCGACTCCGCCAAACAGGCTGGCCCGGGCATCCTGGCCCGGCTTGCGGCCGCGCTGGCGGACCACGGGGTGGCCAGCCTTCGCTACGACAAGCGTGGCTGCGGGCAATCGGACGGCTCGTGGGAAGAGTCGGGGCTGTTCACCCTGATCGACGACGCGCGCGACGCCCTAGCCGTCCTCCGCGGCCACGACGAGGTGGACGCGTCCCGGATCGGCTTGGTCGGCCACGGGGAGGGCGCGACCCTGGCCCTGAGCGTGTCAGCCGCCGACCCGGCGGTTGGCCCGCTGACCGTGATCGGGGCTCCGGCGCGCGGATGGCGAGACGTGCTGCGCCGAGGCGTGGCCGAGCGGGCCCGCCGCCCCGGGGCCCGGGACAAGCCCGGCCATCGGTTCATCCGTGCCTGGGATCGTGGCCTCGAGGAGCTCATCGAACGTGCGGACCGCGGCGAGGCCCAGATGCCCGTCCCGTGGCTGGGTGGTGAACGTCCGACCCTCGGCCTCGCCCTGTGGGAGCAGCTGTTCCGGGTCCAGACCGGCGCCCTGGCCACGCTCCAGCAGCGGTCGGTCACCATCGTCCACGGGGAGGCCGACGCCTGGGTCGACCCGGCCGAGGCCGCGCTGCTGGCGGCGATCCTTCGAGATCGCGGGGCGCCGGCCACGATCGCGGTCCGAGGGGCCGGCCACGACCTGGTCGAGGCACCGCCGACGGTCTTCCGGGACCTGGCCGCCGACCTGCGCGCCCGCCTCCAGCCGCGGCGGATGCCCACCGTTCTCCTCTCCCTCGGGAGCGCTCCGAGCGTCTCCGGCTGACCCGGCCGCCCTGCGCTACGATGCCCCGGCCGTGACCTACCCCCAACCGGGCGAGCCCGCGCCCGCCTTCACCCTGTCCGCCGATGACGGCTCCGTCGTGAGCTCCGAAGGCCTCAAGGGGACCCGCTACGTCCTGTATTTCTATCCGAAGGACGACACGGCCGGCTGCACCGCCCAGGCCTGCAGCCTGCGCGACTCGTGGGACTGGGTCGAGAGCCTCGACGCGCAGATCTTCGGCGTCTCGCCCGACAGCGTGGCCAGCCACGTGAAGTTCCGAGAGAAGTACGGCCTCCGCCACCGCCTCCTGGCCGATGAAGGCCACACGGTGGCCGATGCGTACGGGACCTGGGTCGACAAGACCTACCTGGGGCGCCAGTACAAGGGTGTCGAGCGCACGACCTTTGTCATCGGTCCCGACGGACGGGTCGAGCACGTCTTCCCCCGGGTGAAGCCCGTCGAGCACGTGGCGAAGCTGATGGAGGTCCTGGCCTAGTGCGCGACCTCGCCGCCGGCCTGGCCGTGGCCGTGGTCGGGCTGGCAGTCATCGGCGTCGTGCTGGGACTCATGACCCTCACCAACCCATTTCCCTCGCCGTGATCTGGCTCGCCATCGGTCTGGCCGTCACCGCCTGGTTCATCGGGCTGCTGCTCGAGATCGGTCCGATCGTGCACCTGTTCCTCCTCCTGGCCCTCGGCCTGACCGTGTTCGCCGCCCGGCGCCCCCCGGACCACGTGGAGTCGTGAGCGCGACACGCGACCTGTCATGGCGCCCTCGGAGCATGGCGGCCGAGCGATGAAGCTCCTCCTGTTCGCGGACCTGCATCTCGACGCTCCGTTCACGTGGGCGAAGCCGGCGACGGCCGCGCTGCGCCGCCAGAACCGGCGGACCACGCTGACCCGGATCATCGACCTGGCCGAGACCGAGCGGGTCGACGCCATCCTGAGCGGCGGGGACCTGTTCGAACACGACCGGATCGCGCCGGACACCGTGGAGTTCCTGCGCGCCACCTTTGGTCGCACGGCCATCCCGGTCTACCTTGCGCCGGGCAACCACGACTGGTACTCCGATGCCAGTCCGTACGCCGTGACCGAGTGGTCGGCCAACGTGCACCTGTTCACCGAGGACCGGCTCACCCCGGTTGCCCTGGGCGACGGCCTCACCCTGTGGGGTGCTGCGCACCGCGCACCGGCCAACACCGATGGCTTCTTCGCCGCCTTCCGGCCGGATCGCGGCGGTATCCATCTCGCCCTGGCCCATGCCTCGGAGCGCGGGTTCCTGGCCCAGCAAGGGAGCGGCAAGATGCCGCACGCCCCGTTCGAAGCAGCCGAGCTCGACGCGGCGGGCATCACCCACGCGTTCCTCGGCCACTTCCACGCTCCGCGGGATGCCGAGCGCTACACGTACCCGGGCAACCCCGACCCGCTCGACTTCGGCGAGACCGGGGAGCGGGGCGCCGTTCTCGCGGTGGTCGGCGCGGACGGTTCGATAACACGCACGCGGCGGATCGTGGCCACCTCGGTCGTGCACGACCTCGTCCTGCCCGTGGATGGCGCGCGGCACGGCGACGATGTCCGGGCCCAGCTGGAGGCGGCGCTGGCGCCCCTGGCCGGTTGCGTTCGCGTCACCCTCACCGGGGAGCTGGCCGCCGAAGCAGAGGTCGGCCCCGCCACCTGGGCGGGGGTGGGCGCGCATCTGGACGATCTCGTGGTCCGTGACGGCGGGCTCCATGTCGCCTACGACCTCGATCGGCTGGCCACCGAGGCCACGGTGCGTGGCCAGTTCGTGCGGCTGGCGACGGACGACATCGACGACCCCGAGTTTCGCCGCCAGGTCGTGACCACCGGACTGCGTGCCCTGGACGGGCGCCGCGACCTGGAGGTCGTCTGACCGATGTGGGTCGAGCGGGTCAGCGCGCACGCGTTCGGGCTGCTGCGCGACGCCGTCCTCGATCTCGCGCCCGGCTTGACGGTGATTGTAGGTCCCAATGAAGCAGGCAAGTCCACCTGGCACGCCGCCACCCGGTTGGCCCTCACCGGACGACGGCGCGGCAAAGGCGGTCGAACGGTCGAGGATCGCGCGATCGAGCGATATCGCCCGTGGGACGACGCCGAGGGTCCGTGGGAGGTGGGCGCACGCCTGCACCTTGACGACGGTCGGGTCATCGAGCTGAGCCAGGACCTGGCCGGGCGGGTGGACTGTCGGGCCATGGACGTGGGGCTGGGGCGCGACGTGTCGGCGGAGATCATCGCGGATGGGAGTCCGGACGCGTCGCGCTGGCTCGGGCTGGACCGACAGGCCTTTGCGGCCACCGTATCGGTCGATCAATCCCGGATCCTGTCCATCCTCGAGTCGGCAGACGGGCTGCAGGACGACCTGCAGCGCGCGGCCGCCAGCGCGGGGCGGGACGCCACCGCCGCCGAGGCCATCAGCCGCCTGACCGATTTCCGGAAGACCGCGGTGGGAGCGGATACCCGGGTGGCGGTGGGTCCTCTGCGACAGGCCCGTCAGGCCGTCGCCGAATCCAGCGCGGCGCTCACCGAGGCGCAGGCACGGCATGACCGATACCTGGCTGGCGCCGTCGCCGCACAGGCCGCTGCGGCCCGGGCGATCGAAGCCCGCGGAGCGCTTTCGCGGGCCGAGGCAGCCCATGCCCAGGCCCGCGCCGGCATGGCCATCGCGCGGGCCCAGCGCGCCGCCCAGCTCGCGACGCGTCACCCAACCGCGCCAGCTCCGCTGGGGATGGCCCAGGCCGAGCGGGCCCAGGTGGCCACGGCCCTCGCGGCCTGGCGCAACCGCCCCGCGGTCGCCGTCCTGGATGGCCCGGGCAGCGATGCCATCGCGCAACGCCTCGCCGACCTACCGACCGTCCCCCGCGGCGACCTGGCTCCCCACCCCTCGGTCCAGACCGCTCTCAGCGCGCTCGACCAGGCCGAAGGAGCGGCAGCCGAGCTTGACGACGCCGTCCCGGACGTCCCCGCTGCGGGGGCGCCGAACTGGACGTTGCCGGGCGGTGGGGCCGCGCTCCTCGCCGTGGCCGCGCTGGTTGCGTTCGTATCCGGAGCCGGCCTGGTCGCCGTGGCGCTCGGGATCGGTGCGCTGCTCCTGGGCGGCCTCGCGATCTCCCGCCGCTCCTCGGGCGCCCGCCCCGCGGTCCGGACTGACCTGGACGCGCGCCGGCAGGATGCTGCGCGCCGCGTGTCCGAGGCATCAACTGCATTGCGGAACGCGCTGATCGCACGGGACGCGGAGGCGGGCGGCGACCTTCGACAGGCCGTTGCCGCGTACCAGGCCGCCTGCGAGGAACGGGCACGAGGGGCAGCCGAGGCGGCCCGGGCCGAGGGCCTCCAGCGGGAGCTCGAGACGCGTCGCCAGCTCGAGGGCTCGGCGGCCGAAACCACGGCCGCCATCGAACGCGCCGAGGCCGAGGTGCGCGCGGCGGCCCAACGCGTCGGACAGCCGGCCAACGGGACGGACCTGCAGCACGTTGTTGCGGGACTCGAAACGTGGCAGGAGCAGCAGGCTGCCGAGCTTGCGGCCGGAGAGCAGGCCATTGCGGAATGGCAGGAGCTGGTCGACCTCCTGGATGGGCGGACCCTCGCCGAAGTCGAGGCCGAGGCTCGAGACGCGGCGGAGCAGCTGACCCGGGCGGGAGTCGACCAGGTCTCGCTCCCGGTTGGCGGTGACGGCCGGGCGGCGATCGAATCGGCCGAGCAGGCGCTCGTTGCCCGACGCGCGGCGAGTCTCGGCGCCGAGCAGGAGGCATCCCGCCTTGGCGGGGAAGCGAATCAGCTCCGCGACGGGCTGCCCAGCGTGGCGGCGGCCGAGGAAGCGGTGGCCACGGCGACCGCGGAGCTGTCCCGGGTCGAATCGGCGGCCGCTGTCCTGGATCGCACCCTGGAGCTGCTTCGCCGGGCCGAGGAGCAGGTCCATCGCGATCTCGCCCCGGTCCTGAAGGACGCGATCCGTCCGGCCTTGCCGCGCATCACTGATCACCGATACGTTGACGCCCTCGTCGACCCCCGTGACCTGCGCGTGCAGGTCAAGGAGGCGTCCACCGGCCAGTGGCGCGAGGCCGCGCGCCTGTCCGAGGGCGCCCGCGAGCAGGTGTACCTCCTCCTGCGCGTGGCGCTGGCCCAGCACCTGGTGACCACGGGCGAGACCTCGCCGCTGTTCCTCGATGAGGTGACCGCCCAGGCCGACGACGGCCGCCGCGAGGCATTGCTGGGCCTGCTCCACGACCTGAGTCGCGACCGCCAGGTGGTCGTGTTCACCCACGAGACCCGGATCGGTGAATGGGCAGCCGAGCACCTGGACCCCAAGCGGGACGCCCTCGTCAACCTCGATCCGCCACCTCAGCCCGGCGGGCAAAGCTGATGGCACGCGATCAGCTGCCCACCCCCGAGCGCACGCTGGTGGTCGCCGCGCATCCCGATGACATCGAGTTCGGCGCCGGCGGTCTCATCGCGCGGTGGGTCATCGAAGGCACCGATGCGGCGTACCTGGTGGTCACCCGCGGGGACAAGGGATCGGACGACCCGTCCACCAAGCCGGAGGAGCTCGGCCAACGCCGCGAGGCGGAGCAGCGGGCTGCCGCTGCCGAGATCGGTGTGCTCGACGTCGACTTCCTCGGGGAGTCGGACGCCCGGGTGGAGCCGACCATCGCCCTTCGGGAGCAGGTCACGCGGGCCATCCGTCGCCATCGGCCCCAGGTGGTCATTACCCACGACCCCACCGTCCTGTTCGTGAACAACGAATGGGTGAACCACGCCGACCATCGGGCCGTGGGCCAGGTGGTGGTGGACGCCGTCTTTCCGACCGCCCGCGATCCACTGAACTTTCCCGAGCACCTCGCCGCGGGTCTCGAACCGTGGAAGGTCGCGGACCTGTACCTGTGGTCGACCAACGAGGCGAACCAGGTGGTGGACATCGGGGACACGCTTGATCGCAAGGTGGCCGCCCTCCGCCATCACGAAAGCCAGTTCCGAGACTTCGCCGATACCGAGCGATGGCTTCGGCAGCGCGCCGAGGAGCTCGGGGAGCAGGCCGGCTATCCGGCCGCCGAGGGCTTCCGCCGGGTGACGCTGGCCCAGTGACCCGACCCGCGCGGCGGGCCGTGGTCCTCGGACTCGCGCTCGCGTTCCTCGTCTCCACCCTGGCCGCACCCGCCATGGCGTCTCCCGCCGCAGCCGCGCGCTGGACCTCGCAGGTCCAACCGCGCGAGGCGGTGGAGCGCTTCCTCGTCCTGTGGCGGATCGGGGACTACCGCCGCATGCACGACGTCCTGGCCGCGGCGGATCGGGATCACTACACCGATACGGGCTTCGTCGCGATTCACGAGAGCCTGGCCCAGGCGGTGGGCCTGACCGGGATGGACGTCGCCATCGGTTCACCCAAGCTGGCCGTCCGACCGGCCGAGCCGCGCTCCCCCGACGACTCCGCGCCGCCGCCGCCGGACCTGCCAGTGCCGGAGCCGTCGGCCAGCCCCGCTCCCCCGATCAACCCGCGCGGCGTGGTGTTCGGCCCCGTCCTGGCCCGCGAGGTGCCGGTGACCGTGACCCTGCACACGACCTTGATGGGCGACGTGGTCCTCGACCGCTCCGTCGAGCTGACCATGGGCCCCACCGGCTGGGAGGTGCGCTGGACGCCAGAGTTCCTCTTCCCCGAGCTGGGCCCCACCGGCGGGAGGTTCACGGTCGAGCGTGGCGCGCTGCCCACCCGCGGCCGGATCCTGGCCGCCGATGGCACCGTGCTCGCACAAACCCGGTCTGACGGGGTACGGGTCTATCCCCAGGAGTCGCTGGCGGGCCAGACGGTCGGCTACGCGACGCCCCTGACCGATGTGGAGGCCGCGGCCCGCCCAGCGGCGGATGGCTACGCGGTCGGGCAGCTGGCCGGACGACGGGGCGTGGAGGCCGGCGCGGAGGCCCTGCTCCGCGGGAAGGCATCGGTCAGCCTGGTGGCCCAGCCGGCCAGCGGGCCGCCGCAGCCGGTCGCCGTGAACCCCGAGGTGCCGGGCGCGGACGTGCTGCTCACCATCCAGCCCGATCTCCAGCGCACGGCCGAAGCCGCGCTGGCCCCGTACGCCGAGGCCGCGACCGCCGTGGTCGACCCGCGCAGCGGCGACATCTGGGCCCTGGCATCGGCTCCTTCGTTCAACCCCAACGCCATGACCCTGGGGACGACGTACTCCGGAGCCGCCATCGCCGCTCCCAGCGCCGCCCGGATGACGAACCACGCGACCGAGATCGGGTACCCCACCGGGTCGTCGTTCAAGCCGTTCACGCTGGCCGCCGCGCTCCAGCAGGGCGTCGCATCGCCCGCGACCCGGATGCCGTGCCTGTCCACCTGGGACCTCCAGGGATTCACGTTCCACAACTACGAGGACCACCAGCTGGGCTATTCCGTGGACCTGGCCCAGGCCATGGCATTCAGCTGCAACACGACCTACATGCCCCTGTCCATGCTGGTCTACAACCACAACACGACTGCCCTGACCGATCTGATCGCCACCTTTGGCTTCGGTCAGCCCACCGGCATCGGCTGGGTCGCGGAGACCGGCGGCATCCTGCCCGACGCGCTGTACTTCGAGGGCCATCGCCGCGGGGACGGCAGCTTCTCGCCGTTCGGCCCCTTCGACCAGGTTCAGCTGGCCATCGGCCAGGGCTCGTTCCTGGGCACGCCGCTGCAGCAGGGGCTGGCCTACGCCGCCTTTGCGAACCGCGGGACGCTGTGGGCCCCGCGCCTCGTGCAGTCGGCCACGCTGCCCGATGGCACCGTGGTGTTCGCCACCGAGCCAGAGGTCCGCCGCCAGATCCCCGTCGACCGAGCATCGATGGACTACCTGGTCACCACCCTCCAGGCCGTCACCACCTATTCCTATGGCACCGCCACCGCCGCGTTCTACGGGTTCGGCATACCCGTCGCCGGCAAGAGCGGGACAGCGGAGAGCGGCGGCCCGGACCCGCACGCCTGGTTCCCGGCCTTCGCCCCGGCCAACGACTCGCAGATCGTGGTCGCGACCGTCCTGGCCCGTATCCACCTGGGCACCGGCGGCTCGGACTCCGCGCCGCTCGTCAGGCGGGTCATGGCCACCTACTTCAACCGCTAACGAACGCTGGAACCGTGGACGCCTTCTTTGACACCGTGAGCGGGCGACGGGTAGCATCGAACTGCCGGTTTTCGCCTCGCAGAGCCGGTCCGGACCGGGATTCCGCCGCTGACTGCAGGGGGAGCCAAAGGGGACGCTGGATGAGATCCGAACGCCCGTGACCTCCCAGGACGCAGTTCCTCTTCGATTCCAGACGGCCGAGGTCGGCGTCGACTGGTTGCAGTGCAACATCGAATGCCAGGAAGGCTGCCCGGTCAACACCAACTGCCGCGGCTACCTCATGCTCGCCGCCGAAGGCCGGTTCGAGGAGGGCTACATCCTGGCCCGTGACCCGAACCCGGTCGCGGCCATCTGTGGGTACGTGTGCTCCGCGCCCTGCGAAAAGGCCTGCCGCCGGGCGGACATCGACAAGCCGCTTGCCATCCGGGCCATGAAGCGGTTCTTGGTCGACTGGCACTACGCCAACAACATGCCCGACGACATCCAGGTCGCCCCGCCCACCGGCAAGAGCGTGGCGGTCATCGGTGCCGGGCCGGCGGGGCTCAGCGCGGCCAAGGAGCTCGGATCGTGGGGACACCAGGTCCACGTGTACGACGCGCTCCCATCGGGCGGCGGCACGACCCTGATCGGGGTCCCGGCCTTCCGCCTCCCGCGCGACGTCATCGAGCTGGACGTGAACTGGGTCGCCAAGCACGGGGTCGAGTTCCACTACAACGTAGAGATCGGGCGCGACATGACCATGGACCAGCTGCGGGCCCAGCACGACGCGGTGGTGGTGGCCACCGGCTGCATGTACCCCGTCGCCATGAACGTCCCGGGCGAGGAGCTGGACGGGGTCATCTACGGGGTCGACTTCCTCAAGCGGGCGAACCTGGGCCAGGAGCAGTGGGTGGGCGAGCACGTCCTGGTCATCGGCGGCGGCTACACCGCCATGGACTCGAGCCGCACCGCCCTGCGCCTGGGGGCCAAGACCAGCGTGGTGGCCTACCGCCGCGGTCCGGAAGAGATGGTGGTGGACGAGGAGGAGCAGCACGAGACCCGGTTCGAAGGCGTGCGCTTCGAGTACTTCGCGGCACCGGTCGAGATCCTGTCCGATGACCAGGGCCGGGTGAAGGGCGTCGTCTTCCAGCGCACCCAGCTCGGCCCGCCCGACGCGTCGGGTCGGCGCACGGCGGAAGCCATCCCGGGCAGCGACTTCGTGGTGCCCTGCGACATGGTGATCCCCTGCACCAGCCAGGCCCCGGACAACAACGTGCTGGGCGAGTACGGCGCCGCCTTGAACCGGCATATCGGCGTGACCGATACGCGCGAGATCGTGGCCGGTGGCTCCATCACTTCGTGGGGCAGCCAGCCGATGAACGGCTCCACCCCCATCGGTCCCGACGGTCGCAAGCTCAACGCGCTCGCGTTCGAGATCCTGCGCGGCAAGGTGGTCACCGATCGCAACACGTTCGCCTCGAACGTGGACGGCATCTTCGCGGTGGGCGACTACGTCACCGGCCCGGCCACGATCATCGAGGCCGCGGGACTGGGCCGCCGCTGCGCCCGATCGGTCGACCGCTGGCTGGGCGGGATCCGCGGCGAGGAGCTGGCCGAGCTGCCGGTCATCAACCGGGCGACCATCACCCAGGCCCTCGATCACGACATGCCCCGCTTCTACGAGGCCATCCCGCGCCAGCACATCCCCATGGCTCCGCCCGAGATGCGGCGCGACTTCACCGGACTGGTCGAGATCGGCTACGACACCCGCAGCGCGGTGGCCGAAGGGGCCCGCTGCCTCCAGTGCAACCACAACATCAACATCGACGGACCCCGCTGTATCCTGTGCGGGCTCTGCGCTGACGTCTGCCCCGAAGGCGTGATCTACATGGTCGACAAGGCGCAGGTGGGTGGCGACGACCCCGAGGTCGACCTCTTCCAGTCCTGGCCCCGGGGCATCGCGATGATCATCGATGAGGAGCGCTGCATCCGATGCAACCTGTGCGTCGAGCGGTGCCCCACCAACTGCATCACGATGGATCGGCTCGAGCTCGAGCGGTTCACCCCTGACGGCAAAGTGCTGCTGGAGAGCTACAAGGACAACGTGCTGGGGCAGGTTGGCCAACAGGCCGGGGTCGTGGTCGAGCGGTGACGCGTAAGCCGCCCGGGCAGGACTGGCTTCCCATTCGGCTCATCAAGGAGTCCAACTTCTGGCGCTCCCTGATCCGTCAGCCGTACCCCACCACCAGCCGCACCCGCGCCCTGGCGGTCATGAACAACGTGTTCCTGCACCTGCACCCGGTGCGGGTCAAGCGCCACGCGGTGCGCTACACGTACACGTTCTGTTTGGGCGGGGTGAGCTTCTTCCTGTTCCTGGTCCTGACCGTGACCGGGCTGTACCTGATGTTCTTCTACATCCCCTCGGTCGACCGCGCCTACCAGGACATCCTGGCCATCGAGAACAGCGTGGCCTTCGGCTCTCTGATCAGGAACATGCACCGCTGGGGCGCCCACCTCATGGTGCTGACCGTGTTCCTGCACATGATGCGGGTCTTCTACCACGGGGCGTACAAGCCGCCGCGCGAATGGAACTGGGCAGTCGGCGTGTTCCTGCTCTTCTGCACCATCTGGCTGAGCTTCACTGGCTACCTGCTGCCGTGGGACCAGATCGCGTTCTGGGCGGTCACCGTAGGGACCCAGATGGCCGCCTACGCCCCGCTCGTCCCGGCCGAGTCGAACCTCATCCTCCTCGGCAGCATCGAGGTGGGGCAGGAGACGCTGATCCGCTTCTACGTCTTCCACGTCATCGCGTTCCCGCTCATCACCGCGATATTCATGGTCATTCACTTCTGGCGCATCCGGAAGGACGGCGGAATCAGTGGACCGGTATGAGGGTGGCTGACCGATGACCATCGAGAAGCGGCCGAACGCCACCGCCGACAAGAACGCGCCCACCCAGGCGCCGGCGCCCACCGCACCGCCGGCCGTCCCCGGCGCTGGCCCAAAGCTCCCTGGACCTCCGGGCGCGCCGGGGACCGAGCGCTTCCGCCTCCTGGCCTACGTCCGCCAGGAGTCGATGGTTCGGGTCGACAAGCGACCCGACGAAACCGTCCTGACCTGGCCACACCTGCTCCGCGCCGAGTTCCTCATGGCATGCCTCATCACCGGCATGCTGCTGGTCATGTCCTTTCTGGTCATGGCCCCCCTCGAGGAGCAGGCGACCGTCAACGTCACCCCCCACGTGGCGAAGGCGCCGTGGTACTTCTTGGGCCTCCAGGAGATCCTGGCCTACTTCAACCCCACCATCGCCGGCATCTTCATTCCGCCGGTGTACTTCATCGGCCTGGCGCTCATCGCGTACGTGGACAAGTCCCCGTTCCGCGCCGCCCGCGACCGGAAGATGGTCTGGATCTTCTTCCTGACCCTCATGTTCTTTGGCATCGCCGTCACCCTGATCGGGGCGTTCTTCCGCGGCCCCGGCTGGAACTGGGTCTGGCCGTGGGACGGCATCTACTTCACGTTATGACCGGGCCCGCATGAGCAGCCAGCCGCCCGAGTGGGGCGAGCAGCCAGGCCCTCCGGTCCGCGAGATCAGCCGCCGAGGGTTCCTGCGGCGCGCGGTGGGCGTCGGGGTCGGTCTGCTGACCCTCCAGTTCGTGGGCGGCACCGTCCTCTTCCTGTGGCCCAACCTCAAGGGCGGGCTGGGCGACCCGCACCTGGCCATCGGCACGGCCGCGGACATCGTGTCCCAGCAGCCGGAATGGGTGCGCGGCCTGCCGTTCGTCTACAACAAGGCGCGGCTGTTCATCGTCAATGTGCCCGCCGCCAAGGCCCGGGTGGAGGGCATCGGCGAGGAAACCGATGACCCCGGGATGGACATCCTGGCCATGTACCGCAAGTGCCCGCACTTCGGCTGCAACATCCCCCAGCTGTGCGACCGAAGCAACTGGTTCGAGTGTCTGTGCCACGGCTCCAAGTACACCGTGCTGGGCGAGAAGCGCGCCGGCCCGGCGCCGCGCGGCATGGACCGCTTCGAGCACACCATCGAGGACGGGGTGTACATCGTGAACACCTCGGTCAAGATCAGCGGCCCACCCATCGGGACCGATACGTTCGACAGCCGCCTGACCGAGGACATCCCGCATTGCGTCGGCTAGGAGTTCGCCGATGCGGATGAAGGCGCTCGGCGTGGCGCTGATGGTCGCCTTCGCCGCGTTCACCACGTTCTACTGGATCACCGATGCCCCCCGGCGCGGGGTGTTCGAGACGGAGACCAACGCGGACCTGCTCGCGTTTGGGGAGGAGGTGTTCCTGTTCGACGACACCTACACGGTGACGGTCAACGTGACCCCCGCCGGCTTCGAGCAGACGGAGCTCACCGTGTTCGTGAACACCTCCATCAACGTGTCCAACCAGACCGGTGGCGAGCTGACGGTCACCGCCTCCGGAACCGAGACCTTCGAGGCCACCGTACCGGACAAGGGGAGCGCACCGCTCAAGCTCGACACCGAGGGCGAGACGACCTTCACCGCGGATGGCGTGAACGGGGCTCTGGTCGTTACCGCCAGCCCGCCGCACCTGGTGCCGTACGGCGCGGGCTGCGCCCGCTGTCACGGCGTGGAAGGCATGGGCGGCGTCATTCCCGGGGATCCTGACGGGACGCAGGCCCCCAACCTGCACTCCCTGGCCCTGGCCAATAAGTGGCTGGCCACCGGCGGAGCGCAGAGCACCAACAACTACGTCAACTGGGTCATCCAGCTGGGCGGTATCGTCCGCAGCGGGAATCCCGCGAGCAAGATGCCTGCCTGGGGCCAAGCCTTCGGCGGCTCGCTGAACCGTCAGCAGATCGAAGCGCTGACCACGATGATCGGCACCTGGGCCCAGGAGACGCTGGACAACCCGCCGCCTTCAGACGTGCCGAACACGGTCGAGGCCGGAGCCGGGGTGTACGTCGATGCCGGCTGCTCGGGGTGTCACGGCGCGAACCTGGAGGGCGGCATCGGCCCCAACCTGCAGACCATCGGCACCTCGCTGGTCGCCAGCGCAGACCTGCCGGCCCCACCGTCAGGGCTCGAACAGATGCAGCAGGACTACGACGACGACCCGCGTGCCTTCCTCGAGAAGTGGATCCGTGATTCCGCCGGCAACTACAACGACGGAAACTCGACGGGCATGCCCCCGCACCCGGAGGACATCCTGACTGACTCGCAGCTCCAGGCCCTCATCACCTTCCTGCTGAGCCACGAATGACCAGCTATGCGCTGCCGCGCCGCCGCGGCCTGTTTGCCCGGCTCCTCGGCGAGGCAGACGACTTCGCGACCTGGCTGATCTTCGGGTCGGAGACCTGGCTCATCGCGGCCATGAAGGCCGTGCCCATGTTCCTGTTCATCTACTGGCTGTTCACCTACGTACCGAACTCGGTGTACTACGGGGTGACCCAGTACATCCCCTTCCTGCAGTTCGCTCCCGAGGTTGGCTTCATCATCGCAAACGGCGTGGCCTGGACGAACGTCGTGCTGGTCGTGATCCTTGGCACCCTCATCCAGGCCTCGCGCGGGCGGCAGGGACCTGGCTGGCTGCTGCTCCGCCTGTTCGTGCTGGCCAACTACGTCGCGGTCGTGCTGCTCCTCATCCCGTACTTCGTGTTCAACGTGGCAGGCGGGCACTTCATCCCGCCCAGCTTCCCGCTCATCGCGCTGATCCTGGGCGCCATGACCGCCGGCATGGGCGCGGTGGGCCTGGCCTACCTGTACTACGAGTTCCGGCGCATTGCCCGGCGGCAGGCGCAGGCCGCCGCCGAGGCATCCGTACAGGCAGCCGGCTGACGCCGGCCACCTCCGCTGGATCGCCTTCGCCTCGTTCATCTCGGCTGGTCGGCCGTCGTCCTGGTCACGGCCGGGATCGTCACCGTCGCGGCACGCAGCGCCCCCTGCCAGCCAGACGCCTTCCTCGCGTTCGACTGCGGTTCGGTTCGAGACCTCGTCCTGGTCCTCATCCCACTGGCCGCGATCCTGTACGTGACCCTGCTGACCGCGGTCGTGTGGTGGGCATCGCGCCTGGCCGCTCGGCCGAACGCAGACCCACACGGCGGCCGCGACTGGTACGTGGTCGCCGGGCTCGTGGGCCTGGTGATCGTTCCGCTGCTCGCTTTCACCATCCTCGCCGGCCTGGGATGGCTGGGCTAGGATCGACGCCATGAGCGCGGCTGCACGGTACGACCTGGGGACGGTTCTCGGTTCCGCCGCCACCGTCGGCGGTGCACGCCTTGCCGTGCATGACCCTGAAGCGTTCCACGGCCCCCTGACCGATCGCCTCGTCCGCGACGCGGTCTTCCACCCCGACCCCGCCACGCGCACGGTGGCCCGCTGGGCGATCTGGTCCGCCAGCCAGGCCCTGGGCTGCCCGTCGGCCTCCATCGCCGCCCTGTACGCCGCGCGCGGCCGCGGCGAGTTCGATCCCTTTGCGTTCACCGT
The DNA here is from genome assembly GCA_963816215.1 of uncultured Chloroflexia bacterium. Classification (GTDB taxonomy): domain Bacteria; phylum Chloroflexota; class Limnocylindria; order QHBO01; family QHBO01; genus DASTEQ01. Next base: position 70,500 of record CAWFKB010000007.1, on the reverse strand, counting down.
GCCCGCCATCAACATTCGGGCCGCGTCGTACCTCACCGCCCGAACGGTCTTCGCGGTGGCCCGCGAGCGCCATGTCGGCGCAGTCGTGTTCGAAATCGCCAGGAGCGAGATGGCGTACACCGACCAGCGCCCCGACGAATACGCGGCGGTCGTCCTGGCTGCCGCCCTCCGCGAGGGCTGGCGCGGGCCGGTGTTCCTGCAGGGCGATCATTTCCAGTTCAGGGCCACCAGCTGGGCCGCGGATCCGGCGGCCGAGATGGCGTCCCTGCGCGGCCTGGTCGAGGAAGCCCTGGCCGCCGGCTTCCTGAACATCGACATCGATAGCAGCACCCTGGTCGACCTCTCACAGCCCACCATCGAGGACGAGCAGCGGGTCAACGCCACCAACAGTGCGGCCCTGACCGATGCCGTCCGCGCCGTGGAGCCGCCGGGCATCACCGTGTCGGTGGGTGGCGAGATCGGCGAAGTCGGGAAGACCAACTCCACCGAGCACGAGCTGCGCGCCTACCTGGCCGAATACGCGGCGGCCCGGGACGGCGGCACTCCCGGGCTGTCCAAGATCAGCGTCCAGACCGGCACGTCGCACGGCGGCGTGGCCCTGCCCGACGGCTCCATCGCCCCGGTGGCGCTCGACTTCGATACCCTGCGCCGCCTGTCCACCGTCGCCCGCGAGGAATACGGGCTGGCGGGCTGCGTCCAGCACGGGGCGAGCACCCTGCCCGAGGAAGCGTTCGGCCACTTCCCGACCACCGGCTGTGCGGAGATCCACCTGGCCACCGGGTTCCAGAACATCCTGTATGACGACGGTGGCCTGCCGGCTGACCTGCGCGCGGAGATGATGGCCTGGTGCGTCGCCAACTGCGCCGACGAGCGCAAGCCGGGCGAGACCGATGAGCAGTTCCTGTACAAGACGCGCAAGAAGGCTGTCGGCCCGTTCAAGGACGCACTGTGGTCCATCGGTCAGGAGGCCGAGTCTGAGATCGGCACCCATCTCGCCGCGCGGCTGAACGTCCTCTTCGAACGGCTTGGGGTGGACGGCACCCGAGACCTGGTCGACGCGTTCGTCCACCCCGTCCCGATCACCCGCCCGGCGCCGCCGTCACTGGGCGGCCGTGCCTCCGCTCTTGCCCTGGCGGACGAGGCGGCATTCGCCGACGACGGCTCAGGGGAGTAGGACGTGGCACATTCGCAGCGGAAGTCCGTGGACATGCCCGACGAGGAACGGCCGATCCCAAACGGCAAGGTCGAGATCTGGAACCTGGGCGACTTCGTCATCGGTCGGGCGACCTTCAACCCCGGCTGGCGCTGGTCGGTCGACGTGAAGCCAATCGCCGGGACGGAGTGGTGCGACTACCACCACCTGGGCCTGATGGTCGAGGGGCAGATGCACTTCGTGACCGCCGAGGGGTTGGAGATGGACCTGATGGCAGGCCACATGTACGAGATCCTGCCCGGCCACGACGCCTGGGTCGTGGGCGACGTGCCCGTCGTCCAGTACGACTTTGCCGGCATGCGCACCTTCGCCATCCCGGCCTCGGGCCGCGCCGAGCGAATCCTGGCCACGCTCGTGTGCACCGATGTCGTCGACTCCACCGCAACAGCCGAACGGGTGGGGCCCGGCACCTGGGCGACCATGCTGGCCGACCTGAACGCGGGCTGTCGACGCCAGATCGACAAGTTCCGAGGCAAGGTGGCAACGACGACCGGCGACGGGATCATCGGCATGTTCGACGGCGCCGAACGCGCCATACGCTGCGCGGCGGCGATGAGCGAGGCGGCGGCCGCGATGGGAGTCTCGGTCCGGGTGGGCGTGCACACCGGCGAGATCGAGCTCATCCCCGACGACATCCGGGGTGTGGCCATCCATGTCTTGACCCGAGTCACGGCCCTCGCCGGTCCGGGCGAGATCCTCGTCAGCGGGACGACGCACGAGCTCGTCGCGGACTCGGACCTGCAGTTCGAGGACCGCGGTCAGCACGAGCTGAAGGGGGTCACCGGCGCCCGCCAGATCTGGGCCCTTCGCCTTCCCCTCGCCGAATAGGAAACGACCCCGGTGGCGGGACCGGGGTCGTCAGGGAGTAGGCGAAATGGGGTTCCTAGTGGCAGCCCCCGGCCTTGGCCGGCGATCCATCGGTGTTGAAGGACGAGCCACAGGCGCAGCTGCTCACCGCGTTGGGGTTGTTGATCGCGAAGCCCGAGCCCATGAGCGAGTCGACGTAGTCGATCTCCGCCCCATCCACGTACTGGGCGCTGTAGGCGTCGATGACGATCGGCACCTCGCCGTGGAGCTCGACCCGGTCGTCATCGGCCTTGTTGTCGTCGAAGGCCAGACCGTAGCTGAACCCGGAGCATCCTCCGCTCTTCACGAAGAGTCGCAGGGCGGCCTCCGACTTGCCCTCGCGGGCGCGGAGCTCCATGACCTTGGCGGCAGCCGCATCGGTCAGGTTGACGAGCGGTTCGACGGCTGTGGTTGTCTGGGAAAGGGTCATGGGTGATGGGTACTCCAAGCGCGGGATGGAATTCGCTTCGGAAAGTATAGCAAGCGCGACCAGCCCGGCGGCAATGGCCAAGATGGGTGGTCGGAGCCATCGGTACACTTGGGCCCATGCAGCTCGCCGAGCGGATGTCGCACATCGGGACCGAGACCGCCTTCGAGGCCGCGGCGCGGGCCCGGGCCCTGGAAGCCACCGGGCGCAGCGTCATCCACCTCGAGATCGGGGAGCCGGACTTCGATACGCCGCAACACATCAAGGACGCGGCGGCGCGGGGGCTGCTGGACCAGGGGATGACTCACTACACCGCGGCCGAGGGGATCGCGCCGTTGCGGGAGGCAATCGCCGCCGACGTGTTGCGCTGGAAGGGGATCACGGTCGAACCGTCCCAGGTGATCGTCACCCCGGGGGCCAAGCCGATCATGTTCTTCGCCATGCTCGCCCTCATCAACGAGGGCGACGAGGTCATCTACCCCAACCCCGGCTTTCCGATCTACGAGAGCATGGCCGAGTACGTCGGCGGGGTGGCCGTGGCCGCTCCGTTGCGCGAGGAGAACGACTTCCGGATGGATACCGATGAGGTCGCCCGCCTCGTGACCCCCCGGACCCGGTTGCTGGTGATCAACAGCCCGCACAACCCCACCGGCTCCATCCTCACCGCCGACGATATCCGGGCCCTGGCCGCCATTGCCATCGAGCACGACCTGGTCGTCCTGGCCGACGAGATCTACGGCCGCCTCCAGTACGAGGGGGAGCCGCTGTCGATCGCCACCCTGCCGGGGATGGCCGAGCGCACGATCACGCTTGACGGGTTCTCGAAGACGTTCGCCATGACCGGCTGGCGCCTGGGCTACGGCATCGTCCCCAACTGGCTGCAGCCCACCTACAGTCGGCTGGTGATCAACTCGGTGAGCTGCACGAACGCGTTCGCCCAGGCGGGGGCGGTGGCCGCGCTCACGGGGCCGCAGGACGAGCCCGCCGCCTTCCGGACCGAGTTCATCGCCCGCCGGGCGCTGATCGTGGCTGGCCTGAACGCCATTCCGGGCGTGACCTGCGTCATGCCCCACGGCGCGTTCTACGTGTTCCCCAACGTGAGCTCCTTCGGCCGATCGAGCACCGAGATCGCCACCCACCTGCTGTACGACGCGGGGGTGTGCGGGCTGGCCGGCACCGCGTTCGGGCGCTACGGCGAGGGCTATCTGCGCTTCAGCTACGCCAACTCCCGCGACAACATCGCGGCTGCCGTGGAGCGGATCGGGGAGTCGCTGGGCCGGCTGGAGAACACCGGCCAGCTGGTGACGGCCGCGGCCGGATGACTGCCGTCCAGCCTGCCTCCACCGATCGCCTGCTGGCCGACGCCGAGTCCCAGTTCGCGCACTGGGAGCTCATCCGCGAGGTCGTGGACGAGATGATCGACCTGGCGCTCAACTATCGCCAGAGCGGCCATCCCGGCGGCTCGCGGTCCAAGGTCCATCTGCTGCTGGCCCTGATGCTGTCGGGGGCCATGCACTGGGACATCCGCCGCCCATGGCGCCCCTTCGCAGACCGATTCGTCCTGTCCGCCGGTCACACGGTGCCGCTCGTGTACGCCACCCTGGCCGTGCTGAACGAAACGCTCCGCGCCCGATCCGAGCGTGACCCTGACCCGGCGTTCCAGCTCCCCGATGACGGGCGGTGGGCCCTGAGCTGGGAGGACCTGCTCCTCCTCCGTCGGCGCGGCGGCCTGGCGGGTCACGCCGAGATGGAGGGCAAGACCCTGTTCCTGAAGTGGAACACGGGCCCGTCGGGGCACGGGATGCCTCCCTCCGCGGGCGAGGCCGTAGCGCTCAAGCTCGCGGGCTGCGAGGACGTCAAGGTCTTCGTGGTGGAGGGCGAGGGCGGGCTCACCCCGGGAGCGAGCCACGAGACGCGCAACTCCGCCTGGGGACTGGGGCTCTCGAACCTCGTGTTCCTGGTCGACTGGAACGACTACGGGATCGACGATCCGGCGATTTCCTCTGTCGTCCCCGGCACGCCGCAGAGCTGGTTCGAGGCCTACGACTGGCGGGTGAACGGCACCATGGAAGGCTCCGAATGGGGGCCCGTCACCACGGCGGTGCTGGAGGCGGCCCGGGGCGACAACCCTGACCGCGTGCCATCCATGGCCTGGTTCAAAACGCGCAAAGGTCGCGGCTACGGGAAGTACGACAACAAGTCCCATGGCACCCCGTGGCCCATGAACGCGCCCGAGTTCTGGGCCGTGCGCCACGAGTTCATGGCGCGCCACGGAGTCACCTACGCGGGCGTCGACGAGCCGGCGCCGGCGGACGCTGCAGAGCGCAATGAGCAGGCCCGCCACAACCTGGAAGTGGCCATCAACGTGCTGCGCGCGAACACCGAGGTCGTGGACGCGATCAGCGATCGACTGGTGGAGGTGGCGGGCCTCGTCCCGAACCAACCCGCCGGATTCAACCTCGGCGGGCGCGGGGCGGAGATCTTCAGCGATCCCCGTTTCACGGACGTGAAGTCATACCCGGCGGCCATGTGGAAGGCGCCGGGCGAGAAGGCCGCCAACCGCGCCGCGTTTGCCTCGTGGGGTTCATGGGTCAACGCCACCGCCCGCGCGGATTACGGGCGGCCGCTGTTCATCGTGTGCTCGGCCGACCTGGCCGAGTCGACCAACATCGCCGGCTTCGCGAAGGACTGGGAGGACCTGCCGGGTTGGGGCTGGTACCAGCGCGACACGAATCCGCGGGGGGCGCTGCTCCCCCAGCAGATCACCGAGTTCACGAACGCGGGGGTCACGGTTGGGCTGGCATCGGTCAATCTGGCGGACGACCCCATGATCGCCTTCAACGGCTTCTGGGGCGCGTGCTCGACCTACGGCTCGTTCTCGTACCTCAAGTACGGGCCCATGCGTCTGTTCTCGCAGCTGGCGCAGGACTGCCAGCTCCAGGTGGGCAAGGTGATCTGGGTGGCCGGCCACAGTGGGCCGGAGACGGCGGAGGACTCGCGCACGCACTTCGGCATCTACGAAACCGGCGTCACCCAGCTCTTTCCCGAGGGCCACGTGATCGACCTTCATCCGTGGGAGCACAACGAGGTGCCCGTGGTCCTGGCCGCGGCCCTGGCACTGCCGGTGCCCATCGTGGCCCTCCACCTGACCCGGCCCGCGGTGGAGATCCCGGACAGGGCGGCGCTGGGAATGGCCTCGCATTTCGAGGCGGCACGCGGGGCGTATCTCATTCGCGACACCGACCCGGACCGACCGTCCGGTGGCACGGTCTACGTCCAGGGCACGGCGACCACGGCCAACGTGGTCTCGATCCTGTCCCGGCTGGACGAGCTGGGCCTGAATGTGCGGATCGTGGCCTGCATCAGCCCTCAGCTGTTCCGGCTCCAGGACCAGGCGTATCGCGACCTCATCTGCTCCGAGGCTGATCGGCTGGACGCCATGGCCATCACCAACCGCGCCTACAAGCTGATGACCGACTTCGTCACCGGGCCGATCGGCGAGACGTACTCTCTCTCGTCCGATTGGGACCACCGATGGCGGACGGGCGGCACGGTGGAGGAGGTCATTGACGAGGCACACCTGGGGCCGCAGCACATTTTGGACGGGATTGCGCGCTACGTGGGCGACCGCGAGGTGCGCCACGCGCGGCTGCGCCGCCTGACTGGAGGCGACTGACCGATGCCAGACCTGAAGCCGAACGCCTACGAGCACCAGCCGCCGAAGCGGCCGCTTCGCTTGCCTCGACGGCTGTCGCCGCCACCGGATCACCCCGCCCCGCCGAACCTGAAGGTGTTCGCCTGGGTGGGCCTGGGGCTTGGCGTGATCATCCTGATCCTGGCCCTGCCCTACCTGGTGACCTACTTCATGGCCCTCGCGGGCCTCTAGGCCCCGCTCTCCACGGCCGGCCGCAAGGGCGCGAGGAGCGCCGCCACCTCTTCGAGGAACAGCGCATCGGCCTCCCCGAAGGCGGCGGGGTCGGAACCGTCGATGTCGATCTCGCCCACGACCACGCCCTCGTGGACGATGGGGACCACGATCTCGGAGCGGGTGGTCGTGAAGCAGGCCAGGTAGCGGGGATCGGCGTTCACGTCGTCCACGATCTCGGTCTGTCCCGACGCAGCGGCCGCGCCGCAGATGCCGGTTCCGATCGGGATCCGGGTGTGTTCGGTGGCCTCAGGGCCGCGCCAGGGACCCAGATCGAGCATCGTTCCGCTGGGGTCGACCCAGTAGATCCCCACCCAGTCGTAGGGCGGGAACCGTTCGTGGAGCACGTCCACGACCCGCTGCGTGGCCTGCTCGGGGCCGCCGTCGGCGATCGTGTCGCGGACGAGGGCCAGGGCATCGACGTGCTCGCCGGGCGCCGTGTCGGCGACCGGATGACTCACCCGGGTGGTCTCAGGAGGCGGTCGCCCATCGGTCCGCCCAGCGGTCGATGGGGGCCAGGGCCTCGTGCAGCTCGCGCCCCTTGGGAGTCAGGGAGTACTCGACCCAGGGCGGGACGTTGGACACGACGCGGCGCGCGATCAGGCCCTCGTCCTCGAGGAGCTTGAGCCGCTGCGAGAGGGTGGCCGAATTGGCCCCGCCCAGGGCGTCCTGCAGCTCGCAGAACCGCTGGGTGCGCTCGCCCAGGGCATGGATGATGCGAAGGACCCACTTCTGGCCCAGCACGGTCATGGCCGCGGTGGCAGCACCCTCGGCGTTGCTTGCCTGGGCGCGCCGCTCCGCGCGGCCGTGGGGTGTGGGCTGGGCCTGAAGGCCGGCGTCCATGAGGCGGCGAACGGTAGCACCGGCCCCATGGAGGGTCAAACCTCGGCGGCCTACTCGACCGTGATCTTCAGGTGCATGGAGGTGTGGATCCGGCACGTCACGTCATAGGTCCCCAGCGCGTCGAACACGATCGGGTCGCTGTCGGTGCCGGCAGGGACCTCCATGTCAAACAGCGGATCCGCCACCGCCACGCCGCTGGTGCCATTGGTGACGGTGTGGGTGAAGCCATCGGCGTTGTGGAACACGACGGTCGTCCCGACCGGGACCGTGATGTCATCGCCGAACGAGCGGCCCTGGATCGTGACCGTGGTCACGCCACCGCCGGACGGCGAGGCGGAGCTGCTGCAGGCGGCCAGGGACACCACCGTGATGAGGGTCAGGGCGACGGCCACGAAGGGCCGAAATTGGGGAGCCGGATGGACGGTGGACATGGCTGTTTGATCTCCTGTGGCGACGCCCGGGGCCGCGATCCGGGGATATTTGACGCATTGTGGGGCAGGTCGCACACTCATGCCACCCGCCCCTCCGCGCATTGGACGAGGCATGCCCCCGACCACCATCCACGTCCGCCCGACGGGGGTCCCCGACGAGACCACGCCGGCGGCCGAGACCCGAGATCTGGCCCGCTTGTTCCGCCGCAGCCCGGCTCTTGCCGGCGTCACGCTGCGCGTGCAGCCCGGCCGCGCGATTGCCGTTTTGGGTCCCAATGGAGCGGGCAAGACCACCCTTCTCCGGGTCCTGGCGACGTCGCTTCGCCCCTCCTTCGGATCCGCCTTCGTGGACGGGATCGACGTGGCCCAGCGGCCTGACGAGGTCCGGCGCCGGGTTGCCGTGCTCCCCCACGCCACCGGTCTGTACGACGACCTGACCGCGGCCGAAAACCTGCGCTTTGCCGCGGACCTGGGTGGCGTGCCGCGCCCCGACCGCGAAGACCGGATAGCGGCTTCGCTCGAACGGGTGGGCCTCGCCGGCGAGCGTGACGCGCGGGTGGGGCGCTTCTCGGCGGGCATGCGTCGGCGACTGGCACTGGGACGGCTGTTGCTCGGCCATCCCCGGCTGGTGCTCCTGGACGAGCCCTACGCCGCGCTGGACGCCGAGGCGATGGGCATCGTCGACGGGCTGCTCGACCAATGGCGCGCGGGCGGGGCCACGATCCTCGTCGCAACCCACGCGGACGAGCGCCTCTCCGGGTGGGCCGATGGCTGGATGCGCCTGGAAGACGGCCTCCTGGCCGAGGTGGGCGGCACTGGCGTCGAGGGCCTGGTCGTGGGCACCGCACCGCAGCCCTCCATCCGGTCGGCGATCCCTGCCGCCGGACGATGAGCACCCTCGCCATGCACTGGTCGGTGGCGCGCACGATCGCGCTCAAGGACCTGCGCGCCGAGCTGCGCGGGCGCCAGGCGGTGACCTCCACCCTGTTCCTGGCCGCGCTGACGCTCCTGATCTTCGGCTTCGCCCTGGGTCCGGACCAGGCCCGGCTGGCCACCGCCGCACCCGGGCTCCTGTGGCTGGCCGTCGTCTTGAGCGGGGTCCTGGCGCTGGGGCGGATTCACCACCTGGAGACCGACGACGGAGCGTTCGAGCTGCTGGCCCTGTATCCGGTCCCACGCTCAGCCATCTACCTCGGCAAGGCCCTGGCCGGGTTTGCGGCCATGGTCGCCCTGGGGGCGCTGGTCCTGCCGCTCACGGTCATCCTCTACGCCCTCGACCCCGCGGGCTCCCTGCCGGGACTGGTCGTGGTCATCGTCCTGGGCGCGGCCGGCTTCGCCGCGGTGGGCACTCTGTACGCGGGGCTGACCATTCGACTGCGCGCCCGCGAAGTGCTCCTGCCGCTCCTGCTCCTGCCGGTCGTGGCCCCGCTCCTGCTGGCCGCGGTGAGCGCCACCACCGGGCTCATCGCCGGCGACCCGTTTGGCGAGGTGGGCGCGTGGCTCCAGCTCCTGATCGGCTACGACCTGGTCATGCTCCTGGCCGGTGGCCTGGCCTACGGCCTGGCCCTCGAGGAGTAGGACGATGGCCATGCGGGTGCTCGCGGTCAGCGCGGTCGTCGCCGTCATTGGGGCGGTCGTGTTCGCCCTCTTCGTCGTGCCGGCGGACCTCAACCAGGGCGACGCGCAGCGCACGATGTACATCCACGTGGCCAGTGCCTGGCTCGCGTACTTCTCGTTCGGGATCACCGCCCTGGCGTCCATCTGGTGGCTCGTCCGCCGCGACCCGCGGGCCGACGCGGTGGCCCTGGCCGGCGCGGAGGTCGGCGTGCTCTTCACGGCTTCCGCGATCTGGGCCGGCATGATGTGGGGCAAGCCGGTGTGGGGGACGTTCTGGCAGTGGGAGGACCCGCGGCTGTCCACCACGGCGCTCCTGCTGGCGCTGTACGTCGGCTACCTCCTCATCCGGCGCCTGACCGATGAGCCCGAGCGACGGGCGACGCGGGGGGCGGTGGTCGGGATCATCGCCGCCATCGACATCCCGGTCGTCCACTTCAGCGTCATCTGGTGGCGCGGGCTGCACCAGGGGCCAACGTTCGGGTCGCCCGACACGCTGCTGAACCCGCCCGCCCCGGGCCAATTCGTGGCCGCGCTGCTCCTCATGCTCGGTGCCTTCATGCTCGTGTGGCTGTGGATGATGGTCACCCGCTACCAGCTGGCCCGGCTCGAGTGGGACGCCGAAGAAGCCGCCCGTCGTCGGGCGCTTCCCGGCCTTGCTGCGTCGACTCCGGAGCCGCGGGGCGAACCCATGCAGGAGCCGATGCAGGAGCCGATGCCGTGAGCGACGTGCCCGATCTCGCGTTCGTGGCCGCCGCCTACGGCGTGATCCTGACCGCAGTTGCCGTGTACTCGATCACCCTTGCCCGTCGCCTGCGGGCGGCCCGTTCGGCAGCGTCGCCGCCGCCGGCTTCGAATCTCCCCGAATCGGGAGACGACCGGAGCGCATGACCGTCGCGACCGCGGTCCCGCCCCCCGCCCGACGGCGCAGCTGGGGCCCGTGGCTGGTGGGCTTGGGCATCCTGGCCGTCATCGGCTGGCTGGCGTTCAGCGGGGTAGGGAACGCCCTGGTCTATTACCTGACCCCCACCGAGCTCGCGGCGCGCGGTGACGCAGCCGTCGGCCAGTCGGTGCGCCTCGGAGGGCTGGTGGCCGCGGGCAGCATTTCGGGGTCGGCCACGGACCTCACCTTCGTCCTGACCGACGGTCACACCGAGATCACCGTCCACTCGTCGGTCGCGCCGGCCAGCTCGTTCCGCGAGGGCGCGGGGGCCGTGGTCGAGGGCAGCCTTGGCGCCGACGGGGTGTTCGAGGCGGAGGAGGTCCTCGTCAAGCACGACGAGAACTACGTGGCGCCCACCGAGGGCGCGCTGCCCTCGCCCCTCGTCTACCCCGCCGACTGAGCGCGTTCTGATGCTCGCCAGCCTGGGGCACGCGGCGGTTGTCGCCGGGCTGGCCCTGAGCCTGTTCGGGATGGTGTCGTCGGTCCTCGCCGCGCGCAGCGGCGACATCGGTCTGGCGGCCGCAGGCCGGCGATCCATCTACCTGGCGTGCGCGGTGTCGGGGATCGCGTGCGCGACGATGATCACCGCCCTGCTGGGCCACGACTTCTCGATCCTGTACGTGGCGCGCAACAACGCAACCACGACGCCCCCCTTCTATTCGTTCATCTCCCTATGGGCCGCCCTGCAGGGTTCGATCCTGTTCTGGACCTTCCTGCTCACCGGCTGGTCCAGCCTCCTGCTGTACCGATACCGATCGGCCCACCCCGATCTCATGCCCTGGGCCGCGGCCACCCTGGCCGCGGTGGCCGCCTTCTTCTTCGCGGTCATGACCTGGCCCGGCGATCCGTTCGTCGCTGTCACGCCCGTCTCTCTCGAGGGCAACGGGCCGAACGCCCTGCTCCAGAACCACCCGTTCATGGGCCTTCACCCGCCGCTCCTGTACCTGGGCTACACCGGGCTGGCCGTGCCCTTCGCCCTCACGGTGGCGGCGCTGGTGACCCGGCGCCTGGACGCCGGCTGGCTGGGCCTCATCCGGCGCTGGACCCTGGTCCCGTGGATCTTCCTCACCGCGGGCATCGTGGCCGGAGCGTGGTGGAGCTACGAGGTCCTGGGCTGGGGAGGCTACTGGGCCTGGGACCCGGTCGAGAACGCCGCGCTCCTGCCGTGGCTGACGGCGACTGCCTTCATCCACTCCGCAATCGTGGCCGAGCGCGGCCGCTCCCTGCGGACCTGGACCGCGATCCTGGTCACGACCACCTTCGTCCTGACCCTGCTGGGCACGTTCCTCACTCGCTCCGGCGTGATCGAATCGGTCCACTCGTTCACGGAGTCGGTCATTGGGGCGTGGTTCCTGGCAGCGGTCCTGATCGCGATCGTGGTGGGGGCCGGCCTGATCGTATGGCGGCTGCCAGACCTGGCCGGATCCGGGCGGGCGCCGGCCCTGGTCAGCCGCGAATCCGCGTTCCTGCTGAACAACCTGCTGTTCTCCGGACTCGCGTTCGCCGTGCTGTTCGGCACGCTCTACCCCCTCGTGGCCGAGGCCGTCAGCGGGACCCGGCTGAGCGTTGGCGCGCCGTGGTTCGATCGCGTCAGCGCCCCGTTCTTCGCGGCCCTCCTGTTCCTGCTGGGCGTCGGGCCGGCATTGCCGTGGGGCGCGACGAACTGGGCCACGATCCGCGACCGCTTCGTCATCCCGGCGGGGGTGGGCCTGGGTCTCGCGGGCCTGGCCGCGGTGGTCGGCGTGCGCGGCTGGGGGCCGCTGCTGACCCTGGGCCTGGCAGGCTTCTCGGGGACGGTGCTGATCGCGGAGGTCGTCCGCGCGGCGCGGGGACGCAGCCAGGCCACCGGGCAGGGCTGGGCGCGATCGACGTGGGGGGTGGCGACCCGCAACCGCCGTCGGTATGGCGGATACCTGGCCCACATGGGCGTCCTGGTGGCCGCGATCGCGGTGGCGGTGAGCAGCACCGAAACCATCCAGACCACGGCCGTCCTCACGCCGGGCCAGTCTGCGCACCTGTCGAACTACACGGTCACCCACGAACAGCTCATCCAGGAGCCGCTCGCCGCCGATCCGCGTGTGTTCGAGACACGGGCCGAGGTCCAGGTCACGGGCCCCCAGGCGGGCACGATCAGCCCCGCCCTGCGCGACTATCCGAACTCGGTGGCGGCCATCGCCACGCCGGTCGTGATGACCTCGGCGGGCGAGGATTTCTACGTCACCCTGCTCGCCTTCGATCCCCAGACCAGCGCGGTGACCCTGCGCCTGTTCATCAACCCGCTCGTGACCTGGATCTGGGTTGGCGGCGCGATCATCGTCATCGGCGCGGCCTTCGCCATCTGGCCCGCGCGGCGGGTGGCCTGAGATCGTGCGTCGCGCCCGGTGGCTCCTCATTCCGCTCCTGGCCATCCCGATCGGGTGGATCCTGTTCATCGGTCTCGGTCGCGACCCGTCGGAAATCCCGTCGCCGCTCATCGGTCAACCCATGCCGTCCTTCGCGCTCGACACCCTTGACGGGGGCACGTTCTCGTCCGCGGATGTGGCCGGGCAGCCGACCGTGATCAACTTCTGGGCCAGCTGGTGCAAGCCGGCGTGCGTGGAGGAGCACCCCGTCCTCCTGGACGCGCAGGATCGATATGGCGACCAGGTCCGGCTGGTTGGCGTGCTGTACGACGACAACCCGGCCGATGCGCTCGAGTTCCTGGTGACCTACGGTGACGGCGGCTGGCCGCAAACCGATGACGGTGACGGTGCCGTCGCCCTGGCCTACGGCGTGCTGGGGCCGCCCGAGACGTTCTTCGTGGATGCCGACGGGATCGTGCGGGCCAAGCACTACGGACCCCTGACCGATGCGGCGCTGCAGGACTACCTGGCCCAGATCGGGGTGGTCGAGTGACCCGCCGATGGTGGATGTTCGGGGCGGTGGTCGCGGTCGTGGCGGTGATCGGCCTGGTTGCGATCCTGGCCCAGCCTCCGGCGACGCCCACCGCCGAGGAGCAGGTGCGGGCCATTGCGTCGGAGCTGCGCTGCCCCGATTGCGCGGGACTGTCGGCCGCAGACTCGCCCACCCAGGCGGCGGCCGAGGTTCGGCGCCAGGTGGCCGAGCAGCTGGCCGCCGGCCAGACCGAGGACGAGATCATCGACTCCTTCGTCGCCCGCTACGGCGACTGGATTCGGCTCACGCCGCCGGGGCCGGTCCCGTGGCTCATCCCGCTCCTGGCGACCGGGGTGGGGGCGGGCGTCCTGGGTTGGTGGCTTGTCGGCCGGCGAGCGCCGCCGGATGGGGAGCTGGAGGCGCCCACCGAGGAATCCGGGCAGGACGCACCGGGCGCGCCGACTGTGCCCCGGATGGCGCCGCAACGCGCGCGCCGTCTCGCGGCCGGGGCGGGCGTCGTCCTGGCCTGTGCGGTGGCGATCGGCTTCTTCCTCCCCGAGCCGTTGAGCCTGGCCGGTCAGACGATCGTCAACGAGCCGCTGGCCCAGGCACAGGCCGACGAGGCCGCACGCCTGGACGAGATCCAGCGCCTGCTCGGGCAGCTCCAGGCCAACCCGGTCGATCCCGCAACCCTGTCCGACCTGGCCGACGCCTACCTGGCCGGTTCGACCGCCGAGGACCTGCAGAAGGCCGCGGTCGTGCTCATCGCGCTCATCGGCCTCAACCCCGACAACCCCGACCCGTATCCCAAGCTGATCGCTGCCTACGTCCGCGCGGAGGACTGGACCGATGCCGCCGCGACCACCGACGCCCTGGCCAACATCGCTCCGGACTCGCCCGACGTCCCGTTCTTCGAGGGCCTCATTGCGTGGCGTGGTCACGGGGACGCCGAGACGGCCGTGGACGCCTTCGATCAGTTCCTCGAGATGGCGCCCGATGACGGCCGGGCGCCCATGATCCGCGCCCTTCGTCAGGAGGCGGCGGGCTCCGAGTAGGGTTCGGGGACCGCGGTCGGAACGTCGATCCAGAAGGTCGATCCCACGCCCTCCTCGCTGGCGAAGCCGACCGATCCGTGGTGCGCATCCGCGATGTGTCGCACGATGGCCAGCCCCAATCCGGCACTCACGCCGCCGATGTCCGTTCGACCGTCGTCAGGCACCCCGCGGACTCGGGCGCGATCGACCTTGTAGAAGCGCTCAAAGATCCGTTCCCGGTGGGCGAGAGGAATACCGACGCCGTCATCGGCCACCCAGAAGCGGACGACGATGCCGTGCGGGTCCCAGCCAAGGCGTACCTCGGAGCCGGGGTTGCTGAACTTCACCGCGTTGTGGGCCAGGTTGAGCAGCGCCTGGGACAGGCGCGACGGGTCGACCGCGACGCGCGTGACCACGGCCTCAGCCGAAGTCGGCTCCACCACGCGGATCCCGATTTCGCGTCGAGCCGCGATGGGACCGATCCGGTCGGCAACCCCGTTGATGACCCCCGATGGGTCGGCAGGGCCGATGGCGAGGACGGTCTCTCCCGACTCGATCATCGACAGGTCGAGCAGCTCGTCGACCAGCTGCGCCAGGTGGTCCACCTCGCGCTGGATCTGGACCGCGAACTCGCGACCGGTCTCCTCGTCGGCCACCGCCCCGTCGGCCAGGGTCTCGGCCAGGAGCTTGATTGACGCGAGGGGGGTCCGGAGCTCATGGCTGATGTTGGCCACGAAGTCGCGGCGCGCCTGCCCTGCCCGCCGGGCAGCGGTTACGTCATGGAGCCACAGCATCAGGCCGCCGTCGCCCGCCGGGATGAAGGTGGCCTCGAACTCGCGTCGACCAATGCGGACCGCCGTCGGTTCTCCCGACGCGGCCATTCCACCCGCGATTGCCGACCGGGCGGCTTCGTCGAGGGCGGCCGATCCGAACGCGGCGATCAGGCTCATGCCCGCCAGTTGCGTCGACCGGGCGTGCAGCCAGCTCCGCTGCCTCGATCGAAGCTCGCTGGATTCGCAGCTGTTCGTCCACCACGGCCAACGCGTCGTCGCCGGTGCGACCGAAGAGCGCCGCCAGGAGGTCTGCGTCGGTCATGGTCGGGGCCGGAACGCGTAACCCACGCCGCGCACCGTCCGGAAGTAGTCGTGCCCATCGATCCGGCGCAGCTTGGTGCGCAGCCAGCTCACATGGACGTCCACGGTCCGATCGGTACCCTCGTAGTCGAATCCCCAGATCCGCGACAGGAGCTGGTGGCGAGTGAAGATCTGGCCGGGGTGCGCGGTCAGGAATGCCAGGAGGTCGAACTCCTTTGTGGTCAGGGTCAGCGCGGTGCCGTTCATGGTGACTTCGCGTCGCGCCACATTGACCTCGATGGATCCGGAGGTGACCACCTCGCGCCCCTCGTCCGGCTCGGAAGGCGCGCGGCTGTTGCGGCGCAGTACGGCCTCCACTCGGGCCAGGAGCTCGGGACGGCTGAACGGCTTGGGAACGTAGTCGTCGGCTCCCACCTTGAGACCGACCACCTTGTCGAGCTCGTCGCCCTTGGCCGACAGGATGATGACCGGGGTGTCCACGCCTTCTCGGCGGAGCACGCGCAGGACCTCGAGACCGCTCATTCCCGGCAGCATGAGGTCCAGCAGGATCAGGTCCGACCGTCGGTCGCGCCCGGCGGCCAGTGCCTGCTCCCCGTCGACCGCGCTCGACACCTCGTACCCCTCGCGGGTCAGGTTGAATGTCAGCGCCTGGCGGAGGGTGCGGTCGTCCTCGACGACCAGAATCCGTCGCTTCAGTTCAGGTCCTCGATCTGGCCGGTGGCGAGGTACACCACGTCCTCGCCGATGTTCGTGACCCGGTCGCCCAGCCGCTCCAGGTGATGCGCCACGAACAGCAGATGGGTCGCCTGCGGAACGCGGCTGGAGTCGGCCTGCATGAGATCCATGGCGCTGCGGTACACCGCGTCGTATAGCCGATCGAGCTCGTCGTCGTTCGCGCACACGGCCCGCGCATCGGTCTCGCTGACGTCAACCAGGGCCCGCATGGCAGACCGCAACTGGGACCGGCACAGACGTTCCATGATTGGTATCTGGCTGAACATCGGCACTTCCGGCTCCGATGCCAGCTGCTGGGCGAGCTTGGCGATGTTCACCGCGTAGTCGCCCATCCGCTCGAGCTCGGCCGCCGCGTGGTACAGCGCCAGCAGCTCCCGCAGGTCGCGCGCCATGGGCTGTTGGGTGGCCAGGGTGACCGCAATCTCGTTGCTGACCCGTCGCTGAAGATCGTTGACTTCAGCGTCATCCCAGCGAACCCGATCAGCGAGCTCGGCATCCCGCTCCACGAGGGCCCGGCCAGCCAGTTCCAGGGCAACTTCGACCAGGGCACCCAGGCGCAGGACGTCGTCCTTGACGGTTCGGAGATTGCTGTCGAGCGTGGCTCGGGGAGACGGACCCTGGTCCGCTTCGGTCGCCTCGCCCACCTCGGCCATGACCGGCTCTTCCAGCGAGGTCTCTTCGTCCTCCGCGGGGCCGTTCGCCGATGGCTCGGTTGTGATCGGATCGTCGCCGTGGTTCATCCGAATCGCCCCGTGATGTACTGCTCGGTCAGCTCGTTTTCGGGTCGCGTGAACAGTTGCTCGGTCGGCGCCATCTCAACCTTGTAGCCGGCGCGATCGTCCCCCATGGTCAGGAAGACGGTGGTATCGGATGCCCGTGCCGCCTGTTGCATGTTGTGGGTCACGATGACGATCGTGTAGTTCTCCCGCAACTCGCGCATGAGCTCCTCGATCTTCAAGGTCGCGATGGGATCCAGCGCCGAGCACGGCTCGTCCATGAGGATCACGTCCGGTTCGACCGCGATGGCCCGCGCGATGCACAGCCGCTGCTGTTGGCCGCCCGAAAGCGCGGTGCCCGGTGACTTCAGCTTGTCCTTCACCTCGTCCCACAGCGCGGCGCGACGAAGCGACTCCTCCACCAGGTCGTCCAGCTTCCCGCGCCGTCCGGCCACACGCGGTCCGAAGGCTACGTTGTCGTAGATCGACTTCGGGAACGGGTTCGGCTTCTGGAAGACCATCCCGATCCGACGTCGCACCTCGACCGGATCCACGCCCTCGGCGTACAGGTCGACGCCGTGATACAGGATCCTGCCTTCGACGTGGGCGGAGGGCACGAGGTCGTTCATCCGGTTGAAGCTGCGCAGCAGGGTGCTCTTCCCACATCCGGACGGACCGATGATGGCGGTGATCCGATTGCGCTCGATCGACAGGCTGATCTCGCGAACGGCGCGGAACGTCCCGTAGTAGCACGAGAAATCGGTCAGCTCGAAGACCACCTCCGCCTCCAGCGGTGTCTCCTCCGGCGATGGGGCGGCCTGGCCCGACGTCTGCAGATGGACCACCGGCGCAGTGCTGGTTGGTTCCACGGCCGCGGATTCGGTCATGTCATCGGTCTCCGCCTGTGGAGTCGTCGTGGACCTGGGAGTGAGCTTGATGGACACCGGTTCACCACCGCCTATCGTATCGATTGCGCAAGAGAATGGCCCCGGCGTTGACAGCCAGGATCACCACGAGCAGCACGATGATCGCCGCTGCGGTGAGCGCCCGGAACTCTTCCTGGGGTTGTCTCGCCCAGGAGTAGATGACGGTCGGGAGTGCCGTGAACGGGCCCTGCAGCGTGTCCACCACCGACGCCTCCGGCGTGGATCGGAACACGCCGGTGATGGCACCCACCATGATCAGAGGCGCCGTCTCGCCGAATGCGCGGGCAAGGGTCAGCACGACACCGGTGAGAATGCCGGGCATGGCGTACGGCAGCACGTGGCTGGTCACCACCTCCGACCGCGTCGCGCCGACCCCAAACGCCGCTTCGCGGATCGTCAGCGGCACCGCCCGTAAGGCCTCGGCCGTCGTGACCACGACGATAGGCAGAACGAGGATGGCGAGCGTCATGCCGCCGGCGATCAGACTCCGCCCTGTCCCCAGGGCGGTCACGAAGACCGCAAGCCCGAGCAGGCCGTACACGATGGCCGGGACGCCTGCGAGGTTCCTGATATTGGTGTTCACCAGGCGCGCGAACCAGTTGTCGCCGGCGTACTCCTCCAGGTAGACCGCAGCCGTGATCCCGATAGGCAGAGCGATGATGATCACGAAGATGGTCAGCACGATCGACCCGACGATCGCCTGACCCACGCCTGCGATCTCGGGATTGAGACTTGTCGGTGCCGTGAGGAAATCCAGGCCGCGCGCGGTGAAGACCGGGAGCGCCCGACTCGCCACGTCCGCGAGGAGGATGAACAGGATGGCCAGGGCGACTAGCAATGTCAGGAGGAGGACGAGGCCAGCGACGATCCCGGTCCAGTCGCGCCGGCCGCTGTGCAGCCCGGCTTCCACAGCCGCCCTGGCGGCGCTCGGACGCTTTGAAAGAGTTTCGGCGGTCATCTAATACCTCTGCCGCACTCGGCGCACGAAGGCATCACTCAGCAGGTTCAGGACCAGGGTCATGGCAAAGAGAAGGAGGCCCACGAAGAACAGGCTGGGGAACGCCAAGGTGGCCCCACGAACCTGGTCCGAGCCCGTCGCCAGCGCGGTCATCGCCGCAGTCATCGTGATCCCGGGATCGAAGGGATTGATGGTGAACAGCGAACCGCCCGTCGCGCCGGCGGCAATGGCCACGATCATCGTTTCACCGATCGCGCGCGATATGCCGAGGATCAGAGCGGCGACGATCCCGGAAATTGCCGCCGGGACGACCACTCGGAAGCTCGTTGCCAGGCGGCGAGCGCCGAGGCCATATGAAGCCTCGCGCAACGCGTGGGGTACGGCATGCAGCGCATCCTCGGCCACCGACGCGATGAGCGGGGTGATGAGGATGCCTACCGCGATGCCCGCTGCGGCCATGCTGAAGACCTGCGCGCCCGGATGGATGGTGGCCACCACGTTTGGGCTGATGACCGTGATCGCGAAGTAGCCAAGGACCACCGACGGGACGGCGGCGAGTACCTCCAGGATTGGCTTCAGGGTCTTTCGGACCCGGTCCGACGCGTACTCCGAGAGGTAGATGGCGGCCCCGATTCCCAGCGGAGTCGCAATCAGCATCCCAACGCCGCTGATCACCAGCGTCCCGGCGAGGATCGTTGGGACCGAGAACATGTCGCGCCGGGGGAACCAGCCATCGGCGACAAGCTGGGAGGGATCCACGTCGCGCAGGAACGCAATGGCATTCCCGATAAGTGAGAGGACGATCAGGGTGCTGATGAGGATCGACGCCGTAGCCGAGATCGTGATCGCATAGCGGATCACGGCCTCGCGGAGTCTCCGCCGTGGACCGATTCTGAGGTCCTCGATGCGAAGTGTTGTGGCGACAGGGCGTTGGACCAGGGTCATCAGCGAGCGGTCACTCTAGGGAACAGATGCGCGGAAGGAAAGGGCCGGGCGCCCTGAGGCGCCCGGCCCCGAGGAGAGGGAGGGATGGAAGCGACGCTCAGCGCCCCTCCCATGCCGAGCGGGTGGCTGCGAGGTCCGAGTCCGCGAGCGGGATGTAGTCCGCCGCCGAGACATTCGCGATCCCCTCGTCCGAGAGGTAGTAGTCGACGAATGCCTCCACGGCGGGCTTATCCGAAACGCTCGCGAGGTTGGGATAGATGTACAGGTAGCGCGACAGCGGGTACGACGCTGAGGCGATCGTGTCCTGGGTCGCGGGAGTGCACCCGTCCCCCTTGTCGACGGCGATCAGCCTCACCGTGTCCAGGTTCTCCTCGGCAACGCCGAAGCCTACCCATCCGAGTGTGAACGACGCGTCGGGGGTGCCCGCCACGCCTTCGATGATGACGTTGTCATCGCCGGAGGCCTGGTAGTCAGGTCGGGTGGTCGTCGCATCCTGATCCCGAGCCGTGGCGATGCCCTTCAGGGCGAGCTCGACGAAGCTGTCGAACGTCCCCGACTCTTCGCCGGGCCCGGTGATGGTCAGGGTCTGATCCGGGTAGGGCGCATGCGATTCCCCGAAGTCACCCCCGAGCTGTGTGGCCAGTTCCCCGGCCAGGGCATTGGCGTCGGACCACTTCGCGAATCCCTGGGACTCCGGACCGATCAGCGCATACAGGTCGAGGAAGCTGAGGCATTCAATATCGGTGTTGTCGACGGAGGTGATAACCGACAGGCCGTCGATACCGACCTTCAGATCCAGGAAGTCGATACCCGCGTCGGTGCAGAGTGTGGCCTCCTCGTCCTTGATCTTGCGGGAGGCATCGCTGATGTCGGTTTCGCCGTTGCAGAACAGGGCGAAGCCGTCACCGGTGCCTGGACCGTCCACGAATCCGGTCACGCCCGGGTGCAGGGCCGTGAACTGCTCAAAGACCGCACTCGAGATGGGCAAGACGGTCGACGATCCTGAGATCTGGATGTCGCCGGTCATGCTGTCGGTGCTGGCGGCGGCGGACTCGGCTGCCGAGGGCGACGAACTCGCCGAGGACTGGCAGGCCGAGAGCACCAGCAGTCCGGCGACGAGCAGGGCGGCAGGGCGCAGGGTGGATTTCACAGTCGAAGCTCCTTCAGGGTTGGGCAATTGCGTCCCCATGTTCCGGAACCCTGCTCAAGCAATCGTCAGCCGTTCATCAACGGATGATCAAGGCGCCGCGGGCACTACCATCGCGAGCACCTGACGTAGCGGGAGATCAACGGTGCAGCTGGTGATCGGTGGGCTTATCGGACTCGTCGGCGGAGTGCTCTCCGGCTTGTTCGGAATCGGTGGGGGATTGGTCATTGTCCCGAGCCTGATCCTTTTCCTGGGGCTGACCCCCAAGCAGGCCGCGGGCACCTCGCTGGCGGCATTGCTGTTGCCGGTGGGCATCCTTGGCGCGATGGAGTACTGGCGTGCGGGCTACATCGACGTCCGGTTGGCGGTGCTCCTCGCACTGGGAATCCTGATCGGAGCGTTCTTTGGGGCTCGTATCGCGGTGGGCCTCCCGAACGAGCTTATCCAGCGCGTGTTCGGCGTGCTCCTGATCGTGGTCGGGGTCCGACTCGCGGTGTTCGTGGGTTCCTGACTGAACGAGCCGAGAACGAGGTACGAAGTATGCGGTCGCGGCGGCCGTCCCTCCGAGATGACCAGCATGTCCGTGTCCGTCGAATCCACCAGGCCCGCTCCGATGGTCTTGGCCACGGCCGTCCCGGCAAGCGCGCCGATGAAGTTGAACGACGCCGACATCGCGATGGCATGACTGGGCCGGAGGGCCCGGGTCGAGACCGATGTCGCGATCGCGTTCGCGGTGTCGTGGAAGCCGTTGATGTAGTCGAAGAGGACGGCCAGTGCGATGACCGCAACGAGCGCCCAGGTCACCCCCTCGGGGAGCATCGATCAGGCGTGCTTGACGACGATTCGTTCGATGACGTTCGCGACGTCTTCGCAGGCGTCGATCGTGGACTCCAGGAGCGTGTACACGTCTTTCCACTTCACGACCGAGATCGGATCGGTCTCCTTGAACAGATCGGCGATGCGCGTCGGACGACCCGGTCACCCTCGTTTTCGAGGCGATGGATCTCGATCCAGTACCGCTCCAGGTGCTTGAACGAGCCCAGGTTGGCGAGCGCTTCCTGGATCTGCTCGCACTGGCGGACGATGATCTCCGACTGGTCGATGGCGACCTGGGTGGGCTGCTCGATCCCGTACAGGATGAAGGTGTCGGCCACCTCCTCGATGAAGTCCAGGACGTCGTCCAGGCGGCTGACCAGGCGAGCATGTCCTCGCGGTCGAACGGCGTGACGAACGTGTCCTCGAGCATGTGACCGATGTCATGGCTCATCGTGTCGCCGACGTGTTCCGCGTCACGATCTGGCCTGCCAGCCGCTCCCGCTCGCCGTACTCGCGGAGCATCTGCTCCAGCATCCGGGCCGCGGCGACGATGTTCGCGGCGTCGGCCACGAAGAGGGGGAAGAACTTCGTTTCGCGCGGGATCAGCGGCAGGCGCATCGCGGGGCTCCTCGGGCTCGGGCAGGCGCCGCAGTCTACCGTCTGTCAGGATTTATTAACCGACCCCAGGCAGCGTCGCATCCTGCAGCGCGTCGCGATGCGCCGGGGCACCCCGATGCGGGATTCCCGGGAAATCGCCCGCCCGTTCGGGCACCATAGGCCACCCATCCGGGGGTCCTGGCAACCCGCCACTGAGATGTGACAGGAGGCACTTGCCCATGACTCCGGTACGAGGTCCCTCCCAGCGCTCTGCCCGAGCGATTCTGGCTGCCCTGGCTCTGGCACTCACCGTCCCCGCCACTGCAATGGGCAGTGACGGCTGGACGCCGCCGCCCACCCCGTTTGTTACCACCACGCCGGGCAACCCGCTCGGCATCACCTTCGTCCCGCTCGTCAATTCCGGGGACGTCGCCTTTGGTGACACGTTCGCCGGCCTGCCGGACGGCATCGGCGTCGTCCCCCGCAAGAAGCATTTCCCCGACTGGCTGCCCTACCTCGGCAGGAGCGCCGACTACGTCGACCTGTACGTCAACCACGAGGAATCACACGTCCCGTTCGGGACGGTGGCGACCAACGTGTTCGCAGACACCCAGGACTCGTCCGTCACGCGCGTACGGATCAGCACCAAGCCCCCGTACAACGTGATCGACATGGAGGTCGTGCTGCCCGGAACGGCCGGGTTCATCCGCTTCTGCTCGTCCACGATGGCCGGCCCGCGGGAAGGCTTCCCGTTCTACACGCTCCTCCTCAACGAGGAGTCGAACGACCTCCTTCCGGTTCCTGCCGGGGCGGTGTACGGCGCCGACCCCTCGACGACCCCGAACCGTCAGGCCGGCTATACGGTCTGGCTGAACACGGTGACCAAGAAGTACGACGTCATCGCGAATGCCGGTCGCCACAATCATGAGAACACCGTCGTCATCCCCGGTGGGTGGCGGCATAAGATCGTGGGCCTGTCGGGCGACGACACGTTCACCAGCACCTCGTCACCCACGCACCCGAACCTGAGCCAGCTGTACATGTTTGCTGGCAGGAACTGGCTCGACTACACCAGGGACACCGGGACGCTGTACGCGTTCCGCGTGACCGGGACGCAGGCTGGTCCACTCGCCGACCCGGCGAGTGCCACCAATGGCGCCAACGACTTCTTCGAGATCGCGGCCGGGCTGGCTCCCTGGACCGGCGAGTTCATCCCAGTGCCGGCCAACGTCGCCCAGGGCTACGACCCGGCCTACCCCACCAAGGCGCCGCAGGACGTCCTCGAGGACTGGTCGAACGACAACAACGTCTTCCAGTTCATCCGGGTGGAGGACATCGACTACGACCCGGACAACCCGCGTGTGGTGTACTTCGCTGACACCGGCAACACGCGCCTGCTCGAGACGCCCGTTGGCGGCCCAGTGGGCGTCCCTGGAGAGGGTCGACTGTATCGGGCCGCCTCGGGTACGGCCGGGACCTCGAGTTCGGTGGGGCGCATCTTCAAGATGGTTTTGAACGCCCAGAACCCCCTGATCGTGGATCAGTTCTCGGTCGTCGTGGAAGCCTCCTCGCTGAACGACGGCACCGGGCGGACGATGATCAGCCCGGACAACGTGGACGCAGGCTCCAACAGCCTGATGGTCCAGGAGGACACGACCAACGCCCACATTTGGCGCTGGGACTACGGCTCGACGTGGACCCATATCGCGACCGTGGACAGCGTCCCGACCAGCCCGAACACTGACCCGGGTGAGTCCACCGGAATCATGGACATGTCACCGTGGCTCGGTGCCGGATGGTGGGCCCTGAATGTTCAGGCCCATCAGGACCCGGATCAGCTGGCTCTCGGTGCGGTCCATACCGATCAGTACCTGGATCCGAACTTCCAGGTGTGGAGCGGCGGGCCGATTCCACCAGGTGGTGCCAACTATCGGCTCCATCGCGAGAAGGGCCAGCTGTTGCTGATGCACGTTCCGGGCAGCTGATCCAACGTCACGCCACTCTGCCATCGAGGGCCGCCCGCGGGGCGGCCCTCGAGGCGTCAGGGTGGTCCACAGGGCGGGCACTGCCTTCATTGCGCCGCATCGGTGGTGGAGGGCCGTGTGGGATTCGAACCCACGACACGAGGATTAAAAGTCCCCTGCTCTGCCGCTGAGCTAACGGCCCAGCCGTCATCGTACGGCCACGGTCAGGCCGATGGGGTGGGGCTCGGTTCAGTCCCTCGCTCCGGCGACACAGCGCCCGACGCGGCATCACCCGCGATCGTGCGATCCCGTTCAGCGCGTGGCTGGCCGAGCAGCGCGGCCTCCAGATCGGCAAACGCCGCGAGCACGACAGATCGGACCGGCCGTCCCGCGGCGTCCAGCTCGCCGGCTTCCCGGCTGAGGGGACGGGGGAGGAGCGCGAACCTCCGAGGACGCTCATACGCGGCGAAGTCGGCCGTAAGGCGCTCCAGCTCATTCCGGAGCCGGGCCTGGACCTCGGGGAGGGCCAGGAGGTCGCCATCGGACGCCGTCTCGCCGGTCAGGCCGATCGTCGCTCGCAGGGTCTCCACGTTCGGCTCGAGCAGCGCCGCCGGTCTGGTCGCGATCGTCGCCCACCAGGACGGCACGCATGATGAGCGGGGAGGTCTCGAGCGCCCGCTCGATGGGTGCTGGTGCCACATTCTTGCCCGTCGCCAGCACGAGCAGGTTCTTCAGGCGACCCGTGATACGCAGCCGCCCGGCCTCGTCGAACTCGCCCACGTCGCCGGTGTGCAGCCACCCTTCGGCATCGATGGCACGCGCCGTCTCCGCCGGCCGATCGAGGTAGCCGAGCATGATCTGCGGACCTCGGGCCAGGATCTCCCCACTGCCCGGCTCGATCCGCAGCTCCGTCCCGGCCACCGGCATTCCCACCGTCCCGTACCGATTCGTGCCCGGCCGGTTCGCGGTCAGGATCGGCGCGGTCTCGGTCAACCCGTATCCCTCCAGGATCGGAATGCCGAGCGACTCGAAGAACAGCCCGGTGGACTCCGGCAGGGCCGCTCCCCCCGACATCAGGAACGTGAGACGGCCACCGAAGCTGTTTCGGACGGGCGCCAGCACCGTGCGCAGGGCCAGCCACCGCCGCGCACGCAGCCACGGGCCGTCAGACCGGCCCGCGAGGCGATTGCGATAGTGCTCGTGGCCAAGCTGGGTGGCCCACTGGAAGAGCGACCGACGGTACGCAGGCCCGCTGGCGACGACGTGGTTGATGTGCTGCTCGATCCGCTCGAAGAAGAGCGGGATGGTGGCCATCAGGGTGGGACGGACCTCTGCCATATCGGCGGCCCATCGTTCGATCTGCCGTTCCGCGAAGGCAACCGAAGCCCCGATGCCCAGCGCAACCACGATGCCCGCGCCGCGTTCGAACATGTGGCTCATGGGCAGCACGCTGAGCGCCCGGTCGTCCTGAGACAGGGGGATCGCCTGCCGGATCGCCTGGTACGAATGCAGGAGGTTGCCGTGCGCGACGACCACGCCCCATGGTTCCCCGTCGACCCCGATCGTGTGGACGATGGTCGCGACCTGGTCCCGGGTCACGGCTGACCATGTTTCGTCCCAGCGCGCGAGCTCCTCGCCTGAGGGCGGCCCGGCGGTCCGCAGCGCGGCCAGGGTGGTGACGGTCGTCAGGCCGGCCGCCTCGTCCTCGAACATCACCACCGGCACGCCATGGCTGGCATCGCTCGGCGCCGACCGGAATCGGGCCAGGAGCTTTGCGTCCTCGACCACCAGCAGGCGGGCGTTCACCCCCTCGGCAATGGCGACCATGCGCGCCGGAGGGTCGCCCGGGTAGATGGGGCATACCACCGCGCCCAGCCCCATGCAGGCGAGGTCGGAAACGAGCCATTCGGGACGCGATCGGCTCAGGATGACGACCCGGTCGCCGCCACCGATCCCCATCCGCCGCAGTCCGACGGCCACGGCCGTGACCTGCTGCCATAGCTCCGCGTAGGTCCAGCTCGACCAGCCTTCGCCGCCCTTCCAGCTCACGGCACGCCGCTCGCCGCTGCGCAGAACGGTCCGATGGACGAGGTCCGGAATGGAGCGAGGCTGCTCGTCGAGCGGAACGGCGATCGGCTCGCCTCGGACGATTCGCGTGGGATCGGAGGTCACGTGGGCGTCTCCGCCGCTTCGGGCTGCGGCACGGGCATCGATCGATTCCGACCAAGTCGTCCGCCCAGCGCAGCGGTGGCCACGTCCAGCGTGGCACACAGGAGAACGGTGGCGGTGCCGGCGACGAGGACGATGAGACCGTACTTGGCCCACAGACCCAGGGACAGGGGGACGACCAGGGCGGCCACCACCACCACGATGGGGTGGTGGAGGACGTAGAAGGGCAGAACCATGGAGCTCGCCCAGCCGAGGAACCGGGGGCGGGCGGTGAGATAGGTCGCGGCGGCGCCCACGAAGACCAGGGTCATGACCCACGCGAGCGCCGATCGCCACGCGACGTAGGCCAGCCCCACGAGCGTGTATCCGGGCGCGTGCTCCAGGTCGAGCGCCGCGGTGAACAGGAAGAAGGGCAGGTAGCCAAGTGCGACGAGTGGGGCCGCCCACAGCGTCACGCGTCGGCGGCGGAGGATGGCGGGCATGACACGGCCGTCGGCCATGGCCCCGATCCCGATCACGAAGTACGACAGCCACAGGGCGAAGTCGGCCCAGTCACGGTAGTCGGGGAACGCGGGCCGAATGACGAGCTGGATGAGCGCAATGGGCACGAGGAGCAGGAGCAGGCCACCGCGCCCGCTCGGCGACGCCACCGATGCGCAGATCCTGCCCGGCCGCTCGCCGGGCCCGCAGCCAGCGCGATGAGCGGTGCCGTCACCAGCACGTACAGGAACAGGAAGGCCAGGAACCACAGGTGGTGGCCGTAGTCCCCGAACCAGCGCGGGTTCAGATAGAGCTGAATCCCCGCGAGGTACTGGCCCAGGAACTCGATCGGACCGGCCTGTCCGCCCGCCGCGACATACGCCACCCAGGCCTGGGGCGGTCCCAGGATCACCAGCCCCAGCACGAGCGGGATGAGGAGGCGTTGGAGGCGGAGACCGGTGTGCCCGCCGATCCCGCGCCGCTCGACGGCCAGCCACGTGGCCGCGCCGGCCAGGAAGAACATCAGCGGCATCCCGAAGAGGTAGCCGAACCCCGACAGCAGGCTCAGGAGCAGGCTCTTGTCCGTGTCGTTGATCAGCCAGCTGGTGTACACGAAGGGCTGGGCGGCATGGAACAGGAACGCCCCGACCACGACCACGACCTTGAGCCAGTCGATCCAGTTCAGCCGCTCGCGCACGAGCCCCAGTCTGCCAGACAGCCGCCCGAGAAACGACCTTCGGCCCTTCCCCTTCTTGATCGGCTCACCTAAAGTCAGGTGGCGATGGAGGAGACCATCACCACTGCTGCGCGCGTCCGCTGGCGCTCGACCGAGGGCGCGACCGGCGCCGCTCCTGGCGCGCCTCGCGCCGGTCCTGTTCGTGCTGGCCGTGGCCACCATGCTCACCGTCCCGGCCGTCATGTCGGACATGGGGTTCGTGTTCCTGGCCTGGGACAGCCACGCGTACTGGGAGGCGTTGCGCAGTCCCGAGCCCTACGCCGGGGCCGCGGTGGGGGTGATCGGCTCCTTCCTCTATCCGCCCCCCTTCCTCCAGATCCTGGCCCCCCTGGGCCAGCTGCCGTGGCCGCTATTCCTGTTCGGCTGGACCGCCGCGCTCACCGCCGCGGCGGTGGCCATGATCCGTCGCGTCCCGCGTCAGCACCGGATCCTGGTGGCCGTTCCTGTACATCCTGGCCGGGACCGATATCTGGGCCGGCAACATCAACCTGTTCATCGCCTATCTCGTGGTCCTGGGGCTGACCGTCCCGGTCGCGTGGGCCGGGATCGCGCTGACCAAGGTCACGCCCGGCCTGGGCGCCCTGTGGCTCGCGTTCCGCGGCCGCTGGGCCGATTTCGGGATCGCACTGCTGGCCACTGCGGTCATCGCAGTCCTCTCGTTCTCCGCCGACACCGCGCTCTGGGGCGACTGGCTCTCGGTCGTCTTCAACGAGAACCCGGTGGGCGGATATGCCTTCACCATCCCGGTGCCGCTGTTCGTGCGACTCCCCATCGCGATCGTGGTCCTGTGGTGGGCCGCGCGGACCGACCGTCCGTGGCTGGTGCCCATGGCCTGCATCCTGGCCCTGCCCGTGATCTGGCTGAATGGGCTGTCGCTGCTCATCGGCTCTGCCGCCATCTGGGGTGAGCGCCAGCGCCGTACGTTCGCCGAGGCCGCGAGCCGGTAGGCTAGACGCGGCACATTCCCGATCCGGGACCGATGGCGCGCCGCACCCGCGGCGCGCCCGTCATGCCCGGACCACCACGATGACCGGAGGACCGCGATGCGCGTGCTGCTGATCGGCGTTGGGACGGTGGGCGAGTCCATCGCTCGCCTGGCCGCGACCCATCCATGGTGCGAGCAGCTCGTGCTGGCCGATTACGACACCGCACGGGCCGAAGCCCTGCAGGCCGCCCTAGGCGGCGACGCGGAACGGTTCCCGGTTGAGCACATCGACGCGCGTGACCGCGCCGCCATCGCCGCGCTGGCGCGGCGTCATCGGTCAGACCTGGTCATGAACGCGGTCGATCCGCAGTTCGTGATGCCGATCTTCAACGGCGCGCTGGAGGCGGGCGTGAACTACATGGACATGGCCGCCAGCCTGTCGGTGCCGCACCCGACCGATCCGTTCCACACTCCGGGCCTCAAGCTCGGAGACGAGCAGTTCGCCCGCCACGACGACTGGGTTCGCGACGGCCGGCTCGCCGTGCTGGGGATGGGGATGGACCCGGGCCTGGCCGACCTCTTCGCGCGGTACGCCGCCGACCACCTCTTCGACGAGGTCCACGAGGTCCACGTCCGCGACGGCGGCGACCTCGCCATTCCGGGGTACGCCTTCGCCCCGGTGTTCAGCATCTGGACCACGATCGAGGAGTGCCTGAACCCGCCCATCGAGTGGAACGGTGAGCAGAACGGCTGGATCACGACCGAGCCGTTCAGTGCGCCCGAGTCCTTCCCATTCCCGGAGGGCATTGGACCCATGGAGTGCGTGAACGTCGAGCACGAGGAGGTGCTCCTCGTGCCGCGCCAGCTGCCCGGGCTCCGGCGCGTGACCTTCAAGTACGCCCTCGGCGCGGACTTTATCGACAAGCTCAAGACCATCCACGCCCTGGGCATGCATCGGACCGACAAGGTCTCGGTCAAGGGCGTGGAGGTCTCGCCCCGAGACGTGCTGACGGCCATCACGCCCGATCCCATCACCCTGGGCGACCGGATGGTGGGGCGGGCCATGGTCGGGACCTGGGTCATCGGTCGGAAGGACGGTCAGCCGCGCGAAGTGTTCCTGTACCAGAACGCCGACGCCGCCGAGACCTGGCGCCGGTACGGGGTCCAGGTGGTGGGGTGGCAGACTGGCTTCAACCCGGTGGTCGCGATGGAGCTCCTCGCCACCGGCGCGTGGTCGGGAACGGGCGTCCTGGGACCCGAGGCGTTTGACGCGGACCCGTACCTCGCCATCATGGATCGCGACGGAATCCACTGGGCCATGGTCGACATGGAGCCGGGGGCGCACCGTCCGACCTGATCTGCCACGAGGTGAAACCGATGAACGTTGACGAAATGCTGCAGGGAGCCCGCGACGCCATGGCGGTGTCGCGCGTGTACGGGGAGCCGATTGAACGCAACGGGGTAACGCTCATTCCCGCCGCCGCGGTGATGGGCGGCGGGGGAGGCGGCAGCGATGACGCGCAGAACGGCGGCGGGGGATTCGGGGTGAGTGCCCGCCCCGTCGGGGTCTGGATCATTCGCGGGGACGAGGTGGAGTGGGAACCGGCGATGGATGCCACCCAGGTCGCCCTGCGGGGCATGCTGCTGGTGATGGTCGCGCTGCTGGTCCTGCGCTCCGTCGCGAAGACGCTCGCCGGTCGCTAGTTGACCGCGGGCCCGGGCGCCGGTACCGTAGGAGGTCGCGGGGTGGAGCAGCGGTAGCTCGTCGGGCTCATAACCCGAAGGTCGGCAGTTCGAATCTGTCCCCCGCAACCAACGTTTACTCCCACGAACCCCGGGTCCGACCGCCCGGGGTTCGTCTATTCCAGGGCGCCCGCCGGCAGCCGTTCGGCGAAGACCGATTCGTCCCGCGGCAGGCGCGCCTGGCCGCGCGGCGACTTCGGTTCCAGGGCCCCCGGGGTTGGGTGCCCCAATGCCATCACGGTGCGGACCATGGTTCCCGGTGGCAGGTCGAGGATCTCGCGCACCGCGGGCATGACATCCGGGCGGATCCAGGCGATTCCGGCCGCCGCCCCCAGCATCCCGGCCGCGATCAGCATCCGCTCGGCAGCCCGCCCGTCGTCATATGCGTGGGACACCACCCGCGCGGGATCGTCGCGAAGCACGATCGCGACCGCTGCGGTGGCCGTCTTCAGGGCACGGGTCTGGGGCAGACCAACCGCCTCGAGGCGCGCGATCGTCTCCGGATTCCGAATGGTGACGAACCGCCACGGCTGGGTGTTCCGGCTGCTCCCCGTCCAGCGCGCGACGTTCGTGATCGCCTCGAGCTCCGCATCGGTCAGGGGCGAGTCCGTGAACTCGCGCACCTGGCGCGCCCGCAGGAGCGGGCGCACGATCGCGCGCGGGGGTGCGCCATCGGTCATGGCCTGATTGTGACCGCTACAATGCGGCCGGGTCGCTCGGGGCGGCCCGCGATGCTGAACCGACCCCCTCGGGATTCCCAATCAGGAGGCCCCGCGCGCTCGGATGACCAGCGGAAACCTCAAGAAGCTGCGTCCGTACGACAAGCCGCCCAAGACGAGCCGGTCCCTGTTCCCGTCCGGCCCGGACGCGGCCGCCAAGGGATTCTTCGGGTTTGGAGCGCTGTGGTTCCTGGCCGCGACCGGGATTGGCACGTTGGCCGCCCTTCAGCTCGTGATGTCAGGTTTCACGTTCATCATCGAGCTGCCGTTCGGGCTCACCGTCGAGTTCACCGCTGACACGGTGGCGGCCGGATTCCGGCACGCCTTTGCCTGGGGCTGGCTGACCAACGCGGCCCTGGGCGCCATCTTCTTCGCCACGCCGCGCCTGACCGGGCAGCCCATCGTCAACCCGCGAATCGCCGTGCTGGGGATGTTCACCTGGAACGCGGGCTTCGCCGCCGGCCTGGCCATCCTGTACGTGCCGCAGCTGGTGGATCCGGGCACCATCACCGGCTTCCCGTTCGTGGTGAACGTGGTGCTGGGCCTGGGCCTGTTGCTGACCAACCTCTCGTTCTGGCGGAGCGTGGTTGGTGCGGAGCACCCCTTCATCAGCCTGGCCTGGTTCGGGGTTGGGATGCTCACCCTGCTGGGGCTCGTCCTCGACGCCTTGGTCGTCAGCCTGCTCCACCTCGACCCAACCACCGATGCGCTCGCCGAGGCGATATGGATCCGGGCCTGGACCCTGCTGTTCGCGATGGGCGTCACGATCGGCGGCCTCCACTATCTCGTCCCGCGCCTTACCGGACAGCCACTCGCGTCCGGCGCGCTGGCCTGGTTCGGGTTGTCGACCTGGGCCGTGCTGGGCGTGATCGCGATCTTCGGGGCCGCGGTTCATCCGTCGATCCCATATGCCCTGGTGAGCGCCGGGAACGCGGCCACCATGATGCTGCTGGTCCCGGTGCTGGCGGTGGTGGCCAACCTGGCCATGACCCTCCGGGGCCGCTGGGCGCTGGTCCTGTCGCCCGGCCCGCTGGCGATGGCCGTGACCTCGCTCGTGTTCCTCGGTGGCAGCGTGCTCTTGGCCGGGATCGGGTCGCTGCGCGAGGTCCAGGCCGCGGTGGCGCACACGGAATGGCCCATCGGGGTGGGTGCTTTCGCCCTGGCCGGGGCGGCCAGCATCGGGCTCATGGCCGTGGGCGAGCACGCCTGGCCACGGATGCTGCACCGGTCCCATCGTGGCGGCCTGCTCGCCTACGCGGTGACGTGGGCGGCCCTGGGGGGCGCAGCCGTGGCGGGTGCCGCGCTCATTGCGGCCGGGCTGTTCCACGTTGGCCTGGTCGGCGATGGCATGGCCCCGGAGGACATTGCCACCAACCTGCTGCCGATCCACCTGGTGGCATGGGCCGGTCTGGGCCTCCTCGGCCTCGCTGCCGCCGGCCACGCTGTCGAGGCCTACCTGCTGGCGGCGCACGGGCGCCCGGTCCACACCGCGGTGGCGGGCACGGCTCCGGCGGCGGCGCCGGCGAGCCACTGAGCTCATGACCGGACCGCCGCCGGTCGAGACTGGCCACGAGCGAATTCCGAACTGGATCGTCGGCGTCGGAGCTGCCGTCGTGATCCTGGGCGTGGTCTCGCTGAGCTTCAACCTGGAGGGGACGAACCCGGACCTCGTGAGCCCGCCACCCAGCGGTGCGCCGAACCCCAGCGGTGGTGGGACGGCCGATGCCATGACCCTGATCGAGCAGGCCGGCTGCCAGGCCTGCCACGGCCCCGAACTGAACGGCCTGGTGGGTCCCAGCCTGCACGGCATCGCGGCGGGCCCCAAGAGCGAGAACCTCCAGCAGCTGGGAACTGACAACCCCGATGACTGGCCCGACCTGTGGATCGATGGATCCGGTCCGGAGGTTGCGGGTATCGACCGGAAGGGGATGCCCGTCTTCGGGGGCACCGGTGGTCAGCTGACTGCCGACGACATCGCGACCATCGTCGAGTACCTGAAGACCCTGGAATGACCGATCCGGGCGGGGGCTCGCCCACGAGACCCGCGCCGGGGCCCGAGGGGCGGATGCGGTCGGTGCTCATCGGTGCGGCCGAGATGGCCAAGATCGACGAAGCGGCCAAGGCGCTGGGCCTGACCGAGGATGCCCTGATGGAGAGCGCCGGGGCGGCCGTGGCCGAGGTGGCTCTCACCGAGCTGGCGCGCCTCGCCGAGCCGGTGGTCGGTCCGGGCGGGCCGCTGGCCGACCGCCTGCTGAGCGTGGTCCTGTGCGGGACGGGAAACAACGGCGGTGACGGGTTCGTCGTCGCTCGACGGTTGGCGGCTGGGGGGCAGCGGGTCATCGCCGTCCTGGTGGGGGAGGCAGGTCGGATCAGCGGTCACGCGGCGGCGCACAACTGGGGCGTGCTCCAGGCGATGGCCGCAGGCGGATCGCTCGAGCTGTTCATTGCCCCCAGCGCCGATCTGCTCACCAGCCTGCGGGCTCGGCTGTCCTCGGCCTCGCTCCTGGTGGACGCGCTCCTGGGCAGCGGCGCCTCGGGCCCGTTGCGCGAGCCGATGTCTACCGCGGTGGAGCTGCTCAACGCGATTCGGACCCACGCCGCCGCCGCGGGCCGCCCGTGCCGGATCCTGGCCATCGACACGCCGACGCTCATCGGTCTCACCGGCGGGGAGCAGTCCGATCCCGTGGTCGCCGCCGACGTCACGGTGACCTTCCACCGGGCCAAGGCGGGGTTCGCCCTGGATCCGGACGCGCGCCGCCTGGCGGGGCGCTATCTCGTGGCCCCGATCGGGATTCCGGTGGAAGCCGAGGCGGGCATCGTCCCCGCCGACGGGGAGTTTCCTCCCGCGCGCCTGACCGAGGTCACCTGGCAGGAGCCGGAGATCGCCTAGACGCTGCTCCCCGGGGTCTCGAGGGGAAGGTCACCGGCACACAGGGGACACGCGTCGGCCGTCCAGGAACCGATCTCGATCCGATCCAGGGGATGGACCGGCAGTCCAAGGTCCAGCGCCTCCGTCGATCGATCCACGATGACCGCGACCGCGACCGGCGTGCCGCCGGCCGAACGCACCGCGTCGAGCGTCTCGCGCACTGACTGACCGGTGGTCAGGATGTCGTCCACGATCACCACCCGCTCGTCCGGGCCGACCACGAACCCGCGACGCAGCGCCCGCCCACCGTCCACCGGCTCGGCGAAGATCCCTCGCACCTGGCGACCCAGCATGCCCTCGAGGTGGCGTGCCGTCTCGAAGGCCAGCAGCACGCCGCCGGTCGTCGGTCCTACAACCACGTCCGGCTCCTCCCCGATCAGCGCGTCCGCCAGTCGCCGGCACAGCTCCGAGGCCACCGCGGGGTACTGGAGCACGGCGAACTTCTCGAGATAGCGGTCCGAATGGCGCCCGCTCTTCAGGCGGAAGTGCCCGCTCCGCAGCGCGCCGGCCGACTCGAACAGCTCCCGAACCGATGCCGTGGCCAGCTCAGGGTCGACCGTCGTGGGTCGCATCGGTCAGTCGTATACCGCGCTGAAGTCGACCGCGGGGTAGCGCTCGGTCAGCGACTCGGTCACCCACTGCAGAACGTCGGCGGGGTCGTAGAACTCGGCCACGGTCCGGGCATCGGTCACGGTCAACCCCTGGCGATGCGCCTCCATGGACTCCACCCCGCGGGGCGGGAGATCGGCCAGGTTCAGGGTCGTTTCGAACCGCCCATCCGAGCGCAGGACGAGCACGTCATCGGCCTCGTCGAGGAGGACCAGGTCGCCGGTCCGTAGGAGCGCGTCCTCCGCGTTGCCCACGAACTCGCGCAGGAGGCTGGCCTGCTGCTCCTGGAGCTGCGAGCGATAAGCATCGGCCAGCTGCCACAGCCGCTGCGCGGCGATCGTCTCCTGCTGCTCGGCCGGGAGCACCGCCTGCCAGTCCTCGTCGTGCTCGGGCGGTGGCGCTGCCTCGTCGGTCAGCTCGTCGGCCGCGGCCAGGTGCTCGGTCGGATTGCGCGCGGCCTCCATCAGCCACGACAGGATGTCGGCCGGGTTGTAGAGCTCGATGAGCTCGGAGAGGTTGTCGACCTCCTGCTCCTGGTCGTACCACTCGCCGTCCGCGGGATCCTGGTAGGTCAGACGCGTTACCCACGTCTCGTCCACCGGGTGGTAGCGGAGGAAGTCCTGCTCGTCGTCGACGAGCGTGAACTGGCCGATCTCCCTGAGCCGTTCCCGGTTGGCCTCCAGGAAGCGCCGAAGCTGCTCGGTGGCTTCCGCGATGTAATCCCGCCGTTCGAGCTCGGCCTCCTCCGCCAGCTCGCGCAGGGCGACGAGCCGCGGCGAGGTCAAGGCTTGTACACCAGGTCCGGCCCCATTCGTTCGCGCAGAAACATGACGTGCTTGGTGCTCATGATCCCCTCGGCCACGTTGTGTCCAAGCCTGCGGGTGGCCGGATCGGCGTACAGCTCGTCCAGGACGGTGTAGTTGGGGAGGTCGAAGATGATGACGTTGTTCCACTCCGACCCTTCGGTCACGTTGAACCAGCCGATAAACCGGATCCCGTAGCGCTCCTCGTAGTCGCGCGCGCGCTTGGGGAAGAAGTGGCGCATGCCGCGCTTGAACATCGTGTCGCGCAGCACGCCCTGGCGGACGTTGAAGAAGGTGACCATCAGGGGCACGGGCGTCTACTCCTGGCTGTCGGCGGCGGGTTCGACATCGGTTGTGGGCTGCTCAGTATCCGCTGCCGCGGTGTCCACGGCCACCGGCGGGTTGGTCGCTCCGTACGTTCGGCCCCGCCCCGTGCGCCGACCGGCGAAGAAGACGCGGAGCAGGAAGACCGAGGTCATGCTGATGAAGAAGAGCAGGAAGATCGCGATCACCAGCAGCACGGTCAGCAGCCAGACCGGCCAGCCCAGGCTGAAGACCCCGATCGGGATGAGCAGCAGGATGACGGCGAACAGGATTGCCTGGACCGTGAAACAGCCCAGGCCGGGCCCTTCGTTGGGGTCGAGCTCCTCGGTCATGCGGATGGCCATGCGGCCCCGCATCGTGCCATATGCGGCTGGGGATCACCGGGGCGCAATCCGGACCGTGTCCTCCCGAGCGGGAACCAGGCCGTCGTCGTAGGTCACCCGACCGTTGGCCACCGTGAGCCGCACGAGGCCGGGCAGCGCCAGGCCGAGGAACGGAGTATTCGACGAGCGGCTGGCGAGGGTCGTCGGGTCGACCCGCCAGTGGGCGTTGGGATCGAACACGACCAGGTCGGAAGGGTTGCCGTCATCCAGTGAGCGCCGTTCGCCGATGAGCGCCGCCGGGCGATACGACAGAGCCCCCAGGAGAGCCGGCATGGTCAGCCGACCGGCCTCGACCGCCAGCAGACCAACGCCTAGCGCGGTTTCCAGACCGATGAGCCCCGGCGCCGCCTCGGCGAAGGGGACCGCGGTGCGCTCCAATGGGTGCGGGGCATGGTCCGTGGCGATGGCATCGATGGATCCGTCCTCGACTCCGGCCAGGAGCGCGAGGGCGTCGGCGCGCGACGGTAGGGGCGGGTTCACCCGGTTCGTTCCGTCGTAGGCGAACGCGGGGTCGAGCGTGGCGGGGCCGTCGGTGCCGTCTTCCCACGCGAAGTGGCGATCGCCCGCCACCCAGCCATCGGTCAGGGCGAGGTGGTGCGGCGTGACGTCACACGTCACCCGTACCCCATTACGGCGGGCGCGCCGGATCGCGTCGAGCCCAACGCCGGTGGAAAGGTGAGTGAAATGGACCCAGCCACCGGTCTCCGCCGCGAGTGTCAGGTCCCGTTCGATGATCGTCAGCTCGGCGCTCGCCGGCCAGCCGTCGAGTCCCAGGCGGGTGGCGGTCGGCCCGGAACGCATCACGGAGCCGCTCGCCAGATCTGGATCCTCGGCATGCTCAATGAGCGGCAGGCCGAGCGGCTCCAGGTACGCGAGGGCGCGCCGCATCACGGCCGCGCTCCGGATCGACGCGCCGTCGTCGCTGGCCCCGACCACACCCGCGGCGGCCAGCGCTGCCAGGTCGGTCAACTCCTCCCCCGCGCGGCTGCGGGTGGCCGCAGCCACGATCCGCACACGGGCCGACGCATCGGTTGACGCCGCAGCAAGACCGCGAACGAGCCATGGGTCGTCGAGCGGCGGATCGGTATTCGGCATCGCGCAAACGGTGGTGAACCCCCCGTGTGCCGCAGCTCGCGTGCCTGATTCGACCGTCTCTGTCGCTTCGCCACCAGGGGTGCGGAGGTGAGCATGGAGATCGCAGAACCCTGGGGTGGCCACGAGGCCCATGGCATCGATCCGGGGGACCTCGAACGGGGCGAGGCCCTCGCTCACGACGCCCTCGACCACGGCGAGGTCATGGATCTCGTTGATCCCCGCTTCCGGATCGATGATCCGGACGCTGCGCAGGACGAAGCTCGCGGGCGCATCGGTCAGCGATCCGAACCGCGCACCCCTGCTCATCGGTCCGTCTCCAGCAGGGAGAGGATCGCCATCCGGATCGGGACTCCGTTCTCGACCTGGCGGCCGATGAGGGATCGCGGTGCGGTGGACAGCTCGGCTGCGATCTCGACGCCCTCGTTGGCAGGTCCCGGGTGCATCAGCCATGCGTCCGGGCAGAACCGTGCCAGGCGGTCGGCGGTCAGGCCCCATCGATCGACGTACTCGGTGAGCGAGGGCACGCCGCGCCCCGCCGCGCGCTCCAGCTGGACGCGGAGGGCCATCACCGCGTCCACCCCCGGCAGCGCCTGTTCGAGGTGGCTGGTCACCGTGACGCCGGGCCAACCGTCGAAGGCCATGACCCATGCCGGCGGTCCACAGAGCACGACCGTCGCCCCCAGCCGGACGAGGGCGTGCAGGTTGGAGCGGGCAACCCGGGAGTGCAGCGCGTCTCCCACGATTGCGATCCGCGCACCCTCCACTGTCCCGAGGGCCTCCCGGAGGGTGAGCGCGTCGAGGAGTGCCTGGGTCGGGTGGGCGTGGGTGCCGTCACCGGCGTTGAGGATTGCGGCGTGATCCAGCGACCGGGCGGCGAGGTACGGCGCCCCGCTCGCGGAGTGACGGAGCACGATCATCCGGATCCCGGTTCGCTCCAGGGTCCGGAGCGTGTCGACCAGCGACTCGCCCTTCGTCACGCTGCTCGCCGCCAGCGAGAGGTCGGTGGTCGTTGCACCCAGCTCCCGGGCCGCCAGCTCGAACGACACCCGAGTTCGGGTGGAGGCCTCGTAGAAGGCGAGTCCAATTGCCACTCCTCGGAGTAGATCCGGGAGCTCGCCCGCCACACGTTGCGCGCGCAGCTCGACGGCCAGGTCGAGGACGCCCTCGAGATCACCGCGATTCAGCTCGTCGACGTCGAGGAGGTGGCGGCGGGTCCAGGTGGAGGTGGTGCCCGCGACGGTCATGCCGGAACCGGATCGGTTCGGGTGATCACCACCTCATCGGCGCCATCGGTCTCAGTCAGCCGGACGTGCACCACCTCGTCCGAGCTGGTGGGCAGGTTCTTACCCACGTAGTCGGGCCGGATGGGGAGCTCGCGATGGCCGCGGTCGACGACGACCGCCAGGCGGACCGCGCTGGGACGACCGTGGTCGGTCAGCGCGTCCAGCGCCGCGCGGATGGTGCGGCCGGTGTACAGCACGTCGTCCACGAGGACGACGGTCTTGTCGGTGACCTCCGGTCCCAGGTCCGAGCGCTTGACGATGGGCGCGTGGGCCAGGCGGGTCAGGTCGTCGCGGTAGAAGGTGATGTCCAGCGACCCCACCGGCAGGGTGGCCTGTTCGTGCTCCTCAATGAGGGCCGCCAGCCGCTCGGCGAGGGGGAAACCGCGGGTACGCAGACCGATGAGGACCAGGTCATCGGTCCCACCGTGGCTCTCCACGATCTCGTGCGCCATGCGGATAAGCGCGCGGCGGAGATCGTCGGCGTCGAAGATGCGGCGCTCGGTGGTCATGCTCGGGGCTCCTTGGCGGCCTCACGGGACCGCGTTAAAGGGGCGCTGGGTGGAACCTCCCGAGTATAGGCCGCCCCGCCTACGGGGCAAACACCGCCGGCCCGGTCCACGGCGGGTTGTCGCCGCTTTCACCGATAACGGACTGGCCGCCGCCGGACATGCCAGATCGTGTCGTTACAGCGCGCTCGATTGGAGATGGGTGCGCAGGACCTCGGCCGCGTACTCGGGTGCCGCCGGGTTGACCGCCAGGGCGGTGGCGCTTTCCAGGCCGGCGATGACCCGCAGGCGTGGGTGCACCTCCCAGTGCCAGTGGAACGTCTGGTCCAGGCGCTCCCCGGCCGGGGCGGTGTGGAGGTGGAGGTTGTACGGCGGGTCCCCGAGGACGCCCAGCGCGCCGAGCGCGCGCTGGAGCGTCGCCCGACAGGCACCGATGGTCTCGTCATCGACCGATGTGAAGTCCGCCGCGTGCTCGCGCGGGATGACCCACAGCTCGAATGGCGAGCGGCTGGCCGCCGGCGCTAGGACGACGAACCGCTCGTCCGACAGCACCAGCCGCGTGCCGTCCGCCTCCTCCACGGCTGCCATGGCGCACCACACGCAGCTCTGGCGGCTGATCATGTGGCGTGCGGCCCCGCCGATCTCCTCGGCCACCCGGTGCGGGACCTGGGGAATGGCGTACATCTCGAAGTTCAGGTGCTGGGTCCGCGAGCCCGCCTGGCGGCCGTGGGTCTGGAGGACCTGGACATAGATCGGGCGGTCGGGTGGCTGCGCCGTCGCGCCCAGCGCGCGCATGTCGTCCCGCACGGCGCGCAGCAGCCGTTCCGCGAGCTGGGGCCGGGCATCGGCGAAGCGTTCGTGATGGTTTTTGGGGCCGACCACGATCTCCCACGACCCGCGGCGATCCGGCGCCTCATCCGACAGGAGCGGCAGCTGGACGGCCCACTCCCGCCCCGGAGGGACGATCTCGAAGAGAGCTTCGCGCAGGGTGACGCGGCGAACGCTCTCGTCGTCATTGTCCGGCGCCTCGTCGCAGTGGCGGCAGTGGGTGCCCTCGACCGGCGCCGCCTCCACGGTGAACGAGGCGTGCTCGAATGCCCGGTCGGTGACGATCGCCGACCACCATCCGGTCACCGGGTCCCGGCGCAGCTCGAACATGCCGCTGCGCCCGGCGTTCAGCCGAGCTCGTTCAGCTCCCAGCTGCGGCGTCGCGACTGCGCCGCCCATTCATCGCGGAGGAGCGACATGATCAGCACGTCCTCGAACTGTCCCTCGGCGTAGTGCTGGTGGCGGAGCGTCCCCTCGAGCACAAAGCCGGCCTTTTCGTACGAGCGCCGGGCTCGCGCGTTTCCGGCGTACACCCGCAGCTCGATCCGCTCGAAGCGCAGCTCGCCGAAGCCGAAGTCACACAACACGTGGAGCGCATCGGTCCCGTAGCCCTTGTTCCATTCGCTCTTCTCACCCAGGCTGATCCCGAACTCGGCGTTGCCGTTCACGAAGTCCAGCTCGTGCAGGCCGGCAGTCCCGATCGGCTCGCCGTCCGACAGTCGGCAGATGACGAAGTGGTAGACCGTCTTGCCCTGGTTGGCGGTGATCTCCTCGAACCAGTGCTCCTCGGCGGCGAGGCTGAACGGCGCGCGGACCATGAGCCCGCGGGTCGTCTCGGCATCGGAGAACCAGCGGACGAAGCGCGGGAGGTCCTCGCGCTCCGCAGGACGCAGGTACACGAGCTCGCCCCGAAGCAGGGGCAGATGTGGGACGGCGGGACTGGCCTCGGGCTCGGTCATCGGTCCTTCGCTGCGCTAGGCTTGCCGGCGGGCATAGGCTTGCCGTCCACAATACAAGGAGGGTCCACACCGATGAGCACCGTCCGCCACGCGACCGCCACCTGGCAGGGCGACCTCGCATCGGGGAGCGGCACCGTCAGCGCCTACTCGAGCGGCCTGTTCGCCGACCTGCCGGTGAGCTGGGCGTCTCGAACGGAGGACCCGGAAGGTCGGACCTCGCCCGAGGAGCTGCTGGCCGCCGCCCACGCTGCGTGCTACTGCATGGCACTCTCCGGCAAGCTGGCCACGGCCGGGTTCCCGCCCGACCACCTGCACGTCGAGTGCGAGGTCTCGTTCGAGAAACTGGAAGGCGGTTGGACCGTCACCTCCTCCGCACTTTCGGTCATGGGAAACGTCCCCGGCATCCCTGATGCGGACTTCGAGCGCATTGCCGCGGAGGCCAAGGACGGCTGTCCCATCAGCCGCGCCCTGGCCGGCAATGTGGAGCTGACCGTCGACGCCACGCTCGAGCTGCCCGAGGACCACGAGTAGTCGTCTGATGACCAAGGTGGCCGAGGCCGCACCGGTGGATGCCGACCGTTCCCCCCTGACCGCGGTGGGCCGGGTTCTCGGGGAGATCGGGGGATCTGGGTTCGAATTGCAGCCGGTTCTCGACCGGATCTCCGAGGAAGCTGCACGCCTCTGCCGGGCCGATCAGGCGTTCCTGTTCCTTCGGGACGGCGACATGTTCCATTTCGCGGCCGCCTGGGGCGGATTGCCCGAGCATTGGGTCCACGAGCGTGAACACCCCAACCCGATTGACCGCGAGTCCATCGTCGGTCGGGTGGCCCTGGCTGAGGCGCCGGTCCAGATCGAGGATGTTCCGGCCGATACCGAGTACAAGTCGAGCGCCCACTCGGTGGGCGGCGTTCGGACCCTGCTCGGTGTCCCGATCCGGACCGATGAGGGGGTGGTGGGCGCCTTTGGGCTGGGTCGCAAACAGGTCGAGCCCTTCACCCCCGACGAGATCGACTTGGTCTCGCTCTTCGCAGACCAGGCCGCCATCGCAATCCGGCTTGCCCGGCTGCTCGGGAATGCGCGGGAGGCCGCCGAGCGCGAATCGGCGGTCGCCCGGGTTCTCCAGACGCTCGCGGGATCGACATTCGACCTCGACGGGGTCCTTCAGGCGATCATCGACAGCACCGTGCGCCTCATCCGCGCCGATGAGGGAAACATCGTCAAGGAGGAGGACGGGGCGTTCCAGCAGGCCGTGTTCACCGCCGGCGTGCCGCCATCGTTCCGCGCGATCATCGGCGGGCGGAGCTTCAAGGCTGAGCCTGGGTCGGTCATGGGCCGCTCGCTGATGGAGCTTGGCCCGGTCCAGATCGTCGACGTGTTGGCTGATCCGAACTACGAGCTACGGGAAGCCCAGAAGGAGGCCGGGTTCCGCAGCATCATCGGAATCCCGCTGATGGCGGAGGGAGCGCCCGTCGGCGTCATGTCGGTGTGGCGGACCCGGGTGGAAGCCTTCAGCGAGGCCGAGATCCGGTTGCTCGTGACCTTCGCCGAACAAGCCGCCATCGCCCTCCGGTTGGCGCGCGTCCTTGGGGAAACCCACGAGGCACTCGAGCGCGAAACGGCGATTGCCGAGGTTCTCGCGTCGATTGCCCGATCCAGTTTCGACCTCCAGCGTGTGCTCGACACCGTCACGGAGAGCGCCGCGCGCCTGACGCATGCCAACTCGGGAAACCTCGCCCTCGTTCA
Source organism: uncultured Chloroflexia bacterium (assembly GCA_963816215.1). GTDB lineage: Bacteria > Chloroflexota > Limnocylindria > QHBO01 > QHBO01 > DASTEQ01. Next base: position 28,218 of record CAWFKB010000007.1, on the reverse strand, counting down.
GGAGGGCGAGTACCGTATCGCCGCCGGCTACGGCGAACGCTCTCGAGAGCTGGCCCGGGCATTCGAGACGGCGCGCATTACCCTCGACCGAGGCTCGATGGCCGGCCGGGTCACGCTCAGCCAGCGACCCGTGCAGATCCCCGACGTGCTCGCCGACCCGGAGTACCGAATGCTGGACATGCAGGAGGTCGCTGGCTTCCGGACGCTGCTTGGCGTCCCGCTCATGCGCGATGGGGAGGTCCGCGGGGTACTGATGATGCAGCGGACGGAGGTCCGCCCCTTCACCGACCAGGAGATCGCCGTCATCACGACCTTCGCCGACCAGGCGGCCCTGGCCATCGCGAACGTCGAACTGTACGAAACCGTGGAGCGCCAACGTGCGGCCCTCGCCGGATTCGCCCCGCACGTGGCCGGCCTGCTTTCGTCGCCGGAGGGGGAGACCTTGCTCGGAGGCCACCGCCGGGAGATCTCGGCGCTGTTCTGCGACATGCGGGGCTTCACCGCATTCGCGGAGATGGCAGAGCCCGAAGAGCTGTTCGACGTTCTGCGCGAATACCACGCCTCGGTGGGCAAGATCGCCATCGAGCGCGGAGGCACGGTGGAGCATTTCGCCGGCGACGGCTTCATGATCTTCTTCAACGATCCCACCCCCCTCCCGAACCATCCGCTTGCGGCAATTCAGTCAGCCATGGTCATGCGCGATCGCTTCGCGGAGCTTGCCGAGGGGTGGCGAAAGCGCGGCTATGACCTGGGCCTCGGGATCGGGATCGCGGTCGGCTACGCCACCTTGGGACGGATTGGGTTCGAGGGACGCTATGACTACGCGGGCGTTGGGGCGGTCACGAACATGGCCGCGCGCCTGAGCTCAGCCGCTGCCGCGGGCGAGATCCTCATCAGCCAGCGGATGCAGGCCGTCGTTGAGGACGCGGTCACCTCCGAACCGGCAGGCGATCTGACGCTCAAGGGGTTCTCCCATCCGGTCCCCGCGTATCGGGTCACCGGGCTGGTTGCCTGACGCTGGTCCGCTAGTAGACGGCGGCCAGGATCTCGGGGCGGAGGCCGGGGTACGACGCCAGGAACTCGGCCCGCTCGCGCTTCAGCCGTTCCACGATCCGGGCGTACTCGTCGGCCCGACTGGTGCGCTCGTACAGCCGTCGCGGCTGGAGCAGCTCCAGATCGTCGATCCCGGGAACGGCGCTTGCCACCTCGTAGCCAAAGTCGGGGTCCCGCTCCCAGGTGATCGTCTCCTCGGCGATGGCCTTGACGATGGCTCCCGAGTGCTCGATCTGGAGCTTCTTGGAGTCCGGGTCTTCCGATGGTCCGCCCACCCGGCCGGTGTTCACCAGGTACACGTCGAACGGGTGCGTCCCCATCAGCTCCCAGAACCGATTGGCCTGCTCCTCGTCGCGGTACGGGTAGAACGGGTTGGTGCCCGGAACTCGGAGCGCCTTGCCTTCCTCGGCCGCGCCGCCGGCTGAGGTCCCCTGTGTCTCGCCGAGCATGAAAAACGCGGCTGCCTGCTCGCGAGACAGCCGCGCCACGCCGGGAATGAGATTGTCGTTGCGGTTGAGGATCAGGAGCTCGTTCACGGGACCCACGTGCCGGGGGTCGCGCCAGATCCCGAGCGCGGCCATGGGGAACGTCGCCCGCCCGTTCTTGGTGTACGACTCGTCGAAGAAGTCCACCGGTCCATCGGTCTCCGCCTGGGAGACGTTCTCCAGGTAGGCATCGGGCTTGACGACCGCGCCGAAGATGGCCGGCTCGTGGCGCGCGTCCAGGCCGAAGGTCTTCGCGAAGCACCCGTTCTCGGTGCCTACCACCTTGCCGCCCGGGAACAGACCGATGAAGTCGTCCTGGACCGGCTGCGATCCGTTCTGGCTGTTGAAGGTGGTCGTCGTCTTGCCCGTTCCCGACAGACCGATGATCAGGATCGTCCGCTCCCCGGCGTCGGTGGGGATGACCTTGCAACCGGCGTGCATGGCAAGGCCTCCGGCGCCGTACACCTTCGCGTTCCACATGCGCAGGCCGCCCTTCTTCGACTCCCCGAAGTAGTCGGAGTTGAAGACGCGGGTGATGCCGGCCTCGACATCGACCGCGATGAGCCGATCGTCGGGGTAGCCGGGCGTAGGCAGGTTAGGGGTGTAGATCAGGACCAGCTCCGGCTGCCAGTCCGCCGACAGCCGGTCGGGCGGGAAGTACAGCTGCTCCTGCATGCCCGCGATATTGGCGTTGGCGGTCTCGATGTAGAGCCGTGCGCGGGACCGATATTCGGGGTCGTTTCCGATGAACCCGTCCACGACCACCATCTCGTGCTCGGCGACGTACGCATCCTGGAGCGCTGCCATCCGTGCGCCTTCGGCGCGAGAAATGGATTGACCCGTCGTGATGGACGGGTCATCGGTGACGAGGTAGGTCGAGCTCTTCGAACGGCTCACCACCCGGGTCTGGACGTTGTAGTTACCGAACGACGTGCGCCGCGCCTGCGGCATCCGGCTGGTCAGCTCCTGCAGCTCGGCCGGGGTGGGGTCGTAGATGACCGATCGAGCGGCGGGGAGGCGTGTGCCCTGGGGCCCTGCGGGGGCGTGGGCCGGGTCGGCGACCACGTTCATGCGGTCTGGCTGCTCCTGTGTGGGTTCCACCGCGGGGCGCCGATGGCGACTCGTTCCCGCCGTTGCGTACGTCTGCGTATCGTAGCAAGACGGCTGCCCTGAAACTTTTTCGGGCGTCGGTGCCTCATCAATGATGAGCCGAACGATCGGTTCCTCCGCGAGACATGCACCGAGGTCCCATCCGTGAACAACACTCCCACCCGTGCCCTGGTCATTGCCGTGGGCATCCTCCTGATCGCAGCCGGCGCCACGTTTGCCGCACTCCGCACCGATGACCGATCCAACCCGGCGGGGCCGGGCGTGAACACCGAGCAGTCGAGCGCCAGCGAATCCCCCGAGGCGAGCGAATCCCCCGAGGCGAGCGAATCCCCCGACCCATCGGAAAGCGAGAACGAGGTCGAAGACGGCACCGTCGAGAACCAGGATGACGGTGCGGATCACAACTCCAACCACGGCGAAGCCGAAGACCAGGGCGGAACCGGCGCCGACGCAAGCCAGGAAGCCGACGCAAGCCACGAAGCCGAGGCAAGCGAGTCGCCCGAAGCGTCGGATCAGCCGAACGACGACTGACCCCCCGATTTCATGGCGGCCGTGCCATGGCACGATTCAGGCGTGGATGATGACCGGGCGCTCGTGGACACCGTCCTGGACGGGGATCGCGACGCGTTCCGGGTCATCGTCGAACGCTCGCAGGGACAGGTCTACCGCGTCTGTCTGCGTGTGCTCGGCACGGTCGCCGAAGCCGAAGACGTTGCCCAGGAGAGCTACGTGACCGCGTTTCGGTCCCTTGGGAGCTACCGGGGAGACGGCCCGGTCGTGGCCTGGGTCGTCCGGATCGCCACCCGCAGCGCGTTTCGCCGGCGGGCGCAGCGCCGGCCGACGACGGATCTCGAGGCCGCACGAAGCGTGGTCGGCGGCAGCCCGGACCCGCTCCAATCGGTGATCGCCGGCGAGCGGCGGGTCGCGGTGCGGTCGGCCGTCGCGGCCCTTGACGAGCCGTACCGCGAGGTGGTGGCCCTTCGATACTTCGGCGAGCTGTCGCTCGAGGAAGTCTCGCGTGTCACGGGCCGCAACCTGAACACCGTCAAGACCCAGCTCCGGCGCGGCCTGCAGCGCCTCTCCAGCGAAATCGGATCGGAGACACCCGCATGACCGATCGGATGCCGGACGACCTGGATCCCGCCCTTCTCGACTACCTGGAGGCCACCGAAGAAACGCCGCATCCCGGGTTCGTGGACTGGATTGCGCGATCGGTGGCGGCCGAGCCCATTCCGCGTCGGGGACTGGTAGCGAGCCTGGCACTCCTGCTCATGGCGCCTGGCCCGTATCGGTTCGCCGCGCAAGCAGCCCTGGTCATTGTTGTCCTGGTGGTGGGGATTGGTTCCGCGGTGGCCATTGGGCAGAGCGGATTGTTGCCCGGGGGCGAGCCCGGGACCACGCCTTCGCCCGTGCCCACCGCCGTGCCCACCGCCGCGCCCACCCCCTCCCCAAGCCCCCGCCCGGAACCGTCCCCCACGCTGATGGCCCCGTCACCGACGCCCGAGGAATCCGATGACGGTGGCACGGACGATTCAGGTTCTGATCGGTCGGGACCACAACCAACCCAGGTTGAGTTGGAAACGCCTAAACCGAGCGAGACACCGGAACCGAGCTAGGCCGGCGAGCGCCTCGAGCGGCCCCATGCGCGACCCAACGAGTGCCAGGTCGCCAGCCCGCGGCCGCGAGGTCAGGCAGCGCCGTCCTCCGTCTCGTCCTCGGCCTCGATCTCGGCGATGACCTGCGGATCCATGCCCCGGACGATGGGCCGGTCGAGCTGTTCCACCACGTGCTCGTACCCGGCCAGGTCGATGAAGTGGCCGGCCTTGCGGGCCTTGGTGGAGAGGTAGAACGCGTTGTGCTCGTTGGGCGGCACGACGAGTGGAATGCGGCCGCTGACCGTCACGCCGTGCTTCTCCAGCCCGGCGATCTTGCGCGGATTGTTGGTCATCAGCCGGATGGAGCGGACCCGCAGCAGCGACAGCATGTGGGCGGCCACGCCGTAGTCACGCTCATCGTCCCGGAACCCGAGAGCCTGGTTGGCCTCCACCGTGTCCAGGCCCCGGTCCTGGAGGCCGTAGGCGCGGATCTTGTTGACCAGTCCGATACCGCGACCTTCCTGGCGGAGGTAGAGCACCAGCCCAGTCTCCTGCTCCCCGATGAATCGCAGCGCGGCCTCGAGCTGATCACGGCAGTCGCAGCGGAGCGAACCCGCGACGTCGCCGGTGAGGCACTCGGAGTGGAGCCGGACGGGCACGTCGTCGTGCTCCCACGGCTTGCCCCGGACCAGCGCCGCGTCCTCTTTCCCATCGCGGTCGTTCCAGAAGGCCACCACCTGGAAGTCGCCGAATCGGGTGGGAAGGGTGGCGACAGCCTCCATCGTCACGCACACCTGATCCGGTTTCAGGTCTGCGCAGCAGTGGCCCTGGTTACCCTGGAGGATGTCCTCCAGGGTCATGGCTTGGGCGTCCATCGGGTGACCTTACCCGCAACCTCGCCGGAGCGCTTCTTGCGGTCCTGATCTAGGCTGTCAGCCCATGCAGGCCTTCAGCGACATCGCGCTCGACACCGACCTGACCCTCATCGGTTCGGGGCACTTCTTTCGGGTCGGCGAGGCGCAGTTCGGGGTGCGGGGTCTGATTGCCATCGAGAGCGTGGGCCCCTGGTCATCGGTCCAGCACATGGGGCCGATGCTCATGATCCACGACGCCTTCTTCGAGCCAGGCTTTGGGATCGGGCACCATCCGCATCGGACCAACGAGCGGCTGTTCTACATCCTCAACGGCCGAGTGGAGCACGACGACTCCCTGAATCACATCCGCGGAACCATGAACGAGGGTGACCTTGGCCGGCTGACCGAGGGCGTGCGCGGCATGCTCCACCAGGAGTGGAACGGGGCCGAAGGCCAGGTCACGCGCGCCTTCATCCTCGTGTACCACCCCGACTCCGACCCGCCGATCCCCGTTGCCGAGTTCGCCGTCCTGCGCGCGGATGATCGGGTGCCGATCCCCGACGGACCCGGTGTGGAGACGCTCGAGCTCATCGGACCGTCGTCGCCGTTCCGCGTCAACCACTCGGGCCTGCACCGATACGCGGACACGACGCTCGCAGCGGGCGCCCGCCTGGCCATTCAGCTTTCCCCCGACAGCGGCCTGCTCCTGTACCCCGTGGAGGGGGCCGTGACCGTGAACCGCGAATCCGGTGACCCGGTCGTCCTGGGCGCCGACGGCTCCGTCCACCCCGAGGGCCCGGCAGTCATGGCCATCGCCTGGAGCACCGACACCGAGCGCCGGTTGAGCGTCACGGCTCACGATGGTGGTGCCCGCCTGCTCCAGGTGGAGTTCGCGCGCGGGCCCCAGGACCTGGTCATCGGTTCCGGCTACCTGGGCTGAGCGCGCCGGTCGCAATCCGCTCCACATCGGTCCGCCGATAGGGCCGATACTGGTCCTGCGATGGACGCGTTCAAGAAGGGGCTCGAGCAGGCTCAGCAGGCGGCGGCCCAGGCTGCGTCCCAGGCCGCCGCGCAGGCCAGGTCCACGAGCGACCGGGTCAACGAGAAGCTGTCCGATCCCGCCACCCAAGCCCAGGCCCGGGTGCAGATGGCCAAGGCCGGGGTGGAGGCGCGCCGCGTCGCCGGAAAGGCCAAGCGGGGAATCACCACCGTCGTCGAGAAGATCGATCCCGGCCTTCTGGCCGACGTGGTCATCAAGGCGACCGCATTGCAGGAGAAGGCGAACGCGTCGCTGCGCGAGAAGCGTTCCCCGTATCGGATCGCCGAGGTCGTCATCTCGGCCGCCATCCCGCCCCAGGTCAGCTTCTCCATTGCCCGGATCGTGGACCACGAGGAGACGATCACCGGCGCCGTTCGTGACTCGGAAGAGCTCGTCGAGGCGGGCGCCACCGCAGAGGGCGAAGTGCTGGCCCTGGACGGCTCCGGGCCGCCGGTCGAGCTCGAGGACGAGGAGCCTCCAGAAGCGGATTAGCCGCGCTGGGGCATAATCCGGCGCGTGACCGTCGAAGCCGGTGCCCAGCGACGACGCGCCGAGGAGTCATGGCGTGCCCTCCGCGACCGCGTGCGCGCCATCCCGCCCCAATCGGTCGGGCGCGGAATCATCGGGCTCTCGGTCGGCGCCCTCGCCCTATGGGTCGCCGCTGCCTCGTGGCCGGCGCTCGCGCCCTACCTGGTGGGGGGACTCATCGCCTACACCGCGCTGCCGCTGGTCAAGGCGCTCGATCGGGTGCTGCCCCGGACCCTCGCCGCCGTCCTGTCGCTCATCGCCGTCCTGGGCCTCGTGGCCCTCTTCATCTACGTCGTGGTGCCGCCGCTTCTCGCCGGCCTGGGGAGGCTCGCCGCGCTGATCCCCACCCCGGACCAGACCCCCGGCTCGGTCGGCGAGATCGAGTCCTGGCTGTCATCGCTCCCACCCCAGGTCGCGGTGGTGGCGCTGGACATCTTCCACGGTGTGCTGTCCGGCCTCGGGACGGCCCTGGACGGGATTGCCTCGGGCGTGACCGAGTTCATCGTCAGCCAGACCCTGGGCATCCTTGGGACCGTCAACTTCGTGTTCGGACTGTTCGTCCTGCCCGTGTGGATGACGGCCTTCCTCGCCACCGACCGCGCCGCGGACAAGGCGTTCAGCTTCCTGCCCACCAGCGCCCAACCCGACGCGCGGGCCGTGGTCCGCATCGTCGATCGGTCCGCCGCTACGTTCCTGCGCGCGCGCGCGCTCCTCGCGGTGCTCACCGGCGTCTTCATCTATGCCGGGCTGGAGCTCGCCTCGCGACTGGGGGTCGAGGTCGCGCCCAACGCCCAGGTCGCGCTGGCCGCGCTCCTCGGCGTGCTCCAGCTGATCCCCGAGCTGGGTCTGCTGATCGGGTTCCTGCCGGTCCTCCTCGCGGCGGCCATCGCCGGGCTTGGTCCGGGCGTGCTCCTGGGCGGCGTCTACCTCGGCTCGGAGATGCTTGCGACCCGGATCGCCGAAACGCGCGTCCGGGGCGGGCTGCGCGAGATGTCTCCGCTGCTGCTCATTCCGGCCATCGTGGCCATGAGCAACTTCGGCCTGCTCTGGCTGTTCCTCGCGGCACCGGTGGTGGGCATCGTTGCGGACCTGGCGCGCTACGGGTACCGGCGTCTGGGCAACCCGCCGGTCCCGGCCGGCGTCATACCCGGAGACCCCATCACGATCACCGCCGCCACCGCGGCGCCGATTCCCAGTGCGTATCGATCCATCGCCGCCAAGGAGGGCGTGACCAGTGCCTGAGGAAACCCCGGTCGCGGTTGAACCCGCGGCCACCGAGGCGGCGCCCGCCCCGACCCCGGTGTACGTCCAGCTCGTTTCGACCTGGGAGTCCAACGAGAACCAGGCCGCAGCGTCGCTGGTTACGGCCGATGCCAGCGGTCGCCTGCCGGCCATCGTTCGCGTCGGTGGCCCGAGTCTCGTTCGCTGGGAGCCACTGGTCGGCGCCGCCGGCCTGGTCATCTTCGCCATCGTGTTCAGCCCCCCATTGGTGTTCTGGGGCTTGCTGCTGGCTGGGGCAGTGCTCCTGGTCGTGGCGTCCCTCCTGGGCCGGCTGTTCATCAGGGTCCCCGAGGGCGCGTGGGGCCTCGTGTCTCGCCGGAATCGGCATGAGAAGACCCTGCTTCCAGGTGCGTACGTGGTGCCCCCGTACCTGACCCTCACCCATTTCGTGACCCGTCGGGAGCTCGTGTTCGACGCACCGGTGGCCGCCGCGCCCTCCAAGGATGGGGTGCGCGTGGACGTCGACGTGCTGGTGACGTTCCGCATCGTGGACCCGGCCCGGTTCGTGTACCAGATCTCGATCGGCGACTTCGACCAGTTCGCCCAGGCCGCGATCCAGGACACGGTTCGCAGTCTCGTCCGCAACATGGTTTCGCTGGACACCCTGGACCTGGGCCCCGGCGAGGCGACCAAGCTGAAGGCGGCCCTGGGCAAGCTGACCGGACCCTTTGGGGTCGAGGTGGCCGCGGCCACCTTCACCAGCGTCGTGCTGCCCGCCGAGATGAGCGCGTCGCTCGAGGCCCAGCGCCTGGCCTCGATGCAGCTGGCCGAGCAGGCCAGCCGGTTCGCGCTGGAGCAGAAGAAGATGACCAACCAGGCGGCCCTGGAAAGTCTCGAGGAATCCGGCAGGCAGGGATCCGTCGAGCACGAGGCCGCAGTGGAGGAGCTCCGACTCAAGTTCATGGAGGAGCGGCTGGCGGCCCATCCGAACGCGGCCCGCTACGACCTCGAGCTCCAGCGTCTCAAGGTGGCCAAGGCCCTGGCCAAGAACACCCGGGCGGTCGTGGGTCTGGGCACGAATTCGGGTCTGCCACCGTTCCTGGAGGCTGAGGTGCTGGCTCCATCCGATGGCGCCGAGCCCGCCAAGCCCGCGCCCCGAGCGAGCAGCCCCCGCAAGACGGGCTAGGGCTTAGGGTCCGGGCGCGACCCGGTAATGGCGATCCAGCTCTGAGTGGTAGGTGCGGCCCAGCTCGGCAGCTGATCCCCGCACCCACTCGCTGAGCGCGATCCTGCCCGCGGGCGGTTCCCCGGACACGAGCAGGCTGGCCATCAGCTCGGTCACTTCGTCGGCGGTGAGGACGACATCGCGGACCAGCAGACCGATGACCTGGCTGCCCAGCCGAGACAGCCGAGGTGGCATGTGGATTCGGAGGGCGCGGCTGCCCACCGCACTGGCCAGCAGGCCCACGAAATCGTCGAAGTCATAGCTCTCCGGTCCGGCGGCATCGAGGACTCGAGTTTCGTCGCCGGGCGCGGCTTCCACCGCGATGGCCGCCACGTCGTCCACGTGGACGGGCTGGAGCCGATAGCGCCCGTCGCCCGGGATGGCGAAGGCCGGGAAGCGGCGCAGAACCCAGGACAGATTGTTGACCAGGATGTCACCCGGTCCGTAGGTCAGCGTGGGGCGGACGATGACCCACGACAGGCCGCTGGCCCGGACGTCGATCTCGAGCCGCGCCTTGGCGCGAAAGTACTCGGTGGGCGCCTCGGGGCTGGCGTTGACGACACTCACGTGGACGAGGCGCCGCACCCCGGCCTCGCGCGCCGCGCCCAGGAGCAGGCGGGTGTCGGCGATCGACCGCTCATAGGTTCGGTCGCCCCGCTCGAAGCGTATCCAGAGCGTGTTGTAGAGGGTGTCGACGCCGGTCAGTGAGGCGACCAGCGCGGCGCGGTCGGTGGTGGGGAATGGAATCGGTCGAATACGCGGGTCGGCATCCGAAGGCGCCGGACGACGGACCAAGGTGACCACCTCGCGACCTTCGGTCAGGAGCCGATTGGCGATGGCGCGGCCCGTGAAGCTGTAAGCGCCGGTAACCGCGTCGGGCATCGGTCAGATCGTAGCCTCCGCGGCCGGCAGGAGCCTAGACTGGCGGTCCACGCTCGGAGGTGCCCTGTTCATGTCCCATCACGAGAAGCCTGCCGGCACGAAGGACGACCCGTGGGTCTTGAAGACCCCGCCGGGGACGTCCGACTACCAGATGTGGCGTGACGAGGCCGCCGATCCCCCGGCGCTCGTGTGCCAGGTGGGATCCACCCAGCTCAAGTACGACCTGCGCTGCATCGAGGACCTGCACGCCATGCTGAAGGCCAACGGCGGCTGGGTGCCGCTCGGCGCGGCCGACGAGCAGAAGGACGCGGCGCCCGGGACGGTAGAGGCCTGGGGCCGCTCAGCCGACAACCCGGTCGGCGGCTGGTACGGCCTGCGCAAGGGCTACCGGGGCCGGTTCGGGATGTACCTGCCCCCGCTCCTCGAGGCCCTCGGCCTGGCGGAGCTCACCCACGAGGCCCGCAACAACCAGATGCGGGCGAAGTAGCCCGGCCTAGACCCCGCGCTCGGCGACGATTCTCCCCGACGCCTCGGCCGCGGTCAGCGCCGCGTGGTCCTGGACCGTCTGGTCGGCGTATTGGACCGCAAAGTTCTCGACGGCCCGGTCGAACACATCGGTGCGGCCCAGGTAGCCGGCGATGGCTGACGAGCTCCCAGATCGGGCATGGGCCCGGGCCAGGGTGTTGCCACAGATTTGGGCGTAGCGGGCCATGACCGGCCCATCCAGGTCGGCGATGTCCGCCGAGGCTTTGCCGTCGAGGAGCTGACGCACGTAAAAGTCCAGACCGCGAGGGCCGGTCCCACGGAAGAAGCCCAGGAATGGGTCACTGGCCGCCTGCATCAAACGCTGGCCAACCACCACCCTCTCACCCTGGCGCTCGTGGATCCCGGGCTCCGTATACCGTTCCAGGACGGATTCACTGGCCTCTTTCAACTGGAGGAACAGCGGGTCGTAGTCGCGGTCCCCGAGGAACAGGAGCATGAATGCCTCGGTTCCAACAGATCCAACGCCCACGACCTTGCGGGCCCCGTCCACGAACTTGTAGTGCTGCATGAGGGGCGCGTATTCCTTGGGCAGTGACGCTGCGTAATCCTTCAGGGCCTGTTTGACCACTCGCTGCATGGCGCGGCCACGGGGCAGGTGCACGATCAGGGGCGGTTCGTCGCGGATGTGCCACTTCCCGTCATCCATCTCGGCGTACTTGGCGAGGGCGCCGAGGTTATTTCGGGTCGAAGCCTTGTTCATCAGCGCCGCAACTCGGCGGCCCTTGGTCGACGTCCGCTGGGCTGCCCGATAGATGTCCTTCACCTCTGTCCGCGTGTACCACACGTCGAGGAACGGCATGCCGGCCATGGTCAGCATCCGCTCCCGATACGCACTGACGGAGGCTCGGGCCGCGGTCCTGGCATCCCTCTCGGACAAGCCGTTGTCCCGGCTGGCGACCATCACGCTGGTGGCCAGGCGCCGGATGTCCCACTCGAATGGCGCCGGGTACGTCTCGTCGAAGTCGTTGATGTCGAACAGGAGGCGCCGCTCAGGGCTCATGAAGATGCCGAAGTTCGACAGGTGGGCGTCGCCACAGGCCTGCACGAAGAGGCCGCTGGTGGGCAAGCGGGCGAAATCGGCGGCCATGACGAGGGCGGCGCCTCGGAGGAAGGTAAAGGGCGAAGCCAGCATTCGACCGTACCGAATGGGTACCAGGTCGGGCACACGGTGCGCTCCCTGCTCCTCCAGGAGGGCCACGGGGTCCGGCCGATCGGCAGCGGGCGACCAGTCGGCGTGTGCCGAGCGTGGAACCTCCGCCCGGAGGCTCTGCCCCCAAGCGCGGCGCTCGGCGGCGTTCTCCCCCTCCGGCTGCCGGCGCGCCGCATGCGGCGGGTTGGGATCCGCTCCCGCGGCTTGCGGTGCGGGATCTGAAGCCGGCGGCTCTGGTGCCGCGGTCTCCGCCACCGCCACCCTGGACGCTGGACGCTTGGGCGCTTCAGGCGCCTGGTCCTCGAGGACTTCGTCTGGCTGCGCATCGTCCACCGAAGCGGTGGCCTGCGGCGCCTCATCCTCTGGCGAGGTGGCCTGCGGCGCCTCATGCTCCGGGGCCTCGCCCTCCGGCGCCTCGCCAGATTCGGGGTCGCGGTCGTCCAATTCGGAATTCATCGAGTCTCCTTCCGCGCCCACGTGTCTGGATGGTAGCGGTCGTGCGGCGCGGGGAAAAGCCCCACGATTTGGCGGCGCAGAACGGTCAGGAGGCCGTCGCGAAGACGGCGTACTCCCCGTTGTAGCGGACCCCGAGCAGGTTGTTGAACAGGTTCAGCATGTTGATGAACCCGATCAGGAACGACAGCTCCACCAGCTCTGGGTCGGAGAACGCTTCGTGCAGCGCGGCCATGAGCGGCTCGGGCACGTGGTTCGAGTCATGCATGGCAGCACGGGTGTATTCGATCGCCAGGCGCTCGCGCGGCACGAGCTCGGCGGGGTCGGCGACCACGCTCAGGGGCTCGATGATGATGTCGGTGATCCGGACCAGGTCACAGTGCGAGTTCTCGCAGAACTGGCACTCGTTGGTCTGCGAGGCGGTGATGATCACCAGCTCCTTGACCCGTCGCTCCAGCAGTCCGCCGGGATATACGCACTCGCCAAAGCCCGCGAACCCACGAAGGATCTCCGGGCGCAGGCACATGGCCTGGATCATCTCGACCGGGGGGCGTCCCCGCTCCCAGAGGGCACGGCTCTCGTCAAAGGACGAGTCATCCTTGACGGCCTCGAAGGCGGATTTGATCTGCGCGGGGGTGACGCTGACACGCATCGGTCGATCTCCATGCCGGGGGCGCTTACGACGGGTCCACTAGGCGGCGGGGAAGAGCACGCGCACGGACCCCCTGACATTCTGCTCGCGTGGCGGCGAGGCGGCGAGGCGTGAATGGCCCCTTCTTCCTACATCGGCGACGCTTCGTAGACCCGGACGCTCGTGTTGAACGGACAACCATCGAGCAGGGTTGTCGCCTCCTGCAGGCTTTCCGCGGAGACGATGGCGTAGCCTGTCGCGGCTCCGTCATCGAGTGCGAGCTCCCGAGAGCCCGATGTCGTCACCTCGAAGCCTCCGTCGAACGGATTGCCGCTATCGATGAAGCGGTCGCCGACTGCGGCGAACCAGGCCTGCCAGGCAGCCATGATCTCGGGCTTGGGTTCCCAGCGATCGTGGAACAGGATCAAGAACTTCTTCACGGGGTCTCCTTCTCGAGCAGTGGATCTGCGGCCAAGTACCGCTCGTAGTTTTCGAGGCTCGCCTTTTCGGCGCCCCAATAGGCGTGGAACTCGCCCAGCCACGCCTGCAGGCGCACGATCGGTGCCCCCCGAAGCGCCAGGTACGTGGTCCGGCCTGACTTGCGGCGCTGGACAAGGCCCGCCTCTACGAGCACGCGGACGTGTTTGTTCATGGCGGGCAGGGAGAGGCCGCGCACATGCGCGAGCCGGCTGATGGAGTGGGGGTTGATGGCGAGCATCCGGACGATCTCGCGCCGATGACGGTTGGCGAGGGCCGCGAGCGGGCGATCCAGATCATCCGGAACTTCCGCCCCTTCGGACCTCCTCTGATAGTTCACCTAGTGGTGAACTATAGGGGGATCTGCGGGGTCGCGTCAAGGCGCATTCTTGGCTGAGGGCGAGCCAGCTGTCGCGCATCGGGAGGCTGGCGCGGAGGTCCATGAACTACGGAGCGGAGGGGCAGCGTCCACGCGTTGTAGGAGTGGAGCGGGAGACGGGACTCGAACCCGCGACATTCTGCTTGGGAAGCAGACACTCTACCGGCTGAGTTACTCCCGCCCGGTACGGCGCTCCGCGGCGCCGGTCTGATCGTACCTAGTGAACCGAGACCGTGTCGAGCGTGCGAACCCGCCTGGCCAGGGTCTCCAGAACGCGGACCTTGAGGTCGGGAAACTCGTCCATGAGGCTATGGAAGTCGCGATGGACCAGGACCAGCAGCCGGCACGGCGTCACGCAGGTCGCAGTCGCTGTCCGCTCGCCTTCGGCAACGAGGGCAATCTCCCCGAAGAACTCGCCCGGGCCGCGCACGGCCAGGACCGAACCATTGCGCTCCACCCGCACCTCGCCACTCACCACGATGAACAGCTCCTGGGCGGAGTCGCCCTGGTTGAACAGGACGCGACCCGCCGGAAGGTCCACCTCCTCGGTGAGCATTCCGAGGCGCTCGATCTCGCGGGCACTGCAGGTCGCGAACAACGGCACGGTCTTCAGGAGCTCGAGCTTCTCGTCGGCGGCCATGTGCGCAGCATAGCAACCACGCGCCCGAATTCGAACCACCGCCAGACCCGGCCCGTATCGTTGAACAGATGGACCGATTGGCCCGCCGTCCGACCTGGCGCTCCGCCCTCCTGGCCGGGCTGCTCCTGGTTTCGGCGTGCCAGACCGATTCGCCCTCCCCATCGGCGACCGAACCTGCGAGCCCGTCCACCTCGGCATCCCCAGCCGGCGCGGCGGACCTGGCCGTGAGCGAGGAGCTGCGCAACGCGGTGACCCCAGCCGCCATACATGACCGGCTGGACGACCTGTATGCGATTGCGCAGGCGAACGATGGGATCCGCGCCGCCGGCACTGCAGGTCATTCGGCGTCGATGGACTACGTCCAGGACGTGCTGGAGGCCGCCGGCTACACGGTCACCCGGGACGAGTTCACATTCCCGTTCTTCTTCCAGACCAGCCCGGCAACCGTCGCCATCGTCGGCGGCGAGACCTTCACCGGCGACGAGCACCTCCGCTCCCTGATCTTCTCGCGATCCGGTGACCTCACCGCTCCGGTGGTGGCCGTGGCGGTGGACCCTGACGGCAGCACCGTCGGGTCGGGCGGCTGCGAACGCGCCGACTGGGTGGACTTCCCCGCCGGGGCCATCGCCATTGCCGGCCCGGGGAGCTGCTTCCGGCGCCAGATGGTGGAGCAGGCCCAGAGCGCGCAGGCGGTGGCGCTGATCATCAGCTCACCGGCGTACGAGCCCGGGGCCGTGCGCCGCCCCACGCTCCTGGATCCGAGCGGGATCGAGATCCCCGCCCTGTACGCGTCGAACCAGGTCGGGGCCGCGCTTCGCCAGGCCGCCGCTGCGGGCGGATCGGTCCATCTGACGGTCCAGACACTGAACGAGGAACGCGAGACGGCCAATGTCATCGCTGAGCGCCTGGGGTCCGGGCCAGAAGCGGTCCCCCAGGAGATCATCATGGCGGGCGGGCACCTGGACTCGGTCATCGACGGCCCCGGCATCAACGACAACGGGTCAGGCACCATGACCATCCTGGAGCTCGCCGAACGCCTGGCGGCCCTGGGACCGACCCCGCGCACCGTCCGCTTTGCGTTCTGGACCGGCGAGGAGCTCGGACTCTTCGGCTCAACCCACTACGTCCAGGAGCAGGACGAGGACTCGCTGCACGCGATCGTGGCCTACCTGAACTTCGACATGGTCGCTTCGTCGAACTACAGCCGTCTCGTGTACGACTCATCCAGCGCGGTCGCGGATTCGCGGCCCATCACCGTTGACTTCGAGCAGTACTTCGACGCGGTCGGCCTGTCGTACGAGGCGCTGGACCTGGGGGCCAGCTCGGACCACTACCCGTTCGACCAGGCGCTGGTCCCGAGCGGGGGGCTGTTCAGCGGGGCGTCAGAGGTGAAGACCGATGAGGAGGCGGCGCTGTTTGGCGGAACGGCCGGCGAGCCCATGGACCAGTGCTACCACCTGGCCTGCGACGCACCCGACCAGATCAACGACGTGGCGTTGGACGAGTTCTCCGATGCCGCGGCCCACGTCCTGATGCTCCTGCTCCAGGGCGAGGGCGGCTAGCTCAGAGGGCGGCGAGCGCCTCCTCGATCCGGGCCGTGGCCTCGGCCGGGGTGGTGTCCGACGCGAACCACATCGGCTCGCCGAACACGATCTCCACCTCGCCTCGCGGCGCTGCGCCAGTGCCGTTTCCATTGCGCTCGCCGCCCGGCCAGTAGGCGTCGAGCCATGACATCTTCAAGATCCGCAGCTTGGTGGGCACCACGGCCGTCGCGCCTTCCACGGCCACCAGCCCGGTCCCCGCCAGGAACGGCTGCATCGGTCCGCCCACCGTCAGCTTTCCCTCGGGGTAGATGAGGATGTTGAACCGCCGGTCCAGGCGTGCCCCGAGCAGCTCGAGGCTCCGGCGAACCCCGCCCTCTCGGGCGATGGGGAACGCGTTGGCCAGGAGGCCGCCGGCCAGGGCCATGGTCGGCTTGCTCCAGACTCGCTCCGCGGACGCGGCCACCGAGAGGTGCCAGCGCCAGTAGAACGGGAGCGAGGACATGACGAGTTGGTTGTCCGTGTGCAGGCAGTGGTTGGAGGCGAAGATCACGGGCGCTTCCAGGCCGATGAGATGCTCATCGCCCTTGATCCCGATTCGGTAAAACAGGTTCAGCACTGGGGACGTGAACAGCTCCTGGACCGTCAATCCCAGGGCCCGCGGCAGCGGGTTCAGCGGCCAGGCCAGGATCCCCGAGTCGTGAGAGGCACCACGGGCGGCGTCAATCATCGCGGCCAGCCGGGCGACGGTCGTCTCCGGTTCGAGGGCGGAGTCATCCACGAAAACCCCCATCTCCTCCTCGATGACTCCCAGCAGCTCCACGCGTTGGAGGGAGTCCATGTTCAGGTCGGATGACAGGCGGGCAGTGGGGAGGACGGCCTCGACGGGGACCTCGGCGATCGTCGCCACCAGCGCGCTGAGCGCGCCCAGCGTCCCCTCCGCGGTCGGCGCTCCCGCGCCGACCGCCATCGGCTTCGCGCCGTCACCGTTCGTGGCTGCCACGCCCGACGCCGCTGCCCGCGCCTGTGCAGCCGCATCGGCCTCCAGGCGGGCGATGACCTCGCGCTTCTTGACCTTCAACGTGTGCGTGCGCGGGAAGTCTTCGTCGGCCCACATCGAGTGAGCCCGGATCTGCTGGTGGGCGCCCAGGTGTGCGTTCGCGTCGCGGATGACCTCCTCCGCCAACGACGGGTCGTCCATGACCAGGACGGCATGGATCCTGAGGTTCGGCCCGGCCGGGAACCCCACCACGGTGACCTCGCGGACCCGGTGATCCTTCTCGAGCACGGCCTCGATATCCTCGGGGTAGACCTTGGTGCCGTCGGGCATGGCCAGCATGTCCTTCTTCCGGCCGCGGAGGGTCAGGAAGCCGTCGACGCTGATCTCGCCGATATCGCCGGTGTGGTACCAGCCATCGGGCTCGAGCACCTCGGCCGTGCGCTCCGGATCCTCCCAGTAGCCCTTGAACACGCCCGGGCTGCGGACCATGACCTCGCCGTCCTCGGCGATGCGCATCTCGACTCCGCCCACCGCCTGGCCGACCGTTCCGATCCGGTTGTCCTCCTTGCGGGTGAAGCTCACCAGCGGTCCGAGCTCGGTGGCGCCGTAGCCCTGGAGGACGTTGACGCCCATCTCGCTCCAGCGCTGCGCGAGATCCGGCTCCAATGCCGAGCCCCCCACGCCGACCGTGTGGAGACGCCCGCCGAAGCTCTTCAGCACCGGGCGGAAGAGCAACCGCTTGATGGGGTGAGGCACGTGTGCCGCCCACCGGTGCAGCTTTTCGAACGTCTCCCGCTTGCCGCCCTGGTCCACCTTCCGCTCGATGGCGTTGTCGAGCAGCTTCAGCCCCTGCGGGACGATGAGCAGGATGCTGACCTTGAAGTCCCGGAACGTCCGGAGGAGGACCGACGGCTGGCGGCTGACCGGGTACACGATGCTGGCCCCCACGTGCATCGGGACCAGGAAGCCCGGCGATTGCTCGAAGATGTGTGACAGGGGGAGGACCGACAGCATCCGCTCCTTGGGCCCGATGGGGAAGACCTTGGGCAGCTCCTGGGCGTTGGACGCCAGGTTGTTGTGGGTCAGCATTGCCCCCTTCGGCTCGCCGGTCGTGCCGCTGGTGAACAGGATCTCGACCAGGTCGTCTGGACCGACATCGGCCGGCGCCATCGGCTCCGCGCGGCGGGCGAGGTCGGGGATGCGCTCGATGAGGATGATCGGGAGCCCCAGGGAGGACGCCGCGGCCGCGGTCTGTGCTGACGCGAGAATGGCGCTGGCCCGTGTCTTGGCGGCCACCTTGGCCGCGAACTCGGTGGTGCTCCTCACGTCGAGCGGGACGACGACGATGCCCGCATGCACAGCGCCCAGGAACGAGATGCCCCATTCGGGTCGGTTGACGGCCCAGATGATGACCCGGTCCCCCCGGTGCAGGCCCTTGTTGTGCAGGACGCGGGCCACACGCGGGACGAGCCGTCCCAGGTCGCGGTAGCGGGTGATCCGGGTTCGGAACCCGGGCCGGATCAGCAGGAACGGACGCCGGTCGAACCGCTCGACGGAATCGCGGACGAGGTCGAGCACCGTGTCCATGGTCCCTCCGGTCATGCCACCGGCCCCGTGGGAACTTGGCGCGCGAGGGCCGTGAGTGCGGCCGACGCGCCTTCCCGCATGGGCTGGTAGTGACTGAAGGCGATCATATCCACGTCCAGGTCGGCCAGGCGACGGACCGATGCGCGGGCCTGCGCATGGTCATGGCTGAAGATCGGGCTGGCGAAGGCCAGTTTTCCGAAGCGCACCTGGAGCACGTCGCCGGTGAACAGGATGCGCGGCCCGCGCGCATAGAGGCACACGCTGCCCGGGGTGTGGCCGGGCGTGTGGATGACCTCGAGACCCCCGAGCACGGGCAGCACATCTCCGTCTTCGATGGGCGAGGCGGCGCCGGGGTGTGGGGTCATGGATTGCAGGACGTGGCCCCGGCGGGTCCCACCCTGGGGTGCGGCGAGCGCCTCCCGGAGCGTGAGGCTCACGCCTGCCAGGTCGGCCGGGTGAATGAGGACTTCGACGTCGCGTCCTTCGGCATGCGCGGCGTCCACCAGCTCCCGGACACCGCCGGCGTGGTCCAGGTGGCCGTGGGTGCAGATGATCCGATCGATCTCGTCCTCGGATCGGCCGAGCTCGTCCAGGGCGCGGATGAGGAGCGGGCGCGAGCCGGCGAGGCCAGCGTCGATGAGCGTCAGGCGGGCCTCGGTGAAGACGAACGCGTGGGCACTCCGAAGCTGGACACGCTCGACGCCAGGTGCGATTTCCATCGGTCCGCGGATTGTACGGGCCGTACCCCTGCGGTCCGACTGCGGGACGCTGGTTGGGCGCCCGAAGGCGCGGCTCTAGGCCTGCTCCACCAGTCGCCGGTAGGAATCGAGGCGTGCGGCGCTGACCGCTCCGCTGGCCACCGCGGCCGTGATCGCGCAGCCCGGCTCCGGCCCGTGCGCGCAGTCCGCGAAGCGGCACTCGCCCAGGAATGGGCGGAGATCGGGATAGCACCATGCCAGCTCGGCGGGCGGGATCTCCCACAGTCCGACCTGGCGTAGGCCGGGGGAGTCGGCCACGTGCCCGCCCATCGGTCCCTCCACCGGGAGCAGCTCGGACGAGGTCGTCGTGTGTCGTCCCTTGTGGAGTGCCTCGCTGACGGGCCCGGTGGCCAGGTTGAGCCCCGGCTGGATCGCGTTCAGCAGCGTGCTCTTGCCCACTCCCGACGGACCCGCGACCAGGCTGATGCGGCCCGCCAGCCGCTCGCGCAGCTCGTCGACGCCCTGCCCGGTCTTGGCGCTCGCGTACAGGACCGGGTAGCCGATCTGCTCATAGGCGCCGAACAGCGCCCTGGCCGCGTCGGGATCCCTGAGGTCGAGCTTGTTGGCGACGATGAGGGTTGGGACCTCGTTGTGCTCCGCGATCACCAGGAAGCGGTCGATCATCCGCACGTGGGGGACTGGATCGGCGCAGGCGAAGACCGCCACCAGCTGGTCGAGGTTGGCGACCATGAGGTCCTCCTTCCACGTCCCGCGGTTGCCCGGCTGGCGGCGCGAGAATCGGCTTCGCCGAGGGGCGACCTCCTCGATCATGCCCTCGGAATCGGTCAGTGGAGTGAGCGTCACGTGGTCGCCGATGACGACCAGATCCTCGGACTGGCGCTCGCGCTTGAGGCGGCCGCGGAGCTGGCATTCGTAGGTGCCGGATTCGGTTGTCACGGTGTAGAACCCGCTGCGCGCGCGCAGCACGGTCCCGGTCAGGGTGGAAACAGGCAAGGGTGCAACTCCAACGGATGTGGGGGAAGGTCCACGAGGAGCGCGCCCGCGAGCGGGGGGAGCGGCCAGCGGCCGAATCAGGCCGGGAATGGAGCTCCGGGCAGGCGCGAGCGCAACCGGTCGAGAACAACGGGTGTCGTCATCGGTGCGTCTCCTTTCGCCTGCGGACGGTGATATCAGCCGACGGTATCAGGTTTGACCGATGATGGGCGAGGGAGGATGATGCGCCCATCCCGACTGAACCAGTCGGATTACCTTAACGCCCGGGAGATTCATGGCCCTTCCCATCACCCCCAATCCCGCTCTCAGCCAGGTCCCCGCCGGCTACAAGTACGGCTGGCACGACGACAACAAGCCGCTGCACATCTTCAAGAAGGGCCTGAGCGCGGAGATCGTGGCCGAGATCAGTGCGATCAAGGGTGAGCCGGCGTGGATGCTCGAGCGACGCCTGAAGGCGTACCGCCACTTCGAGTCGCGGCCGATGCCCACCTGGGGCGGCGACATGAGCCAGATCGACTTCCAGGACATCTACTACTACGTGACCGGCACGGACAAGGCGGTCCAGAACTGGGACGACGTGCCGGACTACATTCGCAAGACGTACGACCGGCTGGGGATCCCCGAGGCGGAGAAGAAGTACCTCGCCGGGGTGGGTGGTCAGTACGACTCCGAGGTCGTGTACCACAACATCCGGGCCGATCTCGAGAAGCAGGGCGTCATCTTCCTGGGCACCGACCAGGCGCTGGTCGAGCACGAGGACATCTTCCGCGAGTACTTCGGGACGATCATCCCGGCCAACGACAACAAGCTCGCGGCGCTCAACACCGCCGTGTGGTCCGGTGGCTCGTTCATCTACGTGCCGCCCGGCGTGCACGTGGAGCTGCCGCTGCAGGCCTACTTCCGGATCAACACCGAGAACATGGGCCAGTTCGAGCGGACTCTGATCATCGCGGACGAGGGGAGCAGCGTGCACTATGTCGAGGGTTGCACCGCCCCGTCGTACTCGACCGCCAGCCTCCATAGCGCGGTGGTCGAGATCATCGTCAAGAAGGGCGCCCGGGTGCGGTACACGACCATCCAGAACTGGTCGCACAACGTCTACAACCTGGTCACCAAGCGCGCGGTGGCCCACGAGGACGCGGTCATGGAGTGGGTGGACGGCAACCTGGGGTCGCACCTGACCATGAAGTACCCCAGCATCTACCTCGTTGGCGAGCGGGCCCATGGCGAGGTCCTGAGCATCGCGTTCGCGGGGGACGGCCAGCACCAGGACGCGGGCGGCAAGGTGATCCATGCCGCACCGAACACCACCAGCCTGATCACCTCCAAGTCGATCAGCAAGGGAACCGGCCGCACCTCGTACCGCGGCCTGATCAAGGTCTACCCCGGCGCCAAGCACAGCAAGTCCACGGTCCGCTGCGATGCCCTCATCCTCTCGGACGAGGCA
Organism: uncultured Chloroflexia bacterium; assembly: GCA_963816215.1. Classification (GTDB taxonomy): domain Bacteria; phylum Chloroflexota; class Limnocylindria; order QHBO01; family QHBO01; genus DASTEQ01. The sequence continues at coordinate 6,663 of CAWFKB010000007.1, read as the reverse complement.
CGCTCGGACACGTACCCGTACATGGAGATCGACGAGGAGGACGTGACCATCGGTCACGAAGCCACCGTCTCCAAGGTCGGATCGGAGCAGCTGTTCTACCTGATGAGCCGCGGTCTGAATGAAGCCGAGGCGGCCGCCATGATCGTGAACGGCTTCATCGAGCCCATCGTCAAGGAGCTGCCGATGGAGTACGCGGTCGAGATGAACCGCCTCATCCAGCTCCAGATGGAGGGTGCGGTCGGCTAGACGGCTTGACCGATGCCGATGCCCGCCCCAAGCCGATGACGGTCAACACCCGCCCCTCTGACGCCGCGCCGCTGAGCGCCACCACCCTGGATCCCGCCGCGGTCGCGGCGTGGTCCGCAGAGCGCAGCGATGCGGACTGGTTGCAGGTCGAACGCCGGACGCGCGCGGAACGGTACGCGGCCACCCGGTGGCCCACCGGTTCCGAGGAGGAGTGGCGTCGCACGTCCCTGGACGACCTGCCCCGAGAGGCGCCGCTCGATGACACCATCCAGACCGAGGTCTCGGGGCTTGACGACGACGCTGCTGCCCGCGGCGTGGTGTTCGCCCCCCTGGCCGCTGCGGTCGTGAGCCACCCGGACATTGTTCGGCCGCACCTGGGCGACTCGACGCCTGGACCGGCGACCCACGCCGCATTCTGGGAGCTGGCCCGCGCACGGTGGACGGCGGGAACCTTCCTGTACGTCCCCAAGAACGTCACGCTTGATCTCGTCCTCCGCGCCCGCACGGTCCAGACCCGCGCGGATACCGCAGCCTTCCCGGTCACGCTGGTGGTCGTCGGGGAGGGCGCATCGGTCACGCTCCTGGAGGAGTTCTCCTCGCCAGATGGCGGGGCGGGCTGGTTCGGTGGGACGGTTGACGTGCGGGCTGGGCGCGGGTCCCACGTGCGCTATGGCAGCCTCCAGCTCCTGGGCGACGGCGCATGGCGGGTATCCGCCCAGCGGGTCGTGGTCGAAGCGGACGCACAGGTCACCACCCTGACCGCGGAGATCGGCTCCGCGGTCACGAAGCTGGCGTTGGACGTCCAGATGGCTGGCACTGGCGGAACCTCGCGCCTGCTGGGAGTGCTGGCGGCCGGCGACGACCAGAGGATCGACATCAACTCGGTGCAGGACCTGCAGGCCAGCCACACCACGTCGGACCTCCTGTACCTCGCAGCGCTGTACGACCGGGCCCACACCGCCTTCTATGGCCTGACCCGTGTCCGGCCCGAGGCCAAGCAGACGAGCTCGTACCAGGAGTGCCGCAACCTGCTCCTGTCCCCCGGCGCGGGCGCCGAGCCCATACCGGTCCTGGAGATCGAAACCAACGACATCCAGCGCTGCGGCCACGGCGCCACCGCTGGCGCGATCGATCCCACCCAGATGTTCTACGCCCAGACCCGCGGACTGACCCCCGACGAGGCAGAGCGGATGATCGTGCGTGGCTTCTTCGAGCGGGCGGTGGCCGATATTGGCTCGGAGCCCATCCGGGCCCGCGTGTTGGCGGCTCTCGCCAGTCGCATCGGCCAGGAGGCGGCATGACCACGAACGCGACCCGGGGCTTCGCCACCGGGCTGCACGCGGACGACGTGGCGCCGGGGACCGTGGTCACCGTGACCGTGGCCGGCGTCCCATTGTGCGTGGGCCGCACGAATGACGGACGGTGGGGTGCCATTGACGACGTGTGCACGCACGACGGCGGCGACCTCGGCGATGGCGAGCTGGACGGCGAGGCGGTCGAGTGCCCGCGCCACGGCGGCCGGTTCGACCTGTTCAGCGGTCGCGTCCTGGCGCTTCCGCCCGTCATTCCGGTCCGGGCGTACGCTGTGCGCGTCGACGGGGACGAGGTCGTGGTGGAGTTCCCATGAAGATCAGCACCCGCTCCGAATACGGCATCCGTGTCCTGCTCGCGCTGGCCCGCGCGGATGGAGCCGAGCCCGTATCGCTGGCCAGCATCGCCCGCACCGAGCGGCTCCCGCACGCGTACATCGAACAGCTCGTGGCAGACCTGCGGCGTGCCGATTTGGTGACGGCGACCCGTGGCCAGGCGGGCGGCTACCGCCTTGCCCGCCCCCCGAAGGAGATCAGCCTGGCCGCCGCCATCCGAGTCCTCGATGGCCCACTCCTCGAGATGCCGTGCGCCGGGGTCGACAGTGCCGAGATCTGCGCGCGTCCCGAGCCATGCTCGGTGCACGAGGTGTACGAGCGGCTCTTCGCCTCCATTGACTCGACGCTGGGGTCCACGACCCTGGCCGAGCTCGCCCAGCGAGCTGGGTCCGCCGGTGGCCCGCCGTACTCTCCGGACGTTCGCCGCAAGATCCGTGCCGCCGCCGAGGCGGTGGCCACCACCCACACCCTGAACGGAGCCTCATGACCGACCAGCTGATCATCTCCAACCTCGAGGTCAGCGCCGGGACCCGCAAGATCCTGCGCGGCGTCTCGCTGACCGTGTCCCAGGGCGAGGTCCATGCCCTGATGGGGCCTAACGGCTCGGGCAAGACGAGCCTGGCCTACGCCCTCCTGGGCCACCCCGATTACAAGGTGGACGCGGGCGACATCACCTGGCAGGGCGTGAGCCTGCTCAAGCTGTCCCCCGACAAGCGAGCGCGGGCCGGCATGTTCCTGGCCTTCCAGTACCCGAGCGCCATTCCCGGCGTGACGGTGGCCAGCTTCCTGCGCAACATCTACAACGCAGTCCACCACCCGCGCCAGCCCGATGCCGACGGCGACGGGGCCGCGGCCATCAAGTACACCGGCATTCCCCTCGCCAAGTTCCGCAAGCTGCTCGAGGAGAAGATGCATCTCCTGAACATGGACCCGGCCTTCGCCACCCGCTACGTGAACGATGGCTTCTCCGGCGGAGAGAAGAAGCGGCTCGAGATGCTCCAGCTGGCCATCCAGTCACCCAAGATGGCGATCCTGGACGAGACCGATTCGGGCCTCGACATCGACGCCCTGCGCAACGTGGCCGAGGGGATCAACGCCACCCTGTCCCCCGACATGGGCGTGTTGATGATCACCCACTACCAGCGCATGCTGAACTACGTGAAGCCACAGTTCGTCCACGTCCTGCTCGACGGGCGAATCGTGATGTCCGGCGGCGAGGAGCTGTCGCGCCAGCTCGAGGCCAACGGCTACGACTGGGTGCGCGAGCAGGTGGGCCTGCCAAGCGACACGACCGATGAAGCGGCCCCCGAGCCGGTGGCCGAGGGAGCGCACTAGGCCATGAGCGTGGGCGCCGAGCCAGCGGTCATTCCCGGGGCGTTCAGCGGCACGGAGCGACGGGCTGACTTCCCGGTCTTCGAGCGCCCGACGGGCACCGGCAACCGCCTCGTCTACCTCGACGCCGCCGCATCGGCCCCCAAGCCGCGGGTCGTCATCGACGCCATGGCCGATGCCTACGCCCATCACTACGCCAACGTCCACCGCGGCATCTATGAGCTGAGCGAGGACGCCACCCAGCGCTTCGAGGCTGCCCGCCGCAAGGTGACCGCCTTCCTGGGCGCGCCGTCCGAGCGGGAGATCGTGTTCGTCCGCAACGCGACCGAGGCCATCAACCTGGTCGCCTATTCGTGGGGCCGGACCAACCTCGCGGCGGGCGACGTGATGGTCACCACCCAGCTCGAGCACCACGCCAACATCGTCCCGTGGCAGCAGCTCACCCGCGAGGTCGGCGCCGAGCTGCGCTACGTCCTGATCACCGATGACGGCCTCCTTGACCTCGACGACCTGGACCGCCACCTGGCCGCCAAGCCCAAGCTGGTGGCCGTGTCGGCGGTCAGCAACGCCCTGGGAACCATCAACCCCATCGTCGAGATCACCAAGCGCGCGCACGCGGCCGGCGCCCTGGTCCTCATCGACGCGGCCCAGGCGGCTCCGCACATGCCCATCGACATCGGTGCCATCGGCTGTGACTTTCTCGTCGTCAGCGGGCACAAGATGCTGGGTCCGTCCGGTATCGGTGCGCTGTGGGCGCGACGGGAGCTGCTGGAGGCCATGCCGCCGTTCATGACCGGCGGCAACATGATCATCAAGGTCACCATGGACGGGGCCGAGTGGAACGAGGTGCCGCAGAAGTTCGAGGCGGGAACGCCGGCCATCGTGGAGGCCATCGGCCTGGGGGCGGCGATCGACTACCTGACCGGCCTGGGCATGGCGAACGTGCGCGAGCACGAGCGCTACCTGTTCGAGCACGCGTGGGCCGCGCTGGGCGAGATTCCCGGCGTTCGTCGCCTGGGCCCCGATGACCCGGACATCCACGCCGGGGTGATCAGCTTCGTGCTCGACGCGGTGCATCCGCACGACATGGCCACCATCCTCGACCACCACGGGGTGGCGGTCCGCGCCGGCCACCACTGCGCCCAGCCGGTCATGCAGCGCTACGACATCCCGGCCACCACCCGGGCCAGCTTCTACGTCTACAACGACCTCGACGACGTGACCGCCCTGGCCGACGCCGTGCGGGCCGCGGTCACCCTCTTCAGCTGACCGATACCGCCGATGGACAACCTCTACCGCGACTTCATCCTCGAGCACTACAAGAACCCCCATAACCAGGGGGTTCTCGATCCCCATGACCTGCACTACGCCGACTCGAACCCCACCTGTGGCGACGAGCTGTCCATGACCCTGCGCCTGACCGATGACCGGGCGGGGATCGCGGACGTGGCCTTCGAAGGGCCGTGGATGCGCGATCAGCCAGGCATCGGCCTCGATCCTGACCGACACCCTGCGCGGCATGTCCCTGGACGCGGTGCGGGCGATCGATCCCAAGGACGTGCTCGAGGAGTTGGGCGTGCCCATCGGTCCGGCCCGTCTCAAGTGCGCCCTGCTGGGGTACAAGACTCCTCCAGGGAGCGGTGGTCGGCGGCCCCGTCGACTGGCCCGCCGAGGCGGAGACGGTCTGATGCCCGAGCCTGGAACGTTCCGGGAGGTCTCGGTCGCGGATGCGCTGCGACTGGCCGACGGCCGGCGGATCATCGACGTCCGCGAGCTGGTCGAGTGGAACGAGGGCCACATCCCGTCCGCCACCCTGGTCCCGCTGGCCGACATCCCGACCACCTTCGAGACCGTGGTGCCGGACAGGACGACGCCGCTGCTCGTCCACTGCGCGGTGGGCGCCCGTTCCCGGCGTGCGTCGCACTACCTGGCCCAGATCGGCTACACCGACGTCGTGAACATCCAGGGCCGACTTGCCGAGTGGAAGGCGCTGGGCGGACCCTGGGAGATGCCCACCCAGCTGCTGACCGATGCTGAGCGAGCCCGCTACTCGCGCCAGCTGCTCATCCCCGAGATCGGCCAGGCCGGGCAGCGGCGGCTGCTGGACGCGCGCGTCCTGCTCATCGGGGCGGGAGGACTCGGCTCCCCGGCGGCCCTGTACCTGGCGGCGGCCGGGATCGGCGTGCTCGGGATCGTGGACGACGACGTCGTGGACGAGTCGAATCTGCAGCGCCAGGTCCTGCATACCGCCGATCGGGTGGGCATGGCCAAGACCGAGAGCGCCGAGATGACGCTCAACGCGCTCAACCCGGACGTGGCGGTCATCCGCCACCCCGTCCGCCTGGACGAGCGCAACGTCGAGGCGCTGGTGGCCGCCTACGACGTGATCGTGGACGGGACCGACAACTTCGAGACGCGATACCTGCTCAACGACGCGTCGGTCGCGCACCGCAAGCCGGTCGTCCACGGATCCATCTACCGATGGGATGGCCAGGTCACCACATTCGTCCCGTACGAGGGGCCGTGCTACCGGTGCCTGTACCCCACACAGCCCCCCGACGAGCTGGCGCCGGCCTGCGCCGTGGCCGGCGTGCTGGGCGTGCTGCCGGGGATCATCGGCCTGCTCCAGGCCAACGAGGTCATCAAGCTCGTCCTGGGCGTGGGGGAGACCCTCGCCGGGCGGATGCTCCTGTTCGACGCCATGACGACGTCCTTCGACGAGATTCGCCTGTGGCGCGATCCGGCCTGCCCCGCCTGCGGTGACGAGGTCGCCGAGGCCCAGCCGATGGCCGCCGCCGCTTCGTGAGCCAGGTTCGGATCCCGCCGGTCCTGCGCGAGACGGTGGGCGGGGAGCGGAATCTCGACGCCGCGGGCGGCACCGTCGGCGAGGTCCTGGCGGACCTCTTCGCGCGCTATCCCGCTCTTCGCGAGCGGGTGACCGTCGATGGCGTGCTTTCGCCGTTCGTGAACGTGTACGTGAACGGCCGAGACGTCCGATACGGCGATGGCCTCGAGACCGCGGTCGGGCCTGCCGACCAGGTCATCCTGCTGCCGGCCATGGCCGGCGGAGGGTTGGACTGACCCCGTGATCCGCGGCGACCTGGTCGCCGCCATCGGTCAGACGCCGATGGTCGAGCTGATGCGGCTATCGCCGCATCCCGGCGTGCGCCTGTTCGCCAAGATCGAGGGCGCGAATCCCACTGGATCGGTCAAGGACCGGATCGCACGCTCCATGCTGTTCGAGGCGACGGCCTCCGGGGCGTTGCGCCCCGGTCAGACCATCCTCGAGCCGTCGAGCGGCAACACCGGGATCAGCCTGGCCATGGTGGGCGGGCGAATGGGCCATCCGGTGCGGATCGTGATGCCGGACAACACGACGCCCGAGCGCGAGCAGCTCCTGCGCCTGTACGGCGCGGAGATCGTGTTCTCGCCCGGGGCG
>CAWFKB010000006.1:0-53653 GCA_963816215.1 uncultured Chloroflexia bacterium | reverse complement strand
CCGAAATCCAGCGCGTGGTCTACGCCACCTACCTGTCCGACTCCCAGATCGCCGACCTCGACCCGCCCTATCCGTACGACCGAGCGCCGGTCATCGTCACCGACTCCAGCGACATGACCGCGGCGATGCCGGTCGCCCGCGCCCAGGCACCCACCGTCGATCTCACGAGCCTCGCCGCGCGGCTCACGGCCATCCAGGCCGCGACCTCGCGGCTGCCCGGGCTGCTGGGGCTGGCAGGCACGTCCGGCATCGGATCGAACTCGTTCGTGGTCGACGGCTCCCGGACCACGACCGGAATGCCCATCCTGGCCAACGACCCCCACCTGGGCGCCTCCATGCCGGGGATCTGGATGCAGATGGGCCTCCATTGCCGAGCGCTGTCGGACGCATGCCCGTTCGACGTGAGCGGCTTCACCTTCTCCGGCTTCCCGGGAGTCGTGCTGGGGCACAACGATCGGATTGCGTGGGGCTTCACCAACCTGGGCCCGGACGTCCAGGACCTGTACCTCGAGGACGTCCAGGGCGACCGCTACCGGGTGGGCGATCGGATGGTTGACCTCGACATTCGGACCGAGACCATCAAGGTGGCCGGTGGCGACCCGGTGACCATCCGAGTTCGGAGCACGGCGCACGGGCCGCTCCTTTCCGACGCCGATGACTGGTACCGGTGGGTCGGGGCCGGGGCGCCGGTCAGCCGGCCTGACCCGGAGAGCGAGGCGAACCCCGACGTGGCCCTTCAATGGACCGCGCTCCAACCCGGCCGAACCGGAGATGCCATCTTCCTGATCGACCGGGCGCGGGACTTCGACGACTTCCGCGAGGCGGCCCGCCGCTTCGAAGTGCCCTCCCAGAACATGATCTACGCGGACGTCGACGGACACATCGGCTACCAGGCCCCGGGCAAGGTCCCCATCAGGAACGCCGGGGATGGGAAGTGGCCGGTCCCCGGATGGGATCCCGCCTACGACTGGGATGGCTTCGTCTCGTTCGATGACATGCCATGGATGCTCGATCCAGCCGATGGCTACATCGTGACCGCCAACAACGCGGTGACGGCGCAGGGGTCATCGGTCTTCCTGACCGATGACTGGGCGCTCGGCGATCGCGCCTCGCGCCTGGTGCAGCTCATCCAGGCATCTGGCCCGCTGGACGTGGACCGGGCGCTGGCCATCCCCTTCGACAACCACGGACCGCTGGCCGACGTCCTGGCGCCGGCCCTCCAGGCCATGCCCGTCGACGCGGGAAGCGCGGCCGAGGGGGCGATCGCTCTCCTGGATGGCTGGGACGGCCAACAGACCGCCGATTCCGCCCCGGCTGCGTTCCTGAACGTGGCGTGGAGCCATCTCGTTGCGCGCACGTTCGACGACGAGATCCAGCACCCGGACTACCTCCCCGACGGGGGCGACCGATGGGTCGAGGTCATGCGGACCATCCTCGACCAGCCCTGATTCGGCGTGGTGGGACGACGTGAAGACCGCTGACGTCATCGAAGATCGCGACACCATCCTGTCCGCCGCCGTGACCGACGCGGTGGACGAGCTGACAGACCTCCAGGGCGACGACCCGACGAAATGGAAGTGGGGCAAACTCCACACCCTGACGCTGCGCAACGAATCGTTCGGCAAGTCGGGCATCGGACCCATCGAGTGGCTGTTCAACCGCGGGCCGTTCGAAACCGCGGGTGGGACGAGCGTCCGAACGCGACGGGATGGAACGCGCGTCACGGGTACGACGTGGCGTGGGTGCCATCGGAGCGGATGGCGATCGACCTGTCGGACCTCGACGCCAGCCGCTACGTCAACCTGACCGGGGCCAGCGGCCATGCCTTCCATGACCACTACGACGATCAGGCCCCGTTGTGGGCGACCGGGCAGACCATCGCGTGGCCGTTCGGTTCCGCGGCCGTGAGAACGGCCACCAAGGATCTCCTGACCCTCGAGCCATGACCGAGACCGGCCGCCTCGAGACCTTCTGCGATGGGGTCTTCGCCATCGCGATCACCCTCCTCGTCCTGGGCATCGGTGTTCCCGACCCGGACATTCCGCTCGGGACAGCGCTGGCCGCCCAGGCGCCGGCCCTGGCCGCCTACGTGGTGAGCTTCCTGACCATCGGCATCATGTGGATCAACCACCACCAGCTCTTCACGCTCATCGGTCGATCAAACACGACCTTTGCGTTCATTCACATCGTGTTCCTGATGTTCATCGCCTTTCTGCCGTACACGACCGACGTCCTCGCGGTTCGTCTCGTGAGCGGGACCGAGATGTTGCCCGCCACCGTCCTGTACGGCAGCACGATGGTCGCCATTGCCATCATGTTCAACGTCATCTGGGCGTATGCGGCGAGCCGCAATGGACGCCTGCTGCACCAGGGGATCGAGGACCAGATCCTGCGCGTCGGGGCGCGGGGCTACCAATTCGCACCGGTGGGCTACCTCGTGATCACCGCCCTGGCCCTGATCAACCCCTACCTGAGCCTCGCCGGCTATGCCGCGTACGCGGTGTACTGGGCCCTCCCGGTGAGCGGCCCAGTGACCACGGTCGACTGAGCCCGGGACGACACTGGCCGCGCCCGCGACCGCCCTGAGGAAGCGCCTCGATCTGGCAGTCTTCGTCCCTTCGCCGCCTAAGGAGAACCAGTGGCCGCCGATCCCGAGTTTTCCGCCGCCATCACGGCAGCGTTCCAGGCATTCAACGAGCGCCGCTTCGCCGACTTCGCGGAGGGCGTGACCGCCGATCACGTGGAGATCTACCCGCAGTCGGGCGAGGTGCTCCGCGGTCGCGACGTGCAGAAGGCGTTCCACGAGGCCTTTCCCAACCCGCCGACCTTCGCGATCCGCAACATCCTGCGCGACGGCAACCTGGCGGTCGTCGAGACCGACGAGAACTACCCCGACGGCAGCACCTGGAAGACGGTGTTCATCCTCGAGCTGCGCGACGGCGCGGTCGCCCGGATGACGATGTACTTCGGCGAGCCATTCGCCGCGCCGGAGTGGCGGAAGGAGTTCTTCCGGGGCTAGGCGAGGGTTCGGAGGCTCAGAACGGGACGAGGACGAATCGGCCGTACGCCACGAAGACGGCGGGCGCGGCGAGCCAGCGTTCAGCACAATGTTCGGGTACTCGTGACGCCAAGCGTGGAAGACGCTGGCCGACACCATGAGGACGACGAGTCCGGTGGCGGCGACGGGAACCAGGATGGGGAGGATCCCGGTCACCGCCGGAAGGATGACCCCGACCGCGCCTGCCGCTTCGAGCGTACCGATGGCGTAGGCCTTGCGCCGGCCGATGTCACGGACCCACACCATCTGCGGGTTGGCGCTCGTCTGCTCCCAGCGAACGGCGTGCAAGAAGCATGAGCCGAGGAACGCGACGAACAGGAATCCCTGGGCGATCCACAGCGCGACATCCATGGCGGCGATGGTAGGTCTCAATTATTGATTGTGTCAATGATTGACATCGGCTATGATCTGACCGATGGCAGTGCGCGCTCCCGCGACCGATCCGGTCGCGACCACCTCACGAACGACCAATCCGGCTCTCGCCCATGAGGTCTGGGGCCTGCTCATGCAGGTCCTCATTCGCGAGCGTCGGAACCAATTCAGCCGGGTGGCTGCCGAGACCGGCCTGTCGTTCCCCCAGTCCTTCGCGCTCCAGCAGCTGAATCCCGAGGGTCGCCCCGAGTCGATGCGTGCGCTCGCCCAGTGCCTCCAGGTCGACCCCTCGGCCATCACCGGTCTCGTGGATCGGCTGGAAGCCAAGGGCCTCGTCGAGCGCCAACCGGATCCCGAAGACCGCCGGGTCAAGGCACTCGTGCTCACGACCCGCGGAAAGCGGGTGCGTGCCCATCTGCGGCGGATCGTGGAAGAGCCGCCGGCGTCGCTGAGCCGGATCGACGAAAAGCGACTCATCGTCGTGCGCGACGTGCTGGCCGCCATGGCGGACGCGGAATGATCATCGAGGTCGACGCGCTCGCCAAGCAGTTCGGCGAGATCGAAGCGGTCAAGGGCGTGACGTTCGGCGTGGAGCCGGGCGAGATCTTCGGCTTCCTCGGCCCCAACGGGGCGGGCAAGACGACGACCATCAACATGCTCTGCACGCTGCTGACCCCCACCTCGGGGTCGGCGGTCGTCAACGGGTTCGACGTGCGGAGCGACCGGAGCGACGTCCGCCGCTCCATCGGTCTGGTCTTCCAGCAGACCACCCTCGACGAGTATCTGAGCGCCGACCAGAACCTCCGATTCCACGCGTACGCCTACGGCATGCCGGCTGAGCTGCGCGAGCGCCGGATGACCGAGCTGCTGGACATGGTCGACCTGGCCGATCGGCGGAAGGGCAGCGTTCGGACCTACTCCGGCGGCATGAAGCGCCGCCTGGAGATCGCGCGCGGCCTCCTTCACCATCCCAAGGTCCTGTTCCTCGACGAGCCCACCCTCGGCCTCGACCCGCAGACCCGGCGGCATATCTGGGACTACCTCCTGAAGCTGCGCGAGACGGAGGGGCTGACCATCTTCCTGACCACCCACTACATGGACGAGGCCGAGCACGCGGACCGGATCGCGGTCATCGACCACGGCCAGATCGTGGGCCTCGACACGCCGAACGGCCTCAAGCGCTCGGTCGGCGGCGACCTGGTGACCATTTCGGCACCGGACAACCAGGCGGCCGCGACCGAGATCACCGAGCGCTACGCCACCGATGCCGCCATGCGCGACGGAACGGTGAGCTTCACCGTGTCGAACGGTGCCGAATTCCTGCCTGACTTCGTGCGGTCCTTCAGCCAACCGCTGCAGTCGGTCACGGTTCGCGAGCCCACGCTCGACGACGTGTTCCTGCACCTCACCGGTCGCGAGATCCGCGACAGCGAGCTGGACTCCCAGCAACAGCTGGTGGAGGGCATGGCCCGCCGCTTCGGAGGCCGTCGATGACCGAGATCTTCCGCGGAACCTGGGTGGTCTCCTACCGCGAGCTGCTCCGCTTCGTGAACGAGCGGTCGCGACTGGTGGGCTCATTCGCCCAGCCGCTGATCTTCCTGGTCATCTTCGGGGCCGGATTTGGCAACCTCATCGGCTCCGTCGCCCCGGGCGTGGACTTCATCCAGTTCATGTACCCCGGAATCATCGCCATGGGCGTGCTCACCACCTCGCTGTTCGCGGGCGTTTCGATCGTGTGGGACCGCGAGTTCGGGTTCCTCCGCGAGCTGCTCGTGGCGCCACTGGGGCGGACCGGGATCGTGCTCGGCAAGGCCCTCGGGGCGTGCGTCGTGGCCCTGCTCCAGGTCTCGGTCATGCTGCTGATCGCGCCGGTGGTGGGCGTCAAGATCGACCTGTCGATCATCCTCCGCCTCATTCCGGTCGTCTTCATCCTGTCCATCGCGCTGTCGGGGCTGGGACTCGTGATGGCCAGCTTCATGCGATCCCAGCAGGGATTCCAGCTCCTCATGCAGCTGCTGATCTTCCCGTTGATCTTCCTGGCCGGCGTGTTCTTCCCCATCAACCAGGCCCCCGAATGGCTCCAGGTCATCAGCAAGTTCAACCCGCTGACCTACGGCGTGGACGCCATCCGCCAGATCTTCCTGGGCAGCGACTCCGGTCCCTATCTGGGCGTCACCGTGCTGGGCCACACCATGACCCTGCCCGAAGAGGTGGCGATCATGTCGGTATTCGCGGTGGTCCTGATCTCGATCGCCGGCTGGGCCTTCAACCGGCAGGAGTAGCCGCACGGAGTAGGCTCTCGCGGTGACACAGGTGCCGCCCCCCGCCCAGCCCCCGATCCCTTCCCGCGGGACCGATTCTTTGCCCTCCTGCGGCGCATGCCGCGGTATGTCCACCTGGCGTGGAACTTGAGCCGGCATCCGAAGGTCACCGGGAAGCGGCGGCTGGCCCTGATCGCGGCCGCGGTCGTACGTGGTGTCGCCCATCGATCTCGTCCCCGGATTCATCCCGGTGGCCGGGCAGCTCGACGACGCGGCCGCAGTCCTGTTCGCGATCGGGGTCGCGCTGCGCAGCATGCAGCCGCACGAGCGGGCGGTGGTGCTGGCCGAGGTGGGTCTGGAGGCATCGGACATCGATGACGACCTCCGCACCATCGGGGCGAGCTACGCGTGGATCGGCCGGAAGGGCGTTCAGCTGGGCACGCGGGCGCTGCGGTTCACGGCACGAACCACGGCCAGGCTGGCTTCAGGAATCGGTGCCCGGTTGCGAAACCGAGGAACCGTCGAGTCCGGACCCGACTCGGCCTAGGGCACGATCCCCAGCTCGTCGAGGGACGCGTCCAGCTCGGCGGGGTCGCGATACACGCGAAAGGCGCCGGCCTGGGTGAGCTCGTCCTCTCCGTAGCCGCCGGTCAGCAGCCCGACCGACAGCATCCCCGCCCGACGGGCGGCGAGCAGGTCCCATACCGCGTCGCCCACGACCGTGACGTCACGGATCGCGACCCCCATCCGCTCCTGGCAGGCCAGGAACAGGTCCGGCTCCGGCTTGGCGCGCATGACGTCCCCTCGCTCGACCACGGTCACCTCGTCCCCGATGCCCAGCGCCGCCAGCGAGGCATCGATCTCGGGCCGCCGGCCGGAGGTCGCGATCCCGTACGGAACGCCGATGAAACGCAAGTGTCCGAGGAGCTCCACCGCGCCGGGGAGCGGCCGCCGCTCGGGGAGCAGGTCGCGGTACAGCTCCCCGTGTCGGCGCTGGATGTCCTCCACGTCGGCGTCCTCCAGGGGCCGGCCCAGCTCGCGCGCGAGGGCGCGGGTGAACAGGCCACCGCTCATCCCGATCCTGCGGTGGATGCGCCAGCCCTCGATCGGCATCCCTGCTTCGGCGAGGGCGCGTTGCCACGCGAAGACGTGCGCATAGACCGTGTCGATGAGCGTGCCGTCGAGGTCGAAGATCAGGGCGCGCATGACATCAGGGTAGCCGTGCCGTGTCTAACGGACATCAAGCGGCAAGCACGGCCGGGTCCAGGGTCCAGGTCGACATGAGGCCCTTGCCCTTGATCTCGATCCCGTCCCGCCGTTCGAACGGATACCGATCCCCCAGCAGGCGGCAGGTCTCCTCGGTGACCTGGATGCAGCCCGGCAGGCCGCTCGACTCCATGCGCGCGGCCACGTTCACCGTGTCGCCCCACAGGTCGTAGCTGAACTTCCGCTCCCCGATGACCCCGGCCACCAGCGGGCCGCTGGCCAGGCCGATCCTGATCTCCAGCTGCCGGCCGTCGACCGGGGGCTCGTCCATCACCGCGGCGTGCATCGCGAGGGCCATCTCCATGGCCACCAGGGCGTGGTCCTCCCGGGGCTCGGGGACGCCGGCCACGATCATGTACGCGTCACCGATGGTCTTGATCTTCTCGAGGCCGTATCGGTCCGCCAGGCGGTCGAACTCGGTGAACAGCCGGTTCAGCAGGCTGACCACCTCCTGCGGCGGCTTGAACTCCGACAGCGGCGTGAAGTTCACGATGTCTGCGAAGAGGACGGTGGCGGTGTCGTAGTGGTCGGCGATGACCCGCTCCCCGGCCTTGAGCCGATCGGCAATGGGCTCGGGCAGAACGTTGCGCAGCAGCGCATCGGACTGCCGGCGGGCGGCCAGGCGCTGGCCATCGATGTACCGCACCAGGCCCAGGGCGATGGCTGCGGGCACGAGGAGGTTGACTGCCGTGAGCGCGATTCGCACCGGTTCGCTGAGCGCCTGGTCAACGGGGAAGAATGGATTCAGGAGCGCGCTGGCCGCGACGACGACCACCAGCGCCCCATAGGCGGGGATGCCGGCGCGGGGGCCGATGAGCAGGACACAGCCGATGGGCGCCAGCACGCCCCAGACCAGGTTGCCCGTCGAATAGATCATGCCCCCCGTGGTCACGACCCCGCTGAAGATGGTGGCCATGCCCAGGGCGACGACGACCACGACCATGGGAACCAGCCGTTTCGTCCGGCTGAAGATCGCCAGGTTGAGCAGCTGGCCGCCAATCTGAATGAGGGAGAACATGAGCACCAGCGGCCGGTCGGTGACGATGCCCGCCGCCGAGTACGCGAGCCCGGCCGCGCACAGCGCATAGCTGATGGCGACGGCCGTGCGCTTCCGGACGACGAGGTCAGCGTCGTCGGTCGGGCCCGTGCCGATGTCGAGCAGACGGAGCAGCCAGGCGCGCATGCACGCCGATGCTAGTGGACTGCCGGCAGGCGGAACGCGCGGACGGCGAGCGGCCAACGGGCCTCGCGCCGCTCGACGTCACCCCAGGCGGCGATGAGCTGCGGGGCCACGTCCTCGAGCGGATTGCGGCCCTCGTCGACCGTGGCTTTGCGCAGTGCCGACCAGGTCCCCACGTAACCGATGAGATCCTCGACCGACCACTGGCTGCGCATCTCGAAGGTGGGCACCGTCGATCTCGGCGAATGGGACCTCCACCGTCGCATACCCAGCCTCCACCAACCGCCGCTCGGGCTCCCAGTACGGGTCGAGCCGCCGATACAGCACGTCGACGATGGCATCCACCTCCGGGGTGATGCGCGACCAGCTGTAGCAGGCCAGGGCCAGGACGCCATCCGGGGCGAAGCACGCGGGCCACCTCGGCGAAGAACGGCTCGCGCGAGAACCAATGGAAGGCCTGGGCGGCGAGGATGAGGTCGGCCGAACCGGAGTCCAGGCCAGTTGCCTCCGCGGTGCCGACGCGGTACTCGACCGCGGGGTGCGCTGTGGCGTAGCGGACCTGCTCCGCGCTGGGCTCCACGCCGATCACCCGGTCGAAGGCGGTGGCCAGCCCCGCCGCTGCCTGGCCGTTGCCGCTCCCGACATCCACCGCCAGGGCCCGCCCCGGGCTGACCCCGGCCAGCCAGCTGAACAGCTCGGGCGGGTAGGTGGGCCGGAAGCGCGCGTAGTCCGCCGCATGGCCCGAGAACAGGTCCTTGAAAGTCGCCATCAGGCGCATTCTGCCAACTCTTGACATGTGACTGATTAGTCACATATATTCGGGACATGGAGCCTGTCTTTCGCGCCCTGGCCGATCCCAGCCGCCGTGCGCTGCTGGACCGCCTGTACGTCGAGGACGGGCAGACCCTGGGCGAGCTGTGCCTGGTGCTCCCCGGCATGACCCGCTTCGGGGTCATGCGCCACCTCGCGGTGCTCGAGAGCGCCGAGCTGATCACCACCCGGCGGGTGGGCCGCCGCAAGCTCCACTACCTCAACCCGGTCCCCATTCGGCTGGTCCATGACCGATGGATCAGCAAGTACGCCGAGCCGGTCGTCGGAACGATGGCCGCCCTGAAGCACCATCTGGAGGAGGTCCCCATGCCCGAGCCCGCACCGAGCCACGTCTACACGACCCTGATCCGCACCACGCCCGAGGCCCTCTGGGAGGCGATCGTCGACGGCACCAAGACCGCGCGGTACTACTACGGCACCGCGTTCTCGACCGATGGCGAGCTCCGGCCCGGCGCCCAGCACGCGTATCGGTATCCCGATGGGTCCGTGGCCGCCGACGGCGAGATTCTGGCCGTGGATCCGCTGCGCGAGCTGCAGATGACGTTCCAGGCCCGCTGGGACCCGGCCATGGTCGAGGAGGGCCCGGTGACCCAGACCTGGCAGATCGAGCGCGCCGGCGACGGCGTGTGCAAGCTGACCGTGATCTCCGAGGGCCTGGTCGCCGGGTCGAAGACCGCGGAGGAGTTCGCCGGCGGGATCGTCTACATCGTGTCGGGGTTGAAGTCCTACCTCGAGACAGGCGAGGCGCTGGCCGCCGTCAGCTGATCGGCTTCCGCTCCCTCGTTGATCCGGGCCAGGCACACCGCCCCCACCACCGTGGTCAGGACCAGTCCCCAGGCGGCCGAGCAGCGAGGCCGCCAGGGCGGTCTCGGGCGGGATGCCGAGCCCGGACAGGAGGAACGCGAGCGCGGCTTCCTGGATGCCCAGTCCCGAGGGGGTGAGCGGGACCAGGAGGGTGGCCCGGGCCAGCGCCACGCAGGCCAGGACCGGTCCGGCCAGGGCGGCCGCGTCCGGGTCGACGGCCACGATCAGGAGGAAGGACAGACCGATCCCGGCCAGATGGAAGACCAGCCCCAGGCCCAGACCGATGCCCACCGAGTCGGCGAAGGCCCGCCGATCGGGCACGAACGACCAGGCGGGGCTGCGCCACACGAAGACCGTGATCACGATCGCGCACGCCGCGAGCACGACGAGAGCCGCCCCGAGGGCCGCGCGGGAACGCCGCGGGCCGGGTGAGCCCCAGCAGCGCGGCCATGCCCAGGAGGCCGAGCGCGAGGTAGCTGGTCGCGCGCTGGACGACGATCGGGGCGGCGGCGCGCTCGGTCCCCTGCCCGGACCGGCGCAGGGCAACGACGCGGTACGTGTCGTTGCCCACGTTGGCCGGGGTGAGCCCACCCACCGCCTGCGCGGCGTAGTACAGGGGCACGGCCGAGCGCCAGGTCAGCAGCTGGCCGCTCAGCCGGCGGGCGAGCGAGCGCCACGTGGCCGCTCCGATGAGGTGCGCGGCGGTGAGCCCCGCCACGGCTGTGACGACCAGCGGGAGGTTGGCGTTGGCGAGGAGCTGGGCGATGGTCGCCGTGTCGAGGGTCAGGAGCAGCAGGACGACGAGCCCGGCCCCGATCGCCCAGCCGGCGGCCTGGCGCATGCGCGGGCTCACGACGCTTCCCGCCGGCTTCGGGACGTCGGTCGATGCCCCGTGGCATCGGCAAGGCGCCGGACCCATTCGCGTCCGTCCGCGGCGGCCGGGACGGCGCCCGACTCGGCAATCCAGGTGTCGCACTTGTCGGCGTACGGCACCGGCACCACGGGCACGCCGGCACGGGACGCGAACAGGAGGCTGTGGTACCGCATGCCGACCACCGCGGTGAGGTGGCCGTAGGCCGCGAGGAGCGCGGCTGGGTGCAGCGTCCCCTCGAGCACCGCGACGCGCGGAACGCGGGCCTGGAGCCGGCGGGCGAGGACCAGGTCGTTGTGGGCGGCGACGAACGGGTGCTGGCTCATCGGGATGAAGCAGAACTGAACCTCGGGCAGGGCGGCGTCGACGGTGGCCGTGGCCGCGTCGAGAACGGACTCGGCCAGGTCCGGGTTCACGGCCGTCAGCGCCAGACCGATGATCGGTCGCCGGAGATCGATGCCCGCCGACCGGAGCAGCCGCGCGCCGACCGCGGCCGGGGCGGCCGGCAGCCAGGTGGAGAGATCGGGACCCACGACCGCCTCGACGCCCCACGCGCGCAGCACGTCAGCCGACGCCTCGTCGCGGACGGACACCTGGTGTGCCCGCTTCGCGAGCTCCCGGAGCGGCACCTCGGTCGTCGCGGGCAGCCCATGGTCAACGCCCACCCCGTGGATGACCACCTGTTTGCCCAGGGCCACTGCCCCCAGCCCGTATGCGGGCAACAGGCGTCCCACGCCACCCATGTCGCGCCCGAACAGTCCGCCACCACCGATGAGCACGGTGCGATGGCGAGCCAGCGCCCGTGCGGCCGCGGTCAGCGGCACAGAACGCACGCCGTGCATTGCCGTCGTCTCGGCCGGCGTCCGGGACAGCACCGTGACCCGTCGCCCCTCCAGGGAGCGGACGATGCTGGCCAGGATCGCCTCGTCACCCGCGTTGCGGTAGCCGTATCCACCCACGATCAGGACCGGATCGGGCAAATGCTGGAGCGGCAGGGGCAGGGTGGTCATGGGCGCACCATCAGCTGATAGAAGCCGAAGTCCTGGATCGAGGTGAAGCCCAGTGATTCCATCCGGGCAATCCGCGCGTCGAGGGTGGGATCACGCGCCGGACCGTGTACCGTCGTACTGGTCGACCAGCGCCGCCGGGTCGAGCCATTGGACGGGGTGCTGGGCGCCCCGCCGGCCCCGGTCAGATCGGTGACCAGCAGGTGCGCGGATCGCCCGGTGGTGACGACGCGGAGGCCGTCGTCCGCGGTGCGCTGGAGCGCCCCTGTCCCGTCGACGAGGACCACCCGGAGTCGGGGCTCGCCCGGGCCATATGGGGTGAACGCAATGGTCGCTTCCTGCCCGTCGATCGTGATCGAGCGCACGTGGACCCCGGCTACCGGCCGCAGCTCCAGCTCAAGGCCCGAGACCGGGAGCGTGGTCTGGACGCCCGCCTGGAGCGCGAGGACCGATGAGCCATCCTGGAGCGCGACCGATTGGATGAAGGACACCGTGGCGTCGCGCCGCTCGCCGGTCCAGGCGGTGGATACCTCAATCCCGTCATCGGTCGTGGTCACCGCGCGTCCGTCCGCCGCCAGGTTGGTCTGGGTGGCGAGGACGGGCGCGTCGGGATCGGGGCTGAGGATCCGGGTCTGATCCGGGGCGAGGCTCAGCAGGTCGAGGAACTCGCCTCCGTGGTTGGCCGCGATGATCAGGCCGTGGGGCGCGGACTGCTCGGTCCCGAGCGCGGTGAGGCGCGCGAAGAAGAAGGGACTGACCACGGCCCCGCTGCTCCGGAGCACGGTGTCGGCGGCCAGGCTGCGTTCCCATTCCTCGGCCCGGAAGCTGTATCGGAACGCGTTGCTGAACAGGGCCGGCCGCCCGGTGAGACCCTCGATCCACTTCGCCTCGCGGACCGGGGCCAGGACGGTGGCCTGCGGCCCCAGGTTGTCGTTGATCCAGGAGGCCGCCGCGCCGAGGCTGGCCACGTCCCTGAGTTGGTAGCCATTGGCCTCGTTCATGAATCGATCTGCCGCGAGGGGCGCCGCCACCACGATCACGATGACCAGGACCGCCACCGACCAGCCGGCCACCCGGCGGCGGTGCGACGACGAAACGCGCCCGGTACGGACCCCGAGCACCGCGGCCAGTGCCCCTCCGGCGGCGAGGACCAGCGGGGCCAGGATGGGCGTCGCGAAGCGCGGATAGTCGGTCGACGCGCCGCTGATCACGGCCACGGCCAGGACGCCCAGGGTGATGGCGCTCCAGAGGGCCAGGATCAGCCACGGCCCGTCCTGGCGATGGGTCAGCTCCCGCGCGGTACCGATCAGGATCGCAGCCGTGCCGCCCACGATGACCAGCACCGTGGGCCACGATCCGGTGAGGGAGTCGAACAGGCGGGCGGGCCCGCGGTAGTCGAGGCTGGCCGGGTTGCGGACGAGATCGGTGCTTCCCGGAATGAGGACCATGAGCCAGAACGCGGCGGTCGCGCCCAGGACCACGCCCAACGGCACCAGGCGTGCGAAGCCTGCCCAGCGGCCAGCTGGCCCCGTGCCGCGAGGAGACCAGGGCCACGGCCACCCCGGTCGGAACCAGGATCGAGGCGCTGCCCACGTGGGTCAGGGCCGCCAGGCCAACGCACACCGCCCCGGCGGTCCACCACGCCCACGCTCGTCGCGTGGCCCGCGGGGCCCGGTAGAAGCTGGCGACCGCGAGGAAGGCGAAGACGATCGCGTTGGCCTGGAGCAGCCCCCCGAACGCGAACAGGTCGATGAACTGCTCCACCACGAGCAGGCTCAGCACGGTGGCCAGCAGCCCGGCCACCCGCGAGCGGAACAATGTGGTCCCCGCGAAGTACGCCGAGCCGCCGAGGCCCCATAGGGTCAGCACCGTGAAGAGGCGCAGGGCGACGATCGGGTCGCCCACGACCGCGAGCAGGCCACCCAGCATGACGGGGACGACCGGAGGAACGGCACCGGCCGCGCCGATAGTCGGGCAGGCTCAGGCCCGCGTACGGGCGGGCGGTCATGAGCCACTGCCCGTAGTCCCCACTGCCGCAGCGGGGTGATGACCATGATCGCGGTGAGCCCGGCCAGGACGGCCAGGACCAGCAGGAAGGGGTCGTAGGGATCCAGCCGTCGAGGCCCGATCCGCCCAACCGATCGCGGACGCATGGTCGCCGCGCTCATCCCCACGACAGCCTCCGCACCGGGGCGTCGGCGGATGCCACCGGCCGCGCCACGTCGAGGTAGACCCGCTCCATGGCCAGCGCCATCTGCTCCCAGTCCCAGCGCTCGGCGGTCTGGGCGGCGGCGGCGCGCATGGACGCCAGCCGATCGGGATCGGTGAGGAGCCCCTGGATGGCCGCCCCCAGGCCGTCGGGACGCGGGCCGCAGATCAGGCCGTCGACCCCGTCGCGCACCAGGGCCGGGGCCGCGCTGTGCTCGCTGCGGACCACGATCGGCGCCAGGCCGGCAGCCTGGGCCTCGACCACGGCGATGCCAAACCCCTCGCGCACCGACGGCATGACGAAGATCCGGGACGCCTTGAGGAGCGCGATCTTGTCGTCCTCGGCCACCTGGCCCAGGAACCGGACCTGGTCGGACACGCCCAGGGCGGCGGCTTCGGCCTCCAGCCGGACGCGCTCGGGCCCGTCACCGATGACCAGGCAGCGCAGGTCGGGCAGCGCTTCCCGCAGGCCGGCCACCGCGTGAATGAGCAGGTCAACCCGCTTGTCCTCGATCAGCCGCCCCACGAACACCAGGTCGGATCGGATCGGCGAGCGCTGCACGGACCGATACGCATCGAGCGCCACCCCGTTCTCCACGACCCGGATCCGCTCCGGCTCGAGGCCCGCGTCCGCGAGCCGCTGGGCGGTGAACGCGGACACCGCCACGTGACGGTCGCCCAGGCGCAGCGCGGATGCCTCGGCCGCGCGGGCAGCGCGGGCCACGAGTGGCCGGTGGGCGAGGTACTCGTCCCAGTGCTCGCCCCAGAACTCGTGCCAGGTCGCCACCACCGGGACCCCGGTCGTCCGCGCCGCCGCCCAGCACCCATACAGGGGCACGTATGGCGTGGCCGAGCAGTCGATGACGTCGTATCCGCCGCGCGCAATGGCGGGCATGAGCCGCAGCGCGAACGACGCGGCCTCGCGGACGGTTCGCTTCCCGTCCCCGCCGTACAGGTCGGGCGCCCGCCCCACGCCGTGGCGATGGACCGACCCATCGGTCTGATCGGCCTCTCCGTCCCAGAATTGCCAGCTGACCAGGTGCACGTCGTGCCGGTCCGCGAGCCGGTTGGCCAGCTCGTGGACGCGACGCTCGGCGCCGCCCTTCAAGTACGGGTACAGCGCGTCGTAGACGAACGCGATCCGCAGCCGCCGATCGGGAGCCGCGGTCGTCGCCGCGGGAACGCTCACGAGCCGTCGATGGCCATGAGCAGGAACCCGGCCATCCCGAACTCGGCGCCCACGATGAGCAGGGTCTGGGCCAGGGCCGCGTAGGTCAGCCCCAGGGGATGCTCTCCGCCGGACGCCCAGATCGTGAACAGCCACAGGTCAACCATGGCGCCCGCGGCGACCATGACCGCGGCCGCGAGCAGGACCGTCTCGAGCCGGAACACACGCTGATACAGGCGCACCCAACGGTCCTCGTTGAGAATCCCGCGGGCAACCCCGTGGATCTTGGCCACCAGCCCGAACAGCAGCGCGTTGGCGCCAATGGCCAGGAAGATGGTGGCCGCGAACACCGGCTGCCAGGTCAGCGAGCCCACCGCCACGCCCACCGGCGAGGCGAAGGACACGACGAAGGTGATGATCCCGAGCGCGCACAGGACGAGCCCCGGCAGCACGAACAGGTAGTCGGGCGCGGCCAGGAGCAGGAAGCGCAGGTGCCGCCAGCCGTCGCGGAAGGTGCTGAGCTTGCTCTCGCCGCGGCGGATGGCATACGGCGCGGGCACCTCGGTGATCTGGAGCCCCGCCCGGGCGGCGCGCACGATCATCTCCGAGGCGAACTCCATGCCGGCTGCCTTGAGCCCCAGCCGCTCGATCAGGCCGTTGCGGAAGGCCCGAAACCCACTCTGGCTGTCGCGGATGTCGGCACCCACGAACAGGCGGATCATGAGGTTGATGATCGGGCTGCCGATGTACCGATGCGCCCAGGGCATCGCCCCCTCGGCGATCCCGCCCGCGAACCGGTTGCCCAGGACCAGGTCCGACCCCTGCTGGAGCGGCTCGATGAGCGGGGTGAGGTTGCTGAAGTCGTACGTGTCGTCCGAGTCGCCCATGACGATGAACTCGCCCCGCGCCTCGGCAAAGCCGCGCTGGTAGGCCTGGCCATAGCCGGGCACCGGTTCGTGGACGACCCGCGCCCCGGCCGTTGCGGCAACCTCGGGCGATCGGTCCGTGGAGCCGTTGTCCACCACGATGACCTCGCCGTTCATGCCCGAGCTCGAGAGCCAGCGGCGCGCCTTGGTGACGCACACGCCCACCGTCTCTTCCTCGTTGAGGCAGGGCATGACGATGGACACGGAAGGAAGAAGCTGACCGACACCGGTCGTCATGACGGATGACCCCTTGTGATGGCAGTGGCGCCCGGGGGGCGCCACTGCCGATGCGACCTGGTCCGAAGCCGGGTGGCTCCGGGGCGTTCTTCACGCAGCAGGGGCGACTGCGCGCGGCGTTCTCAGCGAGGAGAACGCGTTACCGGTAGAGCCACCAATATCGCCAGAAACCCCACGGCCAATGTGGTCCGTGATGGTGGTGCTTGTGTCCGTGGTGGTGATGCCCGTGGCCACCGCCGCCGTTGCCTTCGTCCGGACAATCGCCGTACTCATCTGGCATCACGTCGCCGTGACGCAGGTGAGCCGGCACCGCCCGTTCGGAGACTTGGATTTCGACGAACGTGTGACCCGTCCAGTGACAGATGTCGACCTTGCTGTGATGGCCGCCAGCTGCTGCACTGGTTGCGAAAACGATCACCACCGCGAAGGACAGCAGCACCGTGATGAGGGCACGAATCGGCCGACCCATAGCCTGATTGCCTCCTTAGTGGTCGGTCCACCTTCGCCCCGCTCCGGGACCGCGACAAGCCTGACGGGCCCGGTACCTTGCTGTGGGGGGTCAACGGTTCTGGGCTAGCCCGGGCCCGTACCATTGGGGACATGCCAACGCACGAGGCCCAGCTGGTCAGCCTGCTGGATGACATGGGCACCCTGCTCCGGGCCCATGGCGAGGACCGCTGGTCCGAGTGGGTGGAGGCCGATGCCGAGCTCATTCGGGCCGGGGATGGACGGGGGATCGACCACTTCCTGGCGGCCTTCGGCGCCACCGGCGGCCTGTACGAGCTGGTCTTCCATCCGTACAACGGGAACGCCGAGTCGGCCGAGGAGGGTCGGGCCGCCACCGCGCAGTTCCACGACCTGATCGCCCAGGCCCAGCCCATGGCCGTGGACCTGTCGATGGCCCTCGCGGCGCCAAGTTGGCCGGAGTACGACGAAGGCGATGGATTCCGCGAGACGCCATCCGAGGACGAGGACGGACCGCGGAGGGACTTCGAGGGGTACTAGCCCCAGGCGAGCACAATCAGCCCGCCGATGACGAGGGCCAGGCGCTGCGGGGCCATCGGAAAGGCCCGGCTGACCCCGGACCAAGGGCCGAGAAACAGGAACGCGATGGGGTTCGCGCCCGGAGAGTCCGGGGAAGGTGCCGTACGTTCGGACCCGACTTGGCTGGCTCCGATCCAAAATATCTGCGTCCGCCGGCATGGTTCGGGCCCGGGACGGCGAGTCGGGACGGGCCGATGATCGCGGCCACGGCCTCGACCACTCAAGTGGCGGTTAGGAGTCGTCGGGCTTTGGGGCGGGGCGGCGACCGGTCGAGGCGACGACGTGCTGGGGCTCGATCACGAACACCTCGCGGGCGTGCTCTCGGAATCGATAGGGCCCGCCGGTGTAGCGCTCGGCCATCGTGTCGATGAAGGCCAGGTTCTCGTCAGGACGGAACTCGACCACGCGCCCGCGAACGATCAGGTAGCGCCAGTCATCGGATCGGTCCACCACCGAGACAGTGACCCGTGGGTCGCGGCGCCAGTGGGCACCCTTGCGCGAGCCGGTCATCGAGCTGGTGAGCACGTGCTCGCCGTCGAAGTCGATCCACATGATGTAGTGCGCCACCGAGCCGTCCGGGCGGATGGCCGAGACGTGGCCCAGGGCGCCACCGGTCAGGAGGTCGGCGAGCTCGGGAGGGATCGCGGCGGGCATGTGCTGACCGATGGTAGCGGTCTGGCCGAGCCTCAGGTTCCGAAGCCGAGTCGGCCTCGGGTCTTCCGACGGGGGCGAGGCGCTGGTACCCTGCGCGCATGACTCGACTCCATCGGCCATTGACCTTCCTGACACTCGCACTGATCCTCCTCGCCGTATCGGCCTGCCAGGGCAGCGCGTCCAGCTCGCCATCGGCCACCGGGTCGGGCTCGGCATCGGCCGAGCCCTCCGAATCCGCGACCGCGGAGGCGACCAGCAGCGCTGAGCCGCTGCCCACCTCCGGATCCACGGGCGAGGCAAACGTGGATGGTCCGGACACGGTCATCGCCGGCTCGCGATTCGACGTCGCGTGGACCGGGCCCAACGGCCCGGGCGACTACGTGACGATCGTGCCCGCAGGGGCGACGGCCTGGACCAACGAGTCGTACTACTACACCGGCAGCGCCCCCCAGGGCAGCGGGAAGCTCAACGCCTCGATCGAGGATGGCGCGTATGCGCTCTGGTACGTCCGGGGCACCGACGACGCGGTCCTGGCCCGGGTTGCCATCCGCGTCCTGCCGTGGGCCGGCACCATCGACGGGCCGGCCAGCGTGAGGGTCAACACCCAGTTCCAGGTCAGCTGGACCGGTCCGAACGGGCCTGGCGACTACGTCACCATCCTGCCTTTCGGCGCCACCGCGTGGACCAACGAGAACTACTTCTACACCGGCAGCACGTCCAACGGTGTCGGCACCATCCTGTCCCCGTTGACGGCCGGGAGCTACCAGCTCTCGTACATCGCCGGCGTGGGCCAGATCATGCTGAGCGAGCCCATCACCGTCACCCCGTAGCTGAATTCGGGCCTCTCAGGCGGCGGATGACCACCGCCGTGACCGCGATCAGCCCCCAGCTCGCCATGCCGGCGACCGGTGACACCCAGATCGAGAGCGCGGCCTAAACCGCCTCCGTTACGGAGATCCGTCGGAGGAGGCTGGCCATCAGGAAGGCCCAGACCGGGACGAGGAGCATGGTGGCCAGCCCACCGAGCTCGGCCCATCCGGTGTCCACGCCGCCCCGCAGCAGGCCGAAGGCGAAGATGACCAGCGCCAGGCCGGCGGCCACGCCCACCCACCGAACGGGAGACAGCCACGTACCGGCGAGGAGGTTCGCTCCGGCGATCCACAGACCGATGTAGCCAAGTGCCAGGCTGGCCAACGCGAACCACCCGGTCATGGGCTCGTGGATGTCAAAGGTCAGGACGTTGAAGAGCACGAGCTTCTGGACCAGGCCCCAGGTGATGACCGCTGCCCAGCCCAGCGACCTGGGCGAGCTGCGCCAGCCGGAGCGGGGTACGGCCGCCCAGCTCGTAGAACGAGAGCATCAGGGGCGCGAGGGCGCCGATCATGAGGAGCAGGAACCAGTCGTTCACCGCGTCCCACGGCTCCCCCGCCGCCTGGAACAGGAAGCTGGTGACCAGCACCCCAACCCCGGCGACGACCACCACCCACGCGGCCACGGCCGAAATCTGCACGATCCGGCGGGTCCGCGTGCTCATCGGTCAGATCTCCTCGACGGCGTACTGGTCGTTGCGGGCCCAGACCTCGGTCCACTCCTCGGGGCTGAGCGGTCCGGCCCGAGGCCGCGATCTCCGCCAGCTCGCGGAAGTAGCATCTCCCGCGGGGCGCCCGGCGCGAAGAGGATCAGCATGGACGCCGTTCCGTCCGAGCCGTTGCGGAAGGCGTGCACCCCGTTCCGCGGGATGTAGATGTAGTCGCCCGCGGTCGCCGTCGTCCACGCCGCCCCGTCGTAGAAGTCCACCGCCCCCTCGAGCACGTAGAACGACTCCGAGAAGGTCCGATGCACATGCGGGCTCGGCCCGCCAGGTCCCGGCGGCATGTCGTAGCGGAACAGGCCGAACTCCCCGTTCGTCATGGAGCCGGTGGCGGTGAACCGCACCGATGCGCTCGACAGCTGCAACGGCGGGACGTCGCTCAGCGGTCGGAAGGTTGCGCCACGAACGAGGTCGTCATCGGTGAATGACATCAG
Organism: uncultured Chloroflexia bacterium; assembly: GCA_963816215.1. Taxonomy (GTDB): domain Bacteria; phylum Chloroflexota; class Limnocylindria; order QHBO01; family QHBO01; genus DASTEQ01. The sequence goes on along the minus strand of CAWFKB010000006.1, from coordinate 33,741 downwards.
TTCGAACACTAGCCTGATCCGGCCGATCAAGCGCGCCGACGGGCGCGGGGCGGGTTCCTGGCGGCAGAGCAGGCGGCGTCCCTTGCCCCGGGTCGGATCTCTAGGCTTCCGACCAGGTGGTGAGCACGATCTCGGCGTCGGCGGGGTGCATCCGATATCCCTGCGCCGCCGCGTCCCAGATCAGGAGGTCCCGCCGAGCCACTCGACGCATCACCTTGTTCGGCCCGCCCACGATCCCGGCGAAGGCTGTGCCTGTGCTCTTGCCGTACCGCTGGCGCAGGGCTTCGTCCAGGACGAGAGCCTGATCGCGCAGGGACAGCTCGGCGACCTCGCGCACCAGGCGGCGACTGTCGACGCCTCGGATGGCGTGCAGCACCTCGAGCAGCTGACCTCGTCGCAGCTCGGTCTCATCGCCACCGGCTCCGTCCGATCCGGCCTCCACCTCGCGGCGGGGACCCATCACCCACCGCCATGCGAGGGTGACAAGCTCTTCTTCGGTATCAGCCTCGAACTCCACTCGTGGCACTTGTATCCTCCTATGTGATATCTGTATTAGCCCTGACACGAGCCTATCACAGATATATGTGGTACCATACGGACCAACGGCTGTAAAAGCTGCGAACCGTCTGATCTCCTGGCCTTCGAACAGAAGTCGGTCACGAGCGATTCCGCTTCGTAACGACCGCCGATCCCTAAAAGGAGAACGACGTGAAGCACATTCGCCTCGCCATCTACGATCTGAACAAGGGCACCTTCGACGAAGTTGCCCGCCTGACCAAGTCCGGCATGCTGCCCCGCATCTCGAAGGAGCCTGGCTTCATCGAGTACGGAGTTGCCGACCTGGGCAACCGCAAGGTTGCCTCGATCACCGTCTGGGAGACGCGTGAGCAGGCCGAGAAGTCGGTCGCATTTGCTGCGACCTGGGTCAAGGAGAACCTCTCCAGCCACGTCAAGCTGATCACCAGCTACGTGGGCGACCTGGCCTTCATGACCGGTATCCCGGTCCTCGTCTAACCCTACCCCCAGGGGCCACGACTCCCCCGGCACGAGCAATCGCTGCCGGGCCCGGGAGCCGTGGCCTTTTGGCGTCTAGGATTTCCCGACCCATGACCGATCCCGAGCCTGTTCCGAGCATCGACTACTACGACACCGGCGGCGTGCGGAACCGCGGATGGCGGCTGGACGGGCAGATGCACGGCGCGTGGGAGTTCCTACGCAAGGACGGGAGCGTCATGCGCTCCGGCGCGTTCGACCGAGGCCGTCAGGTGGGCGTGTGGCGCACCTTCGATCGGACCGGCCGCGTGGTGAAGGAAACCCGCTTCTGACCGAATGCTGACTGCCGTCCCCCGAACCTATGGGATCGGGACGAGACCCCAGTCGCCCTCGAGGTAGATGGCCTCCTCCCCCTCCTCGTCGTAGATGTCCCATTCGTTGAAGAACGCGCTCGCGCCGTCGCGGCTGGCCCAGCACGCCAGCGCATAGAAGGCCGATCCGTCCCGGGCATACCAGCATCGGTGAAACAGGCATCCGTGGGAGCTGGCCGAATCGCGCATGGCATCGGTGATCCAGGTCAGGCGCTTGTCGTACAGGTCCTTGGCCGTCTCGCCGCGGGTGGGCGTGGGCGTGGGCACCTTGAACAGGACCCAGATCGGGCGGGTTTCAGCCATGGACCGATGATACGGGTGCGCGCTTGCCTGGCGGGCCTAGACTGCCGGATACCGATACCCGCAGTCAGGCGGGGACGCCCAGCCCGATGAGCAGCCCACCTCCTCTTCCGCCCCGCGAGAGCATCGCCTCGAGCCGCGACCGGGTCGGCATCGATTCGTTCGATCTTGGCGTGCTCCTCGTGCACGGGCTCGGCGAGCAGCAGCGCAGTGACACGCTGACCGAAGCGGGCGACCGCATCTTCGAGTGGCTGCGGCAGCGAGTAGAAACACCTGGTCCGGAGCAGGGAGACGTGGATGTCCTCGACGTGGTGGCGCGGCAGGCGTCCGGCGACGCCATCCCGGCCGCGCATGCGGTCGTCCGGATCACGCCTCCCGAGGGAATGGGTACGGTCGCTCATTGGGTCGTGGCCGAGGCCTGGTGGGCCGACGTATTTCGCCCGGCCACCTACAACGAGATGCGGGGCTGGGCACTGAGCGTTGGGCCGTGGGTGTTCGCGACGCAGGTCGCCGGCATCCGCCGCCGCCTCGAAATCGGAGAAGACGTCCCGCTATGGCTCCGCCTGGTCCTCATTCCGGTGACCCTCGTGGTGGGGTTCGCGATGATCGTGGGTGCGGCGATCGTGGGGTTCGCGATCACTGTCCTGGCCGCCGCCATCTTCCTGTTCACGGTCATCAACCTGCCCTTCGTCTCCGACGCGGCACGACACTTTCAGCGGACACTGGCCAATGGGTTCGGTGATGCATACGTGCTCACCAGGAGCCCGGTCCGCTTCGGCGCCATGGCGTCATCGGTGCGCGCGAACATCCAGAACCTGCGCGAGCATTGCCAATCGGTGGTGGTCATCGCCCACTCCCAGGGGACCGGCGTTGCCTGGTTCGCGCTCCTGCACGAGCTGTTGGACACGCGGCCTGCCTCCGAAGGACCGGCGGTGAACGCCCTGGCGTTCGCGGCCGGCGCCGAACCCGGGTCTGGAGGCGCCGAGATCCCCGGGACCTCTCCCGGTGACCGCCCGCGGGCGCCCATCGGTCTGTTCATCACCTATGGCCAGGCAGTTCGCAAGCTGACGTTCGCCCTCCACCTCGCGAAGGGAGGCCAGACGCTGAGACAGAAATGGCTGGCCCTCGGCAGCGCCGGCTTCGTGGGCCTGGCCGTGTTGGCCCTGGTTGTCACTGGCGAGCCGCGCCTGCCCCTTGCCATCGCGGGGCTTGCGGTGGTGGCCGAGCTCATGCTCATGCGTTCGGCTGGGGCCACCTGGAAGTCCTCCGGGGAGCACATTCAGTCCGACTGGCTGGCGGTGCACGCGACCCAGCCGAACATCGAGTGGCTCGACCTCTGGGCCTCGGCCGATCCCGCTTCTGTTGGGCCCCTGGACGTCGTCGGCCGGCGGATCGATTCCTACAAGATCCGCAATCTTGCCTCGACCCTGGCCGATCACACGGTCTATTGGCAGAACACGACCGAATTCCTGGCTATCGTGGGCGCCAAGCTCTTCAGCCTCGGCGGGCCTCGCATCTATGCCGCGGATCTTTACGACCCCCGGATCCGGGTCGCAGCCATGCGTCGGCACGCGCGGGTCATGGCCCTGATGACCATGCGCATGCTTGTCTTCGGCGCGATCCTGGCGGGAATCGTGTTCGCGCTGCTCACCCCGTCGTTCGGGGAGGGGCTCCTGACATTCGTCGACGGCCTCGACCTCCCATTCGTGGACGGCTTCTTTGCCAAGCCACCGGTTTGGGCGGCATATGTCGCCGGCGTGGTGCCCATCCTCGTCGCGGGGGTGGTCGTGTGGCTGGCGGTGCAGGGGTTCTGGAACTCCCTGACCGCCGCGGACGACGCGACCTACTTCGGTGGCGGCCGCCGCCCGCTCTGGTCGGCACGCTGGTACGGCCTCGGCGCCCTGGTCGTCCTGGTAGCGGTGGTTGCCACCGTCTTGTTGAACCTCGCCTACGGCCCTGACCTCGCCGCCGCGTACGTGATCGGTGCCATTTTTTTCGCCTTGCTGGGCCTGGCAGTGCTCTCCGGCGGTGGATTCACGTTTGCGGGGACCGAGGAGTCGGAGCCCACCGAGCAGGCCCTGGATCGCCTCCATGTGCCCCGCCCACTTGGCTGGACCATCGTCGGTGTGCCGGCGGTCATCCTCATCGCGCTGCCCTTGATCGCCGGCATCTTCGTGGCGGCCCAGCTGGGTGCCGTGGTCCTCGCGATCGAGGCCGTCGTCCTGTCCATCGTCCTCGCGGTCGAAGGCTTCCGGGAGTACGGCGTCTTCCGCCGCCATTTCGAGGAGCGAAGCAAGGCACTGGCTCACCCGCCCGATCGCGGTTGAGATCAACGGATGGTCAGGCCGGGCGCTCCGCCACCTGGAGGCCGAAGCCTCCACCCGGAGCCACCGAGATCGATTTCCGAGGGATCAGTCCCGCATCTGCCTGCCAGGAGCGCATCTCGTCGAACGTCCACAGGCCCGATTCGCTGGTCATCGAGAAGTACAGGTCGAAGAACGCGCCCTGCTGGCCGCCCTTGCCTGGCGCCGACGGTCGGAGCGCGTCCCCGATCACGAAGTAACCGCCTGGGCGCAGCGCTCGCGCCACCCGGGCCGCGAACGCCCGGTTGGTGGCTTCGTCGAAGTGATGGACCAGGCTGATGGCCATCACAACGTCGTAGACGCCCTCGCCCAGGTCATCGGTCAGGGCATCACCGGCCCGCAGGACGACGCGGTCCCCCATGTTCTCTTGAGCGAGGATCGGAGCGGCCTCCGCCACCGCCTCGGGCAGGTCCAGCACGGTCGCCCGCAACTCCACGTAGCGGCGACACAGGACGACCGAGAAGTAGCCATGCGAACCGCCGACGTCGAGCAGGTCACGCGCGCCCTTGGGCATCGGGAATCGCCGTGCGAGCAGCCCGGACAACGGACTGGCCTGGGCCCGCATTCCCCGCTGGTACAGGCCCCAGTCGTCGGGCGACATGGTGCCGTGCACGTCCAGGGGCGCTCCGTTGCGGGTGAACGCCTCGAGCTGGTCGATCCAGCGCCACTCGAGCTCCTTCATCAGGACCAGGTCGCGGATCCCGCCGGGCGCATCGGCCAGCAGCCAGCGCCGAGTCTGCCTCGAGAGCGTGTACCCGTCATGGCCGTGGCGCACGTAGCGCATGGTGACCAGCACGTTGAGCAGCTTCTCGGTGGCCCGCGGATCGGTCCCGCAGGCGGCGGCCACGGCGGCGGCTGACTGCGCACCATCGGCCAGGGCCTCGAACAGCCCGAGCTTGGTCGCCGTCACGATCGCGCGCGCGTACACCGGCGCGTACGTCTCGAGCATGGGCACTGGCACCAGGCCGGTGGGCATGATCACCGATTCCAGCGGGTTCTCCGCCATCAGTCCAACGCGCACGGGAATCCTCCTTCGATTGGGCTTGGGGTCGGGGGTGCCCCGGAAAGGGTGTCAGGCGGGCGGCACCGGGGGTTGAGCTGGGGGCTGCACCACGGCTGCCGGAGTCGGCGCCAGCACGAGCGCATGCGGCGAATGCTTCAGGGCGTTCTTGAACAGCCACCCGTAGGCCAGGGCGGTGACGACCAGTACGCCGATGCCCAGGAGCAGGTCGTACCCGACCACCGCGTCATAGAGGCCGTGCACGGTGGCGGCGATCAGGATCCCGCTGATCAATCCCATGTATCGGTTCATCCCGAACCGCTTGGCCCCGTAGAAGTAACCGATGATCCCGGTCCACAGGCCGTGGCCCACCGTCGCGGTAAGCGCCCGCATGACGGCGACCTCCGCGAACTGGTCCGAGAACGCGAGCAGGTACATGGTCGTCTCGACCGCACCAAAGCCCAGTCCCAAGCTCGTGAAGTACAGCATCGGGTCGGCCGGCTCGTCGACGTTCGGCTCCTTCCGGGCCCGGAACGCGGCCAGCAGACCCTTGATCGTTTCCTCGGGCAGGCCCGCGAGCAGGAAGAAGAGCAGGAACACGCCGATGAACCCGGTCGTGTCGAAGTTCAGGCTCTCGACCGTCGACTCGGTCAGCACGGCCAGGAGAAGGGCCGCCGGCACGGCGAACGCGCCGCCCCAGATGAAGAAGGCCATCACGACCCGGTGGGGCTCCGGGTTGAGCCGATCCTTGCGATAGAAGTAGACGAGCCACCCGAACGCCGGGATGAAGGCCGCCAGGATCGCCAGAACTAGAGGATCCATCTGGGAAACCGATGGTAGCCCTCCGCTGCCCGCGAACCGACCACCGTTGGCCCCGCCGATCTACGCCCGCTGGGGGTCGCCGGCGAAGGGTCAACGAGTGGCGGAGCGGCGCCGCCGGGTGGACCGCCGCGGGGCGGGCCGGCCGGGCATCCGGTCGAGGCCGTCGATCAGCAGCTCCAGCCCGAAGGCGAACTCGTCACTCCCCGCGCTGTCGGGGCGCAGGTGCCAGCGGATGTGCTCCCCAAGGTCCGGGTAGCCGCTCGCGTCGAACGTCTCGAGAAACTCCGGCAGCGAGGGCACCAGCTTGGCCATCCCGGCCGAGATGCTGACCTCCCATAGGGTGAAGCCCATGATGAACCCGTCCAGGGCGTGGTAGGCGTGGTCCGCCAGCGCCCCTGAGAAGCCTGCTTCACGCAGGACGCGGAGGACGGTGTCCATGTACCGGAACCGCGGCTGGCTCAGCGAGGGGCCGGCGAGGGCCAGGCCGGCGGCCCACTTGTGGGCGAACAGGGCCTGGTTGGCGGAGGTGGCAATCCGACGAATGGCGGCCTTCCATTCGGTGCCCGGTGGCGGGAGGTCGATCTGCTCCAGGACGATGTCCAGGATCCCGCCCAGCAGCTCGTCCTTGCTGCCCACGTGGTGGTACAGCGACATGGCCTCCACGCCCAGCTCGGCGGCGAGCTTCCGCATGCTCAGTGACTCGATCCCGTTCGCATCGGCCAGGCCGATGGCCGCTTCCAGCACCCGCTCCCGGGTCAATGGAGCCCGTTCGACCGATGCGCCTGTCACCGATGCGCGCGCGACCGATGCCAAAGCCGTGTCCTCCAGAAATTGCGTGTTGACAATCTTACACCGTAAGGCCTACAGTCCCGCCCACAACCTTACACCGTAAGTTGGAGACACGAGGACGATGGAAGGCACAGCAGCCATGAAAGCGATCATTCAGGAGCAGTACGGATCCCCGGACCTGCTCAAGCTGGTGGACATCCCCACCCCCGAGCTCGGGGACGACCAGGTGCTCGTCCGGGTCCGTGCCGCGTCGCTGAACTCGGGCGACTGGCGCCGAGTCCGCGGTGCACCGGTCTTGATCCGCATGTTCAACGGGTGGCTCAGCCCGAAGAACCACGGGGTCGCCACCGACGCGGCCGGAATCGCGGAGGCGGTGGGCAAGGACGTCACGCACGTGCAGGTGGGTGACTCCGTGTACGGCGTGCGGTTGGGAGCGTGCGGCGAGTACGTCAGCGGCAAGAACTTCGTGGCTATGCCCGCCAACCTGACGTTCGAAGAGGCAGCCAGCATCCCGGTCACCGGGTGCACCGCGCTGCAGGCGGTCCGCGACCACGCGCAGCTGGCCGCCGGCGAGCTGGTGCTCATCAACGGCGCGGGCGGCGGGGTGGGGACGGCCCTCGTCCAGATCGCGAAGGCGTTCGGTGCCCAGGTGACCGCGGTCAGCGATACCGACAAGCTGGCGATGCTCCGGGACATCGGCGCGGACGACGTCGTGGACTACACGAAGGACGATTTCGCCCGACTGGGCCCGCGCTTCGAGGTCGTGTTCGACATCGGTGGCAATCGGTCTCTGCGAGACCTCCGGCGATTGCTGGCGCCGGGTGGCCGGATCGTGCTCATCGGGGCCGGCAAGGGCATGTTCGGACCCATGACCCGGCTCTTGGGTGGGGCCATTCGGCGGCGGCTGGGACAGCCGGTCCGCTCGTACATCGCAGACGTGAACCACGCGGAGCTGCTCGCGCTGAAGGAGCTGGCCGAGGCGGGCGCCCTGCGCCCGGTGATCGACCACGCCTATCCCCTGGCCGAGACGCCGGCCGCGTTTCATCGGATCGAGACGACCCACGCGCGGGGCAAGGTGGTCATCACCATCTGACCGGCCAGGTCGCCGGGAGCCAGCGGGTTCGAGGCCTTCTCCGCTGGGTCCGCCGGCGCTAGGCTGCGAACCGCGATGAGCGAAACGATCGGCGTGGCGCCGTGATTCAGGTCCCCGTCGAGCGCCACCGGCTGTCCAACGGGCTCCGGATCGTCCTGTCAAGGGACCCGAATGCGCCGGTGGTCGCCGTCAACATCGGGTACGGCGTCGGCAGCCGCCACGAGGAGCCCGGGCGCACGGGCCTCGCCCACCTCTTCGAGCACCTCATGTTCCAGGGGTCGGCGAACGTGGCCAAGGGCGAGCACTCGATGCTGATCGAGGGGGTGGGGGGCCGATTGAACGCCGCGACGTGGGTTGACCTGACCAACTACTACGACACGGTTCCTCCGCATCAGCTGGAGCTGGCCCTCTGGCTGGAGGCCGAGCGGCTGGCGAATTTCCTGCCGGCGATCACCCAGGAGAAGCTGGACAACCAGCGCGACGTGGTCCGCAACGAGCGCCGCAAGCTCCAAGACAACCAGCCGTACGGCTCATGGGACGAGCGGGTGCATCGGCTCCTCTTCCCGGCCGATCACCCGTACCACCAGTCGGTCATTGGATCGATGGACGACCTCGGAGCGGCCTCGCTGGACGACGTCAGCCGCTTCTTCGCCTCCCATTACGCCCCCAACAATGCGGTCCTCACCGTGGTTGGGGACTTCGACCCCGATGCTGTGCTGACCATGATCGACCGCCACTTCGGCCCCATCCCCGCCAACCCGAGTATCCCCGCCCCACCGGACATGACGGTCCCGGAGACCATTGGTCGCGAGGTGCGCGAGGTCGTCCAAGATGCCGTTGAGCTGCCGCGAGTCTACGTCGTCAACCGGATCCCTCCCTGGGGGACGGCCGGGTTCGAGCCGTTCGAGCTCATGAGCGACATCCTGGGCACCGGGCGTGCGGCACGCCTGGAGCAGCGGCTGGTCCGCGACCGCCGGCTCGCGCAGGAGGTTGCGGCGGTGACCGTTCCCTTTGCCTTCGGAGCCGCCCTCTTCATTGCCGAGGCGACCGCCCGGCCCGGCATCGAGGCCGAGGCGATTGAGCGTGCGCTCATCGAGGAGACCACGGACCTCGGCGAGGTGGGGCCGACCGACGAGGAGCTGGACCGGGCGCGGATCATGTACGAGACCTCGCTGACCTCCGACCTGGAGGAGGCTGCCGAGCGGGCAGAGCAACTGGTGAACTACGGGGTGCTCTTCGACGAGCCGGAGCGGCTGAACAGCGACCTCCAGCGCTATGCGGCGGTGACGGCCGCGGACATCCGCGACGGGTGGAGCCGCTTCGGAGGCCCGAACAATCGCGCGGTGCTCACCTTTGTCCCGGAATAGGTCAGGGTCCTCGAATCAGGTGATGACGGCGAGATCCAGGACGCGGCCCGAGATGTCGCCCAGGTCGTACGACTCCGCGTGCGGGGTACCGGCATCGGTCAGGCCCAGGCGGACCGCGGCGTCATCGGTCATGAACAGGTAATGGCGGTGGCCCACCACCTCGGCCACCGTGCTCTTCAGGAGCCGATGGACGACGTTCACCGCGTGACCCAGGAGCTCCGTCTGCTGGCCAACGGCCTGGCGGACGTAGGGGCCCTCGTGGAGGACCATCTTGAGGTCGAGGTTGCCGACCCTGGAGCATGCCGTGCACTCGTGGGCGAACCGGGCGGGGTCGGCCCGTTCGCGCGCCTCGATGAAGCTGGTGTACGTGGTGCGGAGCATGGCCAGCAGATCGGTTCCGCGCCCATCAAAGCCAGCCACCGGGGCAATCGCGAACACCGCATCGCCCTCGAACTTGGCCACCTCGAACGGGCTGGCCAGGCCGCTCGACACCGAATCGAGGAGCTCACCCATCATTTCATACCCAGGTGGAATGCCGTCGACGTAGTCGAAGCCGTGGACGGTGCCCACGTCCGACATGAACCCGGTGTAACCCGAGATATCCGCGAGCAGGAGGTATCCCTCCTGGGCACTCGAAACGGGTGGCGTGGGCACAGCCATGCCCAGCCATTCTAGGCGCGCATCGGGTTGGTACCCTCCGAGCCATCGAGAACCCGTCGCTCACCCAGTTCCGGCTGACCCCAGGCGTCATCGACCTGTCCTGGGGCCATCCTGACCCGACCCTGCTCCCCCTCGGGCAGCTGCGGGCCGCCGCCGACCGCGTCTTCGACCGCTACGGCAGCGACCTGCTCGGCTACGGCAACCCGGCTGGCCCGCCGCCACTGATCGAGTTCATCGTCGACCGCCTGCGCCTGACCGATGCGCGGGCCCCCGCGCGCGCCGACGTCCTCGTCACCGCCGGCGCATCGCAGGCCATCGACCTGGCCGCCCACCACCTGCTCCAGCCCGGCGACACCGCCCTCGTCGACGTCCCGACCTACCACCTGGCCATGCGGATCCTCAGCGACCACCCGGTGACCCTGCTCGGCGTCCCGTCGGACCACGAGGGCGTCCTGCTCGACCAGCTGGCCGCGACCGTGGCCGATCTCCGCCACCGGGGCGAGCGACCACGCCTGCTGTACACGATCCCCACCTTCCGCAACCCCACCGGTTCCACGCTCCCGGCCGACCGCCGGGCGGCCCTCCTGGCCTTCGCCGCCGCGGAGGATCTCGTGATCGTCGAGGACGACACGTACCGCGAGCTGAGCTACGACGGCCCCGCTCCCCCGTCCCTCTGGGCCCAGGACACGGCCGGGGTGGTCGCCCGGGCGGGCAGCTTCGCGAAGTCCGTCGCCCCCGGTCTGCGGGTGGGGTACCTGACCGCCAGCCCGCACCTCGTCGATCGAATGACGACCGGCGGGCTGCTCGACTCCGGCGGTGGAACCACGCACTTCGCGGGCACGATCCTGGCCGAGTACGCGGCCGCCGGCGACTATTCCGCCCAGGTCGACCGCTTCCGCACCGCGTACCGCGCCCAGCGTGACGCCCTGCTGGCCAGTCTCGAGGCCAACATGCCCGAGGGCGCCACCTGGACCCGACCGGGCGGCGGCTTCTTCACCTGGCTCGACCTCCCTCCCGGGGTCCGGGCGTCAGCCGTGGCCGAGACCGCGGCCGCCCACGGCATCGGATTCATTCCGGCCAGCCCGTTCTACGTCGACCGTGCCACCGCTCCTGAGTCGCTTCGCCTCGCCTTCAGCATGTACCCGCCGGAGGATCTCACCGAAGCGGGCGTGCGCCTGGGTGCGGCCATCCGGGAGGCACACACGAGCCGGTAAGGGGGTTGCTGCTAGGCTGCATCCAACACTCCCCGAGGGTCCACTGCCCGGCGATGGAGACTGAACCCCAGGTCCGCGTGGTCACTGGCGCAACGGCCGGCATCGGCCGGTCGCTGGCACAGCAGCTTGCGACGGCAGGCGGGACGATCGTCCTGGTGGCGCGAGACCGGACCCGAGCCGAATCAGTCCGCACCGAAATGGCCACCGCCGCGCCCAATACGAGCGTCGAACTCATCCTCGCCGACCTGAGCAGCCTGGCTGAGGTCCGACGAGCGGGCGGCGAGCTGTCGAGCGCCCATCCCCGCATCGCATCGGTCGTCCACTGCGCCGCGGTCTTCTCGTCGGCGCGGGTGGAGACCGCAGACGGGTTGGAGCTCATGTTCGCCACCAACCACCTCGGCCCGTTCCTGTTGACGAGCCTGCTCCTGCCCGCGCTGCGCGCGCACGGTCACGCCCGTGTGCTGACCCTGGCGGCCCCCTCTACCTCGAAGCTCGACTTCGACGATCTGCAGGGGGCCTCGCGGTTCCGCGCGCTCAGCGCATTCGGGGCATCCAAGGCCGCCAACCTGCTCTTCACCTTCGAACTGGCCCGGCGCGCGGAGGGGTCCGGCATGACGGCCAACGCGGTCCATCCCGGCCTGGCCCGCACCAGCCTGATGCACCAGGCCCCCGCACTCCTCCGCGTCCCGGTCGGGTTGTTCTCGGCTCCGCCCGACCGCGTCGCCGCGCGGATCGCACCCCTGATCCTGGACGAGGAGTACGCGAACGCCAGCGGGCTGTTCTTCCACAAGGGGAAGCCCATCGATCCGCCGCCGTACGCCCGCGACCCCGACGTCCAGCGGCGCCTGTGGGACGTCAGCGAGCGGCTGGCCGGGCTGGCCTAGGATGACGGTCGAGCTCAGCCAGGCCGTCCGTGCCCTGATCGCATCCGGTCCGCTGGCGCACGTCGTGACCCTCGACCCCGACGGCCGGCCGCACGTGAGCCTGGCCTGGATCGGGCTGGACGGCGACGAGATCGTCTTCGGCACGCTTCCCGACCAGCGCAAGCTGCGCAACCTGCGCCGCGACCCGCGCATCGCCATCTCCATCGAGACCACCAACACGAATGCCTGGGGCCTGCGCGAGTACGTCGTCCTGTCGGGAACCGCTGTCGTGACCGAGGGCGGTGCGCCCGAGCTGCTGCAGCACCTCGCGTACACGTACATCGGCCCTGGCGTGACGTTCCCGGCCATGCCCAATCCGCCGCCCGGCTACGTCACCCGCGTGCGCGTCGAGCGCATCTCCGGCCTGGGACCGTGGACCTGACCGTATTTCAGTAATTCCACGGATGCGCGCCGGCCGGCCCGAGCCCTAGGGTCAGCGGCATGAAACGCGCCTCGATCGTCGTCGTGATTGCCATCCTCGTCGCTGCCTGTGGGGGCACCCCGGCTTCGCAGAACCCCGACCAGTCCCAGGCCGCCGGCCAGTCGCAGGCCCAAGGCGCGTCGCAGGCGCCCAGCACCGCAGGAGGTGGCGGTGGTGGTAGCGGCGGAGCGGCACTGGCCGAGGCTGCCGCCGCAGTCACCGACTGGTGCACCCTGATGCCGGCGGACCTCGTTGCCCAGCTCGTCCCCGGATCGGCCGACCTGCAGGCCGCGCAGTACCCGTCGAGGTGCACGGCCAGCAACGGGGTCCAGGCGCTCGAGGTCTCGTACGAGGGCTTCTCGGGTGCGGAGTCGGGTGGCCTGCCCTCGATCCAGGGCCTCGGCGAGGAGGCCTGGCTCGATCCCTACGCTCCAGCTGACGATCCGTACCTGACCGTGATCCTGTACACGGACCCCAATGGCCTGGGCGCCTCCGTGCTCTACGTCGAGATGGCCGGCCATGACGGGGTCGACTACACCGATCAAACGATCGCCGTCGCCCACGCGGTCATTGACCAGCTCCAGTGACATGACCCAGGCGGCCGCTCGAGGATCCCGCCTTAGGTCGTTGCTGGCCGGTGCGCTGGCGGTCGCGATCGTGGCCGGCTGCAGCCCGGCCCAGTCACCGGCGAGCTCCCCCGGTTCGACCTCCCCCGCCGCGGTGGCCTTCAGCACCGCGGACGTGGAGCAGGCGGTTGACGAGCTCGCAAGCCTGGGCATCGAGACCCGCGTGCACCCGTCCGACGCCGATCCGATCACCACGGCGGCCGGCAATCCGTCGGCGGTCCGCCTCCTCCGCCTCCAAGCGCGCAACCTCGCGCTGGAGCAATTCGGCGGGGGCGGCACGACCGGCGCGAACCTCGACACGGTGACCGATGCCGCCGGCGGCGGGCCTATCAGCGCGCTCCTGGCCGGCTGGGCCACCTCCGGCGCGACAGCGGGAGCGAACTGGGCTGCCTCGCTCCTCCCCGGCGACCCGTCCGCAGACCCGACCGCAACCGTCTTCCCGACCCTCGCCCTGCTCGCGTTCGTGGCCGACGTTGACGCGGGCACCAGCACCAGCCACTGGAACTCCATCCGGCTGGCAGCCAACGACGAATTCTGCAGCGAGGTCTCGACCTACCTGTCGGCGGCTCTCGGTGACATCGTCGACACGGACGCGGACCCGCCCGCGTGGCTGCAGGCGCTGATCGACCAGTACGCGCCGCAGTACGCGAGCGATCCCGTTCTCCTGCGCAAAACGATCGGTGCCGTCGCGCTCCTCTCGTACGCGACGAGCCTCGCTCGCCCATGGACTGTGAGCCTGGTGCCCGATCCGGCATCGGTCGAATACGGCATCGAAGGCCAGGACCCGGTCGAGGGTGGGGTGGACCTGACCGTCCTGTCCGGGGCCGATGTCTTCACCGATGACGTCGCCGACTGCGCGGAGCTGGCCGACGCGCAGCTCGCATCGGTCCCGGTGGAGGGATCAGCCGTGAACTGGGATTCGAGCGGACTGGACGGTCACGCGACGCAGGCCACCGCTACCGCCGCGGTCGACGATCTCGGAACCGCGGGGATGTCCTATGAGATGGCGACCGAGAGACAGGAGGACGCCGAGAATGGCGACCCAGTGTCCACCCAGATGTCGGTCAACGCGTGGGTCGATCGCGCCGAGATGGCGGAGCTCGCTGCCGTCGTGAAGTCGATCCTCCTGGGCGATGCCGCCGGCTCGCCTGCCGGAGGAACCGTCAAAGCGCTCTACCAGGCCATGGAGCCCACTCTGAACACCGTCATGCGACCGAGTGGCTTCGCGGTCATCGACGTGACCTACCACCAACCCGCGGCCTCACCCAGCGCGAACCCAAGCTCGGCGGAAATTGACCTCACGGGCACCTGGGACGGCGGATGGAACATGAACGGATACCCGGACACGGGTGACTTCACGATGGAGATCGTCCAGTCTGGCGACGCGTTCAGCGGCACCGTCGAGATCACGAACACGGACTGTCCGACCGGGACCGTGGAGGGCATGATCGAGGGATCGAGCGTCAACTTCGACTGGGTCCTCGCCCGCTCAACGTTGTCCGCTACTGGAACGCTCGACGGCGCCTCGATGTCCGGCACCTGGTCAGCCATTGCCTGCAGCGACCCGAGCATCTTCTTGACCGGGGCCTGGGAAGCGACGAAGCGGCCTAGCAGCCGCTCCGCCCGTCAGCGGGTCGGGTGCGGAGCACCGACAATGGGTCGATGCCACTGACCGGGGAGTACGCACCGAGCACGTCGCAATGGGCTCGCGACCAGGCTGAGCGCTACGAGGCGACCAACGGCCAGGAGGCAGGCGACCTGCGCGGCAAGCCGGTCATCATCCTGACCTCGATCGGAGCCCGCTCCGGCAAGCTCCGCAAGACCGCGCTCATGCGGGTCGAGCACGAGGGGGTCTACGCGGTGGTGGCGTCGATGGGCGGAGCCCCGGTCCATCCACGCTGGTACTACAACCTGAAAACCAACCCCCACGTCGAGCTCCAGGATCGCGACACCAAGCGCGATTACCTCGCCCACGAGTCCGCCGGCGACGAGAAGGCCACGTGGTGGGCGCGTTCGGTGGAGGCGTGGCCCGACTACGCGACGTACCAGCGCAAGACCACGCGCCTGATCCCCGTGTTCGTCCTGGAGCCGATGGAAGCTGACCGATGACCACCCAGGCCCCCAAGCCGGGCCGACTGCCGCCGCGCTGGTTCATCGGCACCGCGTGGCTCGTGCACCGCGCCCTGTATCGGCTCACCGGTGGCCACTTCGGCCTGCGCCGGCCCACGCCCGATCAGTGGGGCATGATCCGGATCCACACCATCGGTCGCCGATCCGGCGCGAAGCGGGTCGCGATCCTCGGCTACTACGAGGACGGCGCCAACCTGGTGACCATGGCCATGAACGGATGGGGAGATCCGGAGCCCGCCTGGTGGCTCAACCTGCAGGCCCAGCCGGACGTCACGATCGACCTGGTCGACGGGCGCCGTGACGTGCACGCCCGGGCGGCCCAGGGCGAGGAGCGGGAGCGCATGTGGGCCCGCTGGGCGCACTACGACGGGGAGGCCAACCTCAACGGCTGGGCCGCACGGCGGTCCCGCCAGACCCAGATAGTCGTCCTCGAACCACGGAGCTGAGCCGGCGAAGCCGATCAGCTGCCGGGGCGGCGTCGCTGTCCGGAGGATCCCACCGCGCTGTGCGCGTCCTCGACCTTGAGCTGAACGATATCCGCGCCAAAGATGGCGGTCAGGAGCCAGTCCAGCGCCACGCGGATCTTGTCGTTGACGCCGGGTAGCCGGCTCCAGTAGTAGCCGCGCCACATGGCCCAGGCAAGCAGCCCGCGAACGTGGACGCCGAACACGGTCCCCACCCCGGTCCGTCGGCCGATGGAGGCGAGCGTCCCCAGGGGCTGGTAGCGAAACGGCGCCATGGCGGTGCCATCCACGCGGCCGATGATGTTGCGTGCCAGCTGGCGTGCCTCGCGCACGGCGTTCTGGGCGGTGGGGGCGAAGAACGCGCCATCGGGGTCGGCCGCGTCGGGAATGGCCGCGCAGTCGCCAAGGGCGAACACCCCCGGGCTGCTGGTCTCCATGGTCGGTCGGGTGATGGCTCGTCCTGCGTGGTCGACCTCGACACCGCTCGCGGCCACGATCGGAGCCGGGCGAACGCCCCCGGTCCAGACCACGGTGCGGGTCGGGATCGTCCGCCGCGCCTCGCCGTCGCCCACCACGACCTCGTGCGACCGCACCTCGCGCAGGGGCGTGCCCAGGTGAACCTGGATGCCTCGACGGATGAGCATCTGGTGGGCGTACCCGCCCATCTCGGGCGTCATCTCGCGCAGGATCCGATCCCCCACCTCGACCAGGTGGACCTGGACCTCGTCCTCGGCGATCTTCCGATAGACGCGGCGCCGAATGCGACGGATGAAATCCTCGATCTCCCCCACGGTCTCGACCCCGCTGGCTCCACCACCGCCGACCACGAACGTCAGCTCGGCGCGTCGGCGCGTCGGGTCCGACTTCGAGCTCCGCTCGCTCCAGCATCTCGATGATCCGGTTGCGCAGGCTGAAGGCGTCGGCCAACGACTTCATGCCCATCGCATGCTCCTCGAGGCCCGGGATGCCGAACGTGTGGGTGACCCCACCCAGGGCGAGGACCAGGGTGTCGAAGCTGAGCCGATGGGGGCGCGCGTCGCCGCCGGTGACCGTGACCACCCGTTCCGCGAGGTCGATCGCGCTGACCTCGCCCGTGATGCACCACGTGCTCGGCCGGCGGACCATGCGCCGCAACGGGTTGACCACGTGCCGCGCCTCGAGCACCCCCGAGCACACCTCGGGCAGGAGGGGCGTAAAGAGCAGGAAGTTGTCGCGGCTGACGCACCAGATCTCGACGTCGCTCCGCCGCCCAAGCCGTTTCTCAAGCGCCTGGACGGTCGAGACCCCGGCAAAGCCGCCTCCCAGCACGAGGACCCTATGCGGTCGTGCGGCTGCCTCGGTGGGGGTCATGCCGTGGTTGTACACCGTGTCGCCAAGCGCGGTTGCGGTCCATCGAGAAGATTGGCACCTCCATCGCGACTGACGTAGGGTTCGGGCTCCGCATGACCCTCACGACCAGCACGAAAGTCACCCAGCCATGAGGCGCGCAGGCTGGATCGCTCTGGGCGCGCTGGCGGCAGCCGGGACCGTCGTCCTCGTCAGAAAGGGGCTCAGCCGAGGTCTGGCCCGCGAGGTGCCCGGCGGCCTCCTGATGGCCGACGCGGGCGCCTATGACCTGCTGACCGGCATCCTCTTCCGATCGCTGTATCGCTCGATCGCGAACGACGTCGCGTCGGCTGCTCCACCCGCGGCGAGGGTCCTCGAAGTCGGTTGCGGGCCGGGCCACCTCTCCATCGACCTGGCGACCGACCACGGCCTGGACGTCACTGGCCTCGACCTCGATCCCGACATGATCGCCCGCGCCCAGGCAAATGTTGCGCGCCGGGCAGCCGGCGCCGGGGGCCACGTCCCGACCTTCGTAGTCGGCGAGGCGGCGGCGCTGCCGTTCCCGGACGAGTCATTCGACGTCGTCGTGAGCACGTTCTCGCTCCACCACTGGTCCGATCCGGTCGCCGGCCTGACCGAGATCGCGCGCGTCCTCCGTCCCGATGGACGAGCGCTCGTTTGGGACTTCGCCGCCGGGCCGTCGCTCGTCCATCCCGAGGTGACCGATCCCGAAGGACCCCTGCAGGCCAGCCCTCTACAGGAGGTCAGCGTGGAGCCATGGCGCTGGCCCTGGCGGTTCCGCCTCTCACAGCGATGGGAGCTCGCGCGGGCCGCTGACTGATCGCTGGTCGACGCATCACGCCGACGAACCAGGCCTGCGAACCCGCAGTCGCGGCTGCGGCCGTGAGTTCGGGCTCGGCGGGCCGGGGGCATCCCAGATGAGGGTCTCGGGTGCGATGTCAACGTCTCCCGGCCAGGCCACCGTGCCGCCATCAACGAAGGCGGCCTCGAACATCTCCCGCCGGTCGCGGATCGGCTCGAACACGCCCCCCCACAGCAGATCCTGAACGTCCCGCTCGACGACGTCGCCGTTGGTGAGAGTCAGACGCAACCAGTACCCGCCGAGCGGTTCAACAGCCTGTATCTCGAGCACGAACCGATACTACCCGAGGGGTTCAATCGGCAGCAGGTCCTGTGCTTGGCGCGCCCGCTCCTAGTCGATTCGCAGTTCGTCCTGGGCGTCACCGTTCGTCATCGGCCACCGGGGCGATGTTCCGCCTCCTGACCCTCAGGAGCTCCGGCACCCCCTGGAGGCGTGGAATCCCGTGCCCGCCGCAGTGCTCGGCTTCGGCGGCTTCATCGCGCGACTACAGCGTTATCTTCCAAGGACGAGTCCGGCAGGCATTCGCGCTAGAGTTTCCATGTGACGCATCCAAGGCTTAACCCCTGATGCGAACAAACCGAGCGACACTGGTCGTCCCAGTCGCGGCGATGATGCTAGTAGGCGCATGCTCGATGGCCAGTCCCTCTCAGTCGGTCTCTTCGAGCCCAAGCGCGATCGCAGCCGGCCCATTGGCGTCTCCCGTCAGTCCCAGCCCGAGTGCGCCGCCGGTTCTTCCCGGTGAGCCTTGGGTCGCCTACGCGACCATCATCGATGGCCGGATGTCCACATACCTCGTCCGCCCTGACGGATCCGATGCTCACCAGATTGCGGTCGATTCCCCCGGCGAGGTCAAGCATCCGGACTGGTCACCGGATGGGCAGCGGCTCGCGTTGACCATCAACGACTCCATCTGGGTCGCCGACGCGGACGGTTCGCACGCCGAGATGGTCCAGGGCGGGGGCTGTTGCGACTACCCGGCCTGGTCACCCGACGGGACGAAGCTCGCCTTCACAAACTACTCACCCGAGTCTTTGGGAACGAAACCAGCCACGACGTGGATCGAGGTGCTCGATCTCGCTTCGGGACACGTCAGCCGGGTCGTCCAGACGGACAGACCGCTCCTGGTCGACGTCCCGCGCTGGTCGCCGGACGGCAACCAGCTCGTTGTCGGGGTCCATCAGATGGATGACGACGGGTATGAGACAGGTGCCGCAATCGCGGTTGTTCCAGCTACGGGGGGCGAGCTCCGCTATCTCACGGCGTTCGAGGCGTTCGCCTTCTACCCCGACTGGAGCTGGGCGACGAACACGATCGTCTTCGACACCGAAACGATCGTCGACCAGAAGGCGCCCGGCGCGCTCGCCGACACGTCGAACCTCTCCGTGATCCAGCCCGATGGCAGTGGCCTCAGGCAGATCACGGATGTCGCGCAGGGGAAGAGGATCATCCAGCCGACCTGGACTCCCGACGGCACATTCGTCATCGCCGACTTCGCAGACATCTGGCTTGGCGTCCGTGTCGAGTTAGCCACGGGTGACGTCCAGGAATTCTCCGGCTGTTGCGTCAGCCATCCTCGCCTCCGGCCAACGCCCTGAAGGTTTGTCGCCTCCCGCTGCTAGGCTGGCCAGACATGACGACCGATACGGCGCTTCAGTCAGAGGTCCGGCAGTTCATCTTCGAGAGCTTCCGGGCGTGGGGCACGCCGCCCGTGGTCGAGCTGGTCATGAACCGCTTCAACTTGACCCGCGAGCAGGCCACCGAGGTCCTCCGCGACCTCGAGGCCGCCCACCACATCGCGCTCGTGCCCGGCACGGCCCGGATCCTGATGGCCTTCCCCTTCTCGGCCATCGCCACCCCGTTCCGGGTCACCGTGGACGAGGATCGGTACTTCGCGAACTGCGCCTGGGACGCCATCGCCTTCCACGCGATGCTGAACCACGACATCCGCGTCGATTCGTTCTGCGACCACTGCGCCGAGCCCATCCGGATCGAGATGCACGAGGGCCGGGCCACGACCGTCGAACCCGCCGAGGCGATCGTCTACCTCGCCCGCTCCCCGTCCCGGTGGTGGGACGACATCACGACGACCTGCGGCAACACGATGGTCTTCTTCGCCTCCCCGGAGCATCGCGACGCGTCAGGCCTGTGCGAGACCGATGCCCAAGGCGCGTCGCTGACCCCCGACCAGGTCCACGCCCTGGGCGAGCCGCTGTACACGACAAAACTCGACCTCGACTACACCCGGCCCACGCCGGCCGAGCAGGCGGCCCACGCCATCGCCATCGGCCTGACCGAGCCCTACTGGCAGCGCTAGCTCCCCGCGCGCTCGCGGCTCAGATCCAGGGCATCAATACGCTGCGAGCGTAGGCCTCCCACCGGGCGCCGAACCGTGCCGCCAGGGCAGCCTCCTCCGCGGGGGCATAGATCCGATCCCCAACGTAGAGGACGATCCCCAGCACGACACCCAGCCAGGTGTTGAGCAGGAACCCGGCCCACGGCAGGACGAGCAGCGCCACGCCCGTGTAGAGCGGGTGCTTCATCAGCCGGTACGGCCCGCTCGTGATCAGCTCCCCGCGGGGGACGCGGGTGAGGATCAGAACGACGGACCAGAGCCAGATCGCCACTCCCAGGATGAGCACCAGCGCGGAGACCGCGGCGAGAGCGGGCGGCGGGCCACCGACCGCGAAGAATGCCGGGAACGCCACATTTAGGATCAGACCGCCAACCAGGAACGGCAGCAGGAGCAGCCCGATCTTGTCGCCGCTCCCCACCAATCGCTTGAGCATCGTTGAGGACCTCCCCCATGACATTGCCGCCGATCCCCGTCCCGGTCTAGGGCCGATCGGCCCGGACTCCGAGTCGGTATTGCCCCTCCCCCACCGCCGACGATCGATACTCCCCCGGCTCAGGCCCGGTCCCCCAACTAAATGACCGGAACGAGCTCGCTGGCGAAGGTCCGATCCGCAGTCAGCAGCTGCGTGGCACCCCCCTGGCGAGCAGCGGCGCCGATCAGCGCGTCGGAAATGTGCCGGGGCGAGAGATGGCGAACCGCGCTGATGGCGGCGGCCGCCAGGTCTGCGTCGAGGTCGGTGAGCACAACGTTCTCGTGGCCCAGCAGGTCGATCACCGCATCGGCTACCTCGGGATTCCCACGCCGGTGCGGCTCACCGCGAAGGAGATGGACGACCTCGACCAGGACTGGCGTCGAAACCCCCACAGGCTCCGGCCCAGAAAGCACGTGCTCCACGCGGCGAGCCATCTTCCGGTCATCCGCGAGCAGGTAGCGCAGCAGGGCGCTGCTATCGAGGGCGATCACCGCCCGCGCTCCGAATCCTCCCGCGCCAGCAGGGCGGCCATCGCGTCGCGCTCACCGGCCACATCGACGCTCCGCTCCGGGCCTGCCAGGCGCCCCATCAGCGAGCGGCGATGCCGGGCGGGAAGGAAGGTGATGACCAGGCGGCCGTTCTCCACCGTCTCGACGGCCCGATCGCCCGGCCGGACCCCGAGCTCACGGCGCGCGTTTCGCTCAATCACCACCTGAAACCGATCTCCCACGGTCGCCATGGGCCGAGTATGACGATTGCGCCAATCGTATGTCAATCATAGATCTGGCATGCGAACCATCCGGCCCCGCAGTGGTCCACCATGCAGATCGTGTCCGATGCCCGTTCGTCGCCGATTACGGGCCAATTTCCTTGCCCCCGCTGCTAGCCTGACCTATACCAATACCCGCAGGCCCACGCGGCGGGACCGATGACGCAACGGTCCGCGACAACGGGAGCGACTCGGAGGTCGGTTGAGCCGCCGACCGGGATCATCACGATGCTCTTCACGGACATCGAAGGGTCCACTCGCCTGCAGCTCGAGGGCGTGGACGAGTACGCCAGACTGTTGGCTGCCCACAAGTCCATCGTCCGTGACGCACTCGCCCTCCACGACGGGATGGAGATCGATACTCAGGGCGACGCCTTCTTTGCGATCTTCGCACGCGTACCCTCGGCAATCGCCGCAGCGGCGACGATTCAGACGCAGCTGACTGGTCCAGTCCGCGTCCGGATGGGAATCCACACGGGGGAAGGGCTCTGGACCGGCGACGGATACGTCGGGTCCGATGTCCACATGGCGGCGAGGATCTGCACCGCCGCCCATGGGGGCCAGGTCCTGCTCTCCGCGGCGTCCCTCGAGCTCGACGCCAGTACTCCAGTGACCCCCCTCGGCCTCCACCGGCTCAAAGACATCCCAGAGCCGATCGAGCTGTACCAGCTGGGGACCGAGTCATTCCCGCCGCTGCGCACGATGCATGCCACAAACGTGCCCGGGCAGCCGATCCTCATCGGTCGCGAGCAACTGCTCGCCGATCTGGGACTCCTGCTGGACGCCGGCGGCACGCGGCTCATCACTGTGGTGGGTCCGGGTGGGATCGGGAAGACGAGCCTGGCCAGCGCTGCAGCGGCCGAGCGCGTGGCCAGCACTGCGGCGGGAGTCTTCTTCGTCGATCTCACTCGCGTCCGCGAGCCTGCCCTGGTCGTGGGCACCATCGCCGAAACCATTGGTGCGACCGGCGACCTGGCCGAATACATTGGCGCCAAGGCCATGCTCCTGGTCCTCGACAACATGGAGCACGTCATCGATGCGGCTCCGGACGTCGCCGGACTCCTGGCTCGCTGCCCGAACCTGACAGCCATCGTGACCAGCCGGATCCGGCTGCGGGTCCGAGGTGAGCGAGCGTTTCCGGTCGGGACCCTGCCGGAGGATGCGTCGGTTGCCCTCTTCCTCGAGCGCGCTCGGTCGACCGACCCGGGCCTCGCCTCAGACCAGACCGTCATCGAGATCTGCCGGCGCCTGGACGGACTCCCGCTGGCCATCGAACTGGCCGCCAGCCGCATTGCAGTGCTGTCGCCGAGCGAGCTCCTCGACCGGCTGGATCAGCGCCTCGCACTCCTGACCGGGGGACCACGGGATGTCGCGGACCGCCAGCAGACGCTGCGCGCCACCGTGGCGTGGAGCGTGGATCTTCTGCCGCCCGGTCCGCGCTCCCTGTTTGCCCGCCTCGCCGTCTTCGTTGGCGGCTGGACCCTGGGCGCGGCCGAAGCGATCTGCGATGCCAGCCTGGATGGCCTGGAGGTCCTGATCGAGCACAACCTCGTCCACCGGACGGGCAGCCGGTACGGGATGCTCGAGACGATCCGGGAGTTTGCGGCCGAGGAGTTCGAGGCGATCCCGGAGGGGGAAGCGTGGCGGGACCGGCAGGCGGCCCACTTCGCCCGCCTCGCCGCCGAATCCGCGGATGCGCTCGAGGGACCCGATCAGGGAGCCTGGCGCAGACGTCTCACGCAGGAGCTCCCGAACCTGCGCGCCGCCCTGGACTGGATGGACCGCACGTCACCCGATCGACTGCTGCCGTTCGCCACCGATCTGGCGCGATTCTGGGATATGGCCGGCCTCACCCAGGAGGGCCGAACCTGGATTGAGCGAGGGCTGCCCCGATTCACGGGTCCAGACTCGGTGAGAGCAGTCGCCCTGCGACGGCTCGGGATCCTCGCCGAACATCAGGGCGACCTGGGTGACGCGGCGAAGACCTACCGAACGCTCTCCGCTCTCCAGCGCCGGATGGGCGATCGCGCGGGGCTGGCGGACACGGAGCGCGGCATGGCGGGGGTGGCGGCCGTGCGCGGCAGGCATCGCGACGCCCACCGGCTCCTCGACAAGGCGATTGCCATCCATCGCGAGGATGGCGACGTGCGCCGAACGGCCGATGGCCTCGCCCAGCTCGCCCTCCTCGAGCTGGACTACGGTGACCCCCAAGCGGCCATGACCGATGCGCTCGAAATGGAGGAGGCATATCGAGCAGTTGGAGACACGACCGGCGTCGCCGCGGCAATCCATCACCAGGCCAACGCCCTTCGCCGGAGCGGCCACCTGGCCGAGGCGGAAGCCCGCGCCGCGCGGGCCCTCCACATCTTCGAAGACGCCGACAACAGCACCTGGCTGCCCTACGTGCTTCTGAACCTCGGATGGATCCAGCTCGCCCTGGAAAAGATCCCGACCGCCCGCGCCAACCTCTGTCGAGCGCTGTCGCTGGCCACCGAGCACGGGACCGCGGTAGCGGTGCCGGGCATCCTCGACGCCATGGGCGCCGTGGCTGCGGCTCAAGGCGATCCATCGCTCGCCGACCGCATCGTCCGCGCCTCGGACGAACTCAGCCGGCGCGGTCGGTGGCCCAGGAGCCCCGCCGACAGCCGCGAGCTGCACCGATACATCCCTCGCCACAGGAAGCCGGCCCTCGCCGGCGACGCCGTGGAGCCTGATCTCCTGGTCCAGGAACTCGTCGACACCTGTCAGGTGAACGCCGCAGCACCCCGACACCTTCCCAGTGCCTCCAAGGCGCAGTAGGCTGTCAGAACCCCGAGAATCGCGGCCCTGTGATCCGATGACCGAGCTCGCCACCAACGACCTCTACCACGGCTTCCGCGACGAGTCCGGCAACCCGACCGATGCCCAGCTGCTGGCCTTCGAGGACGGCAGGCGAGCGGTAGCCGGATGAACCTCGAATGTCGGATCTGCGCGAAGCACCGGGGCCAAGGACCGCTCGGTGGCGAGCTGGTGGCGCGGCTAGACGGCTTCTGGGTCTACCACGCCCCTCCCGGTGAGGATGGGCGTGCACCCCTCGGCTACCTCTTCATCGAAAGTGACCGCCACGCGCCCTACCTCGACGACCTGACCAACGAAGAGGCGGAGGCGCTGGGGCGCTTGCGGACCAGGCTCGCTGCTGCCCTGCGTGCCGAGTTCGAACCTGAGCACATCTTTGCGGCGGTCCTGGGGCGAGGCGAACCGCATTTTCACGAGCACCTTGTCTGTCGCCACGCCGGCACGCCACAGGACATTCCCTGGCACCGAAGCGACGAATTTGCCCCGCGAGCCGACGCCACTGAAGTCGCCGATCTCGCACAGCGATTGGCTCGCCACCTCGAGACGGCCGAGGCGGAGGCGTAAGGTTGGACCGATGACCGAGCTCGCCACCAACGCCGCCAGTCCCTACGTCAGAAGCTTCTCGTCGCCGGATGAGCAGATCGACCTCGCGGACCTCCAGTCGAAGGTCATCACCATCGGCGGCGCCAAGGTGTCCTACGACGTCCAGCAGCCCGGGTGGCGCTGGCAGACCCATGTTCGGCCCGTCGTCGGAACCGAGTGGTGTGAAGTCCACCACGTGGGAGTGGTGCTCAGCGGTCGGATGGGATGGCACCTTCGCGATGGCACCGAATTCGAGGCCGGACCACTGGACGTGGTTAACATCCCCCCGGGCCACGACGCGTGGGTGATCGGCGATGAGCCGTTCGTCCGCCTCGCCTGGGGCGGGGTCGAAGGTCGACTCATCCCGCTGGACCTGGACCGGACGTTGGTGACCGTCCTGTTCACTGACATCGTCAACAGCACGACCGTGGCGGCGTCGGTGGGCGATCGCGCCTGGAAGGACACCGTCGCGGATCACCATCGGCGGACGCGCGAGCTGGTCGAACGCTTTCGAGGCGTCGAGGTGGACGCTGTTGGGGACGGCTTCTTCTTCGTCTTTGACAGCCCAGCGCGGGCCGTCCGCTGTGCCGAAGCGCTCGTCCAGGCGGTTCGCTCACTCGGGATCGAGATCCGGGCCGGCGCTCACACGGGTGAGATCGAGACCGTTGACGGCAAGGCTGGCGGGCTGGCGGTCGTGATCGGCGCCCGGATCGGTGCCCTGGCTGGCCCGTCCGAAATCCTCGTCTCTCAAACGGTCAAAGATCTGACCACGGGAAGCCAGCTGCATTTCGCTGACGCGGGTGAACACGCACTCAAGGGGATCCCCGACCGTTGGCAACTGTACCGATCAGTCCCCTCGAGCACCGAGTAGCCATACCGATGACCGAGCTCGCCACCAACGTCCTCTACTACGGCGACAACCTCGACATCCTGCGCCGCTACCTGCCCGACGCCAGCGTCGACCTCATCTACCTCGACCCGCCGTTCAACTCGAACCGCGACTACAACGTCATCTTCAAGGACGAGTCCGGCAACCCGACCGATGCCCAGCTCCTCGCCTTCGAGGACACCTGGCACTGGGGCCCGAGCGCCGAAGAGACGTACCGATACCTGACCAACACCGCCCACCACCAGGGCAACGTGCCGGACACGGTCAGCACGATCATCGCGGCCCTCCGCTCAGGGATCGGCGAGAACCAGATGATGGCCTACCTGGTCGAGATGGCCGTCCGCCTCGTCGAACTTCACCGCGTCCTGAAACCGACCGGCTCGCTCTACCTCCACTGCGACCCGACCGCCAGCCACTACTTGAAGATTGTTCTCGACGCGATCTTCGGACCGATCGCAACTTCAGAACGAGATCGTCTGGAAGCGGACCAGTGCCCACAACACCGCGAAGCGGTTTGGGCCAGTCCACGACGTGCTTCTCTTCTACGGCAAGACGGCGGCGGTAACGTGGAATCGCAATGACGCAGGCTTACTCGGAGGCCTACTGAAGTCGCACTACGGCAATATCGAAGCGGACGGACGCCGATACCGCCTTAATGACATCACCGGCTCCGGAACGCGGAATGGTCCGAGCGGCAGTCCGTGGAGAGTGCGAGATCCCACGAGAATCGGCCGTCATTGGATGCGATGCCCGATGATTGGAGGAACTGGATCGCGGACGGGCTGCTCCATTAGCCCAAGAGAGCGGATGCGCCTGCGGCTCAAGCGATATCTCGATGAGCGGAGGGCGTCCCGATCCAAGACATCTGGACGGACATCGCCCTATCAATTCCCGAGGCCAAGGAGCGGCTCGGCTATCCGACCCAGAAGCCGGTTGCTCTGCTCGAGCGAATCATCGAGGCCTCGTCAAACCCCGGAGACGTCGTCCTCGATCCGTTCTGCGGCTGCGGTACGGCGGTCATCGCCGCCCAGAAACTCGGTCGCCGTTGGATCGGCATTGACATCACCTACCTCTCCATCGCCGTGATGAAGGCGCGCCTCAAAGACTAGCTTCGGGATCGAGGTTCCAGTCATCGGCCAGCCAACTGAGGTCGAGGGTGCTCGCCAGCTCGCCCAGGGCGACGACGGCCGATACCAGTTCCAGTGGTGGGCGCTCAACCTGATCGACGCCCGGCCGCTGGGCGGCGCCGAGAAGAAGGGCGCCGATCGCGGCATCGACGGCCGCATCACCTTCACCGTCGGCGGCAGGGGCGAGATGGGTCAGGCACTGGTCAGCGTCAAGAGCGGCCACGTGAACAGCAGCATGATCCGCGACCTCAAAGGCACCCTCGAGCGCGAGGGCGCAGAGATCGGCCTGTTCATCACCCTCGAGGAGCCATCCAAGCCGATGCAAGTCGAGGCCGCCACGGCAGGTGCCTATACCTCACCGATCGACGGCCGCGACTACCCGCGCATCCAGGTCCTGACGATCCGTCAGATCCTTGAAGAACACCAGAAGCCGATGCTTCCACTCCTCCTGATGCCCACCTACCAGCAGGCCGAACGCATCTCCGATAGGAGAGCGGCAGACCAGCAGGAACTCTTCGGGTAGACGACATGACAGCACCAAACTTGATCCTGCTGGAAATCAAGTTCGCTGACAGCATGCGTCCAGCCCGGGACCTAATTGCCATCCACAAGCGGAATACAAGTGTTGGCCGCCGAGTCGCGGATCTTTCACTAAACAAAGGTGTGGTCGTCTTCGCCGTTGCGGCTTGGCAGTCGTACGTTGAGAATCTTGTGGACGCAATTCTGAAGAGTCTCGCGCCACCACCCGGAGACGCCACCATGGGGGTATACCGACTACATTCCGGCCTCGTCCAGAAGGAAATCAAGCGCTACAGCACTCCCAATTCCGCGAACACACTCCAATTACTTAGCCTCGTGAATTTCGATCCGTCGCCGGGATGGTCGTTCACTGTGGAGTGGGAAAGGCAGCACTCCGAAAGGTATGGGTCACTTCGAAAGCGCCGGCCCTTCCATCCAAGTGAAGCGAAACGCGAACTCGATTCGTGGCTACTGGTGCGCCACGCGATTGCGCACGGTAGTGCGCTTCCCGCGGTCGGTGATCGGGTTTCGGGCCGCTACAAAGGAAATCCTCAACTGACTCGTCGCGATGCTGACCGATGCGCGTCCTTTTTCGACGGCCTCGTCGGGGCGACGTCGAACGAGGTACGAAGAGCGTTTCCCTAGCAAGGTAGGACTTGGTTCGCCGGGGCTCTATCGCAACATCAAACCCGACTGAAGGGAGCGGCGGGCTTCGTGCGCTCGTTCACCATGCCCGATGAGGTCCACGTCATCAGTTTCCACGTGCCCGCCTCAATGGGTGAAACGCCCACTCCGCGATCATCGCAGCGTACCCATCGCATTCGCGCTTGAGCCCACTCCCCGCCAATCAGCACTCTGAGGTCGACGTTGGCGACCGCAGCAGCTGGATTATCCACGCGCTGGAATTCGTAGTCGGCAAGTGCGTGGCCCGCCATTTCGCGGCGGACGTCGCCGGCCGTCCCGGCTACGGTTTCAGCGCTGACCAGTGGAGAAAGGAACGAAGCCATATGGCCGTAGTTTCGTCCCTTCCAAGCGTCTAGGTACTGACGAGCAGCCGAGACTACATTGTCCAACTCAAAATCAGGTGCATCTGCCTGGATGATCGAAGGCTCCCAGCGGTCCAGTGATTCGCGAGCTTCGCGCATTCTGGCGAGGTCCTCGAGGGTCTCGCGCATCGACTTCTTTGCCGTGACGGGTTGCGCTTGCTTCTGCCGGCTCGTCGCCCAATCCGCTACCGCGAACAATCGATTCCAAGCCTTGGTAGCAACTACGTCGTTGTCGTAGTTGACGACCATGCCGTGCACAATACCGTTCCGGTAGAGTTCGGTCACTTCATCGGTTACCACCTTCCGGAAGGACTTCTTGAAGGTCTCGTGAGCGTGAGTAAGCCCCAGGTGGTGCCCAACAACGCTGTCCCAGGCACCAAGCTCGGATGCCTCCTTTGCATGAAGCCCCTTTCGTTCACCAGGCTCGAGGTCGTTTACGAAGCCATCCATGACGCTAAGGAGCAGGTTGACGGTGGAGTAGTAGCGGCCGGATGCGAAGTCGGACTGCGCCCTCTCAAGAAGTGGCATCCGGACAGCAAGCTCAGGGAAGCGCCCGAGTCGGCGCACACTCATCCCGAGGACATTGATGTCTTTGTAGCTCTCAATCAATGACCGCTCGGCGTCATCCGCTTCCAGTGCCACCAACTGTTCCACGAGCGGGATCTGCAAATCGTCGTGGAAGATCCAATTGCGCGGACCAAGGAGTTCGTAGAAGCGATCAACCGTGCTAGCGAGGTTTCGTACCTGAGCTTCCACTTCAAGGATCTGAGGTCGCGTCTCCCGTGCGATCACGAGCGTGACGACCTTCATTGCCTCTAACTGGTCAAGCATCTGTGAAACTGAGGGAAGGTCGAAGGCGGAGCCGTAAGCAGATCGTCCCTCGGAGGCTTGCCGGTTCACATCAACTACAACCGCTCGTGCTCCCGCAGTTGAGGCACTTGTAGCAGCTGCCGTTGCGGACCATGATCGAGCCACAGTCCGTGCAGGCCGGCGAATCGGCGGTATCAAAGATCACGGTCGGCTGACCGGCGGAAAGCCGCTCTTCGCGAGCGTGCCCGTTCTGGGCCACGATCTTCAACCCATCCATCAACCCGGGCAGAGGCTCGGACTCCGCCTCCTGAACCTCATCGGTCTGTGACGTGCTGACCTGGGGGGAACCCTCAACGTCCCGTGTCAGATCCGAGGCGGAACCTGGTTCTTCCGCGGCCGGGGCCGCCCCCGACCCCTGGGAGGGGGCGCCAGCGGCCGCGTGAACACCACTTCCCGCATCGGCTTCCGACAAGGTCATCTGCCGGTTGATCACCCCCACCACGTCCTGCTCATCCCGTCGACAGGAACTTGGTGGCCAGGTACCGGAAGATGTAGTCCACCAGACTCTTGGCCATGGGCACGTCCGGATTGGTCGTGAACCCCGCCGGCTCGAACCGCAGGTGGCTGAACTTGTTGATGAGGTCCGGCAGCGGGACGCCGTACTGGAGCGCGATGCTGACCGCGGTCGCGAACGCGTCCATGAGCCCGCTGATGGTCGAGCCCTCCTTCGCCATGCGGAGGAAGATCTCGCCCGGCTGGCCGTCCTCGTACAGGCCCACCGTGAGGTACCCCTCGTGGCCGGCCACGTTGAACTTGTGGGTGATGCTCGCCCGCTCATCGGGCAGGCGCCGTCGGTAGGGTTTGGAGGGAGCGGCGGCGACTGCCGTGCCCTCAGCAGCCTGTATGACCGCCGCTCCCTGAGTCCCTTCTTTCTTCGTATTGAGGGGCTGGCTGCGCTTCGAGTTGTCGCGGTACACCGCGATGGCCTTGAGCCCCAGCTTCCACCCGTCGATGTAGACCTGGGCGATCTCCTCGGGCGTGCTCGCCTCCGGCATGTTCACCGTCTTGGAGATGGCCCCGCTGATGAACGGCTGGACGGCCGCCATCATCTTCAGGTGCCCGTTGTAATGAATGGACCGATGTCCGTTCGCCGGCTTGAAGGCGCAGTCGAACACGGGCAGGTGCTCGTCCTTCAGGTGCGGGGCGCCCTCGATCGTCTCGTGCTCGTCGATGAAGGCGACGATCTCCTCCGCCTCCTTGGCGCTGTAGCCCAGCTGGCGGAGGGCGTGCGGGACGGTGTTGTTCACGATCTTCAGGTAGCCACCGCCGACGAGGCGCTTGTACTTGATGAGCGCGATGTCGGGCTCCACCCCGGTCGTGTCGCAGTCCATGAGGAAGGCGATCGTCCCGGTGGGGGCCAGCACGCTGACACCTGCCCGTTCCGGAAGCCGTGCTCGGTCCCCAGGGCGATGACCTCGTCCCAGGTGGTGAGCGTGGCGTCCAGCAGGTCGGTGGGGACCGTCTGGCGGTCCATCCGGTACGCCGCGTCGCGGTGCTGGTTCATGACGCCCAGGTACGGCTCCGCGTTGCTGGCGTAGCCGGCGAAGGCCCCGCCCTGGTCGCGGCTGATCCGCGCTGACTGGAGCTCCGCCTCGCCCTGCATGAGGGCGGTGATGGCCGCCGCGTAGGCGCGCCCCTCGTCGGAGTCGTAGGCCAGGCCCCGGTTCATGAGCAGGGCGCCCAGGTTGGCGTAGCCCAGCCCCAGCGGCCGGTAGTTGTGCGAGTTGATACCGATCCGCTCGGTGGGGTAGCTCGCGTTGTCGACGATGATCTCCTGGGCGGTCAGGACCACCCGCACCGCGTGCTTGAAGTCCTCGATCGCGAACTCGCCGTCATCGGTCACGAACTTCATGAGGTTCAGGCTGGCCAGGTTGCAGGCCGAGTCGTCGAGGTACATGTACTCCGAGCACGGGTTGCTGGCGTTGATGGGCGACGTGTTGGCGCTCGTGTGCCAGCGGTTCACGGTGTCGTGGTACTGGATCCCCGGGTCGCCGCACACCCAGGCCGCCTGCGCCATCTTGTTGAGCAGGTGGCGGGCCTTGACCGTGTCCATGGCGCGCCCGTCCAGGACGGCCCTGGTCGTCCAGTCGGCATCGGCCTCGACCGCCTCCATGAACGCATCGGTCACGCGCACCGAGTTGTTGGAGTTCTGGAAGAAGACCGATTCGTACGCCTCGCCCCCGTTGAAGTTGCCGTCGTAGCCGGCGTCGATCAGGGCCCAGGCCTTCTTCTCTTCCTTCATCTTGCAGTCGATGAACTCCTCGACGTCGGGGTGGTCGACGTTGAGGATCACCATCTTGGCCGCCCGTCGGGTCTTGCCACCGGACTTGATCACCCCGGCGAACGCGTCGAATCCCTTCATGAAGCTGACCGGGCCGGAGGCACTGCCGCCGCCGCGGAGCCCCTCGCGCTTCGAGCGCAACGTCGAGAGGTTGCTGCCCGTGCCGGAGCCGAACTTGAAGAGCATGCCCTCGGTGTGGGCCAGGGTCAGGATGCTGTCCATGGTGTCGTCCACCGAATTGATGAAGCAGGCCGAGCACTGGGGGTGGGCGTCGATCCCCACGTTGAACCAGACCGGGCTGTTGAAGGCGGCGCGCTGCTTGAGGAGGATGTCGGTCAGCTCGGCCTGGAAGGTGTCCGCGTCCGCATCGGTCGCGAAGTAGCCGTCGGTCCGGCCCCAGCCGGCGATCGTGTCGGCCACCCGGCCGATCATCTGCTTGACGCTCGTCTCGCGCTCCGGGGTGCCCAGGGTGCCGCGGAAGTACTTGCTAGCGGTCACCTGGGTGGCGAGCTGCGACCACGCCTTGGGGAACTCGAGGCCCTTCTGCTCGAACACCGTCTCGCCGTGCTCGTTGGTGATGGTCGCCTCGCGGGCCTCCCACTCGACCGTGTCGTACGGGTCCACGCCGGGGCGCGTGTAGCGCCGCTCCATGCTCAGGCCCGACCAGGTCCGGGCCTGGCCCGGCTGCAGCTGGCGGTACCCGCCGCTCAGGTCCACGCCCGTGGTGGTTGCGCCGGTTGCTCCCGCCGAAGCGGCCTTCGCCCCGCTGGACTTCGCGGCCCCGTGGCCATTCCCGTTTCCATGTCCGTTCGTGGTGGGCGTGGCGGGGGCTGCGCTTCGAGCCATCGGTCGGGTCGCTCCTTGGGCATTTGTGTGACGGACGGACCCCTTGGGGAGGGTTCCAGGAGGCCCGTCGCGGATAAATGGTCGAGGCTGTCCCGGCTGGTTTCCGGGGCCGTCTCAGGGATGTTCACTGTACTCCCGACGCAGGGCCAGGTCAAGGGAAAATCACAAGATGTTGTGGTGGTTTGCCTAGGGTGCCCCTACATGATGGGGCATGCCTGTCTGGGCTGTGGACAGGTTGTGGACCACCTGTGGACTCAGTTCATCGGGTCCAAGTCGGCCGCCGCTCGGAATCAGATCAGCGCGAGCTCAGCGTGCCTGAATGTATGACATTTGGTCTCGCAGGGGCGTCCATGTGCCCGTGCACGCCCCATGTGCGTATCGGCCATTCTCTGGTTCCTCCGTGGCTGCCCAGCAGGCTGTGCGTGCAGAGGGCCCGGGAACGTGGCCTCAGCCGAGGGTCGCGGACTCCGGAGTTGGCAGATCCTGCCGACCACCGGCCAGGAGGAACAGACGAATGCGATCGCGGAGGCGGTCACGGGCCGTGCGAAAGGCCTCGAGCCGCTCAGCATCGGTCCCGGTGGCGAGGCTCGGGTCCTCGATGCTCCAGTGGGCGACGTTCGGAATGCCGGGCAGGACCGGGCAATTCTTCTGGGCCTCATCGCACACGGTGATGAACCAGTGGAACGGCTGGCCGCGGAACTCGTCGATCGTCTTGCTCCGCTGCCCCGCCAGGTCGAAGCCGATCTCGGCCATGACAGTACGCGTCTCAGGGCGGATGCCCGTGGCCTCGGTGCCCGCGCTGAAGGCTTCGAACGCATCGGCCCCCCACTCGTTGACCATGGCCTCGGCCATCTGGGACCGGGCACTGTTGTGGGTGCACACGAACAGGACGCGCTTCTTGGTCACGGTCTCGCCTCGTTCACGGCATGAGGATATGCAGCCACATCAAGGCGGTGTTAGGCGCTCAGGAGGTCGGAGCGGCCGCCTGAACGAACCGCTCGACGCGCCCGCGGATGTCGTCCCGGGCGCGCCGGAATGCCTCGATCCGCTCGTCACGATCGCCGGTCACGACGCTCGGGTCGTCGATGCTCCAGTGCGCGTTGTTCGGGACGCCCGGCAGGACCGGGCAGCTCTCCTGCGCGTCATCACACACGGTGATGAACCAGTCGAACGACTCGCTGCTGAACTCGCTGATGGTCTTGCTCCAGTGCCCTGCTAGGTCGAAGCCCAGCTCCGCCATCACGGCCAGCGTCTCGGGCCGGATGCCGGTCGCCGCGGTCCCCGCGCTTCGGGCCTCGAACGCTTCGGCGCCCCACGCGTTGAGCATGGCCTCGGCCATCTGCGATCGAGCGCTGTTGTGGGTGCATGCGAACAGAACGCGGGCCTTGGTCACCGGCATAGGGTAGA
>CAWFKB010000005.1:0-133676 GCA_963816215.1 uncultured Chloroflexia bacterium | reverse complement strand
CCTTTGGCCGCAATGAGCCGGTGGCCTTTGGGTTCCACCCGCAGCGCGAAGCCGGCCACTTCTTCTGGCTCCCGGTGGACGGCGAGCTTGAATCGATCCGCCAGCAGGCTTCGAAGCAGCAGCGGAAGCTGCTGCGGTTGATATCCGGAAGGCGGCTTCGCGACGATGTCGAACGCAGCACTGTCGAGCCAACCCGGGCCGGCAAGTTGGCTGTCCATCACACCGTAGGCGATTCGAATCAGGGCGGAGCGACAGGTTGCGGGATCCGGACGAGGCTTGGATTGTCGGCAAAACCGGTCTCTGCGCTGCCGGTGTCTCGATGAGGGGTGATGGAGGCGACTTCGAAACGAGGCGCGTCGCCGCCGCCGTTCACCTGTGCCGCGACTCGCCGGAGCCCTGGATCGAGACGGACGACGGCATCGCGAGCACAATCACCGCGAGACCCAAGGTCGTCGCGGCCCGCATGATCACATACCGGTGGCGTGGTAGCCGGCGTCTACCATCAGCACTTCTCCGGTGATGCCCCGGCCAGCGTCGCTCAGGAGGAAGGCGGCGCTCTCGGCCACTTCGGCCACGTCGACGTTGCGGCGCAGCGGCGCGCGCTCCGGGTACACCTGCAGAATCTTCGAGAAGCCGGTGATGCCACGGGCCGCGACCGTCTTGACCGGCCCCGACGACACGGCGTTGACCCGGATGTTCTTCGGTCCGACGTCGGCGGCCAGATAGCGCACGCTCGACTCCAGCGCCGCCTTGGCCACGCCCATCACGTTGTAGTGCGGGAACACGCGGTCGCTCCCGAGATAGGTGAGCGTCAGGACGCTGCCGCCGCCGCGCCGTTCCATCAACGGCACCGCGCCACGGGTGAGCGCGATCAGCGAGTAGGCGGAAATGTCGAGCGCGGTGCGGAAGCCCTCGCGGCTGGTGTCGAGAAACGCACCCTCGAGCTCGGCGGGCGGAGCGAACGCCGCGCCGGCCAGTAGGAAATCGAGCCCGCCGAATTCCTGATCGAGGCGTTCTGTACACCGCCTTGATGTCATCGTCGGACGTCACGTCGCAGGGCAGCACGAGGGCCGGCGCCGGCAGTTCGTCCGACAGCTTCTTGACGTGGTCTTCGAAGCGCCCCTGATACGTCAGCGCGAGCCTGGCGCCGCGCGCCGCGACGGCCTGCGCGATCGCCCACGCGATCGAGTACTTGTTGGCCACGCCGACGATCAGACCGCACTTGCCCGCGAAGTCGTTCATGTCGAAATGAGAGGGAGGAGAAGGTGCAGCGCGCTAGCGTCCGCCGCGGCGTCGGCCGCCGGATCCGGGCCCGCGCTGGCCGCGCGAATTGCTCATGCCGTCGGGGCGAGTGTCGGGGCGCCCGCCGCGCTGGCCGCCGCCCGGCCCGGGCCCGGGGCGCCCGCCGCCCCTGGCGCTGCGGCTGTCCCGATCCGTGACGCTGCCCGCCAAACCGCGAGTGCCCGCCCCCGCCGCCCTGGCCGGACCCGCCGCCCTGTGGCCTGTGGCCGCCACCCTTCTGGCGGTAGCCGACGCTGTTACCGTCCACTTCCCGGCCGCCACCGCCGCCGCGCCCACCCTGCTGGCGGACGGTGAACTCGGGCTCCTTGCGCTCGGGAACGTGGCCTTCGGGACGGGGCAGCGTGGCGCGAATGAGCCGGCGGTGCACTGGGCCATCGTCCCTTCCTGGCTCGAGCGGCCCCTCGTCGGCGTTGTCGCTCAGCGCAGCTCCGGACTGGCTGCGAGGGCCAACTTCGCGTTGCCGGCGCCGTCAGAGGCTCCCAGGGGGGCCGAGACGGGCATCGGCTCATCGGCCGACAGGCTGTCGTCGTCCATCGGCGCGACATCCGCGGCGGCGTCCCCGTCGTCGGCGGACCCGCGGACCGGGGCAGCCAGGACCGGTTTGGCCTCGAAGCCCTCGGCGCCGTCCTGGATGGCGGCGACCGCCTTCGGCGTTCCGGGGACTCGCGGGTCTTCGCCTGCTGAGTCGTGGTCGCCGTCGCAGGTCGTGCACCGCGTCTGCTTCACCTGATCTTCGATCATCGCGACGACCACGTGATTGGTTACGCGGCGCTCCCGCGGGCAGTAGTCATCCAGAACGTCACCGAGCCGAGGCCGGCGTTGCTGCATCAATTCCCCCGGATCGAGTCCCTTCAGAGGTGGGATAAGGAAGGGACCGAGGATGGCGGCAGTCTAGCAGAGTCAACTCCCAAGTCCCGAGCGGGCGGCCGCCCACGCGCCGGTCTCCCGGACGGCGGCCTGGACCGCCTCGGGGTTGGTGGACTGGGGCGTTTTCCGGGCCCGCACCGAGGCCAGCGCGGTGGCCGCCTGCGGCGCATCGGGCCCGAACACCTCGCTCGCGTCGCGCCATTCTTCGAGCGTCAGGTCGCTGAAGTCGCGCCCCTCGCGCCAGGAGCGATCGCACCATTTTGCCCACCACTTCATGGGCACGGCGGAACGGCATGCCGTGGGTCGCGAGATAGTCGGCGACGTCGGTGGCGAGAAGCAGACCCGACGCCGCGCGGCCGGAGCGTTCGGCGTTGACGGTCAGCTTCGACACCACGGCGTGGGCCGCGCGCAGCGAGACCGCGAGCGTGTACTCGGACTCGAACACCGCCTCTTTGTCCTCCTGCAGATCCTTGTTGTACCCGGTGGGCAGCCCCTTCATGGTGACGAGCCATCCGGTCGATCGGCCGATGGCGCGCCCGGTCTTGCCGCGCACGAGCTCGAGCGGGTCCGGGTTCTTCTTCTGCGGCATCATGCTGCTGCCGGTGGCCGAGGCGTCGGCCAGTTCGAAGAACGCGTGCTCCTCGCCGGTGAAGATGATGAGGTCTTCCGGCGAGCCGGCTCAGGTGCACCATGCACAACGCCACCGCGTGCAGGAACGCCGACACGAAGTCGCGATCCGACGAGGCGTCGATGCTGTTGGCGACGACGCGCGAGAAACCAAGCCGACTGGCGAGCGCGGCCGCATCCACCGGATAGCTCGTGCCGGCGACGGCGCCCGATCCCGAGCGTGCACGCGTCCGCTTCGTCCATCGCTGAAGCCAGGCGCCCGTAGTCGCGCCGCAGCGCCGCGGCGTGCGACAGGAAGAAATGCGCGACCAGTACCGGCTGGGCCTTGCGCAGGTGCGTGTACGACGGCATCAGCGCCTCGCCGGCGTGCGCGGCCGCGATCGGCGAACGCCGCCACCACGTCGGCGAGCGCCCGCTGCAGCACCGGAATCTTGCGCCGCAGGTAGAGCCGCAGATCGAGCGACACCTGCTCGTTGCGGGAGCGGCCGGTGTGCAGCCGCCGGCCGGCGTCGCCGATGCGCTCCACGAGCTGACGCTCGACGAAGCTGTGGACGTCTTCGTCGGGGCCGGCCACCCATTCCGGGTTGCGGCGGCCCTCTTCGAGAATCGCGGCCAGCGCGCCCACGATCGCCGCGACGTCGTCGCGCGACAGGACGCCGGCAGCACCGAGCGCCTCGGCCCAGGCGACACTGCCGGTGACGTCGTCCTCGAAGAGCGCGCGGTCGAAACCGAACGAGACGCCGAAATCGAAGGCCGCCGGGTCGGGGGCGGATCGAAGCGGCCGGCCAGAGCGTCGTCACGAGCACACCATCATCACGAAGTGAGTCATCTCTTGTCGTGCGGTCAGCGTCCGGCGGCGATGGTCTCGAACCGCTTGACGAGCGCCTTGGCCCCGCGAGCGTCGCGGGCGATCGACCAGGATCGTATCGTCGCCGGCCAGCGTGCCGACCACCTCGGGCAGGTGCGCGCCGTCGATGGCGACGCCGAGGATCTGCGCCTGGCCGGGCCCGGTGCGCAACAGCACCAGCTGCTGCACGCGATCGGCCCGCGTCAGGTATTCGGCCAGGCGCGTTGGAGCATGGCGACGGCGCTATGTTCGTCAGGACGTCCGTTGGAACCGTGCCCGTTGGCGGACGGCTGCGCCGGCGCCAGGTAGGCGCCGTCGGGGCCGCCCTTCACGAGCCCGAGCTCGCGGATGTCGCGCGACAGCGTCGCCTGCGTGACGTCGAAACCGGCCGTGCGCAGCCGGCGCCGCAGCTGCTCCTGGCTGCGCACGGGCTGCGTGCTGCACGACGTCGAGAATCGCGGACTGGCGGCGCGCTTTCACGGCTGTGGCGCTACGAAGGACTGTGCCCAGCATCAGCATACAAGTCCTTGACTGATTATGCATCGGCCTGTATAAATATTCTTTTCCCATCGGCCAGCAGATGACATGACAGTCGCACCTCGCCCGCTTCGAATCGCCCACCGTCCCGACGGCCACGCGCACCCGCGTCGCCATCGCCGGCGCGACCGGCTATGCCGGCCAGGAGCTCGTCCGCATTCTCGCGCGCCATCCGGCGGTCACGCTCACGGCCGCGATGTCGTCGGGCGCGGCCAGCGCGCCGCGGCCGCTGCCGGCGCTCAACCGCATCTGGGAGGGCACGGTGACGCCGCTCGACGTCGATCAGCTCGGTCGGCGTCGGCCGACGTCGGTGTTCCTGGCGCTGCCCGAGGCCGCCGTCGGCCGAGCTCGCGCCGAAACTGCTCGAGCGCGGCGTTCGCGTCATCGACCTGTCGGGTGCCTTCCGGATCCGCGCCGAGGCCGGATCGGCAGAAGTGGTATCCGGCCACGGCGGCGCTGCCGGGCGGAACCGTCTACGGCATGACCGAGGGCCATCGACTCGATCAGAGGACGCGCGTCTGGTGTCCAACCCCGGGTGCTATCCCACGGCGGCGCTGCTCGCGCTCGAACCGCTGGCCGAGGCCGGCCTGCTCGAAGGCGGCGTCGTGGTCGACGCGAAGTCGGGCCTCTCGGGCGCCGGCAAGGCGGCCACCGATCGCACGCACTTCTCCGAGAATCACGGCAGCGTCGCCGCCTACGGCATCTTCTCCCACCGCCACGTCGCCGAGATCGAGCAGGAGCTCGCCATGCCGGTGACGTTCGTGCCGCACCTCGTGCCGCTCGACCGCGGGATCCTGGAAACGATCTACGCGTCGCTCAAGCCGGGCGTGACCGCGGCGCAGGTCAGCCGAGGCGCTGCAGTCCGCGCACGCCGGCGCGCCGTTCGTGCGCCTCACCGGCGGCGACCTGCCGGAGATCAAGCACGTGGCCCACACCAACTTCTGCGACATCGGGTGGAAGGTGGACGAAGCCCGGCGTCGCGTCGTGCTGGTGTCGGTGATCGACAACCTGGTGAAGGGCGCGGCCGGCTCGGCGGTGCAGAACCTGAACGTCCTGCTCGGTCTCGACGAGCGGACCGGCCTGCTGTAGTGGCGGCGGTCGTTTGCAAGGCGTCGCGACGCGGTGCGAGCACGCCCGCGCCCGGCGCCAAAGGCGCCGCCAGGAAGAGACAGGCCGAAGGCGCCCTTGACGCCAAGAAGACAGGGCTCCAACAGCTCGCCTCGAAGTCGCGCACCACGCGGAGGCATACATGCGTGGTGCTGAAACTCGGAGGCGAACTGCTGGAGCAGCCGCAGGACGTGCAGCGGATCGCGCGCGGCATTCGCGCGCTGGCGGCAAAGGCGTCGCTGACCGTGGTGCACGGCGGCGGCAAGGAGATCGACGCGGCGCTGGCGCTCGCGGGCATCCCGAAGCGCCAGGTCGACGGCTTGCGCGTCACCGATGCGCCGACGCTCGACGCCGTGGTGGCCGTGCTGGCCGGGTCGATCAACACGCGCCTGGTCGCAGCGGTGCGCCAGGCGGGCGGCGCGCCCGTCGGGCTGACCGGCGCCGACGCCGGCGTCGCGGTGGTGAAACGCGCGGCGCCGATCATGAGCACCGCGGGCGAGTCGGTCGACCTCGGCCTCGTGGGCACGCCCGCGGCGGGCGGCGACCCGGCGCTGCTCGTCGATCTGATGGCCAAGGGGTATGTGCCCGTGGTCGCGTGCGTGGGCGCGACGAAGCGGGGCGAGCTGCTGAACGTGAACGCCGACACGCTGGCGTCGCATCTGGCGGCCCGACTCGAGGCGCGGCGTCTGATCATCGCCGGCGGCACGGCGGGCGTGCTCGACGCGGACGGCCGCACGATCGGGCGATTGACGTCGCGTGAAGCCGCGGCGCTGGTGAAGGCCGGCACCGCCAACAAGGGGATGGTGGCCAAGCTTCAGGCGTGCCGGGATGCGCTGAAGCACGGGGTTGGCGACGTGCTCGTCGCCAACGGACGGCGACTGGAGTTCGAGACCCTCGGAGACAGCACGGCACAGCAGGCCGACTGCACACAGGTGGTGCGATGAAAGTGACACTCGACGACATCCGAACGCGCGAACAGCTCCACGTCCTGCAGACGTACAAGCGTCAGCCGGTGGCGTTCGTGCGCGGGCAGGGTTCACGCCTCTACGACGCCGACGGCCGGGAGTACCTCGACCTGCTGTCGGGGATCGGCGTCGCGTCGCTCGGCCACGCGCACCCGGGGCTCAGCGCGGTCATCGCCGAACAGGCGGCGACCCTGCTCCACACGTCGAACCTCTACTACCACCCGTTTCAGGGTCAGGCGGCGGCCAGGCTGGCGCAGCTGTCGGGCCTGCAGCGCGTGTTCTTCTGCAACAGCGGCACCGAGGCCAACGAGGCCAACCTGAAGTTCGCGCGCCGCTACTGGTACACGCTGGGCGAGAAGCAGCGAGTCGGATACGTGGCCTTGGAATACGGATTCGGCGGCCGCACCATGGGTGCCCTGTCGGTCACCCACGACGCCCACTACCGCGAGCCGTTCATGCCGCTCGTCGGCCCGGTCACGTTCGTCGACCCCGAGCAAGCCCGAAACGCTGCTGGCCGCGGTCAACGACACGACCGCCGCCATCATCGCCGAGCCGATCCGCGGTGAGGGCGGCATCCGCAACCTGCCCGAAGGGTTCGTGAAGGCGGTCGCGGAGGTGACCGCGAAGACCGGCACGCTGCTGATCGCCGATGAAGTGCAGTCGGGTCTCGGCCGTACCGCCACGGCTTCCACTTCCAGGCGTTGGGCTGGAAGCCGGATCTGGTGTCCGTCGGCAAGGCGCTCGGCGCGGGCGTGCCCGTGGGGGCGGCGCTGATCTCGGAAAAGGTCGCCGGCGCGATCTCTGCCGGCGATCACGGCAGCACCTACGGCGGCAACCTGCTGTCGTGCCGCGCGGCGCTGTTCTTCCTCGAACAGTTGATGGATCATGGGCTGCTCGAGCACGTGCGCGATGCGGGCGCACACTTCGAACGCCAGCTCCGCACGCTCGCGCTGAAACACCCGGTGATCGAGGAGGTGCGCGGCGCCGGCCTGATGCGCGGGCTGCAGCTCTCGATCGACGCGGCGCCGATCGTGGACGGCGCACGCGACCGCGGCCTGATCGTCAACCGCACGTCGGAGAAGGTGGTGCGCATGCTGCCGCCACTCAACATCGACAAGGCGGATCTCGATCGCGCCGTGGAGATTCTCGACGAGGTCTTCGCGGCCGTACCGGCGGAGGTGCAGGCGTGAGCACATCGGTGGCATCAGCCTTTTCGGTGGCGGCGGCGACCGGCGGCGTGACCGCGCCCGAAGGTTTCACCGCCGCCGGACTGCACTGCGGCATCAAGGCCAAGCCGGGCGTGCTCGACCTGTGCGTGCTCGCGGCGGACGAGCCCGCGGCGGCGGCCGGCCTGTTCACCACCAATCTGGCCCAGGCCGCGCCGGTCACGGTGTCGAAGCGGCATCTCGACGTCACCCTCGGCCGCGCCCGCGCCGTGGTGGTCAACAGCGGCTGCGCCAACGCCTGCACCGGCCATGATGGCCTCCTCAACGCCCGCCAGATGACGGTGGAGGTGGCGGCGGCGCTCGGCTGCCCGGTCGAACAGGTGCTGGTGGCGTCCACGGGCGTGATCGGCGTCGGCCTCGAGATGGAGAAGGTGGTGCCGGGCATCCGCCAGGCGGCGGCGAGCCTGGATCGCGGACAGGGTGGCGTGATGGCCCGCGCGATCATGACCACCGATCCGTTCCCCAAGGAGCACGCCGTCACGGTGAAGACCCCGCGGGGAACTTTCACGGTGGGCGGCACCGCCAAAGGCTCGGGGATGATCGAGCCCAACATGGCGACCATGCTCGGCTTTCTCACCACCGACGCAAAGGTCGAACCGGCGGTGCTGCAGCGGGCGCTGCGGGCGTCGGCCGACGACACCTTCAACGCCATCACCGTGGACGGCGAGTGCTCGACCAACGACTGCGTGTTCGCGCTGGCGTCCGGGGCGAGCGGCGTGGAGATCGACGACGACCTCTACCCCGCGCTCGTGGCCGGGCTGTACGAAGTGTCGCGCGAGCTGGCGATCGGCATCGTCCGCGGCGGCGAAGGCGCGACCAAGCTGATCACCATCGCCGTCCGCGACGCGCGCTCGGTGGCCGACGCGCGCCGGGTCGCCAAGACCATCGCCAACTCGCCGCTGGTGAAGACGGCCGTGCACGGCGCCGACCCGAACTGGGGGCGCATCGTCGCCGCGGCCGGGCGGGCCGGCGTCAGCTTCGACGTCGATCGAGCCACCGTCCGGGTTGGCGGCGTCCTGCTCTTCGAGAACGGGCTGCCGCACGACGGCAACGCGCCCCAGGCGGCCGAGCACATGAAGCAGACCGACGTGTCGATCGACATGCACCTGGGCACCGGTGGCGGCGGCGACGCAACCGTGTGGACCTGCGATCTGACCGCCGAGTACGTGAAGATCAACGGCGAGTACCGCACCTGATCCCGGCGATGGACACCATTCCCCCGCCGGCCGCCAAGGCCAAAGACTTCCTCTCCATCCTCGATCTCGATCACGCCGGGCTCGACCGGCTGCTGGTGCTGGCCCGCCAGATGAAGGCGGACCGCCGGCTCGGGCCCGAGGCGCCGACGGCGCCGCGCTCGCCGGCAAGCACGTCGCTCTGCTCTTCGAGAAGCCGTCGCTGCGCACGCGGTCCACGTTCGAAATTGCCGTGCGCGAGCTCGGCGCACATACGCTCCATCTCCCGGCGGAGTTCGCCGAAGGCGTGCGCGAACCGCTCGAAGACATCGCCCGCAACCTCGAACGCTGGGTCCACGGCCTGGTGCTGGGCGCACGTTCGGGCAGGAAAAGGCGCTGAAGCTGGCGGCCGCGGGCAAGTGTCTCCCGGTCGTGAACGCGTTGACGGACGACGAGCACCCCTGTCAGGCGCTCGCCGACGTGATGACGATGAGCGAGCGGTGGGGCCACCTGCGCGGCCGGACGGTGGCCTACGTCGGCGACGGCAACAACGTGGCCACCTCGCTGGTGCAGGCGTCGGTGATGATCGGCGCGCGGGTGCGCGTGGCGTCACCGCACGGGTCGACTGCCCGACCGGGTCATCAGCCGGGCGCGCGCCGTGGCCGCCGACGGCGGCACCGTCGATCGCTGCGTCGATCCGCGCGACGCCGCCAGCGGTGCCGACGCGGTGTACACCGACGTCTGGGCCTCGATGGGCGAGGAAGGCGAGGCCGAGGATCGCAAGGTGATCTTCGCGCCGTATCAGGTGAACCGGGCGGTCATGGCGCTGGCCGCGCCCGACGCGCTCTTCATGCACTGCCTGCCCGCGCACCGCGGCGAGGAAGTGACCGCCGAGGTTACTCGAGTCGCCCGCCTCAGTCGTGTTCGACCAGGCGGAGAACCGGCTGCATACGCAGAAGGCTCTCCTCAAGTGCTTCTGGACAGGTAGGACGGGTTGGAGACTTCTGCTTGTCGCCCTCGGCCACGTTGATCGAGGCCTGCCGGGTGCCCTCCGACTCGGTGATGACCGCGCGCCGGTTCCGCTCGGCACTCATCTGGCGGTTCATCGCGTCCTGGATGTCGCGCGGCGGAACGATCTCCCGGATCTCGACGCTGGTGACCTTGACCCCCCATCGGTGCGTCACCTCGTCGAGCTTGGTGCGCAGGATGTTGTTGATCTCCTCGCGCTTTGCGAGCACGTCGTCGAGCGGGATGTCGCCGATGACCGCGCGCAGAGTGGTGGCTGCCAGGGCCTGGCTCGCGCCCCGGAAGTCGGTGACCGCGGTCACGCTGACCGATGGCTCGAAGACCTTGGAGTAGATCAGGAAGTCGATGCTGATCGGCG
This sequence comes from uncultured Chloroflexia bacterium, assembly GCA_963816215.1. Lineage (GTDB taxonomy): Bacteria > Chloroflexota > Limnocylindria > QHBO01 > QHBO01 > DASTEQ01. The sequence continues at coordinate 123,642 of CAWFKB010000005.1, read as the reverse complement.
CGTTGTCCTTCGTGATGCAGGTCTGCTGCGGCACCTCGATGTAGAACTCGCGCAGGTCGGCCTTGACCGCCTGCTGGATGACCGGGATGAGCAGGATGAGCCCCGGGCCCTTGGCACCCTGGAGGCGGCCCAGGAAGAACACCACCAGGCGCTCGTACTCGCGGACGACGTGGATGACGCTGAAGATCAGCCACAGCAACAGGGCCAGGGCGATGATCACGATCGCGATGGGGATGAGCGCTTCCATCGGTTACTCCTCTTCGGTGGGCCGGTCGGCGCCGGCGCCAGCCGGCTCCACGATGAGTTCGAGACCGTCGTAGCCAATCACCCGCAGGGCCTCGCCGGGGCGAATGGGACCACGCGTCGTCCGTGCCGTCCAGTCCTCGCCGTGGGCCGACGCAATGCCTGTGGGCGCAATGGGTGTCTGGGCCGTTCCCAACGTCCCGACCACCGCCTGAATGGGTTCCGGGGGCGCCGCCTGGCGCCGGACGCGGATGGCACCTCGACCGACCATGACCGCGAAGACCACGGCCACCACGATCGGGACGGCAATGAGCACCGGGTTGAGCTGGACCGTGATCGAATCGGTGCCGTCCACGCCGGTGTACAGCGCGAACGCGCCGAACAGGAAGGCAATCCCGCCGGCCACCGCCAGCAGGCCGTGGCTGGTCACCACCAGCTCCAGCGCGAACAGCCCCAGGCCCATCAGGACCAGGACCAGTCCGCCCAGGTTGAGCGGGAGGCTGTTGGAGCCGATGAAGGCCAGGACGATGGCAATGGCGCCCACGATCCCCGACAGGAAGTTGGGGTGGAACAGCTCGGCCAGGATGCCGTAGAAGCCGACCGTGAACAGGAGGAAGGCGAGGTTCGGGTCGCTCAGGACGTGGAGCAGCTCCTGGCCCACGTTCATGGTCACCGGCTGAAGCGGACGCCCGGACAGGACCGGGAGCGGCTCGCCGTTGAAGGTGTAGGCGTACCCGTCGGCCCGCTCCCCGGTGTCGATCGACGCGAAGAGCGACTCGGCGCTGTCGGCCAGGATGTCGACCACCGGCGGTTCCATGGCCACCGCCGCGTCGGCACCGATGTTGGCCGCCTCGCGAACCGCGGACTCCGCCCAATCCGCGTTCCGGCCATGCGCCTCGGCCAGGCCCCGGATCTTGGCCACCAGGTCGTTCGTGATCTTGCGGGCCAGGGTTTCGGGCAGATCCTCGCCACCGGAGCCCACCACGGAGGCGGAGCCGATGGTGGTCAGGGGCGCCATGGCCGCGACCGTGCCGGCGAGGGTGACGAACGTGGCGGCCGATGCCGCCTGGCCACCGGAGGGGGTCACCCAGGTGATGACCGGGATGGAGCTGCTCAGGATCGCCTTCACGATCCGATCGGTGCTCGTCAGCTCACCGCCGGGCGAGTCGATTTCCAGCAGGATGGCGACTGCGCCCATCCGATCCGCCGCGGCGACGGCCTCCTCGATGTACGCAGCGTTGACCTGGTCGATGACGCCCGTCATCTGGACCTCGGCCACCGGAGGCTCCTTGCCCGAGGCGCCTCCTGCCAGGCCCGCCAGGAGCAGCGACGCCAGCGCGGCTCGTCGGAGCGCGGTCACGAGATCGAGTATAGGGCGCGCTTCGTCTGAACCCTCAGCGCGGCCCCGGTGTGGGCGGTGGTCCCCAGATGGCCTCGGCCACGAGCTGAGACCACGTCTCGAGCCGATCCCAGCCCCCGTGCAGTTCGTCGACGGTGGCCATGGACCCGGACAGCTTGTCGCGTTCGCGGACCCGTACCGGCCGTCCGGCGGCCTCGACGACGAACACGACCCCCAGGTGCACGGCGCCCACCGGGTTGCGATCGTCGTTCAGGAAGCCCACCAACGCGAAGTCAGGATCCCAGTCCGCGTCGAGCTCCTCCCGCCATTCGCGCCACAGGCCGGCGGTGAGCGGGCCCGTCGAACTCGTCGCTCCATCCGTGATGTCCACCGGGTTCAGGTGCCCGCCGACCCCGATCGAGGCCCGACGGTGCAGCCGGGAATCGCCCCCGGCATCGGTCCGCTCCATGAGGAAGACGCGGTCGGAGCCGGTTGATCGGTCGCGAACGACCACGTACGGGATGACCTGCTTGACCGATGGATCCTGTTCGGCCGCCGGTCGGTCGATCCAGCGCCCGTGCTCGGCCAGGGCCACGCGAAGCTCGCCCAGCGCCGCCCCGCCCACCACCCGCACGCCGAGGAAGTCACAGCCGCCCGGGACGGATTCGCGGGGCAGGACGAGCACCTGCTCCACGAGCGGCGGTGCATCCGGCGAAGTGCCGGCGCGGACGGTCACGCCGGTGGAGACGGGCCAGCGGCCGCGAACTGGAGGGCGAGCTGGGCCGCCTCACGCGGATCACGCGCGCGATGGAGGCGTGGCCCGGTCACCGGCTGATCCGCCTCGACCCGCCACGAGCCCAGGGCGACCACCTCGCGGCCCATGCGCAGGGCGAGGCCGATCTCGGACAGCGTCCCGTATCGACCTCCCACCGCCACCACCGCGTCGGCCGAGGTCACGACCACCAGGTTCCGAACCACGCCCAGCCCGGTGGGGATGGCCAGCTGGACGAACTCGTTCGCCTCGGCGGCATCGGCGCCCGGAAGGATCCCGATGGTCAGGCCGCCCTCCGACGCCGCCCCCCGGGAGGCGGACCGCATGACGCCGCCCATCCCTCCGGTGACCACCGTCGCGCCGGCACGAGCCAGGAGCTGACCCACCTCCTCGGCATGCTCGAGGATCCGATGCGCCTCGGGTCCGCGCGGGTCCGCGTCACCGATGACGGCGATCACCGGGGCGCGGGGCGGTCGACTTGCGGCTTCAGGCACGACCCGATTCTGCGCCGCCCAGCGCCGCGCCGGTGAGGACTTCGTACCGGGCCGGTCCTGGCCCGAGATGGCTGCGGTACAGGACAGCCTCCGAGACCGGCACGGTCCCGGTCGGAATCGTCAGCGTTGCGAGCCAGTGCCCCATCGGCTCGCCCTGCCGAACGCGGCTCCGTCCCAGGGTGAGATGCGGACGAAAACGCGCCGCGGCGCCGGGCGGCAGAAGCGCAGCCCCCACTGCCGCGGCCAGCGCGGCGAGGTTGCCATCTGGGTCGCCCACCCCGTACCACGCGGTCATCGCCGCTCCGGGCCGCGGGAAGGCGCCCACGCCACCGGTCGGCACGGTGAACGGCGGGAAGGAACGAACGGCAGCCCGAAGAGCGTCTGACAGCGACGGGACCCGCTCGGCGCTCACCGGGCCAAGGAAGGCGAGGGTCACGTGCCAGGCGTCGGGTTCGGTCCAGCGCAGGTCCGGCGCGCCGGGCAACGCCCGCCACGTGGTCACCGCCTGGACGAGGGACGAGCGCAGGTCTTCGGGGATGGGCACTGCCACGAAGCAGCGCCAGGTCTCAGCCGAGGCGGGCATCGACCAGGGGCAGGAGCTCGTCCATGGATCGAATGAGCGTGACGTCGTCCGGTGGCGGCTGGTGGCGCCCGCGGCGGTCGATCAGCACCCCCTCGATTCCGACCCCGCGAGCGCCGGCGACATCGGCATCCAGGTGGTCGCCCACGTGCATGACCGATCCGGCGGGCACGCCGGCCTGCTCCAGCGCCCATTCGAAGATGCCCGGGTGCGGCTTGTCGAACCCGATCCGGGCGCTCGCGGCCACGAAGTCCATGTGCCGACCGATGTCGAGCGCGTCCAGCAGCTCGGGCAGCTGCCAGGCCCAGTTCGAGACGACGCCCACGGTCAGACCCCGCGCCTTCAGCGCGGGCAAGACGACGGGCACGTCGGGGAACACGTGCCAGGTGGCCGGGTTCATGAACTGGTCCGCCAGCCGCTCGAAGAAGGCGTCCGGCAGGGGGCCGAGCCCGATCTGGGCGAACGCGTATCGGTCCATCTCGACCAGGCGCCGATGGCTCGATTCCGGGCTGGGCTCCACCGTCCCATCGAAGCCGTAGCCACCCGAGCGGTAGACGCTGCGCAGGGCGACCTGCAGCGCCTCGAGATCCACCGGGACCCCGAACTCGGCAAACGTGTCGGCGTACACGTGCTCCCAGGTTGGATCGGGATGCATGAGCGTCTCGCCCACGTCCAGAAAGACGGCGCGGAGCGGTACAGATCGGTCTGGGATCACCACCGCGGAAGCCTAGCCGGATGTGCCGTCAGGCGACGCTGGGCTCGAACTTGCTCAGGATCGAGTAGATCTCGGTTCGGTACCGAATACCCGACGAGTGGCGGGACAGCCAGCGCAGGTAATCCGGGTCCTGGCGGGCGAGGTCGCGCAGGGTCCAGCCCGCATAGCGACCAAAGGTCAGCCGCGTACCGGCGGCCGTGGATCGTGGAGGAGGCACGGGGCCGGTGCCGAACGACGCGGACGCCGTGGGGACGGCTGCCCGCCGCTGCGCGGCGTCATGCCGGGCACGGCGCGTCGGATCGCGAACGAGCGCATAGGCCTGGTTCAGCTCCGCCATCCGCCGGGAGGCGAACTGGGTGCTGTCGCGATCGGGGTGATATTTCAGGGCCAGGGCGCGGTATGCGCCGTGAATGACCTCGTCCTCGCACTCAGGCGCGACCTGGAGAACCCGGTACGCATCCATGGCGCGGGTGAGCGCCTATTCGGTGTAGAGGCGCTCTTCGATCAACTTCTCGGCCGTGATGCGGCCGTTCGGATCAAAGCAGCTGTACTGGAAGAGCTTCTGCCATTCCAAATCGACGTTGTCCTGGCCGCCCCGGTTCTTCTCGATCGTGGCCACCACCCAGTCGCGGTAACGCTGGGCCTGATACGGGTTGAACTCGATGTTGACCTTGGCCACGATGTTGTACTTGTCGTTCAGGATCAGGATGATGTCCGCTTCGTAGTTGATGGCGCTGCTGCCGCGCAGGTGGTGGTTTCGGAGGCGCTTGGCCTTCAGGCCTTCGCGATCCGCAGCCACGATGGCCACCACACCGATCTCGCATCCCAGCGCGATGTCCTTCAGGCCGTTCACGACGCGGGTGACCTTCTCGGTCTCGTCGGACGGCTCAGGGATGACCGGGACCTTCTGGAGGTAGTCCACGAACAGGACCAGCCGTCGCTCGTCCTTCCCGCCCTTCCGCGCCTCAACCAGGGCACGGAGGTTGTCGATGGTGCTGTCCGTCGCGGTGCCGCGCATCAGGTACATGGAGTTCCCGTAGCGCGCGATCCGTTCCAGGCTTGGCCGCAAGCGAGGGTTCGCCCCCAGCTTGGCCACCTGGCCGGCCTCCGCGGCCGCCTCGAAGGTCGAGAGGACCTCCTGCCGGACGTCCTGGATCTTCACCGCGCCGGTCTTCTTGGGCAGCGTGGCGAGGGCCGACTCCATGGCGATCATGCGCTGGACGAGGTAGTCCTCCTCGTGCTCGAAGCACACGTACAGGACACTGGCCTGGCCCGATGCGGCCATGTTGCGGGCCATCTGGAGGGCGAGCGTGGTCTTGCCCGATCCCTGGGCGCCGCCGATCAGCATCAGCTCGCCGGATCGCAGGCCGCCACCGATGGCCTTGTCGAACGGGACGAAGCCGGTGGCGACGGGCTGCAGGTCACCGACCTTGCCCTCCGACACGCGCTCGTTCAGGTTGGTGAGCACTTCGAGCGCGCTCCGCGGACCGAGGGACGTGCCGTCGGTCTCGACCCGCCAGTCAGCGCCGGCGGTCTGGGGGACGGGCGATTCGTCGATCATGGGGTAGGTCGGCCTCGCTGTCGTTCCGTGCTCCGGGTCGCAGGTGCCCGGACGCACCATGGCGAGTATACGACCGCCCCGACGCGGTTCGGAATGGGCCGATAGGACTAGCGGCGTCCCGGTCCGGGAGCCGTACGCACGCCGTGAGCGCGCGGCGGGGGGACTTACGCGGGCTGGGGAGCCGGTCCGCGGCGGCGGCGCGGGGCCGTCTTCTCGTCCTCGGCGGGAACCGGGAGCTCTTCGTCCGGCGTGACCTCGGACGGCCGGGGGCCGCCCACGTCGCGCGGCGGCAGGACACCGTCCCACAGGGACTCGAACTCGGCGGCCTCGATCGTCTCCTTCTCGACCAGCAGATCGGCCAGTCGGTCGAGGACGGCCCGGTGCTCGGTCAGGGCCTGGTGTGCCCGCGCGTAGGCGTTGTCGATGATGGCGCGCACTTCCGCGTCGATCTTGGCGGCGATCTCGTCGGAGTAGTTGCGCTGTTCGCTGATCTCGCGGCCCAGGAAGATCATCTCGTCCTTCTTGCCGAAGGCCAACGGACCCAGGGCCTCGCTCATGCCGTACTGGGTGACCATGGCTCGGGCAAGCGTCGTGGCCTTCTCGATGTCGTTGCTGGCTCCGGTCGTGGTGTCTCCGAACACGATCTCCTCGGAGACGTGGCCGCCAAGCATGCCGGCGATCTTGTCCTCGAACTCGGTCTTGGAGTGGAGGTATCGGTCCTCCTGCGGGAGGCTCATCGTGTAGCCCAGGGCCATCCCGCGCGACACGATGGTGACCTTCGTGACGGGGTCGCACTTGGGGAGCACGCGCTGGACGACGGCATGCCCGCCCTCGTGGTACGCGATGATCTTCTTCTCGTCCTCGGTGATGATCCGGCTGCGCCGCTCGGGGCCGGCGATGACGCGGTCCACCGCCTCGGTGAAGTCGGGCTGGGTAATCGTCTTCTTGTTGTGCCGGGCGGCCAGGATCGCGGCCTCGTTGACGAGATTCGCCAGGTCTGCGCCCGAGAAGCCCGGGGAGCGGCGCGCCAGGTCGTCGAGATCCACCGTCTTGTCGAGAGGCTTGCCCTTGACGTGGACGTCGAGGATCTCGCGGCGGCCCTTGATGTCGGGGCGATCGAGGACCACCTGGCGGTCGAACCGTCCGGGGCGCAGGAGGGCCGGGTCCAGCACGTCAGGGCGGTTGGTGGCGGCCACCACGATGACGTTGGTGTTGGTGTCGAAGCCGTCCATCTCGACCAGGATCTGGTTCAGGGTCTGCTCGCGTTCGTCGTGAGAGCCGCCCAGCCCGGCGCCACGCTGACGGCCGACCGCGTCGATCTCATCCACGAACACGATGCATGGCGAGTTGCGCTTGGCCTGCTCGAACAGGTCGCGGACCCGGCTGGCGCCCACGCCCACGAACATCTCCACGAACTCCGACCCGGAGATCGAGAAGAAGGGCACGCCCGCCTCGCCGGCAACGGCGCGAGCGAGCAGCGTCTTGCCGGTTCCCGGCGGTCCGACCAGGAGGACGCCGCGCGGGATGCGCGCGCCCAGCGCGTTGAACTTCTCGGGGTACTTCAGGAACTCGACCACCTCGGTCAGCTCCTGCTTGGCCTCCTCGACCCCCGCCACGTCGGCGAAGGTGACGACCGTCTTGCTGCCCAGGAACATCCGGGCCCGACTCTTGCCAAAGCTCATGGCCTGGTTATTGGTGCCCTGGGCCTGGCGCATCATGAAGAAGAAGAACGCACCGATCAGGATGACCGGGAGCAGGGCGCTGATCAGCAGACCGAGCCACTGCCCGGTCGCGCTCTCGGCGACCGCTTCGAAGGCCACGGGGCAGTCCGACCCCGGCGTATTGCCGGTCGCGGCGCACACCTCGGCGAAGACGTTGATGTTCTCGGAGGGGACGATCGCCGTCTTGGTGGTGTCGGTGCCCTCGAAGGCGATCGTGAGCGTGGTCCCGTCCTGGGTGACCGAGGTGACCTTGCCCGCCTGCGCGTCGGCCAGCATCTGGCTGTAGGTGTACGCCGGCCCCTCGTTGGTGTCCATCAGGTACGTCCACAGCAGGGCCATGGCGAACAGGCCACCGATGATCAGGATGCTGCTACGAACGAGTCGGCTGTTCACGGGGCGGAGGAAATCTCCATGCGGGGGTCGCGTCGGACCGGCCCAGAGTATAGGGACGGCCTCCCACCGCCACAAATGGGCTCGAAAGGGCTACCCCGAAAGGGTCACAGACCGATGACGATGCGCCGGCCGCGGATCAGCGCGGTTCGGCCCCGGCCAAGCTCGATGACCGCCCCGCCACGAGAGCCCGCGGCCGCCTCCAAGATGGCCTCGATCCGATCCGCGGGCGGCGCCGGCTCCCCGATGGCCAACCGCAGAACCCGACGGCCGAGGGCTCTGGCCGGCGACTTGCGCCACTCCAGACTCCCGTCGGAGCCCCGCCGCCGTTTGAGCTCCGCCGCGGCCAGGTCATCGAGCAGCGCGTCGTCGTCGCCGGCCAGACTGGCGAACCGTTCCAGGGCCGCGACGACGTGGGGGTTGAGGCTCTCCAGGACCGGCATCAGCTCGGTTCGCAGGCGCGCCCGGGCGTGCTCAACATCGCCATTGGTCGGATCGTCGCGGTACGCGACACCCAGCCCGTCCAGCGCGGCACGCAGGACCTCTCGCCTGGCACGGAGAAGCGGCCGGACGATGATCCCCCGTCGCGAGGGCATGCCACGGGCGCCTCGGAGGCCAGCGCCCCGGACGAGATTGAGCAGAACGGTCTCCGCCTGGTCGTCCGCCGTGTGGGCGGTGGCAACCAGCGCACTGGGTCCGAGGCTGGCGGCAACCCATTCCAGGAAGGCATACCGCGCATCACGTCCCGCCTCCTCGATCCCCTGCCGGTGGGCCGCCGCCTCGGCCCGGACGTCGACCCGGCGAACTTCCCAGGCCAGGCCGAGTGCCTCGGCGGCAGCGACCACGAAGGCCGCGTCATCAGACGAGTCAGGGCGCAGGCCGTGATCGAGGTGGGCGACGACGAGATGCCAACCGCGCGATGGGCCAATCTCGACCGCTCCATGCAACAGCGCCATCGAATCGGATCCGCCCGAGACGGCCAGGACCAGAGGCGTGCCGCGGGGGATAGCGAGCTGGTCGGCGCCCCGGCCCACGAGGTGCCCGAGGTTCGCCGGGGCGGCGCGGGAAGGCCCAATCGCGGGAGGCCCCGGCGCTACCCTAGCGCTGATGGGCTCCACGTTCGCTCGGTTGCTGTACGTCCTTGCGGCCCTGGTCATCGTGGTCGTCGGTATCCGGATGGCGTCGGGATTCCTGACTCCTCTCTTGCTGGGTGGCTTCGTCGTGATTCTGTGCCTGCCCATTCTGGGGATCTTCGAGCGACGAGGATGGCCTCGATGGACAGGCGTGCTGGCGGCGACCGGCCTGTATGTCGCCGCGGTGGCCGTGCTCGTGCTCGTAGCCCTGGTCTCGCTCCGCGAGCTGACGGGGATGGTCCCCGGCCTGGGCGAGGGCGCGTCGGAGATCCAGCAGGAGATCGAGGACGCCCTGGGCCCGGTCGCCGGCGACGCCGCAGGCGCCATCGCGCAAGCCGTCGCCCTCGCGCCCCTCGTCCCGGTCGTCAAGGGCGTGGCCACCGGCCTCCTGAGCGCGGCCGCCGTCCTTGGACTGGCCGGGCTCATCGTCATCTACGGTCTGATCGGCTCCAAGAACATGCCCGGGGTCGCGCTGTCGGCCCTCAAGGAGCGTCCCGGGGCAGCGGCCGGCTGGGAGCGCTTCGCCATCGGTATGCGCTCGTTCTTCGTGGCCCGTGCGGTGCTCGGGGCCGTGATGGCCACCGGGGCGGCGATCTGGCTGGCCATCCTCGGCCAGGATCTCGTCCTGTTCTGGGCGGTCGTAGCCTTCTTCTTCAGCTTCGTCCCCAACGTGGGGTTGCTGCTGTCAATGGTCGGGCCGGCCCTGGTGGCGCTGGTGACCGGCGGGTGGCAATCTGCGTTACTGGTCGTAGCCGGATATTCGGCCATCAACGTCGTCGTGGATTACGTCATCCAGCCCCGGATGATGGCCCGCGAGCTGAACCTCTCGCCGCTGGTGGTGTTCGTTTCGCTGATTCTCTGGGCGTCCCTGCTGGGACCCATCGGCGCGCTGCTCGCCATCCCGCTGACCCTCGGCGTTCAGATCCTGATGTTCGGCTTCGACGATTCGCGTTGGATCGCCACGCTCCTCAGCAACACGCCGCCCGAATCGGAGTCGGGCGGCGTGGGGGAACTGGTAGCGGAGGGCGGATTCGAACCACCGACCAAGGGCTTATGAGTCCCCTGCTCTGCCACTGAGCTACTCCGCCGTACCCCCGAGATTCTAGCCGCCGGATCGGGGGAGATGGATTCGGGACGAATCCCAGGAGCGGCCTATTGGCATCCCAGCCCGTCGCGCATGTCCCCGTACGCGGACTGGACATCGTCCACGGCCGACTGAATCTGGCCCAGCGCATCCGCGATCGTGACGTCGGTCGGGAAGCCGGTGATGGCGTCGGCCAACCCGTTCCATGCCGCTTCCAGGGCGGCGTCATCCGCCTCTGCGACGTTGGCGGCATCAGCCTTGACCTGGTCCCAGGCCTCCTGGGAGGCGTCGCGGGAAGCGTGCAAGTCGTCAATCGATGCGGTAGCAACGGACAGATCAGTCATGGCGGTGATGCTGTCACCAAACGCAGCCAAGCTGTCGCACAGGGCCTGCTCGGCGGTTGGCTGGTCCGATGCCTGGTTGCAGGCGACGACCAGGACGAGCGCCAGGGCCCCGACCATGAGTCGTGGGGCGAACGTGCGGATCATGAAACGGTCTCCTCGAGTGGGGCTCCGATCCTAGCACGGGGCTCTCAGGGGTTCAGTCGCGAGAACCTGCCTGCTAGACTCCGAGCACGAATAGGGAGGGCCAGCGCCGCCGGCCCACGATGATGGAGACCACACATGAGTTTCGGTGAATTCCTCTGGGGCATGGTCATCTTCTTCTTCTGGGTGATGTACATCTGGATGTTCATCGCCGTGTTCGGCGACATCTTCCGGCGCGATGACCTCAGCGGATGGCTCAAGGCGGGATGGATCTTCCTGATCTTCATCATCCCGTTGCTCGGCATCCTGCTGTACCTCATCACGCGGCCCAAGATGACTGCGCAGGACCAGCAGATGATGGAAGCCATGCAGGAGCGCGAGCGCCGCGCCACGCGGCTACTCCGCGGCCGACGAGATCGCCAAGGCCCAGAAGCTGAAGGACTCGGGCGCCATCACGGCCGAGGAGTTCGAGGCCATGAAGAAGAAGGCGATGATGACGGTCTAGGCCGTCAGCGCGTCAACGAACAGACCGCCGGGAGCGCTGCTCCCGGCGGATTTGTTTTCGCGGCCCGCGTCGATCAGGGCGCGGCGACCGATCCCCCTCCGAAGAAGAGCGCCAGCCAGCGCTCGAGCATCGGCGTCTCCTTCATCGCCGCGGGATAGGACGTCGCCGGCGCCGGCGCCGTCGCGCCGGCCGGGATGATCAGGATCTGCTCGCCGGGGTAGCCGACGTTGCCCAGGCGTCGGGCTTCGGCCGTGACGTAGGCGTCGCTCTGCAGGTAGTCGAGCTGGCGCTGGAGCGCGGCGTTCTCCGCCTCCGCGGTGGCGACCTGGGCTGCGAGCTGGGCGGCCTGCTGGTCGGTGGTAAAGCCTACGAACGCCTGGCGCCCCACGTTGAGGGCGACCAGGGCGACCACCCCGATCACGACGAGGACCGTGAACATCCGGCGCGACGGTCGGGGAAGGCGGAGCCGCGGGGGCAGCGCCGAGGGTCGGCGCGGGACCGCGGTCGCGGGAAAGCCGGTCATGGGGCGGCAGTCTAGGAGCCTTGTTTTGCGAGCGTCAACAAATCCGACGGTTGGGCCCAATGGCACTTCCCGCGAAATGCCGTAATCGAGTACGCTCAAGTCGACGCAGATGGCGTCTCAGCTCCGCGTCCAGAACCAGCCCGCCACGTTGGGCCCCCGAGAAGTAGCCGAAGCGGCAGTTGGGGCGCGATGAAAGGAACGAGAGATGGGTATCGGACCAGTTCAGTACATGGTCGTGTCATTCCCGGGGAACCAGTTCAAGGGTGAGATCGCCCCGGCCCTCGAGGATCTCGTGCGATCGGGGACCATCCGGATCATCGACCTCGCGTTCATCATGAAGAACGCCGACGGGAGCATGGAGGGCATGGAGCTCGAGGACGTCGGTTCCGACGTCTTCCAGGCGTTCGAGTCCCTGACGTCCGAGCGCGGTGGGTTCGTGAGCGAAGAGGATCTGCAGGCAGTGGCCGGCGCCCTCGAGCCGAACTCATCGGCGGCCATCCTGGTGTGGGAGGACCTCTGGGCGACCCGATTCGTCGACGCCCTCGCCAATGCCGGCGGTGAGCTCATCGACATCGAGCGTGTCCCGCGCGAGCTCGTCGAGGAGGCTGTCGCATGGGCCGAGGAAAACAAGACCGCAGCGACGGCATAGCCGCCAGAATAGAAGGAGTGCACTGAAATGATGCGACGACGACGAGGCGGCATTGTCCGCATGGCAGCCACAACGGCCGTGGTTGCGGGCACCGCAGGAGCGGTTCATCACCACCAGGAGCAGAAGTACGCAGCGCAGGACCAGCAGGCGGCCGCCCAGCAGCAGGCCGCGTACGAGCCGGCCCCGGCGGCCCCCGCCGCTGACGATCCCATGGCCGAGGTCCAGAAGTTGGCGGAGCTCCATTCGGCCGGCGTTCTGACCGACGAGGAGTTCGCGGCCGCGAAGGCCAAGGCCCTGGGCATCTAGCCCCGGTTCTGCCAGACCCCTGAGCCCGGGCAGCGCCCGGGCTCCTGACGTTTCGGCCGGCGGACGTCAGCACCTTCCTATACTCGGACCATGCTCGGAGCGGCGGCCGTGGCCCTGGCGCTGGTGGGCTACGCCCTGTTCGCCCAACGGCTCGAGCGCCGGTCGATCACCGGTCCGATCGTTTTCGTCGCGGTCGGCCTGGTCCTCGGGCCGGCGGGCCTCGGGCTGCTCGGAGCGAGCTTCACGAGCGAAGCCACGCTCCTGCTCACCGAGCTGACCCTGGCCATGCTCCTGTTCGCGGACGCGGCGACCGTCCCGTTCAGGGCCGTCCGGGGCGACCTCCCCCTGCCCGGTCGGCTCCTGGGCATCGGCCTCCCGCTGACGATGATCCTCGGCGCGGTTCTCGCCAAGCTGTTGTTCCCGGACGCCACGTGGGCGGCCGCGGCCCTGATCGCCTGCATCCTCGCGCCGACCGATGCGGCACTCGGGTTGGCGGTCGTCACCAACAAGGCGGTTCCCGTCCGCATCCGCCGCGGGCTGAACGTCGAGAGTGGCCTCAACGACGGGATCGCGACGCCGTTCGTGACCCTGGCGCTGGCCATCGTCGTGGTCGAGGGCGGGGCCGGGGGCGGGGGCAGCTGGGCGCTCGACGCGCTGACCGATATCGGGCTGGCCATCGCCACGGCCATCGCAGTCGGCGTGGGCGGCGGCTGGCTGCTGATCCAGGCCCGCATCCGCGGCTGGACCTCAGGAACCTCGGAGCAGATCGCGGGCATCGGCCTGGCGCTCCTGGCGTACGCGGCCGCGGTGGCGATCGGCGGGAATGGATTCGTCTCGGCCTTCGCCGGCGGCCTCGCCTTTGGCGCGGTCACGCGCGGCCACGAACACCAGGCAGTCGAGTTCACCGAGACGGTCGCCCTCATCGGGTCACTGCTGGTGTGGATGATCTTCGGAGCCATCTTCCTGGCGGCCCTCCTCACGGCGGGGTTGTCGTGGGCCGCTGTGGGGTACGCGGTCCTCTCCCTGACCGTCATCCGGATGCTGCCGGTGGCCATCGCGCTGGTCGGCCAGGGATTCCGGCGGGAGACGGTGGCCTTCATCGGCTGGTTCGGGCCGCGGGGTTTGGCCTCCGTGGTATTCACCCTGCTCGCGGTCGAAAGCCTCCACGACACCGGCCCGGTCGTCGGGATCCTGATCCAGGTCGCGACCTGGACAATCCTGCTCTCGGTGCTCCTGCACGGGCTGACCGCCGGCCCGCTGGGGGCCCGATACGGCCGACGGATCAGCGAGGCCGGTCCGTCCACCCCCGAGCTGGCGGGGGCGGACGAGCCGCGGATGCGGCGACGGACGGTCGGCGCCTAGGGCGGGGCCTAGCCGCCGGCCTCGGACCTGTCGCGGAGGATGCGCTGGGCGGCGAGGCGACCCGGGGCACCCATCACGCAGCCGCCGGGATGCGTGCCCGACCCACACTGGTAGTAGCCGTGGATCGGGGTCCGATATCCCGCCCAGCCGGGCGCCGGACGGAGGAAGAACATCTGGGGCGCGAGCAGCTCCCCGGCAAAGATGTTGCCTTCGCTCAGCCCGGTGACCCGCTCGATGTCCAGTGGCGTAACCACTTCGCGCTGGAGCACGAGGTCGCCGAAACCGGGGAAGTAGCGTTCCAGTGTCGCCTGCACAACGTTTCCCAGGTTCTCGCGCTGGGCGTCCCAGTCGCTCTCCCGGAGTCGGTATGGGGTGTACTGGACGAAACACGACATCACGTGCTGGCCAGGCGGCGCCATATCAGGATCGATCGTCGACTGGATGGCCCCGTCGATGTACGGCTCGTCGCTGTACCAGCCGTACTTCGCGACGTCGAAGGCGCGCTCGAGATAGTCCATCGAAGGACCGATGTTCAGGAAGCCGCGGAATGGATCAACGCCGGCATCGGCCAACGCCGGATACGCCGGGATGCCGCTCAGGGCGAAGTTCACCTTCGAGGACACGCCCTGGAACTTCATCCGCCGCACCGTCTCGGTCAAGTCGTCGGGCAGCTCGCGGGGCTCGACCAGGTCGAGGAAGGTTCGCCTGGGGTCCAGCGCACTGACCACGATGTCGGCGCGGAATTCGGTGCCATCGGTCAGGACCACCCCGGTCGCTCGGCCGTCATCGGTCAGCACCCGCGCCACCGCCGACTCGAGCCGGATCTCGGCGCCGAAGGCCTGCGCCGCGCGGGCCAGGACCTGCGTGAACCCGCCGTTTCCTCCCTTGTGGAACGACCAGGTCCCGAACGACCCGTCGTGCTCTCCAAGCGAGTGGAACAGCAGGACCAGGCCGGAGCCCTGGGAGCGGGGCCCAACCTTGGAGCCGATGATGCCCGAGGACGCGATCCATCCCTTCAGCAGGTCCGACTCGAAGTAATCGTCAAGGAAGTCGGCGGCGCTTCCGGTCAGCAGCCGAATGGCGTTGTGGAAGGTCCGCTTGTCGAGCGTCCGGAACCGCGACCCGAGTGCCGCCAACGCCAGCAGCTCCTCGGGGTCGTCACTGAAGGGGTCGGGTGGCATCGTGTCCAGCAGGGGCTTTAGAACCTGGCACACGCGGTCCATGTCGTGGCTGTACTGCTCGTACGCGTCGGCGTCATGCGGGGAGATGCGCGCGATCTCGCGCAGGTTGGCGTCATGGTCCTGGGTGAACCACAGGTACTCGCCGGTCAGGGTGGGCGCAAAGCGCGACGACATGAGCAGGGGCAGGAAGCCGTGCTTGGTCAGCTCCAGCTCCTGGACGATCTGGGGGCGGAGCAGCGACAGCGCGTACGAGAAGGTGGTGAACCAGAAGCCGGGGCGCAGCTCCTCGGTGATGGCCGCTCCCCCGACCAGGTGACGCTGCTCCAGGATCAGCGTCTTTAGCCCGCCCTTGGCCAGGTACGCGCCGTTGACCAGGCCGTTGTGTCCGCCGCCGATGACGATGGCGTCGTAGGTCTCGGTCATGCCGTCTTCCGCTCGGGGTTGTAGAGAGGGAGCCGCGATACGTGGGCGGCGACCTTCTGGTAATGATGGTCCACCGTGAACTCGAGGAACACCCGGGTTCCGACCTTCGCCAGGTCCGGCCGAACGCGGGCCATGGCGATGTGGCGCTGGAGGATTGGCGAGTACATGAAGCTGGTCGCGTAGCCCACGCGCTTGCCCTCGTCGTCGTAGACCATCCAGTCCTCGTGAACGGGGGCGTGGGCCTTGGGGGGGATGAGGCCAGCCTCGCCGTAGACGCGGTCGTAGTCCTCCCAGTCCACGACCAGCCCGCTCATCCGCCAGCGCGAGGACTTCTCGGCGATCTCGCGTTCGAGCGCACGGCGGCCGATGAAGGTCCGGTCGTCCTCGGCCAGCCCCTTGAACATCCACGCCCAACCCAGCTCCAGCGGGGTGGACCGATGGGCGTCGTTGAACGCGAACCGGCTCGAGTCGAAGTCCTTGCCCAGCAGGAGCAGGCCGGCCTCGATTCGGAGCATGTACAGGGCAGCCAGTCCGTACGGGAGGACACTATGTCCGGCGAACGCCTCCCACAGGGTGTCCCACACGACGAGTGCATCCGGAGTCGAGCACCACACCTCGTACCCCAGGTCGCCGGTGTATCCGGTGCGGGTCACGGTGACCGCCCGGCCGCCGATCTTGCCGGTCGTGATCCCGAAGAACCGCAGCTCCGCCGCCCCGGACACGAGGCGCGCGAGCAGGTCGCGCGAGCGGGGCCCCTGGACGGCCAGCGCGCCGATGCCGAGGCTGACGTCCTCGATGGTCACCGCCAGGTGCCCGATCCGGTCCGCGAAGTACGCGTAGTTCGGTTCGGCGGTGGTCAGCAGGTATTCGTCCGGGCCGCGACGCTGGATCACTGCGTCCTCGAACACGAACCCGCGGTCGTCGAGCCAGGTCGTGTACTGGGCGTGCGACGGGGGGCAGGCGCGGATGTCCCGCGCCAGGATGCCGGCCAGGAAGCGCTCGGCGTCACGACCGGCGACGCGGTACTTGTACAGCGGCGACGTGTCGAAGACGCCGGCTGCGTTGCGGACCGCGAAGTACTCGAACTTGTCCGCCACCTGGTAACGGTTGGCAGCGAGATGGCCGGCCCAGTGCTGCCACAGGCCGGTCTCGTTCAGGGCGGCGGTCCGCTCGTGGAACGGAGTGGTCCGGATCATGGTCGGCAGCGGCCGGGTCGAGCGGGTTGGGCGTTCCGGGCGGCGCCGCGGGTCAGCGAGCGCGCTCGGTCCCCCGGCCTCGTGGATCAGGCCCGCTGACCCGATGCCCTGATCAGGCTGGCGTGTCGCCCGTCAGGCCGAACGCTTCCTTGACCTCGGCCGTGTTGAGGTACCACAGGATCAGCGCGGGCATGAGGGCCTGCACGAGCCCGGCACCCGATCCGGCGTAGGCGACCATCAGGAAGAACGCGTTCACCAGGGCGATGATGGCGATGACGGCCGCGAACATCCAGGCCCATGGCCGGAGGGACCAGAGGGCGAGGCCGGCTGCGACCCACGCAATGCCGATCCCCAACGCGAAGAGGCCTCCCCAGCCCACGTTGTCGTAGGCCGGCAGGTTCCCAACGATGTCGTCGCCTATTGCGATGCCGAGGGCTCGGACACCGACCGTGAGCCAGACGAAGCCGGCCATGATGGCAAAGAAACCGAGGACGGAGATCAGAATGGGCGGGTACTTCACGACATGAACTCCTCTAGACAGGCTGATTGGCCGACATCGTAGCGGTTGGTGGCGGTTCCGGACCCCCGGGGCGGCCGCTCGGGAGATGGCGCGTGAAGACCATCGTCACGAAGGTGATGATCGCCGCGAGCCGCATGCCCGGCCTTCAGGGCCTGGACGTGGGCATCGTCGTAGTCGGTGACGATGGTGTCGGTCGTCCCCTGATCGGGACCAGCCTCCGGAGCCGATGCGAGGTGGAATGGTCGGGGCGAGAGGAGACACCACCCCTGGGCCCTTCATGTCGGGCCTTCCGCCGACGGCGGAGCCCTAGTGCCGGCGCCGCCGAAGGTGGATCAGGGGGAGAGCCAGGGCGAGGAACGTCATGACCAGGTACACCCCGACGGCAGCGAGCGGTGCTACGACGGCCAGGGCGATGGCAGCGACGTTCAGCCCGATCAAGACCCACCGCCGTCGGACCTTCGCCTCGAGCGTCTCGTCGGCGACGCCGTCGACCACCAGCGACCGCTCACTTGCGATGTAGAACATGAGCAGGCTCAGGGCGAGCGACGCGAGGAGCACGTTGACCCCGTAGATGACGACCGCGGCCTCGACGTCCGGACCTGACAGGTGGGTGACCAGCAGGTTGGTCGAGAACGGAAGGACGCCCACGAAGAGCAGCATCAGGAGGTTGATCGCGTACGCCAAGGTGTCGGCGTGCCGCATCAACTTCGTCATCCCGGCGTGGCTCACCCAGATCCCGCCGATGAAGACGAAGCTGATCAGATACCCAAGGAACTCCTGCCATTGCTCGGCGAGGGCGGGCATGAGGCGACCGCCGACGGCCGGGACCGAGAGCTCGAGCACGAGCAGCGTGATCGCGATCGCGAATACGCCGTCGGTGAACGCGTTGAAGCGGTCGAGCGGCAGGACATCGGCTGCTCGGGACGCGCGACGGCCACTCCCCGATCCCCGGGCGGACTGGTCGGTCGTGGCCTCATCGGTATGTCGGTCGGGCTCCACTGTTGCCTATCCTATGCGCGGGCCTGCTGAACGTGGCTAGCGCAGCGCCTAATCCGAACAGGCGAGCCCACTCCGACGCCCCAGCTAGGCCGCCGCCGAGCTGGCTGCTTGCGGGGCGGCCGCGTCGGCGTCCGGCGCCACCGCGCCTTTGGGCACCTTCCCTGGCAGGCCTCCCGTGAACGCGAGCGAGACGAGGGCCAGGAGCGCCGCAGCCAGCAGGCCGGCCTTCAGTGACCGGAGCTGAGCCTGTTCGTAGTCGTCCACGATCGCGGCCGTGGTGGCCGCGTCGAGCCCGGCCTCCGCAGCGGCAGCCTCGATGGCTGCGGAGGAGACGAAGTCGACCCCCGAGCCGACCGCGGTCCCCACCTGTCCTGCGACCTCTTGGCTGATGCGTGGGTCGGCCAGGATGCTCGATTCGAACGTCGTCGTCAGGCCTACCAGGACGATCGCGCCGATGAGTGCGACCCCAAGGGACGAGCCCAGCTGCTGTCCTGTGAACTGCAGGCCGCCGGCCTCGCCGCGGCCGGATCCGTCGACCGACGACTGGACCACGAGGCCGAGCTGGGATGCCATCAGCCCCATCCCAGCACCGAGCACGCCCATCGATGCGGCGAAGGCGAGATCGGCGAGGTCGGGCTTGATCGTCGCAAGAAGCATCACGCAGGCGATCCCGGAAAGGATGAGCCCGGCCCTCGTGATCGAACGGACGGAGTACCGGGTCGACAGGCGCGACCCAGCCGCGGACGCCGCGAACATCAAGATCGACACCGGCAGCATCTTGAGGCCCGTCTGGAGGGCGTCGAGGCCGAGGACGAGCTGGAGATAGAGGGGGACGGTGAAGAAGACGCCCATCAGGAGAAGGTTCTGCGTGAAAAGACCGATGAGACCTGATCGGAGCGGGAGGATCTTGAGCAGGTCGAGATGGACCAGCGGGTCACTCCCTGCCGCCTCACGGTGCCGCTGCCAAGCCACGAACGTCCACAGCAGGACCCCGCCGGCAGCGATCACGAACAGGGTGGGAGCGAGGCCGAACGGCTCGACCGGCGCGTCCTTCGGCTGGATCAGGCCCCAGGTGCTGGATTGGAGGATCCCGAAGACGATCAACCCAAGCCCGGAGGCCGAAAGTGCGGCCCCGACGATGTCGAGACGAGGTTTGGGCCCGCTCCTGAGGGCGTCACCGACAAACCGGGTCATGATGAAGATCCCGATCACGAGAACGACTTCGCCAGCGAAGACCACCCGCCAGCTCAACACGGTCGTCGCCCAGCCGCCGACGATGGGGCCGACCGCGATGCCGGCGCCGGCAACGCCTCCGATGACCGCGTAAGCGATCTTGCGGTCCTTGCCCTCGAAGTTGCCCGCGATCAGCGCGACCATGGCCGGCAGCACGAGGGATGCCCCGATGCCCTCGAGGATCGACCAGCCCAGGGTGAGGATCGCCACCGTCGGGGCCAGCGCCGTCAGGGCGGAGCCGCAGCCGTAGATGACGAGGCCGATCTTGAAGGCGCGGCGGCGCCCGATGATGTCGCCGATCTTGCCGCCGGCGAGCATGAGCATCGCCATCACGAGGCAGTAGAGGGTGATGATTGCCTGGATGGTCGTGACGGTCGTGTCGAAGTCGGCGACCAGCTGACTGATCGACACCCCCATGACCGTCTGGTCGAGGACCATGACGAACTGTGCGCCCGCGAGGGCGATCAGGGCTGACCGTCCCTTCATCGACTCCACCTCGACCAGTACAGGCCGCGCGGTCGCTCAGCAAGCAGACCGTGGCCTCATGGACCCCGACGAAGATACCGCGGATGCGTGGCCGCGCGACACCGGAGCTGTCGCAGGCCGGGTCGACCCTCACATCGATCCAATTTCAGCCGATGGGCATCGTGGAATAGAACGTGTGTGCTATTTTGCGAGACGTCAACGCGTGAGGAGCCGATCGACACCATGCTCGCCAACCGTCCCGCTACCACCGAGGAGGCCATCGAGGCGCTCCTCGCGGATCCCTGGCTCGAGAGCCTGACCACCGCCCACCGGGTCGTCGAACCGCGGCCGCCCCGCCATGCCCCGTGGCCCGAGGACCTCGATCCCCGGCTCGTCGGC
This sequence comes from uncultured Chloroflexia bacterium, assembly GCA_963816215.1. Lineage (GTDB taxonomy): Bacteria > Chloroflexota > Limnocylindria > QHBO01 > QHBO01 > DASTEQ01. Next base: position 103,364 of record CAWFKB010000005.1, on the reverse strand, counting down.
GCGCTCCGGGGCCGCGGCGTGGAAGCCCTGTGGACGCACCAGGCGGACGCCCTGGCATCGGTACGGAAGCGGGAGAACGCGGTCGTGGTGACCCCCACCGCGTCGGGCAAGACCCTCTGCTACAACCTCCCGGTTCTCGACGCCATCGCCCGCGACGACACCGCGCGGGCCTTGTACCTGTTCCCCACCAAGGCCCTCGCCGCGGACCAGCTGGTCGAGCTCCGCGCCCTGGCCGAGGCCGCGGAGCTGGATCTCAAGACCAGCACCTACGACGGAGACACCCCGCCATCGGTCCGCAGCGTGGTGCGCTCCGCCGGGCAGATCGTCATCTCCAACCCGGACATGCTCCACGCCGCCATCCTTCCGCACCACACGAAGTGGTTCAAGCTGTTCGAGAACCTCCAGTACGTGGTCATCGACGAGCTCCATTCGTACCGCGGGCTGTTCGGCAGCCACCTCGCCAACGTCATCCGACGCCTGCGTCGGATCTGCGCCCACTACGGATCGGACCCGATCTTCATCTGCGCCAGCGCCACCATCGCCAACCCCGGTGAGCTGGCCGAGCGGCTGATCGGCGCCCCGGTCACGGTCATCGACGACGACGGCGCCCCGCGCGGTCGTCGCCACGTCCTGATCGTCAACCCGCCGCTCGTCAACGAGCAGCTCGGGATCCGGGCCAGCAGCCTGCTCACCGGCCAGCGAATCGCGGAGCGGCTCATCCGCGACGGGGTCCAGACCATCGTCTTCGGACGGAGCCGCACCTCGGTCGAGGTCCTGACCACCTACCTGCGCGAGGCGCTGCCCGCCCCGCCCGGACACCAGTCCCCCATCCGCGGCTACCGCGGCGGCTACCTGCCCAACGAGCGGCGCGAGATCGAGCGCGGCCTGCGCGACGGCCGGGTCCGGGGCGTGGTCGCGACCAACGCCCTGGAGCTGGGCATCGACATCGGCTCCCTGGACGCCGCCATCTCCGTGGGCTACCCCGGCTCCATTGCCTCGACCTGGCAACAGCTCGGGCGGGCAGGGCGACGGGCCGGCACTGCGCTATCGATCCTCGTCGCCTCCTCAGCGCCGATCGACCAGTTCCTGGCCACCCATCCCGACTGGTTCTTCGACCGTCAGCCCGAGCACGGCCTGGTCAATCCGGACAACCTCCACCTGCTCCTCGACCACCTGCGGGCGGCGGTATTCGAGCTGCCCGTCCCGGCCGACGAGATCTTCGGCCTGGAGGAGACGGCCGCCCTGCTCCAGGTCCTGGAGGAGGACGGCTTCGTCCGGCGGGCCGGGGACGATCGGTACCACTGGAGCCACGACAACTTCCCCGCCAGCTCGATCAGCCTGCGCAGCGCGGCCCAGGAGAACGTCGTCATCCTGGACACGACCACCGACCCGCACCGGGTCATCGGGGAGGTGGACCTGTTCGCCGCCCCCATGCTCCTGCACGAGCAGGCCATCTATCTCCACGAGAGCGTGCAGTACCACGTCGACCGCCTCGACTGGGACGAGCGCAAGGCCTACGTCCGGCGCGTGGACATCGACTACTACACCGATGCCGACGTGGGGGTCACGCTCAAGGTCCTCGACGTCGCCGACCAGACCGATGCGGGCGCGGGCGGCACCCGCGCCCGCGGGGAGGTGATGGTCGCCTGGCACGTCACCCTGTTCAAGAAGATCAAGTTCCACACCCACGAAAACGTGGGCTGGGGCCCGGTCAACCTGCCCGAGTCGCAGATGCACACCGCCGCCACCTGGCTGGTGCTCCCCGACGAGGCGGTGGCCCGCTTCGACCGCGAGACGCTGGACGGCGCGCTGATCGGGCTGGCTCGGCTGGCGAGGAACACCGCTCCCCTGCTCCTGATGTGCGACGCCCGGGACCTGGGCGTCCAGGCCCAGGCCCAGTCGCCGTTCACCGGCAGGCCCACCCTGTACCTGTACGACGCCATGCCGGGGGGCGTGGGCCTCACCGAGCGCCTTGCGGACCTGTGGGGCGATCTGCTCGAGATGTGTCGCGACGGCGTCCGCGACTGTCCGTGCCTCGAGGGGTGCCCCGGTTGCGTGGGACCGGTGGCCGAGGTCGGCATCCGGGGAAAGGCGGCCGCCACCGAGCTGCTGACCATCATGACCTCCGGGTGAGGAGCCCGATCCGGTGACCACCCTCGCCGAGCGCCTGGCCGCGGTCCGCGACGAACGCGGGCAAGGCCCCGGGGTGGCGCGCCGCAACGACGACGTCGCCACCCGCCTGGCCAGCTGGAGCGGGGCGCGGCTGGTCACCGTCGAGGGCGGGCGGGTGGCGCTGGTCGAGCGGCGCATCCCCCTGCCCGGCGCCGTGACCGAGCGGCTCAGGGCCACCGCGCCGACCTGCTATTTCGACACCGAGTCGACCGGGCTGTCGACCGGCGCGGGGACGGTGATCATCCTCGCCGCGGTGGGCCACCTCGATGACGGGGCGATCGTGGTTCGCCAGGCACTCCTCCCCGACTTCCCCGACGAGCCGGCCCTGCTGCGGACCGTCATGGGCTGGCTGGAGGGAAGCGCGCGGATGGTCACCTACAACGGGCGCGGCTTCGACCTCCCCCTGCTCGCGGCGCGGATGACGATCCACGGCCTCGGCCGGGACCTGGAGGGCCTCCCCGCTCACCACGACGATCTCCTGCCGGTCGCACGACGCCTGTGGCGCCGCGTCCTGGGAAGCGCGCGCCTGGCCGACGTCGAGCGCGGCGTGCTGGATATCCGACGCCGAAGCGACTGCCCGTCCAGCGAGGTGCCCGAGCGATGGTTCGCCTACCAGGCCGGTGCCTCGCCTGACCTGCTGGCCGCGGTGGTCGACCACAACGCCCAGGACGTGGCGTCACTGGCCCTGCTCGACGCAGAGCTCATCCGGCTGCGGGGCGGTGGCTGGCGGGACGGTGCTGTGGTCGATCACCGTGGACTGGCGCTGGAGCTGCTCCACGAGGGCTCGGAGGACGATGCCCTCGAGCTGCTCGAGCAGGTCCTGGCCGACGGCCTGGGAACCGGGTTCGGTGACGAGCCGATCCGCCTGCGTCGACTGGCGGCCCGGATCCTCATCAACCGGGGCGGCTCCGCGCGGGCCGAGTCGCTGTGGCGCGATGCTGCCCGCAGTGGAACGGTGGAGGCGGCCCTGGCCTGGATCGAGGTGGCTCGCATTCGCGAACGCCATGCCGCCGACCTGGCCGGGGCGCTGGAAGCCACGCGGGCCGCGTCCCGGGTGCTGGACCTCGCCCTGGCCCTCGGTCGCGGCGGGAGCATCGACCGGATTGGGCAGGCACGGCTGCTGGTCGAGCGCCGGCGCCGCCGGCTCACGACCTGGTTGGCGGCCGCCGAGCGGCGCGCGGCGCGTGCCGCGCGGGTGGCTGCCGCCTAGGCCCGGTTTTCGTCCCCGCCCGGCGTCCGAGTCAGTTCGACGAGCGGATCGCCGCCCGGCCCGAGGAGGGTCAGCGCATCGCCGTTCACGCCGAGGCCGGAGGCGCCCTGCATCGCCGCCAGGAAGACGCCCTCCAGGCGCATGAGCGGCTCGGTGCAGTACATCATCGTGCTGGCCAGGGGACCGACGGTCAGGACGCCCTGGGTCACCGTCCAGCCGCCCATGTACCGGTTGCAGCCGGACTTGCCGGAGACCCGGCCCTCGGCCAGGTCCAGGCTGAACTCGGCGTCGGGTGGCGGGGACTCCGTGAGCCCCGGTCCAAAGCGGACGGCGCGCCACGACGTCCCGTCCAGTCGACCCATGTCGGGTTCCACGGCGCGATCGTACGCGGGCGTGCCCTCTGCGACCGGGTGAGGACGAGTTGCCAGGTAGGCGGCGGTCGCGGCTGCGGCGGTGAAGGCCGCGTCGACCAGGCTGTCCCCGGCGCCGCGACGGGCGGTGAGCACTGCGCTGAACGCGTCGCCGGCTCCGATCGTGTGGCTGCCCTCCACGACCTCCGCCGGAACATGCACGGGCGGGCCGCTGCCTGCGTCCAACCACGCCCCGTCGACGCCGGCGGTGACCACCAGCTCGGGACCCGGGCCCGCCCAGGCCCGAAGCGCGGCCAGGGCCGGCGGTCCATCGGCTTCGCCGATGTCGTGCTCGCTGGCGACCAGCAGGTCGAGGCCGCGCAACGAGGCCGCCAGGCGCGGATCCAGGTCGGACAACGGGCGCGGCAGGACCCAGCCGTCGGCATCGGCGGTGCGGAGCCATCCCTGCAATCCGGCTGCTCGGACGGGGGCGCCAACTCCGGCGATCGTGGATGGGCCGACCTCCCCGGCCACCGGCGCGAACAGGACGGCCGCGGCAGTTGGGATGTTCGTCGCTCCGCCGATGTCGATTTGATCGGTCTGGGCCGCCAGCCGAAGCCGACGGCGGTCGTGGGCACCGTGGTGCTCGAACCGGATGGACCGCGCCGCAACCTGGCGCGTCACCTGGACCCGGCCCGGAAAGGCGTCCAGCAGCGCCTGCACCGGTCCCTCGTCGCCCGACACGGTGTGCAGGGCGACCCGCAGCCCGGCGGCCAGCGCTCCTTCGACCGCATACCGTGCCGCACCGCCGGCGACGTCTCGACCGTCCAGGACGTCGACGGTCAGCCCTCCGATGACCAGGAGGTCAACCGGCGATTCGGCGACGAGCCGGATATCATCGGTCACCCATGACACTCCACTTCTACGAGCTGCACGAGGGCGCGACCGACCTGCTCACGGACGCGGTGCTGGTCAGCGAACGGGCGTACAGCCGCGAGGAGTTCGCCGCCATGGTCCGCACTGCGCGCAAGGCGGTGTTCGAGACCTTCGAAGAGGACACGCTGGTGGAGGCCGTTGCCCGCGAGCTGGAGCGCGCGCATGACTTCACCTACATCGGTGACGAGAAGCTGACGGCCTCGATGGCAGTGGGCTCGACCGACGCCGAGACGTTCCTGGTGGACCAGTCGGACGAGTTCCGCAGCATGATCGTGGAGCTCGACCCGTCCTGATCGGCGCGGGCGACCGACCCGTCATTTGGCGACATTGAACAGAATCTCGATCACGTCTCCATCGCGCACGACGTAGGTCTTTCCTTCGGAGCGCAGCAACCCGCGTCTTCGGGCCTCCGCGGTCGACCCGCAGGCCACCATGTCCTCCCAGCCGATGACCTCGGCCCGGATGAATCCGCGCGCCAGATCAGAGTGAATTGCGCCGGCCGCATCAAGCGCGGTGGCTCCGATCGGGATCGTCCATGCCCGACACTCGTCCGGCCCGGCGGTCAGGAAGGAATGCAGCCCGAGCAGGGCGTAGGTCCGCGCGATGACCCTGCCGCGCGAGGCCTCTGCGATGCCCAGATCATCGAGGAAGAGGCGCGCGTCTGCCTCGGGCAACGCCGCGATCTCGGCCTCGATCCCGCCGGCCATGACGATCACGTCGCGGCCCACCATGCCGTGCTCCCGCTGGGCCTCGGATTCAATGGTCGCCGCGTCGGGCAGCACTGCCTCGGGCACGTTGATCACGACCAGCTGTCGCTTCTGGGACAGAAACCGGAACCCGCGTGCGAGGCGCTCATCGTCATCGGTCCAGGGCAGCAAACGGAGCGGACGACCTTCCTCGAGATCCGGTGCGAGGCGCGCCAGGAGGACCTCCTCGCGCGCGTTCTGCTCGCGCTCGGCCGGCGTTCCGTGGCGGCCCGAGGTTCGAAGCTTCTCCAGCCGCTTGGTGACGACGTCCAGGTCCGCCACGACGTACTCCAGGTCGAGCTCCTCCACGTCGCGCCACGGGTCGATGGGACGTTCGCCACTCGTACCGGGGAATGCCCCAGCCACGACCAGCAGAGCGTCGGCGGTACGGACCCGCCCCAGCAGGTCGGGGTCCACCGTCCCCGCCCGCGTCGCACCGGCGGGGATGGCAAGGTCCACGTAGGTGACGTCGGCGTAGACCGACTTCTTGGGCTGGAACACCGCGGCCAGGGCATCGACCCGCGGGTCGGGCACCGGCACCACACCCACGTTCGGCGCGGCGCGGCCGGCGGCGTGACCGCCTTCGGACGGATGGCCGCCCAGGGCGGTGAACACGGTCGTCTTGCCGCTACCCGGCAGGCCGACGATCGCGACCTGCATCGGTCAGTAGCCAGCCTCGAGGTCGACCAGGTTCTCGAGGGGCTGATCGGCGAGGAAGCGCTCCAGGTTGGCCACGAACAGGTCGATGCTTCGGTCCAGTACCCGGTCCGAGGACCACGAGGTGTGTGGCGTGATGACCAGGTTGGGGGTCGTGTACAGCGGGGAGTCGGCGGGCAAGGGCTCCTCGTTGAAGACGTCCAGCACCGCGCCACCGATCCAGCCGGCCGCCAGGGCGCTGCGCAGGGCGTGCTCGTCCACCAGGCGGCCGCGGGCGATGTTGATGAGCCAGGCATGGCCCGGCATCTCCTGGAGCTCCGCCGCACCGATGAGGCCGGCGGTGGTGTCGGTCAGCGGAGCGGCGATGACCACGATGTCGGCCGACCGCAGCAGCTCGTGCAGGCGATCGGTGCCCCAGACCTCGACGTTGTGCCGCTCCCCCGCGCCCAGCTCCGGTCGCCGTCGGGTGGCCACGATCCGGGTCCCGAACGGCTCCAGCAGCCGGGCCACCTCGGCTCCGATGCTGCCGTACCCCACGATCCCCACGGTCAGGCTGCCCAGCTCCGATCCCCGGAGCGGCTGCCAGGTTTGCTCGCGCTGGAGGTCGAGGAGCTGCGGGAGTCGACGGGCGACCGCCAGGCACATCATCACCACGTACTCGGCGATCGGTCGCGAGAAGACGCCACGCGCATTCGTCACCAGCAGGCCCCGCTGGCGGGACAGCGGGGTCGCGACCTTGTCCACGCCCGCGGAGATGGAATGGATCCAGCGCAGCGCAGGCGCCCGTTCGATGACGTGGTCCAGGGCCGTCGCGTCGATCGCCCCGCGGAGGAGGACCTCGGCCTGCTCCAGGCTGGCCTCGGCGCCCCCGTGGACCAGTCCATCGCGCGAGATGTGGGTGACGTGAGCGCCGGGGACGGCCTCGATGCGGGCCACGACCTCGGGGCTCAGCGGTGCTCCAAAGACAGGGGTGGCGAGGATCCGGACTTCGCGCTGGGTGCTCAGGTGAGCAGCTCCGGAGTGGGCCGCGCATCGAGTGCCGCGGCGCGGGCGATCCAGCGCTCCGGTGCGCGGATCTCCGCGAGGGTCGGGAGCCATTCCGGCCCGCGCCAGACACGTGCGAACCCGATGGCGCCGGTCTGGGCGGTTACCGCCGCGACGAACCGCTGGCCCTCGGCGTACTGCTCCATCTTCAGGTCCAGCCCCGTCACTCGCAGCACGAACTGATCGAGCGGCCCGCGCCGCCGATTGCGTCCCTCGAACCGCTCGTGGAGCTGGTCGAAGCCGGGCAGGATCCGCGCGCCCACGGCGTCCATGACATGGTTGGAGGCGCCCTCCAGGAGGGACATGAGGGCCTGGATCCGCTCGAAGGCGGCGCGCTGGTCGGGAGTCATGAGGCGCTCCATCCAATGGCCGCGCTCCTGGCTGGCCGTCGCAAGCCGGCCCCACATCCCGCCCGCGTCGGCCGCCAGCCGGTGTACGACGTCGTCAACGAGCTCCGAGAAGTGGGCGCGGAGCCACGGATGGGCCTCGAACTCGTAGGCATGGGTCACCTCGTGGATGGCGATGAACGTTCGGAACTCGTCGCGACCGATGCCCAGCCCATCCGCGGTGGCGATCACGTTGGGCTCGACGAAGTACAGCCGGCCACGGGACGGCGCCGCCGAGGCGAGGAGGCTCACGTCGTACTGGCCCAGGACCTTGAAGGCGAGGAACGACAGCAGCCATCCGAGCTGGTGGTTGCCGAACGTGCGGTTCATGATCCGCGCCAGCGAGGGGCCCGCTCCCCGAGTTGCCCGGCGTTCGCCCATCAGGTCGGACTCCAGGCGACCGATCAGCCGCTGGAACGTTTCGAGGTTGAGGTCGATCCAGGCCAGGCGGTCGATGACCACCGGTGCGGCCAGCGGCTCGGCCAGCTCGGCACCGATCTCCGCCGCGACGAGCGGGGCGACCTCCGCGGCGGCGCGGGCATAGAAAGCCTCGGCGGCCAGCCGATCGGCGGCGGCCAGGCGGCCGGTCCGCGCGCCGACCCGGCGATACGCGATCGAGCGGATGGTGGGCCAGTCCAGGAGCTGGCTGCCGGCCCGCCGCTCGAGGCGCTTACCGGCGACAGCGATCGTCGCCGTCACGAGGCTGCCGATGATGATGCCCGCGGTGAGGCGGGACGTGCTGCGGCTCACGCGGGGCAGTCTAGTCGGCGCGGCCGGCCTTCGCGGATGGGAGGTCCACCGCCTCCACGGCGGGGAGCTGCCCGTCGAACAGGCGCGCTGCGACCGATGCGAACGTGGCCGCATCCCCGGTCGTCGCCACCCGGTGCGGGAGCGGCTGCACGCCGGTTCGGGGCCCACTCCGGGCCTGGAGCGCGTCGAGCAGGTCCTCCAGGGCCAGGGCGGTGGTGAACGCCGAGTCCACGACGCTCACAAGCGGCCCCAGGTGGGCCTCGAAGATCGGTTGCAGCAAGGGGTAGTGGGTGCAGCCCAGGAGCAGGGTGTCGAGGTGCGGGTCCCGGGCGCGCAGCTCGTCGAGGTAGCCGCCAACCGAAGACACGACCCGGGATCCGCTCAGCTCCCCGGACTCGACCAGCGGGACGAGATCGGGGCACGCCTGCTGGTGGACGGTGACGCCCGGATCGGCCTCCCCGATGGCAGCCAGGTAGGCGCCCGATGCAACAGTGCCGGCGGTGGCCACGACCCCCACGTGGCGGCTGCGGGTCGCCGCCGAAGCCGCGACCGCGCCCGGACGGACCACGCCGAGAACCGGAACGGCGACGGCCGCCCGAACGTCGGGCAGAGCCTGGGCGGTCGCCGTGTTGCAGGCGAGGACGATGACCTTGGGGTCCTGGGCCAGGAGCCAGTCGGCACAGGCCAGGGTGAAGGACCGGACCTCATCGGCCGGGCGCGGCCCGTACGGGGTCCGGGCGTTGTCGCCCAGGTACACCGTGGATTCGCCGGGCAGCCGGCGCTGGATCTCGCGCAGGACGGTGAGACCGCCGACTCCGGAGTCGAAGACGGCGATGGGGCGGAGGTCGGGCGAGACCACCGTGCCGGCTACCGCGCGGCCACGGCCAAGGCCGGCGTGCGACGTTGGGCGCGCAGCGCGGCCGCAATGCTTCGCACGCCCTTGGAGATCTGCGCGTCAGGGCTGGCGGACACGAACGGAACGCCCTCGTTGTTCGCGGCCAGCACGAGCCGCCCGTCGGACACGATCTCGAAGTCGATGTGCTGGCCCAGCACCTCCTCCACCTCTTCGCGGCTCATGCCGCCCTGCGCATCGGCCCGGTTGAGGACCACCGCCAGCTTGGACGGTGGGTAGCCAATGGCAGCGAAGGCCTCGTTGGCCATGGCCAGGGCCCGCACGGCCATGGCATCGAAGGTCAGGATCTGGAGCACGATGTCCGATGCATCGAGGAAGGCCAGGACCTCATCGGTCAGGGCCGCGCGGGTGTCCACCACCACGTGCCCGTACAGGCGGCGGAGCAGGGACAGCGACTTCTCGATGTCGCGGGTGGTGATCATCTCGGCCATCTCGACCCGGGGCGGGGCGAGCAGGACGTCGATGCCCGACGGATCGCGGTACATCACCTCCGACACGTCACCTTCCTTGATCTTGTCGGTGGGCAGATCGAGGATTGAAGGCGCGTTGGACGGCGCTCGCAGGAGCCCGCGCAGGTCGGAGAACTGGAGGGAGCCGTCCACGAGGCACACCGGCTCTTCGCCGGCCAGGGCCACGGCCAGGTTGTAGGCCAAGGTCGTTCGCCCCACCCCGCCCTTGGGCGAGAAGAGGGAGATGATCTGGGCCCCACCCCCGGACGTCGCGTTGACCCGCTCTTCGGCGATGCGCCGGATGGCGGAAGTCAGGTCGAATCCGGCGAGCGGCATGCGCAGCACGGCGTCGATCCCGCGCGCGGGGTCCTCGGTGATCGGTTCCTGGGGGACGGTGATGACGATGATCCCCACGTCCGGGTGGGCCTGGCGGATGCTCGACGCGGCCTTGGCCCCGCTGACCCGGCCCTGGAGCAGCCAGTCGATGATCACCACGTCAGGCCGGTAGTCGCCAACGGCCGCCAGTGCGCGGTCCCCGTCGCCGATGACCTCCACGACCTGGATCTGGGTCTGGGCGATCAGCAGGGATCGAACGTGCGACGCCACCTGCGGCACGTCTTCGATCATCAAGAGCCGGATTCGCTCTCCTGCCACTGTCTGCGATCTCGCCTCAATCGTGTTCCATCACCCGCCGCGCCGACCGATGCCGGATGCGCCGACTGAGGACGATCAGGCGCTCGCTCTCGGCCGAAAACGCCTCCAGGTCGTGAGACCCGTGGGTCGCGGCGACAGCGAGTCCCGCGGCCTCAACCAGTCGCGCGACGGTGTCAGAAGAGGGGTACCAGAGGCGAAAACTGGCCGGAAGCCGCGCTATCGTACCATCGGGGTCCTGCCGGTCGACCACGCTCGACATGATCACGCGCAGCCCTTCGGGCGCTTCGCGGCGGACGAGCTGGCTGCGACGCGTGTAGCGGATTCCGCCCGACACCGCCGTCCAATCCATCGCCAGCGGCAGATCCGTTTCCGGAAGCGCGGCAGGCCCAAGGTCGTCGAGCACGAGCAGACCGCGCGGCTGTAGGAGTCGCGCGGCGCGGGCCAGCAGCCGCGACGCGTCCTCCGGGCCGTCCAGGTGGGGCAGGACGCCGGCAGCCACGATGAGTCCGAAGCGTTCGGGGCGGCGCAGGGACCGGGCGTCCGCCTCGACGAGCTCGATCCGGCCTTCGGCATGTGCCGCAGCCAGGCGTGGATCGGCCGCGATCCGGGCCTCCGCCCGTCGGAGCATGGCCGGCGAGGCGTCGACGCCCACGATCCGGCTCGTGCGCCCGTCGAGGTACGACGAGAAGAGGCGGCCGGACCCGCAGCCGAGGTCCAGCACCGCGCCCCGCACGCGCCGGGTCAGCTCGCGGTAGAACGCGCGGTCCTCGGTGACGGCGTCGTGCTCGAGATCGTAGATGTGGGCCAGCTCGTCCGGTTCCGCGGCCTGGCCGGCGAATGGATCGGCCGGGGAGATCACGCGCCATCGAGGCGGCGGATGGCCAACCACTCGAGCGCCACGGCGATGCCGATCACGACCACTGCCGAGAACACGTTCAGCGCGTCGAACGAGCGCAGGGCGGCCACCGCGGCCACGGCCAGTCCGATCAGGAGCCCACGGCGGAGCGCGCGCGCCCACGCGCCGAGGTACGCGATCCTGCGGTGCATGGCGTAGTCGAGGACGTACAGGACGGGGGTCATCAAAAGCACGACTCCGGCCCCCGCGACGCCAACCACGAGCAGACGGTTTCGTTCGGCGTCGGGACAGGGATCAGTCGGCGTGGGACCGGGGCACAGCTGGCTGGCCAGCGCGACCACGGCGACGCCGGCGGCCAGGCTGCCGAGGACGAGGAGGACGAGGGCGACCTTGTCGCGGCGATTCACGCGGCCGCGTCAGGGCAGATGGTGCGGAACGGGCAGGTGTGACAGCGCATGGGACCGGGATTGGCCTCGAACCGACCCGCCCGGATCCCGTTGGCCGCGGTGGCGATCAGGGACCGCGCCTTCTCCAGCCGAGCCGGACGTGGCCTGGCTGACGCCCACCTCGCCCGACTCGAGGAAGTGCAGGGCCAGGCGATCGGGCGGCGCACCGTGCTCCGCCTCCCAGGCAAGGCCGTACATCGCCAGCTGGAGCGATTCGCGCGATCGCCGGCTTGCGGTGGCGGAGTCACGAACGTCGCCGGACTTGTAGTCGACGATGCCCACCGAGCCGTCGTCCTCGCGATCAATCCGATCCATCCGGCCCCGAACGCGGTCCGGCCCAAACCGGAAGGCGAACTCCTGCTCGACCCCGATGACCGGCGAGGGCGCGGCCTGCTGCTCGTTCCAGAACCGGGTCAGCGCGGCGATCGCGGACGCATGGCGCGCGTCCTCGTGGGCTCGGGTGACGAAGCCGGTGGACTCCCAGTGACGGTCCAGCTCGGCGTGGAGGTCGGGCAGGCTCATGGGCGAGCCGTCCATCTGGGATCGGTGGTAAGCCTGGACCGCGGCGTGCAGTGCGCGGCCCACGATCAGCGGGTGGCTCGTGGGCGTGGGCAGGCGGATGAGATGCGCGTACCGATAGCGGGCCGGACACTCGAGGTAGTCGCTCACCTGGCCGTAGCTCAGGGTCAGCGGCGCGTCCACCAGGCCGGGGCGCGGCGCGTGGGCAGGAGCCGGCTCGGCCACCGGCGGCCGGACACGCTCGATCCGCTCCAGCGGACTGGGTCGAGCTGGATCGGCGGTGACCGCGGGCTGGTCCAGGGCCTCCAGCAGGAACTGGCTCGGTCGCCGCGGACGTTCTCCCTCGTCCCGTGCCCAGCTCAAGTGGAGTGACTCGCGGGCGCGGGTCATGCCCACGTAGCACAGGCGCCGCTCCTCCGCGAGGTGGAAGTCACCATCGACCGCATCCTCGGCAACCAGGGCGTCGGGCAGGTCCATCAGCTCGCGCCGAGCTCGCGTGGGAAACCGATCCTGGGCCATGCCGACCAGGAACACGATCGGAAACTCGAGGCCCTTGGCCTTGTGCCCGGTGAGGACGTGGACCGCCTCGCCCGCCTCCACGGCGTCCGCGGTGGCCGGGTCGTCGCCGGCCTGGATCAGGACGTCGAGGCGGGCGACCACGAAGGGCAGGCGCGGGTCGCGGATGACGGTGCTGGCGCGACGCAGGATGTCGAACAGGCGGGCAACGTTCTGCAGTCGCTCGGGGCCGGATTCGCGGGCCTCGAGGGCGAGGCGACCCAGCCATCCGGTGGACGTGACGAATCGGTACAGGATCTCCCCCGCCTCGAGTCGCGCGGCCAGCGCGCGGTGGGTGTCCAGGGCGGACATGACTCGCTCGACGATGGTGACCGCGGGTCCGCGGAGCGGACCGCGCGGCGCATCAGCGACGGCCTGGCGGAACGCCACCTCGAGCGGGACATGGCGCCGGGTGGCGCCGTTCAGGGCCCGGGTCGCGTCCTCGGGAGCCAGGCCGAAGATGGGCGAGGTGGCGACGTCGAACAGGCTCACGGAATCCTCCGGGTCGTTCAACGCCCTGAGGACGCTGAGCAGGACCCGGACCTCGGGCTGGTGATACAGGCCCGCGGTTCCGCTGAATCGCCACGGGATCCGTCGCACCGAGAGGGCGCGGAGGAATGGATCGGCGTCTCGATTGCCACGCACCAGGATGGCGTGGTCGCCGCTCCGGCGGCCCGCGGCGACCGAGGCCGCGATCTGCTCGGCCACCCCGTCGGCTTCGTCGGAGGTGGTGGCGTAGGCCACCACCGCAACGGCGGGACTGGCCGCGCCGGCCCGGGAGGTCCGCCGGGCCCGCAGTCGCTTGTCGATCCGTTCGCGGACCTCGAGCCGCTCGGGGTCGTTGTGCCGGATCAGCCGGTAGGCGGCGTCGAGCACTTCCTGTGGAGATCGGAAGTTGTCGGTCAGGACGACCCGCCCGGTCTTCGGGTAGGCCGCTCGGAAGCCGAGGATGTTGGACAGCGCGGCTCCGCGGAAGCGGTAGATGCTCTGGTCGTCATCCCCAACGACCATCACGTTGCCCGACGGCGCGGAGGCAAGCCGCTGGACCAGCTCGAACTGGGCGTGGTTCGTGTCCTGGAACTCGTCGACCAGGACGTACCTGTATCGGTTCTGCTCAGCCTGGGCGATGTCAGGGTGCTCGCGCAGGATCTGCAACGCCAGCCCTACCTGGTCACCGAAGTCGATCCGATCGGTCGCGCGCAGGAGCGCGGTGTATGCCCCGTATGCGGCGGCCAGCTCGGCCTGCCGCACAGCCTGCTCGGCCAGGGCCTGGTCGTCGGGATGGGCGGCCGACTGGGCAGACAGGTCCGCCGCCGCCGCGCGGTAGGCCTCGGGTGAGATGTCCTCGTCCTGGGCACGGGAGAAGTGGGTCGCCAGCGCCGACAGGAAGCGGGTGGGGTCACCCAGCGGGCGGAATCGGTCCAGGGGCAGCTCGTCGAGGTGCTCGCGCAGGAAGGTGACCTGCTCGGGTCGCGACAGGACGGTCACCTGGTCTGAGAGCCCCACCGCCAGCCCGTGCTCACGGATGAGCCGATCCCCGAAGGCGTGGAAGGTGCAGATCACCGAATCGGCGAAGCCATAGGGAACGAGCTGATCGACCCGTTCCTGCATCTCCGCCGCGGCCCGCTCGGTGAAGGTCAGGGCCAGGATCTCTGACGGACGGGCCTTCTGCTCCGCGATGAGCCATGCGATGCGGCGAGTGAGGACCGTGGTCTTACCGGTCCCCGCTCCGGCCACCACCAGGAGCGGCCCGTCCCCCCAGGTGACCGCCTTGCGCTGGCGGGACGTCAGGTCGGCGAGCAGCGGGGGTTGAACCCGGAGGTGGCGGCGCCGAGGCGGCAGGGATGCCGGCTCCAGCTCCTCGAAGATGGGGATCTGGTTCGGAGACGGGACAACCGCGGCCACGGGATCGATGGTAGTCGAGGGATTGACCATGGCGGCAGGATGGCCGGCAGCCGCGACAGGTTATCGGTCGCATCGGATTCGGCGTTTCCGACAAACCTTGCCCGGGCCGGGACCGAGTCGTAGGCTTGGGTTCGGAACTCTCTCGCGCAGGAGTTCGTCCACGGCCGAGTCACTGGAGCTCGCGGCCCACGGCACCACGGCCGTACTGGCCATCTGGCTGGGACTGACGGTGCTCACCCGCGCGCGCCGGGTCCCGGCTGCCACCGCCTTCGGCCTCCTGTGCACCCTGCTGGCGACCTGGTCCGCCTCGATCCTGATCCAGCACCTGACCTCCGATCCTGCCGTCGCGGACCAGCTCGGCCGGCTGGAGAATGCCGCCGGGTCGCTCGTCCCCGCGGTCACCCTCCACGTGGCCGTCGTGTTCAGCGGCGAAGGCCCGCGGCGCCCGGTCCAGACGGTCGCGATCGTGGTCGCGTACCTCATCTCGATCGTGATGGCTGCCCTCGCCCTGGTGGCGCCCGACCAGGCCTGGCAGCTGACGCCACCACACTTCAGCTGGGGGTCGGTGAGCGGCGAGGTCTTCGGATGGATCTGGATCACCGCACGGCTTTCGATGCTGGTCCTGGCCGCGGCCTGGATCGCAGCTCCGCTGCGCGCCGCTTCGGTGGACCGGGCCCGACGCCAGCAGCTGGTCGCGGCCCTGGCCACGGTCGTGCTGGGCTCCATCGGTGGCGCACTTCGGATCGTGTCCCAGGCGGCCCCGTCGGAACCGTGGATCGGCATCGTGCTGATCGCATGTGCCCTGGTCATCGCGGCGTATGCGGTGTTCGCCCAGGGTGTGTTCCTGGCTCCCGCCGTCGCCGGCCGCGCCTTCCTGTACTCGATCGTCATCGGACTGGGCATCGTGGGCGTGACGGTGGCCGTCGTCGGCCTCGACGCCCTCGTCCGCGAGCGCCTGGCGCTGGAGGTTCCCTTCGTCGCCGCCCTGTCGCTGGTCGCGGTCATCGCCCTCTTCGACCCGGTCGCCGATCGGGTCCGGCGCTTGGTCGGTCGGGCCGAGTACTCGGGCCAGGCCGAGCGCCTGCAGCGCGCCCTGGATGACGACCTGTTGATGGCCCAGACACCGGACCGCGCGATCGAGCCGGCTCTCGCTCGGCTGGTGCGCACCTTCCACCTGCGCGGCGCGATCCTGTCCGATGCCGAAGGCCACGTGGTGGCCCATGCCGGCAATGATCCATCGGCGGATGCTGGAGCACTCCGTGTCCCGCTGCGTGGCAGCGGCGAGGCGTCCCCGGCCGGAACCGCCGTCTTCGGACCAAAGCGCACTCGCCTCCCGTTCACGGCCCAGGAGATGATCCTTCTGGGCGAGGGAGCCACCTTCCTGGCGGACCTGCTCGATCTCGGTCGAGACCAGGACCGCCAGGCGGACGCGCTGTCGGCGCTGTCCGAGCGGAAGGCGGGCGTCGAGCGCCGCGCGGAGGACCTCAGCCGCGCCCTGGGTGCAGCGGCGCAGGGCCAGGTCCGAAGCGGCTTTCGGGTCTTCGCCCTCGGCCCCCTGCGCGTCGAGCGGGACGGCGTGCCACTCACCACCTGGGGAGGCGCCAAGGCGGGCTCGCGACAGGCGGAGGCGATCTTTGCCTTCCTGTTCGACCGCGGCGAGCGCGGTGTCGCCAAAGACGAAATCCTCGAGCTCATCTGGCCCGACGTCGACCTCGAGCGGGCCGATCTCGCCTTCCACCGCACGCTGGGCGGGCTGCGCACCGTCCTCGACCCCAGCCGACGAGCGCGCGACCGCGGGGATGCCATCGCCTTCCACAACGATCGCTATCGGCTCAGCGGAGAGCTGGTCACCGGCAGCGACGTCGCCGACCTTGATGCCGAGCTTGCGTCCGCGAGCCACGCCTCCGACGTGACCGAACGCCTGACCCACCTGGAACGGGCTCGGTCCCTGTACCGCGGCGACTACCTCGACGATTGCCCCTTCTACGGCGATTCGGCGGCCGTCGAAGAGGAGCGCGAGCTGCTCCGTGGTCGATGGATCGATGTCCTGCTCACCCTGGGCGAGCTGTACGAGGCCGGCGGTGACCGACCGGCGGCGGCGGCTGCCTTCCGCCAGGCACGTCAGGCAGCGGGTGAGCCGCTGCCGACTGCCGATGCGGCGCTCAGCCGGCTGGGCTCAGCGGTCTGATCGCGGCGGCCCCTCGGTCGCGAGCCGAACGGCCTCCGACTCCTCATCGGACAGCGCATGGGCGGCCTGTCCTGACGCGATGGGCTTGGCGAACACGCGGGTACCGGCCCGTCCGTGGAGGCTGCTCACCACAATCCCGCTGTGGTCCGCGTCGAGGAGCGCGATGGCGAAACTCTGGTCCGAGCCGGTGTCGTCGAACGGGTTGAAGCGGACCAGCCCGACATGCTGCAGGCTCCCCCGTGAACGCGCCTCGAGCGCGCCGTAGGTGGCGGTCAGCTCGCCAAGCCGAGCATCCACCGCTTCGACCCGCGCTGCCTGGCCCGCCAAGGCGGTTGCGAGTGATCCGCCGGACGCCTCGTCAACCAGGCCCCTGTAGGCGCGGGTGGACTCGGTCAAGCGTCGAGCGAGGACGACGAGCGCGATCGTCAGACCGACGACGACGGCCAACAGGACGGCCGTGATGAGCCACAGGTTGTCGAGCAGCCACTGGTTGAGTTCGGGCACGGCTGGGCACCTGGACCGATGCAAATGGGACGGCTGGTATCATGCCACCCCCAATCGCCCATCCGGCGCCGGAGCCGGTCGATGCGACGAGGTGATGAGTGGCCCGACGAACGGGAAAGGCAGCTTCACGGCGTGCGCGCCAGGAGCGCCGCAACAGGCAGGCCAACGCGGCTGCGAGCTCGTCGGCGGGCACGCCGAAGACGACGCCATCGGCCGCTCCCGCTGAGCCCGAGCCGACGATCGAGGCACCGGTCGAACCGGCCTCGCCGCCTCCGCCGCCGGCCCCGAGCCCCAGTTCGCGTCCTGCCGCTCCCCGGCCGGTGGCCGTCGCCGCCGGCGTCGGAACCTCACGACTGGGCGAGGCAGCGCTGGCCGAGTACCACTACGTCGCGCGGGACCTCCGCAACACAGCGGTCCTGGTCGTGATCATGGCCGTGCTGCTGGCCGCCGCGGTGATCCTGATCAATCTGGTCGGCGCTACGCCCAGCTAGGAACCGCGGCCCGCCTTCCGGGCCGCCCGCAGCCGCGCCAGCCGCTCCCCGATCTGCGTCTCCATGCCCTGGTCCGAGGGCTGGTAGTAGGTCTTCCCGACCAGCTCGTCAGGCAGGTACTGCTGCTCGACGTCGGCGCCGTCGTAGTCGTGCGGGTACTTGTAGCCCTTTCCGTGGCCCTGCTCCCGCGCCAGCCGGCGGTGGGTCCCCGGGCGCAGGTGGAGCGGCACGGGCAGGCGACCCCGCTCGTTCACGTCGGCCAGCGCCGCCCAGTACGCCGCACCGGCGCGGTTCGATTTCGGGGCGGAAGCCACGTACGCGGCTGCCTGGGCCAGGGCGTACTGCGCTTCGGGCAACCCGATCATCTCGACCGCCTGCATGGCCGCCACCGCCACCTGGAGGGCGCGGGGGTCCGCGTTGCCGACGTCTTCGCTGGCGGCGATCACGATCCGCCGCGCGACGAAGGTCGGGTCCTCCCCCGCTGCGATCATCGAGGCGCACCAGTACAGGGCCGCGTCGGGGTCGTTGCCGCGCATGGACTTGATGAAGGCGCTGATCGCCTCGTAGTGGCCGTCCCCGGTCCGGTCGTAGGCCAGCAGCCGCTCCTGCGCAGCGGTCGTGACGTCGTCGGCCCCCAGCGCCGCCCCGTCGGCCGCGGTCGCGGCGGCCGCCTCGAGCATGTTCAGCGCCTGCCGTGCGTCGCCACCGGACAGCTCCAGGAGCGCGGCCAGCCCCTCCGGCGCCAGGGTCACCCGGCCGGCCAGCCCGGCCGGATCGGTCACGGCGCGTTCGATGATGGCCGCCAGGTCATCGGCCTCCAGCGGCTCCAGGCGGTATACCCGCATCCGGCTCAGGAGCGGCGAGTTCAGCTCGTAGTACGGGTTCTCGGTGGTCGCCCCCAACAGGGTGATCGCGCCGTCCTCGACATGGGGCAGCAGCGCGTCCTGCTGGGCCTTGTTGAACCGATGCAGCTCGTCGATGAACACGACCGTTCGTCCACCCGCCTCGCGGCGCGCACGGGCTTCGGCCACCAGCGCGCGAACGTCGGCCACGCCGCTGGTCACCGCACTGAGCTGGCGCCACGCCCCGCCCGACTGGTCGGCCACGAGACGGGCGAGCGTCGTCTTGCCACTGCCCGGCGGACCCCAGAAGACCAGGCTGGGCAGGTAGCCGGGTCGCACGACCTTCAACAGAGCGCCCTCGGGTCCAACCAGGTGGCGCTGGCCCACGAACTGGTCCAATCGCTCGGGTCGGAGCCGGGCCGCGAGCGGCGCGCCGGGGTCGGGCGCCTCGGGGAAGAGCGGGCGATCGGGTTCGGCGGAGGGAGGTCGCCGGGGCATGCCCGGAGTCTACCCGCCGCTATCATGCGGCCGATGGAACAGAACCTCCGCATCCCCGGCCCGACGCCGATTCCGGACGAAGTGCGCGCCGCCCAGTCGGCGCCGATGATCAACCACCGCGGCCCCGAATTCGCCGAGCTGCTCCGCGAGACGAGCGCCGGCATCGGTCAGCTCATCGGTACCGATGGCGACGTATTCCTGCTGACCGGCTCGGGCACGGGATCCATGGAAGCGGCGGTCGTCAACACGCTCTCACCGGGAGACCGCGTGCTGGGCGTGTCGATCGGTGCGTTTGGAGACCGATTTGCGCGCATCGCCCAGGTGTTCGGCGCGGACGTGGAACGGCTGGACGTCGAATGGGGCACCCCCGCCGACCCGGCGGTCCTGGCCGCGCACCTGGCCGCCAATCGCCCGTACACGGCCGTCCTGCTCACCCATAACGAGACCTCGACCGGCGTCGCGAATCCGCTGCGCGCGCTGGCCGCAGTCGTCCGTGCAGCGCCGGGCGAGCCGCTCCTCTTGGTGGACGGCATCAGCGGACTGGGGGCCATGCCGTTCGAAATGGATGCCTGGGGTGTGGACCTGGTGGTGAGTGCGTCGCAGAAGGCGTTCATGGCCTCGCCCGGGATCGCGATCGCGGCGGTCGGCGCGCGGGCACGCGCGGCCGAGGCAGAGGCCACCATGCCGCGCTACTACTGGGACTTCGGCGAGGCGCGAACTCTTGCCGCCAAGGGTCAGACCCCGTGGACCCCGGCCGTGAGCGTCCTGTACGGGCTGCGGCTGGGTGTCGCGGCGCTCGTAAGGGAAGGGCCGCAGCAGACCTGGGCTCGCCACGCGGCCATAGCCGCCGGCGCCGGTGCCGGACTGGAGGCCCTGGGCTTCCGGCTGGTGGCCGTCCCCGAGGCACGCTCCGCCACCGTGACTGCGGCCTGGCTACCCGAGGGTGTGGACTGGGACACCTTCGACGCGGGACTCCGCCGTCGCGGCCTGGTCGTGGCCGGCGGGCAGGGCAAGTGGACCGGGCAGATCCTGCGCTTCGGGCACATGGGCGACGTGGAGTGGGACGAGATCGACGCCGCGCTCATCGTCTGCGCCGGGTCCCTGATCGACCTGGGGCGGGCGGTCGACGCGGATGCGGCCCGCGCGGCCGGCCGTGCGGCGTACGACGCGCGCGTGGGTGTCGCGGTCGCCTAGACCGCTCCCGGATGTGGGCGCCTAGCGGCGCCCGAAGAACGCGGACAGGCGACGGCGCACGGCGAGACCCGCCAACGGGAAACGCAGCCGATCCCACGCCCGCTCGATGGCCTCGATCGCCCGTTCACCCATGGAGTGTCCGGAATAGGCGGACCACACCTTGCCGTCAGCGATGGTCCGAATCTCTGCCGCCCGGCTGGGCAGCTCCGATTCGAGCCAGCCGGCGTACTCGTAGAACGTCTCGGCCGGCTGGCGGTCGATGCCGGCTCGTTCGGCGGCGAGCCGCATCCGGGCCCAGCCCAGATCTCCGGGTGAGAGGAACCGGAAGCGGCGCCGCGCCTTGAGCCAGCGATATGCTCCATATCCGAACGCCACCCCCAGAAGCGCCAGGAAGATCCAGCCGTTGTTGGTGCGCGCTTCATCGGTCGGCGACTCTTCCCCGGCCTGGAACCCGCCGGGAATCGGCTGGAAGCTGGCCGTGGGCGGGAACTTCGTTCCGCCATCCACGCCGGGCTCGAAGGGGCCCATGTAGTCCACGCCGGCGCCGCTCGGTGGGGGCGGCACGCTCGACGGGCGGCCGCTGGCCCGGAAGAACTGGGGGTCGATCGTCTTGGTGGCCTCGAAGATCTGCCAGCCGTAGCCCGGGAAGTACAGCTCTGCCCAGGCGTGGCCCTGCTTCTGGGTCACCTGGTACACGCCGGACTCGACGAACTCGCCCGGGGCGAAGCCCTCGACCAGGCGAGCCGGGATGCCGGCGCTGCGGGCCAGGAGGACCATGGACGAGGCGTAGTACACGCAGAACCCGCGCTGGCCCGACGGGTCGAACAGGAAGTGATCGACCAGATCCTGGCTCGGATCGCTGGGCGGGGTAACCGTCGTGTCATAGGTGAACGGCCCGGTGCTGCGCAGGTAGATCGCGATGGCCTTGGCCGCGTCATACGGGTTGGTCGTGCCGGCCGTCAGGTCCGCGGCCAACTGCCGGGTTCGGTCCGTGACGCCATCGGTGTTCAGGTAGAGGCCGGTGACCTCCGCCGGGTAGTCGGTGCTCGCCTCCTGGAGCTGGGCCTCGGTCACGCTGGAGACGACCGCGGTCACGTCGTACATGCTTCCGGGATCGATCGATCCGGCGGCCTCGACCGCCCCGAAGGTCGGCAGCCCGGACGGCTCGGTGACGGTGATCGGCGCGAAGAAGCGGATCGGGAATCCGGGCACCCACAGGTCGCGCGCCTGCGGTCGCTCGATCTGGATCTGCACGGTGACGAGCTCGAATCCATCGGCCGTCAGTGGCCGGTCGGGGGTCCAGGCGGTGAAGACGTCCTGCTCAGCGCCGACCGATCGGGGACGGCCGTCGGTCCGCGACCACCCACGTCCGTTGTACGCGTCGTACACGACCGATGCGAGGTAGTAGGGGTGGGTTGCGTGCAGGGTGAGGACCGGCTCGTTGCTCGAGCTCCAGATCGTGCCGATCGTCATCCGTGGGCCGTACCCGGCCACCACCGGCCGGGCGTTGCTGCTGTTGAATCCCTGGAAGAAGCCGCTCGCCTCGGACGCGAAGTTCATCCACACGTCATCCAGGCTGCGGACCGCCTGGGTGAGCGGCGCGGCCACGGCGACCGAGGTCAGGATCCAGGCGATCCCGATGGCGGTGGCCGTGAACAGGACCCCGCTGCGCATGATCGAGGCCGGGACGTCCACGTTCTCATTGACCCGCCGCTGCTCCCAGCCTGATCGGCGCTCGATCAGGGCCCCCCGCAGCCAGAGCAGGAGCGCGGCCAGGCTGAACAGGACCAGGTAGAAGAACAGGTCCTGGATGGTGGCCACCAGGTTGACCACGAGGAACGCACCGACGAGCAGGATGGTGTCGAGGACCTGGTGGCGCCGATACAGGGCAAAGGCCGCGGTGTACGCGGTCACCCACACCAGGAGGCCCAGGCCGAGGGCCAGCACGAGCGCCTGCTGGACACTCGCGAAGAGGTATGCGGTGGTCGCGGCGTCGATCCCGATCGCCCGCATGAGATCGAGCCGGGCAATCTGGCCGAGCTCGGGGAAGTACTCGCCGCCCACCGACCACAGGAGGATCCCGGCGCCGAATACGGCCGAGATCGGGATCGTGATCGCGATGGACAGGCGACTCATGCCCAGGACCAGCCCCGCCAGCAGCGCCCAGAGCGCGACCGGGGCGAGGAAGTCCAGCTGGTCCAGCCAGTCGGCGGCCTGGATCGACCAGCACAGGCTGAGCAGCATGACCGCGAGGAGGGCAACGCTCAACCAGCCCTCGCGCGGGCCGGGGATGGTGCGCTTCAGGTCGACCGGTTCGTCAAGCATGGACACCTTCCCGGGTGACCAGGACCCGCGCCGGATCGTCGCCGGCGCGCAACACGAGGTTGGCGAGACCGTATTCGTTGAGGGCGTGGCGGACGGCTGCCATCTCCCGAGCAGACGTCGGCGCGTCCGCCTGGGTTCCAGTGGGGCTGAACGACTCGAGGTCGAGCAGCACGGCGATCGCCCCCACGCCCCGCCGTCCCAGCGAGGCGAGCGGCCGCACCCAGTCCCGCTGGGTGGACCCCGTCACGATGCATACGGTCATCCCCCGCCGGAACTGAGGCAGGCTGGCGGCCACCACCTCGGCCAGGGGCTGAACGCCATCGGCCTGGACGTTGGCCAGCAGGTGGAGGATCTTCTGCTCCACGCGGGAACCGCGGTCGGGAGTCAGGACGTGCGACCGGCGCGCGGACGCGGTCAGGCCCACCGCCCGGTTGTCGGCCAGGGTCCGGACCGCGATCGATGCCGCCACGCTGACCGCGGTCTCGACCGACGATCCGTCACCCACCCCCACGTGCGCGTTGCGGTCGAGGTCCAGGATCAGCCACAGGTCCGCCGCCTGCTCCGGATCGAACTCCTTCACCTGCAGCTCGCCGTGGCGGACGCTGCTCAGCCAGTGGATGCGGTTGATCGCGTCGCCCGGGGCGTAGGGCCGGATGGTCGCCGCCAGGGGCGAGGCCATCTCCCGGCGGCGCCGGGTTGCCGCGGTGCCTTCGATGGGCGCGGGCGGGAGGCGCCAGTGAGGCAGCTCGTACAGCTTGGGGAAGACGACGACGGTGGTCGGGCGCCCGACCGACATCTCGGACGTGAACAGCCCGAACGGATCGCCGGTCCGGACCTTGACTGCGCCGATCCGGAACGTCCCTCGTCGGGAGAGCAGGACCTTGGACAGCCACTGGCGACTGCTCTGGGCCCGGACTCCGATCACGCGACCGGGAAGGCCAATCGGCAACGTGGAGTCGTTGGTGACCTCCAGCCACGGCTTGCTCCACTGCGCGTCGTTGTCGATCCGGTACACCGCGTGCAGCAGCTCCCCCACCTGGGCCCGCGGGTTGAGGACGTGGTACCCGGCTCGGACGCCGCCCAGGCCGCGACGGGCGTACCACCACGATCCGATGATCAGCGCCCCGGCGAGGTATACGAGGAAGAAGAGGACCGTGATCCCGGTGCTGAACGCGGCGACGACCAGCACGGTCGCCACGAAGATGGCGGGGAGCCGGCGGCTGATCTTCCCCATACCGATGGCGCTGGCGCGACGGCCTACGCCGGCGAGGTGGCTTCGGTCGGCTCGGCGATGGCGACCGTGGACAGAACCTCGCGCACGATCGCGTCGTTGTCGACCTCGCGCAGGGATGCCTGGCTGCGCACGATGAGGCGGTGGCCGAGCACCGGCACCGCCAGCTGCTTCACGTCGTCGGGGATCACGTAGTCGCGGCCGTTGATCGCGGCCAGGGCCTGCGCGGCGCGATACAGGTGCAGCGATCCGCGGGGCGAGGCACCCAGGTACACGTCGGCATGCTCGCGGGTGGCGGTGACCAGGCGGATGATGTAGTCGGCCACGCCCTGGTCAACGTAGATCTCCTTCACCCCGGCCTGCATCAGACGCAGCTCGTCGAGGGAGAGGACCTGCTGGATGGACTCGATGGGATGGAGCCGCTTCTGCTCGTCCAGGATGACGAGCTCCTCCATGGGCTTGGGATAGCCAAGCCGGATCCGGAGCAGGAATCGGTCCAGCTGGGCCTCGGGGAGGGCAAAGGTTCCCTCGTACTCGATCGGATTCTGGGTCGCGATGACCAGGAACGGGCTGGGCATCGGGTAGCTGACCCCGTCGATGGTGGCCTGCCGCTCCTCCATGCACTCGAGAAGCGCGCTCTGGGTCTTGGGCGTGGCCCGATTGATCTCGTCGGCGAGAACGATCTGGGCCATGATCGGGCCCGGTCGGAACTCGAAGTCCTGCGTCTTCTGGTTGAAGATCGAGAGGCCGGTCACGTCCGATGGCAGCAGGTCAGGCGTGAACTGGATGCGCCGGAAGCTGGTGCCAATGCTGCGGCTCAGGGCCTTGGCCAGCATCGTCTTGCCCACCCCGGGCACGTCCTCGATCAGGATGTGGCCCTCGCACAGCAGCGCGACCATGGCCAGCCGCACCTCGGCGTGCTTGCCGACGATGACGCGTTCGATGTTGCCGGTCGTGCGCTCAGCAGGTTCCTGGACGTTCACGGAGGACTCCACGATGGCGAGGGATCGGTCCGCTGACAATACCCCAGCGAGCCTCCAAGCGGTTCATACCGGATAGATGCACCAAACGGACCGATCGGTTTGATCCGCGTTTTTGGCCCGGATTCCGAGAGCGGGTTTCAGCTCCCGTTCAGGCTCAGCCATTCGGCCATGACCTGGCCGCCAATGGGGGCCGCGGTGGCCGATCCCGGGCCTGCCCCCTCCACGATGACCGCGATCGCGATGCTCGGCGCAGCGCCGGGTTGGGCGGCCGCAAAGCCGATGAACCACGAGTGCGGGGGCAGGTCGTTGCCGCGCTCCGCGGTGCCGGTCTTGCCCGCCGTCTGGACCCCGCTGATTCCGTACAGGGCCACGTTGGCCGACCCGGCGTACGGAGCACCCAGCGGACCGTGGACCGCGTCCACCATGACCGCGCGGACCTCGTCCGCGGTCTGGCGACTGACCACCGACCGGCGGCCGGGGCTGTCGTAGGTCGCGACGACCTGCGAGGCGCCACCGGCGAGATCGGGGCTGAGCACCTGGCGCACGATGAACGGCTCCATCATCACGCCACCGTTGGCCACGGTCGCCGCCACCAGCGCCATCTGGGTGGGCGTCACGGTGACCCGGGCCTGGCCGAACGACGCGGTTGCGAGCTCCGCGTCGTCCACGAAGTCCTCACAGCCGGCATTGGCCAACGGCGTGACCGACGAGGCCGACACCGGCAGGGCATGTCCACTTGGACCGATGCGCATGGAATCACAGAACCCAAAGTCCTCGGCACCGGCCATGAATCCCCGCTGGCCAAGCTCGAGGCCGACGTGGGCGAAGTAGATGTTGCTCGACACCTGCATGGCCTGGGACAGGTCCCACAAGCCCGGCGTCAGCCCGGCCAGGTCGTGCTCGTTGATCACGAAGCCATCGACCACCATGCCGGTGACCTCCTCCTCGGGCTGGGTCGGGAAGGTCGTGTCGGGAGTGATGGCACCGGCGTCCAGCGCCGCCGCGGCGGTGAGCACCTTCATGATCGAGCCCGGGACGTAGATCCCGTTCCGCGCTCGGTCCACGAGGGGCGCATTGGGGTCCTCCTGGAGGACGAGCCACGGGGCTTCGGCCGCCGCCGGGTCACCGCTGATCAGGCTGGCATCGAAGGTGGGGCTCGAGGTCATGGCCAGGACCGCGCCGGTGGCCGGGTCGATGGCCACCACCGCCCCCACGCTGCTGCCCAGCAGGGAGGCCGCGTAGTGCTGGAGGCGCTGGTCCAGGGTCAGGACCAGGTCGTGGGGCCGGGGCGGTCGCTGGAGGACGTCGTTCAGGATGTCCTGGAGCGGGTTCGGGTCGCGAAGCCCGACCAGCAGCTCGTCCCAGGCCTGCTCCACGCCCGACGTCCCGTAGCGGAGCGAGGCGTAGCCGATGACGTGGGTCGAGGCGGGATCGGCGTATGAGCGCCGAGCGATGCCGTCCACGACCGTGGTGGCGGCCATGACCGCACCCTGCGCGTCGTAGATCGTGCCCCGCGGCTGGCTCCGATGAGCGGCGATCAGGGCGGGGTTGTCCGGGCGCGCCTCCAGCGGCGCGGCGAGCACCACCTGCCAGATCGACAACGCCACGACGAGGACCGCGAACCCGCCCAGGACCGCGGTTCCCAGCCGAGGGAGGTGGCGGGCGATCATCGGTCCGCCTCGCGGTCATCGGTCACCTCGGCCGGCACCGAGCGGTGGCTGATGGACAGCAGCAGGCCCACCACCACGAAGCTCGCGAGCAGGCTGGATCCGCCGTAGCTGATGAACGGGAGGGTGATCCCGGTCAGGGGGACGACCTTCAGGTTGCCGCCGATGATGATCAGGCTCTGGAGGACGAGGCCGGCCACCAGCCCGGTGGCCAGCATCGTGCTGAAGTCATCGGCCGCCAGGGCGGCGATCCGAAAGCCCCGGGTCATGACCACCGCCACCAGGCTCAGCACGGCGACCGCGCCCAGCATGCCCAGCTCCTCGCCGATGGCCGCGAAGATCATGTCGGTCTCGACGGCGGGGATGGGAAGGTTCCCATCCACGATGGGCAGGCCCTGTCCCAGGCCCTCCCCCAGCAATCCGCCCCGGGCGAAGGCGTAGATGGCCTGGACGGTCTGGTATCCCGCCCCGTTGGGGTCGGCCCACGGATCGAGCCAGGTGTCGATCCGGGCTGCGACGTGCGGGAACAGCAGGTACGCAACCGCGGAGCCGGCCACGAACAGGACCGCGCCGAACAGGACATACGACCGGCGCCCGGTCGAGACGAAGAGCATGGTCAGGAAGACGCCGAAGAACAGGAGCGCGGTCCCCAGGTCCTTGCTGATCACCACGACCAGCATCACGGCCGCGAACACGACCAGCATGGGCGCGAGGTACGGAAGGGGCGGAAGCGCCAGCGGACCGATGCGCAGGCTGGCGCCGGCCAGGACGACCCGGTTTTCGGCCAGGTAGCCGGCCAGGAAGATCACGAGCATGACCTTGATCGCCTCCGACGGCTGGAAGCTGAATGGACCGATGACGATCCACAGCCGTGCGTCGTTGATCTCCGTTCCGAACAGGAAGGTGAAGACCAGGAGGGCCGCGGCGAACAGGCCCCAGGTGTACTTGAAGTGGCGCAGGAACCCGTCGTCGCGGAGCCCGATGGCGATCGCGAGCATGGCCCCCAACCCCACCCCGAACCACACCAGCTGGGTGCCTACCATGCCCAGGTTGAAAGCGGGATTGCCGGCAAGGTCCTGGGGCAGGCGGTTGAGCATCACGATTCCCACCGCCCCCAGCCCGGCCACCGCCGGGAGGAGCATCTCGTCGCCCAGGTGGCCGGCCCAGGACAGGACGAAATGCGCGCCGAGCACGAGCATCACGAAGGCAATGGCCACCGCCAGCGGCCCTGTCTCGAACAGGCCGGTCTGGGCGATGTGGGTGACCACCACCCCGAGCGGGACGAGGAACAGGATCGGTACCAGCAGGCTGAGCTCGGTACGCCGACCGGCCAGGCGAAGGACCATCAGCGCTCGAGGCGGAAGCGGACCCGCCCGATCATGAGCTCGTCCCCGAACGAGAGGGCCACCGGACGCTGGATGCGGTGGCCGTTCACGTAGGTCCCGTTCGTGCTGCCGCGGTCCTCGGCGTACCACGCCCGGCCCCGGAAGGTCAGCACCGCGTGATCCCCACTGGCGAACTCGTCCTCGAGGTAGATGGTGCTGTTCAGGTCGCGTCCGAGGGTG
This sequence comes from uncultured Chloroflexia bacterium, assembly GCA_963816215.1. Classification (GTDB taxonomy): domain Bacteria; phylum Chloroflexota; class Limnocylindria; order QHBO01; family QHBO01; genus DASTEQ01. Next base: position 75,328 of record CAWFKB010000005.1, on the reverse strand, counting down.
GTGATCGCCCCGATCTGGAGGACGCGGCCCACGGCCGGCTCCCCGCCCGGTGACTCGACCACCAGGAGGCGACCCATCCCGGTGCGGGTCGACGCGGCCAACGCCTCGGCCTGGCGCAGATCCGCGCGCAGGGCTCGGGCAAAGCGCAGCAGGACGATGAACAGGAGCCCCAGGAAGCCCAGCTGGAGGGCGAGCAGCAGGAGCCGCAGGATGTCGTTGGTCACCGGGGAGGAGGCCTCATCCGTGGATCCGGAACTCGATGCTCGTGTTGCCGATCTGGATCCGGTCGCCGTCGGCCAGCGCGATCTCCTCCACCGGCTGGCCGTTCACGGTCGAGCCGTTCCGGCTCTGGAGGTCCACGATGCTGTACGCGCCGTGCTGCAACTTCAGCTGGCAGTGGTGGCGGCTGACCTGGGGGTCGTCCACGATGACGTCGTTGTCGGCGCCTCGCCCGATGGCGATCACGGCGCCGGCCAGGTCGAAGCGCGCGCCGCGCGCGCCATCGGTCTGGACCACCAGGTGAGCCCTCGCCGGAGCGTCCGGGCCCGGGACCGCGTAGCCCGGCCGGGCGATGACGCTGGTCTCGCTGCGGACAATCGCGGGATCGGGGGTTGCCTCGGCGTCATCGGCGACCGAGGCCGCCACCCGCACCTCGCCGCGCGGCACCGCCGCGTCCGACGCCAGCACAACCGCCGGTCGTGCGAGCAGGCGGTAGCCCAAACGGCGTGCCCGGGTGAGCGCGTCGTGGGCCAGATCGTCTTCCAGGGACCCGTGGTAGGCCTCGAACGACGCATAGTCCGCGGGGTTGAGATGCAGGACGTATCGGTTCGGGACGATCACGCCCTCACCGCTGAATCGCTTGTTGGTGTCCATGGCGCGCTCGATCCGCTTGGCGAGGGTCACCGGTTGCGGTGACGCGCCCAGACGACCGGCGGGCGCCTCGACGAGCCGCTCGAGAAAGTGCTCGAGACGCCGGAACATGCCCACGGCGAGCGATGCTAGCACGGGGTACGAACGGCGCCCGGCTCGGTACTTTGGCCCGATCGGGGGTCTCCGGGGGCCGTGGCTATACTGGCGACCCGTCCAATACGGGCCAGAAAACCGATGACTGAGCTGCTGACCGAATCCTTCTGCGAACGCTGCGGAACGCGGTATGAACTCGGCACGCCCGAGCCCATGACCCGCTCACGCAAGACGCGTGGCCTGGTAACGGGCCTGCGCTCGTTCATCATGAGCACCGAAAGCCTGTCGGATTCCATCGGTGACGCCATGCGCGCCGAAGAGGAATCGCTCGCATCCCGGCAGATCGACGCCTTCCAGGACACGTTCAACTTCTGCCTCGACTGCCGACGCTACACCTGCGTGAAGTGCTGGAACGACGACGAGGGACGCTGCCGGTCCTGCATGCCCGTGGCCGGCGTGGACGACGTCGGCGAGCTCGACGACAGGCTGCCTGCCGGCCCGGCCCTCATGCCGTCGCTGGTGGACGAGGTCCCGCAGCTCACCATGGCCGAGGAGCCGGCCTGGCCCGCTGCCGAGCCACTGGCGCCAGCGGCCCGGGCGGAGACACCGGACACGGCATGGCCCGCGGAGGACGAAATCGTGGTTCCCCCAGCGGCCGCACCGGTGGAATGGCCGGAGGAGCCCGAGGTGGTCATGGCCGAGCCCGAGGTGGTCATGGCCGAGGCCGAGCCCGAGGCAGCTCCTATAGAGGCGGAAGTCGAGGCGGAAGTCGAAGCGGAGCTGGAGGTCGCGGCCGCAGTCGAGGTCGAAGAGCCGGTCGCCGAGGCGCCGGAGCCCGAGCCCGCCGCGCCCACACCACTGCCGACGCCCGCCGCGCCGCGCCGGGACCTGCGCGACACCTTCCTGCGCGGACCCATGGTCCCGCCGCGACCCGCGGCGGAAGCACCGCCGGAGCAGCTTGCCGCGCGCCGGAGCCAGCTCGACATCCTGGGCATCGACGACCCGGGCGAAGGCACCGTCTCGGTGGGCGAGCGCGAGGCCATGCCGTATCGGTCAAGCGGTGCCGGCAGCAATGCGATGCTCGCCGCCGTGTGGGACGCCTCGACCCGGGCCCTGGAAGCCAACGCCCAGCGTGCCGCCCTGCGGCCCTGCGACTCGTGCGGCCTGACCGTGTCCTCGACCGCGCGCTTCTGCCGCCGCTGCGGCGCCCCCCAGACGCTCAGCGCCTGATCAATCGGTCGTCCCGGACCCCGAGCCGGTAGGCGTGGAGCTGCCGCCGCCCTTGTCCGTGGGCGCCGAGCTGTCGCCCCCCTTCTCGGTCGATGGCTTCGACGATGACCGCGAGTCGGTGACGTAGAACCCGCTGCCGCGGAAGATCACGCCGGTCGGTTGCACGACCCGCTGGACCGGTCCACCGCAAATCTCGCACGCCTCCGGTCCGTCTTCCAGGATGGAATGCACGAGCTCAACGGTGCGGCCACAGTTCAGGCAGCGATAGTCATAGGTGGGCACGGTCCGCCGATGATCGCAGGGGGAACCCGGTTCGGCAATCGGCGCCCGCCCCGGGGCCGGAGGGAGATACGAGGTTAGGCGCCGGCCTTGAGGAGCGTGGCGAAGGAGAAGCGCCGCTTCTCGGGGGCGACGATCGGAGTGGCCTCTTCCAGGCCAGCCACGATACGCGCCAGGCGGTGGATGTCGGCCGTGATCCGCTCCTTGGGGAAGCGGAGAACGAGCGGCGTCCCGGCGTTGGCGGCCATGACCGCGGTCGCCCCGGCCGACACGATGGTGGCCAGGATCGGACGGCCCAGCGCGCGCTCCATGTCGCGCAGCGCAACGCCATGGTTCGAGCGGTTGGCGACCACGCGAATGGTGTCGTCGATGCCCAGCTCATGAGCCAGCTGGATGAACTGGGCGCTGTTGCGCAGCGGGCCCACTTCGGGCGTGACGGTGAGCAGGATCTCGTTGGCCACCGACAGCATCGCGACCGTCCGGTCGTCGTAGCCGGGGTGGGTGTCGACAATGATCAGGTCGTAGTGCTGGCGCGCCCAGCGGACGGCCGCAATGAGCAGGTCCGGACCGATGCGCTCGGCGTCGGCCGGTTCGAATCCCCAGGTCAGGACGTCGAGCCCGCTGGGCTCGTGGAACGCGATCAGGGACCGGAAGGCGTCATCGCTCCACTCGTCGGGCCCCGAGTCGGCCATGTCGGCCAGGCCGCGTCGAGCGGGAACGTCGATCACGGCGGTCACGTTGCCCACCCCCGCATCGGCATCCAACAGGAGCACGCTCTGGCGGGTCTGCATGCGGAGGGCGACGGCCAGGTTGACCGATACGGTGGTCTTGCCCACGCCGCCCTTGGGGGCGAATACGGCGATGACTCGTGCATTGGCAGCATCGTGGCCACCGATGACCTGCACCTCCGGATCGACTTCCGGAACGGAGGTGGACGTGGATCCGGAACGAATAAGCAGCGCCTGGCATCGATACACGATGGCGTCGGCCTGCGTTGGCTTGAGGACGAACTCGTCGTTCAGCTGCCACACGTCGTCCAGCTCACCCGCGTCGTCACCGAGCAGGATCAGGGCCTGGACCGGCCCGTCCTCGTTCAGTCGACGATGTACCCGGCGCACGATGCCCGGCGCCAGATCGGCGTCGATGACGGCCATCTCGGGCTTGTGGCCCTCGACCAGCGCGGCCTCGAAGGCTTCTTCACTGCCAATGACCTCGAACCCGGCGCGCGTGAGCGCGGCGGCAATCGCGGCGGCATCGTCGTGTGCGGCGAGCAGGACTCGTGGTCGTTCCATGTGTGCCCTTCGGTGCGGTGACTCGGGGCACCAGTGTCCACGGGGTGAGGCTGCCCGGCTATGGGACGAATGTACCGATGGCTATGCCGTTCCGCCGAGCTTCATCCCGCACTTGGGGCAGTAGAACGCGCCCGTTCCGCGGGCATCAAAGCCGCAGTGACCGCAGACCTTGCCTTCGCCTGCTTCCCGCTGCACCGGCGTGTCCGCCGTGCTGATGTTGAGCCCCGATACGAGCACTTGCTGGTACAGGTTGCTCAGCACCCGCTGGGCATTGCGCTCGGTATCGCCTCGCTGTCCCTTGCCGCCCCAGCCCACGACCGCGCGCACGACCAGCTCCCCGGTCAGGTCGTCGAAGTGGCTGGCCAGACCCCCGGAGATCGCGTCGAAGCTGGGATAGCCGGACGTGTCGATCTCTCCGTTGAGCAGGCCACAGATGACGGTATCGATCGTCATGTCCACCGCCTCGGTCTGCTCGAGGACGTACAGCGCGTGGCGGGTGACCGGGTTCGCGTTGCGGCGGGCCACGATCCACTGCTCGAGGTCGTTCAGCCGTTCGATGGCCGGTGACGCGGAGGCCAGCTCGATGGGGAGCGGGTTGACGACCTCTACCCCTTCGTCGGCCAGGGGCTCGACGATCCGCGGCAGGGTCTTCATGACGTCCGGACCCGGAGCGAGGCGGATGGGGTCGCTGCTCCGGGCCAGGTAGGTCAGCGCCAGCGAGTACTGGCGTCCTGCGACCTGGGCATACGAGGCGAGCGGTGCGGGCTCAGCCGCGGGCTCTTCCTTGCGTCGACGCAGAAATCCCAACCGAATCTCCTGATGTGGTGTGAATCGGGGGCGATTCTACCCCGTGCCGCTTTCGGCACCGATCTGTCGTAGACGCTCCTCGACCTCGACCAGCCGGGCGCGCTCCCGCTCGACGACGCTGGCCGGGGCGCGTGAGGCGAACGCAGGATCGCCCAGGAGGGCCGTCAGCCGGTCGCGCTGTTCCTCCAGCTCGGCCACGCGTGCCGCTCCCCGATCCGGCGCGGCGGCCGTGGCTGCGAGCCAGATCCCACCAAGTGCGGTGGCTGCGCTGCCGGCAGCCGGCGCCGACTCCCCATCTCGCGCGACCTCGACCGAGACGCGGGCGAGGGGCTCGAGGTAGCGACGGCCCGACTCCACGGCCCGCCCAGCACCCTCGTCCCCGGGCGCGACGCGCAGCGGAACCGTGGCCCCGGCCGCGATACCGGCCTCGGTCCGCAGGTTGCGGGCAGCCCGGACGACCTCGGCCAGGGCGTCGAACTCCGATTCGGCCGCGCGGTCCCGGCGCAGGGCATCCGGCCATTCGGTGGTCATGAGCAGACCCTGGGCCGCCTCGGGATGGCCCGCCGCCAGCGCTCCCCAGATCTCCTCGGTAACGAACGGCATGATCGGATGCAGCAGGCGGAGGGTGCCCGCCAGGACCTCCGCGCCGGTGCGAACCACGTGATCCACGGCGGCTGGGGAGGCCGCCGGGTCGCGCAGGTCGACCTTGGCCATCTCGAGGTACCAGTCGCACAGGTCGCCCCACGCGAAATCGGTCACCACCCCGGCGTAGCCCCCCAGGTCGTATCGGTCCAGGCGGCGGGTCGCCTCGGCCGTGGTGGCAGACAGCCGCGAGCGAATCCATCGTTCCGCCAGCGACGCGGGCTCCGCCAACGACTCCGGGCTCGCGTCCCCTGCCGGCCGCGACAGGACGAAGCGCGCGGCATTCCACAGCTTGTTGGCGAAGTTCCGGGACCGATCCAGCTTGGCCATGGTCAGCCGCTGGTCGCTCCCGGCCGAGGTCCCCACCGTCAGGGTCAGGCGGACGGCATCGGCGCCGATCTCGTCGATCAGCTCGACCGGATCGGTCACGTTGCCCTTGGTCTTGCTCATCTTCACGCCGCCCTGGGCCCGGACCAGGCCGTGGAGGTAGACGGTGTGGAACGGCTCGACATCGGTCAGGAAGAGGCCCAGCATCATCATTCGGGCCACCCAGAAGAAGAGGATGTCGTAGCCGGTCTCCATGACCGATGTCGGGTAGAAACGGCGCAGGTCCGGCGTGTCGTCGGGCCAGCCCAGGGTCGAGAAGGGCCACAGCCCGCTGCTGAACCAGGTGTCGAAGATGTCGGTCTCCTGGGTGAGCTCGGCGGCCGGACGGGCGCATGCGGCACAGGCGTCGGGGCCTCCCTCGGAGTCGCTGACCGTGATGTGACCGTCGGGGCAGAACCAGGCCGGGATCCGATGGCCCCACCACAGCTGACGCCCCACCGCCCAGTCGCGGATGTTCTCCATCCAGTGGGCGTACACCTTCTCGAAGCGCGGCGGCAGGATGGTGGTTCGCCCTTCGCGAACCGATGCCAGGGCCCGGGCCGCGAGAGTCTCGGTCCGGATGAACCACTGGATCGAGAGGCGTGGCTCGATGATCGTCCCGCACCGGTCGCAGGTGCCGACCACCATCTGGTGCGCGGCCTCGCCCTCCAGGTCGCCCACGTCCTTCAGGCGGGCCACGATGGCGGTGCGGGCATCGAACCGATCCAGGCCGGCGAACTCGCCGCCCGCCTCGTTGATGCGGGCCTCCTCGTCGAGGACGTTGATGGCGGGCAAGTTGCGGCGACGGCTCATCTGGTAGTCGTCCGGGTCGTGGGCCGGGGTGATCTTCACGGCTCCGGTGCCAAAGGCGGGGTCCACCGCGGCGTCGGCGATGATCGGCAGCCGCCGCCCGAGGAACGGGAGGATGGCCTCGCGGCCGACGAGCGCCCGATACCGATCGTCGTCCGGATGGACCGCCACCGCCACGTCGCCGAGCAACGTCTCGGGGCGGGTGGTGGCAACCGAGATCCACTGGTCCGCGATGGCCGCCCCGTCCAGCCCGGCCAAGTGGTAGCGCATGGTCCATAGCGTGCCGGTCTGGTCGCGGTGGACGTTCTCGAGGTCGCTGATCGTGGTCCGGCAGCGCGGGCACCAGTTGACCATCGCCTCGCCGCGATACACCAGCCCCGCGTCCCACAGCCGTTTGAACGCGACCCGGACCGCCCGCGCGCTGCCCGCGTCCATGGTGAACCGATTCCGTGACCAGTCGGCACTGGCTCCGAGCCGACGGAGCTGGAGCGAGATGGCCTCGCGGGTTTCGTCCATGAAGCGCCACATCCGCTCCAGGTACGCCTCACGGCCAAGGCTCTCGCGACTCTCCCCCTCCGCGGCGATGATCTTGTCCAGGACGAACTGGGCGGCGATGGACGCGTGGTCCACCCCGGGGACCCACAGCGTGTCATCGCCGCGCATGCGGTGGTACCGGATGAGGACGTCCTGCGCCGTGACGAACAGGGCGTGGCCGGTGTGCAGCGAGCCGGTGACGTTGGGCGGCGGCATGGTGATCACGAACCGCTCGGCCCCGTCGGGCGGTTCCGCGGCAGGCGTGAATGCACCACTGGCCAACCAGCGCTCGTACACGCGGGACTCGACGTCCCCGGCGACGTAGCGCGGCGGCAGCCCGGCTGGTTCGCCTGCCATGACATTCCTCCATGCACAACAACGCCCGCTCGTCGAAGGACGAGCGGGCCCCGTGGTACCACCTTCGTTCGACGCCGCCTCATCGGCGACGCCCTCAGTCCCGCGCTATCGGGCGGATCCCGGTCGGCTCTCGTGCGACGTTCACCTCTGCCTGCCGAAGCGGGCTCTCAGCCGTGGCCCGCTGTCTCTGTCGGCCGTGGGAGGCTACTCCTCACGGTCAGTGCCGTGCGAGGAGTCTACCAAAGGGATCAGCGACGCTTGCCGGCGCTCAGGTGCAGGACGCCGTCGTCGTCGCGCTGGACGGACGCGCCCGGCTGCGCCGCGGTGGCCACCGCGGCGAGGTCCAGGGTCGGGGCGTGCATGACGGTGTAGACGAACTCGCCGCCCGATCCCAGGCTCAGCCGGACGCCGGCCACGCCATCGGCCTTCTCGAGCGCGGACTTGAAGGAGGTCACTGCGCCGAAGCTGCCCAGGCCCACCGCGGCGACGGTCGTGGTCACCGTGTCGTCGCCCATCGCGGCAGCCGCTGGGGCGGCGGGCGCAAACTCATCAGACGCGGCCACGGCCGGAGCGAGGGCAGGCGGGGCCGGGACAGTAGTGTCGGCGGTTTCGGGCTCGGACTCCGCGTACACACCATTGGTCGGCGCGTCGGTCTCGGCCATGTCCGTGTCGCCGTTGCGCTCGATGCCCAGGGTACGCAGGCTCTCCGCGTGCCCACTGATCGGGGATTCATCCGCGGGCGCCGGCGCCGAGGAAGCCTGCGCTGACGCCGCGGGCTCCTCGCCATTGACCTGCGGCAGGCGCGGCATGCGACGGGCGGCGGCGATGAAGGTGTCGGGGTCGCTGATCTCGCCCAGCTGGGAGAAGAAGAGGGCCAGCTCGCGTTCGTACTGCTCGACCTGCGCTTCCAAACCGGCGATCTCCTCGGCCGAGCGGCGATCGTGCTCCTCGAGCTGTTCGGCGAGCTGCGCGCGCCGCTGCTCGATCTTGCGCTGGGTCTCGGCCTCGATCCGAACGATCTCGGCACGCGACCAGTCACCGATGCCGGTCACGTCCTGCTCGGCACGGGTCCGCAGCTCCTCGGCGCGGGCGCCGGCGCTGGTTCGCATGGCGGCGATCTTGGAGGCCACCGCGCCCCGAGCGTCGGCCAGGCTCGTCTCGCGCGCGTCGTCGGCGACGCGGCGCATGGCCGAGGTCAGCGAGTTGAGGAACTGATCCGACGGTTCCGCGCCGTTCCCCGGATCGAGGGCGGCAGCGGACGTTCGTTCGGAATCGGAAGAATCAACCATCGTGGTCTTGCTCGTTTGCTCTCCCACTCCCGATGCATGATCGGGGACCCGTTCGGCCGCGAAAGCGGTCCGGCCCTGGGTGACGGACCAGCGCCAGATGCCATCCTAGACCCCGTTCCCCACCAAACCCGCCTGCCCGGTCGTACCGTGCCCGCCGAACGGTGGTACCACCGTCGGGGCTATCGCTCAGGCCGATTCCTCGTGCGGGGATTCCTCGCGCGCGCGGCTGGCGCGCCGGCGCGGAGCGGCGTCATCGGTCTCCGTCACGAGCATCGGTGGGCGCCCATGCTCGATCGTCTCGCCGGTGATCACGACCTTGGTCACATCGGTCCGCTCGGGGATGTCGTACATGACCTCGAGCAGCGCTTCCTCGACGATCGTGCGCAGGGCGCGGGCCCCGGTCTTGCGCTCGGTCGCCAGGCGGGCGGTGGCCTCCAGGGCCTCATCGGTGAAGACGAGCTCCACCCGGTCCAGGGACAGGAACTTGGCGAACTGGCGGACGACCGCGTTCTTGGGCTCGGTCAGGACCTTGACCAGGTCCTCCTTCGACAGAGCGGCCAGGCTGACGACGACCGGCATGCGACCCACGAACTCGGGGATCAGGCCGTAGCGGAGCAGGTCGTCGGGCATGAGCTGGTCCAGCAGGCGGCGCCGCTCCTCGGGATCGCGCTGGGCCTCCGATCCAAAGCCAATTCCCCGCCGGCCGACTCGCTCCTCGACGATCCGCTCCAGCCCCTCGAAGGCGCCGCCGCAGATGAACAGGATGTTGGTGGTGTCGATCTGGATGAAGTCCTGGTGCGGGTGCTTGCGCCCGCCCTGGGGCGGGACGTTCGCAACCGTTCCCTCGAGGATCTTGAGCAGCGCCTGCTGGACGCCCTCGCCGGACACGTCGCGGGTGATGGACGGGTTGTCGGTCTTGCGCGCGATCTTGTCGATCTCGTCGACATAGATGATGCCGCGTTGGGCACGCTGGACGTCGAAGTCGGCGGCCTGGATCAGGCGGAGCAGGATGTTCTCGACGTCCTCCCCGACGTAGCCGGCTTCGGTCAGGCTGGTGGCATCGGCGATGCAGAACGGGACGTCCAGGACCCGGGCCAGGGTCTGGGCCAGGAGGGTCTTGCCCGACCCGGTTGGGCCGACCAGCAGGACGTTGCTCTTGCCCAGCTCCACGTCGTCCACCGCCGACCCGGCGTTGACGCGCTTGTAGTGGTTGTACACCGCGACCGAGAGGACCTTCTTGGCCGCGTCCTGGCTGATGACGTACTCGTCCAGCGCTTCCTTGATCTTGCGCGGGCTGGGCAGCGGGGTGGGCGTGGCGCGGCCGCTCGTGCGCGGGGCCTCCGCCATCTCCTCGTCGATGATCTCCTGGCACAGGTTGATGCACTCATCGCAGATGTAGACGCCCTGCCCGGCGATGAGCTTTCGGACCTGCTCCTGGCTCTTCCCGCAGAACGAGCAGCGGTAGGGAGCCTTCGTCTTGGTCGTCATCCGATTTCGAGGATAGCACGCACCCGTGCGCGGTCAGCCATGGACCGATGGGACTGCCCGCCCCGGGACGCCCGGCAGGGCGACTGGCTACTTCTTGGGCTTCCCGTCCTCGTCGTGCTTGCCGATGGGCGACTCCCCGCCGCGCGAGAAGACCTCGTCCACGATGCCGTAGGCCTTCGCTTCCTCGGCGCCCATGAAGTAGTCGCGGTCCGAGTCCTTCTTGACCTTGTCCCGGTCCTGCCCCGTGTGCATGGCGAGGATGTCGATCAGCCGGTCGGTGAGGGCCAGCATCTCCTTGACCTGGATCTCGACGTCAGGGGTGTTGCCCCGGAACCCGCCCGAACCCTGGTGGATCATGACCCGCGAGTTGGCGAGGGCGAAGCGCTTGCCCTTGGCCCCGGCCGCCAGCAGGACGGCCCCCATGCTGGCCGCCTGACCGATGCAGATGGTGCTCACCGGGGCCTTCAGGTACTGCATCGTGTCGTAGATGGCCAGGCCGCTGGTGACCACGCCACCCGGCGTGTTGATGTACAGCGAGATGTCCTTCTCGGGATCCTCGCTCTCGAGGAACAGGAGCTGGGCGATGACCAGGTTGGCGACGTGGTCCTCGATGGGCTCCCCCAGGAAGATGATCCGCTCCTTGAGGAGCCGCGAGTAGATGTCGAATGCGCGCTCTCCCCGGGCGCTGCTTTCAATGACCATCGGGACGAGCATGGTGTTCACTCCGGATCTGCTGCGGGCTGGGGTTCGGTGGCTGGTTCCGCGGGCGCCGACTCGGGCTCGGGGGCCGGTTCTGCCGGCGCGACCGAGGGGACGGCCCGCTCGATGAGGCTGTCCACGAGTGTACGGTTCCGGAGCGTCATCCGCAGGTACGACCGGCCACGGCGGGAAGCGAGGTATTCGCTCAGGCGCGGCTCGTCCGGATACCGCTCCAGCTGGCGCGCGACCTCGTCGGCGATCTGCTCATCGGTGGCATCAATCCCCTCCTGCTCGGCGATGGCCGAGAGGACCAGGAGCGTCTTCACCCGCTGGCTGGCGGGCTCGCGCAGCTCGTTCATGAGCTCGTCGGGCGTTTGACGGGCGATCTCGAGGTACTGGTCGATCCCGATCCGCTGTTCCGCCAGTCGGGCCCGGAGCTCGTCGCGCATGATCTCGACCTCGTTGGCGATCATGACCTCGGGCAGCTCGACCGATGCGTTGGACGTCGCGAAGTCGATGATCCGATCGCCGAACTGGTGGCGCGCCTCGGCGCCCGCCCGCTGCTCCAGCGCGTCGCGGACCTCGGCCCGCAGCTGCTCGAGGGTCTGCCCCTCGGACACCGATGCCGCGAAGGCGTCGTCCAGGTCGGGCAGGATCCGTTCGCGCATGTCGATCAGGGTCACGCTGAAGTGGGCCTGCCTGCCGGCCAGCTCGTCGACTCGATAGTCATCAGGAAAGGGAAGGTCGAAGTCCCTGGTCTCGTCGATGGCCTGGCCGACGAGGTGGTCCTCCCAGCCGGGGATCATCCGATCCTCGCCAAGTACCAGCGGCAGCCGCTCGGCCGAGCCCCCGTCGAACGGCTCGCCGTCGATCGTGCCCTGGAACGAGACCGCCACCAGGTCCCCCTTCTCGGCACCGCGCCCATCGACTGGTCGCAGCGTCCCCTGCTCCCCGCGCAGCTCGTTGATGACCGACTCGACGTCCTCGTCGTTCACCAACGGAACCTCGAGCGTGAACGGGTAGTCGGTGTAGGCGCCCAATGAGACGGTCGGACGGACCGCGACGATGGCCGTGAACCGTGCCGCTTCACCCTGACGGACCGTCGTGGTGTCGATCTCGACCTGCGGCTGGTCGATGGGGATGACATCGCTCTGGTCCAGCGCGGCGTCGTAGCCGGCCTCGACGAGGTGATCGACCGCCTCCGCCAGGACGGCCTCGGGCCCCACGAACCGCTCGATGACCGGGCGCGGCGCCTTGCCGGGCCGGAACCCGGGGACGCGGGTTCGCGCGGCGAGGTGAAGAAAGGCCGTGTCGAAATGACGAGCGACCTCGTCGGCCGGGACCTCGATCTCGAATCGGACCCTCGAGCCGGGCTCCGGTTGGCTGGTGACCGTCGTCATTCGACCGCGATCACCGGCAGTTGGCTCCGCACGATTGCCTCCGATGCAGTGGTGGGCGAGGCGAGATTCGAACTCGCACGTCTTGCGACACCAGCTCCTAAAGCTGGCGCGTCTGCCGTTCCGCCACTCGCCCGGATCAGGGTCCTCGGCGGCCCGGGGAGTCTAGCAAACCGGTTTGGGGGCTCAGGAAGTGGGGCTTCCCTTCGAGCCGGCTGCCGAGGCGGGGTTGGTTCCCGAGGCCGGTTTGCTTCCCGAGTCGGATGCCGATCCCGCGGCGGCGGCCTCACCCGGACCGGCAGTGCTGGGGCGACGGCCCGACCAGCCGGCGTAGAAGGCCGGCTTCGTCGTTGGTGCGGGCTTCGTACTTGCCGCATCAGCCGACGCCTGCGAAGTCGCCGGCGATGAGTCCGCGGCGCCCTTCTTGTTGCCTCCGGTCCCGGCCACAAGCGCCCTGGCCATGATCTGGCGCGCCACCAGCGCTGCGGCCGCCACCGCAACGGCTTCGGTGAACTCCCAGAACACGCGCCGCGGCCCAGGCGGGGTGAGCGCCTCACTGACCAGGCGGTCGGCCTTCTTTCGGTTCTTCGGGTCCTCGCGCCAGGCGTGGAGCGCCAGCGCCATGGCGCCGCGCGCTTGATCACGATCCGAGCCGTGTGGTGCGACGTCGTCCACGAAGGCGCGCAGGGTGGCGGGCAGGGACGCGTAGGCGCGCTCGGCGTCGGCTGAACCAGCGACGGTCTGGCGCAGGGCGCGCAGCGTCCGCCGCGGGCCGCCGATGAGAATGAAGGCCAGACCACCGACCATCGCCGCCGTTCGCGCCGGATGGCGGCCGACCAGCTCGCGGAGGTCGAGGGATCGGCGGGCCGTGGTCTGGAGGTCATCGGCGGTCGCGCGCACGCGCGCCCGCTGGGCCTCCAGCTCTACCCGCGTCTCGTCCAGTGTTGCGCCCACTCGAGATCCTCCTGGGCTGCGGCGATGGTTTCCTCGGGGATGAGGCGCGCTTTCGTGAATCGGCGATACGCGAGCCATCCGAATAGGGCGGCGAGCAAGAGCACGACGGCAAGCACGAACAGCGCGGTGACCCACAGGGCCAGACCGGTGGCCGCGCTGATGGCCGACACGAGGAGCAGGACGAGCACCATGAAGGCGACGGCCACGAACGCCACCGCGATGCCGAGGAAGGCGGCACCGATCTTCAGCTCGTTGAGGCCGGCCTCGACCTCCTGGCGCGCGGCGGACGCGTACAGGCGCGCGAGCTCGATGACCTGCTCGAGGAGCAGGCCGATCTGACCTCGAAGTCCGGTAGGTGTGGGTTCCTGGGCCGTCACGCCTGCCGATTCTAACAACGGCACCCTAATTCCCCGCCGGGGACCGTTCGGGCGACCTCGGCTATCCTGTCGCGCCGATGACTGGCAGGAAGACTTCAGCCCCGCAGCGCCGCGCCCGTGCCACGGACGCGGCCATGCAACGCAAGGCGACGACGAGCGGCGCGAGCCGGCTGAGCGGGACCACCCTGGCGATCATCGGTGTCGGGCTGTTGATCATCATCGGTCTGACCACCATCGCGGCCCTGGCGCTCCTCTCGCCGGGGGCGGCCGGCGTGGTCGGCACGCCGGAAGCCATGGACGGGCGGACCCACATCGAGCAGGGAACGGCTGGTGGGCCGTACTCGTCGGTGCCGGCCGCATCGGGGCCGCACTGGCCGCAACCGATCGAATGGGGTGTCTACACCCAGGCCATCCCCCAAGAGCCGGCGATCCACAACCTCGAGCACGGCGGGATCGTGATCTGGTACCAGGCCGACCAGGTCAGCGCCGAGGACGTGACGGCGCTCACGACCTACACCAAGCGATGGAACGCGAGCGAGCGATACAAGGTTCTACTTGCCCCGTGGGGCGGCGAAGACTTCGGCCACCCCCTGGCCATGGTGGCCTGGACCTGGTTGCTGGACCTGGACACGGTCGACACCGAGCTGATGGACACGTTCATCGACCAGCATTACGGCCAGTCGCCGGAGCCGGCGGGCGGACCAGGGCCGCCGGCCCAGTAGTTGCGGGCCGCGCCTCGGGTCGGGCATCATCCGATGGGCGCCTAGCTCAACGGCAGAGCAAGTGACTCTTAATCACTAGGTTCAGGGTTCGAATCCCTGGGCGCTCACCAGTCATCGCCCACACCGAATCAACTCGTCGCCTATCGCGGGCTCCCGTAGGCCCGTCAGTCCCCCGACTCGCGAGGAACCCGTGGCCCACGTTCCCATCGAACGTCATCAGCTGGACAACGGCCTGCGGGTGATCCTGTCCCCCGACGACCGCACCCCGATCGTGGCCGTCAACCTGTGGTACGACGTGGGGAGCCGGAACGAGGAGCAGGGCAAGACCGGCTTCGCGCACCTGTTCGAGCACATGATGTTCCAGGGCAGCGCCAACGTGGCCAAGGGTGAGCACTTCGCCCAGATCCAGGCCGCGGGCGGCACCCTGAACGCGTCGACCTGGAACGATCGGACCAACTACTTCGACACCGTGCCCAGCCACGAGCTCGAGCTGGTGCTGTGGCTCGAAGCGGACCGCATGGCCAGCCTCCTGCCGGCCATGACCCAGGAAAAGCTCGACAACCAGCGCGACGTGGTGAAGAACGAGCGGCGGGTGTCGGTCGACAACCAGCCCTACGGGACCTGGGAGGAGCGCCTCCAGGCCCTCCTGTGGCCGGAAGGGCATCCGTACCACCACTCGACGATCGGGTCGATGGAAGATCTGTCCGCCGCGTCGATGGAGGACGTGAGCCGCTTCTTTGCGACCTACTACGCCCCCAACAACGCGGTCCTGACCGTGGCCGGCGACATCGATCGGGATGCCGCGCTGGCGGCCATCGAGCGCCACTTCGGACCCATCCCCGCCAACCCGGTTCGGCCGCCAACGCCCTCGGGGGAGGTTCCGGACAGCCTGGGCGGCGAGATCCGCGAGACGGTGACCGACCAGGTCGAGCTGCCCCGGGTCCACGTCGCGTACCGGATTCCCCCCTTCGGGACCGATGGACACCAGGCCTTCGACGTGGTCAGCGACCTGCTGGGCACGGGTCGTGCGAGCCGCCTGTATCGGACCCTCGTCCGCGAGGAGCAGCTGGCCGCGGACATCGGGGCCTTCGTGTTCCCGTGGGTCGGCGGCTCGACCGCCATCGCCTGCTACGCCACCGCCCGGCCCGAGGTCGAGATCGAGGCGTTGGAAGCGCGCCTGCTCGAAGAGATCGGCCGGCTGGCGACCGATGGCCCCGCCGACGACGAGCTGGCCCGGGTGCGGACCATGCACGCCGCGGCCGTGGAGGTGGGCCTGGAGCAGCTGGGCGAGCGAGCCGACCGGATCAGCCAGTACGCGTGCCTCTTCGACGACCCGAACCAGATCAACACCGAGATCGCGCGCTATGACGCGGTGAGCGCCGACCACATCCGCGGGGCCGTGGGCGCGCAGGCGGGTGCGGACAACCGACTCGTCCTCACCTACGTGCCGGCCGATGACGACGACGAGGTCGACCGTGCGACCGATGAGGACGGAGCGGCGGCGGCATGACGGACCCCAACCCGCTCCGCCCCGCGCCCGGCGCGCCGCGGCCGTACCACTTCCCGAACTTCATCCATCGACCGCTGGACAGCGGCCTGACGCTGTGGGTCGTCCCCCTCCCCGACCGCGACATGGTGAGCGTCCACCTCCTGGTCGACGGCGGCGCGGCATCGGAGTCGGAGGCCGAAGGCGGGATTGCGGCCCTGACCGCGGAGTCGCTCGTCACCGGGACCCAGCGCCTGGACGGACATGCCCTCGCCGAGGCCAGCGAACGCCTGGGGATCGAGCTCTTCGCCGACTCGTCGTGGGACGTGGCGCGTGCCGGCTTCGTCGCCCTGCGGGCCCAGTGGACGGCCGGGCTCGCGTTGCTGGCCGAGATGGTCCGCGAGCCGGGCTTCGACGAGGGCGAGTTCGATCGGATCCGCGAGGAGCGCCTGGCCGACATCCTCCAGGCTCGCTCCGAACCGGGGCGGTTGGCCGACGAGTTCTTCCTGCGCCATGTCTTCGGCGAGGGCGCCCCGTACGGCCGGCTGTCGGCCGGCACGCCAGAGACAGTGGAACCGCTTGTCGTGTCCCAGGCGCGCGCCCACCACGCGCGGAACTGGCGCCCGGATCGGTCCCACCTGGTCGTGGCCGGACCGGTGGACGTGGATGCGGTCGCGAACCAGGTCCAGGCCACCTTTGGCGACTGGGCGGGGACGAGCCCCGGCCATCGGTCCATCGACGTCTCCGATCGAGGGGGGCGGCGGGTGGTCATCGTCGATCGGCCCGGATCGGTCCAGAGCGAGCTGCGCATCGGTCACGTCGGGATCGACCGCCGCCATCCGGACTACTTCCCGGCCATGGTCATGGCCGGCTTGCTGGGCGGGACGTTCAGCAGCCGCCTGAACCAGCGTTTGCGCGAGGAGCTGGGCTACACCTACGGGGCGCGAGCGGCCTTCGACCCGCGCCGCTCGGCGGGCCCCTTCTCGGCCCGGGCCGCGGTCCAGACCGAGGTCACCGCCGATGCCATCCGCGAGACGCTGCTCCAGCTGGAGCGCATGCAGGCGGCGCCACCGGAGGCCTCGGAGCTGCGGGAAGTGACCGACTACATGATCGGCGTCTTCCCGCTCCGCTTCGAGACGACGATGGGCGCAGCCGCCGGGATCGAGCCCATCGCGGTGTACGGCCTGGACCACGACTGGTGGGCAACCTATCGCGACCGGGTGGAAGCCGTCGGCCCTGTCGAGGCCCACCAGGCCGCGGTCGATCTCCTGCGACCGGCGGAGTCGCTCATCGTCCTGGCCGGCGATGCGTCCCGGGTCCGGGGTCCGATCGAGGCCGCCGACCTGGGTCCGGTGGAGGTCGTCCGACCCGCCGACTCCTAGCCTTCGGCCGACCGCCGGCTGGCGGCCGGCTCCTTGCGGCGCTTCGCCCGCACCAGGCGGTCCCGCGCGCGGGCAATGCGAACCGAGGGCTGACCGCGGAGACGGCGTCCATCCAGGGCAGCGGGGTGCTCGCCCCGGGCGATCTCGGCCAGCAACGCCGAGGCAGCGTCGAGAGCTCCTGCCTCGGTCAGGAGCTGAACTCGCGTGTACCACCCATCGCCATCGGTGACCGGGATGGCCAGCAGCCGATCCAGCAAGGCTCCGGCGGCATCGGTCCGCCCGGCCCGCCGGTAGGCGGCATAGGCCGCCCGCAGGTCGGTGGGCGTGGGCTCCAGGTCGAGGCTGGCCAGGTAGTCGAGGAGCAGGTCCGCCTGGTTGGCTCGGTCCGTTCCACGACGGACGTGCTGGTCGCGGAAGTCCGCCAACAGCGCGCGCTCCTCGCGCTCCAGCCAGGCCCGGGGCACCGATCCGGGTGCCCAGCGTTCCCCCACCTCTCCCAGGAAGCTCGCCCCGGCGAGATGCCGGTCGGAGGCCTGGTAGGCATTGCGGAGGTCGGCCCGGACGAGGGTCTCGAACGAGGGATCGATCTCGACCAACCGCTCCAGAACCCCGACCCAGTCTTCGATCCGCCCTCGATCGTGGTAGTAGTCCGCCACGAACCGGAGCCAGTACCGCTCCCGGTGATCGCGCCAATCCTGGCCCTGGATGTAGTGCTCGACGATCCAACGGCGCTGGGCGTCCGGCTGGTCGAGGAACACGGCGGCCGGAACGCGGAACCCGGCCACGGACCGCCAGGCGGGCTGGTGCCAGGGGCTGGGCCCCGCGGGCTCGCGGGTCTTCCGCGGCCGTCGCGTCGCACGCGCCCCGGCCGGGAGCGGCTCGCCGGGGGACAGCGGCCAGGCCACCGTCGCCGCGTCCCCCCGGGCCAGGGCTCCGTCGTACGACCGGCGACGACCCGGGTCGCGCAGCTCGGACCATGCGCGGTTCAGGAGCGAGGTCCGCCGCGTGGCGAGCGGTGCCGACGCGTCGCTGCGGTCCGGATGATGGTGGAGGACGGCTCGTCGAAACGCGACGCGGAGCTCGTCGAGGGTGGCGTCGGGGTCCACGTCGAGCACGGCGTAGTAGTCGAGGTCCTGGTGGAGGACGTCTGCCGAGCTGGGCATCCGACGAGTGTACGGGTCCGCGAGTTGGATCGGGATTGCTATGCTCACGGGCAATGGCTGCGACCGCCCGCTCTGCGCGGCCCCGCGCCGGCCATCTGCTGATCATCGGCGGCGCGGAGGACAAGCTTCGACACAAGACGATCCTGACCCGCTTCGTGAGCCTCGCCGGAGGCCCCACGGCGCGGATCCTGGTCATCTCCACCGCGTCCTCGCTCGGGGACGAGGCAACGGACCTCTATGCCCAGGTGTTCCGCCAGCTTGGCGCGGCCGAGGTGAACGCGGTACGCCCCCTCCTTCGCGAGGAAGCAGACGCCCCCGGTGTGGCCGACATGGTCGACGAAGCGACCGCCGTGTTCCTGACCGGGGGCAACCAGCTTCGGCTCGCCGCCGTGGTCGGCGGCACGCGGCTCGGTCGCGCGCTGCTCGAGAACCATCGACGCGGGCTGGTCGTGGCCGGCACGAGTGCGGGCGCATCGGCGATTGCCAGCCACATGGTCGCCTTCGGCACCGGCGGGGCGACGCCCAAGCAGCGCATGACCCAGATGAGCGCGGGGCTCGGCCTCCTGCCCGGTGTCGTCATCGACCAGCACTTCGAGCAGCGCAACCGGATCGGTCGCCTCCTGGCACTGGTCGCCCAGTCGCCCGGACTGCTGGGCATCGGTATCGACGAGGACACCGCCGCGCTGGTCGCCCCGACCGGGCTGCTGGAGGTCATCGGCAGGGGCTCGGTCACCATCCTGGACCCGGCCCATCTCCAGACCGATGCCTACGAGGCCAAGCGCTACCGACCGATCATGGTCAGCGGCGTAGTCCTGCATAGCCTTCCCGCGGGATACCGATTCGACCTGCGGCGACGCCAGCTGCGCGCGACCCTGCGCCCGGTGGACGCCACTGATCGCGAGGTTGCCGCGGTGAGCGCGGCCACCGAGCGCACCCGGCGCCTCATCCGCCGCATCGCGGCGGAGGGAGCCGACGACACCGCCCCTGAGCGATCGCGCAAGCGGACGGTCCGCTCCCGGCCCCTCGAGGAAGCCAGCGAGTGACCAAAGCCGCCTCGCCCGGCGGCCGAAAAGCCCGGCGCGCGACCCCTCCGGCCGCGACCCCGGGTGGGACCCTGCGCATCGTCGAGGAGCGCGTCTACCGCGGCCCGAACTTCTGGTCGTATGAGCCCGCGATCAAGCTGATCGTCGATCTCGGGCCCCTCGAGGAATACCCCACCAACAAGCTGCCCGGCTTCACCGAAAAGCTGCTGGCCACGGTCCCGGGAGTCGCCGCCCACTCGTGCGGAACCGGTCGACGAGGCGGATTCGAGGAACGGTTGCGCGACGGCACCTGGCTGGGCCACGTGGCCGAGCACATCGCCCTGCAGGTGCAGCGTGACGCGGGCACCGAGGTCGGCCGGGGCAAGACCCGCTCCACCGGCCAGCCGGGGCGCTATCACGTGATCTACACCTACGCCGAGGAGTCGGTCGGTCTCGCCGCGGGGCACCTGGCGGTCCGCCTCGTGAACCACCTGGTCGAACCCGACCCCACCTTCGACTACCAGACCGAGTTCGAACAGCTCATCCGCCTGGCCGAGCGGGCGGCCTTCGGCCCGTCCACCCAGTCACTGCTGGACGAGGCCAACCTGCGCGACATCCCCTGGATCCGCCTGAACGAGGCCTCCCTCGTCCAGCTGGGCCATGGCGTCCACCAGAAGCGGATCCGGGCCACGATGACCTCCCACACCAGCGCCCTGGGCGTCGACATCGCCCAGGACAAGAAGCTCACCAATCGGCTGCTGGCCGCCACCGGCGTCCCCGTGCCGCGTGCTGAGGTCGTGGGCGGGCCGGAGGAAGCGGTCACGGCGGCGGCGCGGATCGGGTTTCCGGTGGCCATCAAGCCCCTGGACGGCAACCACGGGCGGGGCGTGATGCTCAACCTGGGCGACGAAGCCTCGGTTCGCGCCGCCTACCCCACCGCCCGCGAGGAGTCGCGCTTCGGCGGGGTCGTGGTCGAGTCCTACCTGGTCGGCAATGACTACCGATGCCTGGTCGTGGGCGGGGTCCTGCGCGCCGTGGCCCAGCGTCTCCCAGCTCACGTGGACGGCGACGGCAAGCACACCGTGGCGGAGCTGGTGGAGATCACCAACGCCGACCCGCGCCGGGGCATCGGTCACGAGAAGGTGCTGACCCGGATCGCGGTCGACGACGAGTCGGTGAGCTACGCCGCGGAGCAGGGTCACGCGCTCGACACGGTGCCGCCCAAGGGGAAGCGCGTCTTCCTCAAACGAACCGGGAACATGAGCACCGGCGGGATCAGCATCGACCGGACCGATGAGATCCACCCCGAGAACGCCGAGATCGCCGAGCAGGCGGCCAAGGTCGTGGGCCTCGACATCGCGGGCATCGACTTCGTGTGCCCCGATATCAGCCTCCCCGTTCGGGAAACGGGCGGCGGGATCGTGGAGGTCAACGCCGCCCCTGGGTTCCGGATGCACACCAACCCGACCGAGGGCGAGGCCCAGTACGTGGCCAAGCCAGTGCTCGACATCCTCTTCCCGCCCGGCACGCCGGTGCGTATCCCGATCGTGGCCGTAACCGGCACCAATGGGAAGACGACCACGGTCCGGATGATCAGCCACATCCTCAAGGGCATGGGCCGCAAGGTTGGGATGACCAGCACCGATGGCATCTTCATCGACGGTCGGATGATTCGGCGCGGGGACATGAGCGGGCCGAAGTCCGCCTCGATGGTCCTCCAGAACCCGCTGGTCGACACCGCGGTGTTCGAGGTGGCGCGAGGCGGGATCCTGCGCGAGGGCCTGGGCTACCAGCGCAACGAGGTCGCGGTCGTGCTCAATGTGGCGGCCGACCACCTGGGCCTGGGCGGGATCAACAGCGTGCGCCAGTTGGCTGGCGTGAAGCAGGTCATCGTGGAAGCGGTTCCCCGCAGCGGGACGGCGGTCCTGAATGCCGACGATCCGCTCGTCTCCAAGATGGCGGCTGCCTGCTCGGGCGCGGTCATCTACTTCAGCATGAATCCCGACAACGAGACGCTCCGCCGCCAGGGGTCCCGCGGCCGCCGCTCGGTGACCCTGGAACAGGGTCGCAACGGGGAGATGATCGTCCTGCGCCAGGGACGCAAGAGTCTGCCCCTGGTCTGGACCCACCTCATTCCGGCCACGTTCGAGGGGCGGGCCCGGATGAACGTCGCCAATGCGCTGGCCGCGACCGCGGCGGCGTGGGCTGCCGGTGCCCACCTGCACGACATCCGCCAGGGGCTGCGGACCTTCTCCACGTCGTACTTCCAGGCGCCCGGCCGCATGAACCTGTTCGACCTCGACGGCTACCGCGTCCTGGTCGACTACGCGCACAACCCGCACGCCATGACCGCGCTGGGCTCCTTCATCGATGCGGTGTCGGCGGAAGCGTCGAACGGCCACCAGCCACTGGTCACCGGCAAGCGGATCGGGGTGGTGGCCACGGCCGGTGACCGGCGCGACCGCGATATCCGCGAGCTGGGTCAGGTGGCCGCCCGCTACTTCGATCGGATCGTCATCCGCGAGGACGCGAAGACGCGGGGACGGGCGCGGGGCACCACGGCGGCGCTCATCCACGAAGGCATCACGGCGGCGATGGCCGAAGGGGCGCGATGCCGGAAAGTCGAGACGGTGCTCGACGAGCTGGAGGCTACGCGTCGCGCGCTCGACCTGGGCAAGGAGGGGGACATCGTCGTCCTGTGCGTGGACCACGCCAACCTGGCCTGGAAGGAGCTCCAGCACCGTCGCCACGGGACGCCCAACGGAGCCGATGGCGCGGACGAGGTCGAGGGGAACGGAGGCAGCGGCCCGACCGACGAATCGGAGGTCGCCGACGGCGACGGCTTCGCCTAACGGGTAACCAGGGTCCGCAGGCGGGCCAGGGTGATGGGCCGATAGCCCTCCTTCGCCAGCCAGGCGAAGATCTCGGCCCGCTCGACGTGGCTCATGACCGCCGCCACGTCGCCTCGCCGGCTCCGGGCGAGCAGCGCCCGAAACGCGCCCAGCTCGGTGGCATACGCGGTCACTCGGCCGTGGTATCCCGCCTCGGCCGCCGCGCGCCGGAAGATGGCGTTCATCTCGCCCAGGTTCCGACCACGCAGGTAATGGCGCTTCTCGCAGATCACGAGGTCGTCGGATCGGGCGCCGGCGAGGACACCGAGGTTGTGGAGGATCTCATCCGTCCGGTCGCCGGCCGTCCCGAGCGCGAGCCGGACCTTTCCGCCGCGGCTCGACGCGAGGCGGTGGCACACCTCCAGCAGCCCGGCCAGTCCGGCCTCGTTGTGGGCGAAGTCGACCAGCGCCAGCACGCCGTTCCGTCCGTACAGGTTCAAGCGCCCTGGATTGACCGATTCGTCCTGGGCGAAGGACGACAGCCCGGCAACGATCTGGCCGGCGGGCATACCGAGCGCGTCGCAGGCCGCCGCGGCCGCGAGGGCATTGGCGATGTTGTAGCGGGACAGCCCGGCGAACGTGACGGGCAGATCCGCGGCCCTGGCCAGACGCACTGGTCGCGATCCGCGGCGGCGAAGCACCAGCGCCCCGCGCTCCAGCACCGCCGCGCGTCCACCCTCGCGCAGCGCCTCGGCCACGCCGGGCGCCCGGGGGTCGAGGCTGAAGGCGTACGGACGCGCGCGCGAATGGGCGCGCATGGCCCACGCCCGGGGGTCCTCCGCGTTCAGCACGGCCCATCCCCCGCGCTTCGTGATCCGGACCACCGCGCCCTTGACCTCGGCCAGCTCGTCCAGGGTGTCGATCCCCTGCAACCCCAGGTGATCCGCACTGACGTTGGTGACCACGGACACGTCGTTGTGCTCGTACCCGATCCCGCGCAGCAGGATCCCGCCGCGCGCGGTCTCGAGGACCGCCAGGTCCAGGTCCGGCTCGGCCAAGATCCGGCCCGCGCCCCCGAACCCGGTCCAGTCTCCCGCCTCGACGAGCTCCCCGCGGACGTAGATCCCGTCCGAGTTGGTCATCCCCACCCGCATCCCGGCGTGGGACGCAACCTGGGCGATCAGCCGGGTGGTCGTGCTCTTCCCGTTGGTCCCGGTGATGGCCACGATCGGAACCCGCGGGACGGGGAGCACCGGCCGCTGGCCGCTGGCGACCGCCCGCAGGGCGCGCAGCTCGCGTCGCTCGCTTCCGCCCAGCGCGACCCGCGCTGCGGCACCGGCGATGGCCTGGGCAATGGTCCGGCGCCGCCAGGCGAACGCCGCCATCGCCCGTGTCCGGTCAGCCGAACGACGAAACGTAACCCGCGGCACGGGCAGCCCCAATGCCCGGTGGAAGTCACGGACTGCCTGGCCGGCCGCGCGCGCCACGTCGACGACCGCGTCGGGTTCACCGCTGAACTCGATCTTGATCGCCGGCCGGTTGGCGAAGCGATTCGGCCCCTCCAGCACCCGCAGCTCGAGCAGCTCGGCGGCCGGCTCGGTCGAGCGGTCGGAGGCCATGGCGGCCAGTATAGTTTCGGGCCCATGACCGCCAGCCCAGCCCTGTCCACGATCCGCGGCGCCGTCGAGGAGCACCTTCCGACGTACCTCGCCGACCTGGAGTTCCTGGTCCGGATCGACTGCGGTTCGTACACCCCAACGGGGGTCAACCAGGTGGCTGACCTCGTCAGCCAGCGACTCGAGACCATGGGCGCGTTGGTCAGCCGGACCGATGGCGGGACCGCACCCGACGGGCGGCCCCTGGGCGACCTCGTGGTTGGAACGCTCACGGGCAGCGGCCCCCGGCTCCTGCTCATCGGTCACATGGACACCGTGTTCGACCCCGGTACCGCCGCCGCCCGCCCGTACCGGACCGAAGGCGACCGGGCGCTGGGTCCGGGCGTGTCCGACATGAAGGGCGGCCTCCTGGCCGGCCTGTCGGCACTCGCGGCGCTCCTGGCCACCGGCATCCATCCATCGGTCACCTTCGTCGCCAATCCCGACGAGGAGATCGGTTCACCGTTCTCCGGGCCGCACATCCGGACCCTCGCCGCGGATCACGACGCGGCGCTCGTCCTTGAATGCGCCCGCGCCAACGGGGACATCGTCAGCGCCCGCAAGGGGATCGCGGACATCGCGCTGACAGTCCACGGGCGCGCCGCGCACGCCGGGATCGAGCCCGAGAAGGGGCGCAATGCGATCCTCGCCGCGTCCCGCATGGTCGAAGCCCTCACCGAGCTCAACGGTCGGTGGCCGACCGTGACCTGCAACGTGGGCGTGATCGCAGGCGGAACGCGCCCCAACGTCGTGGCGGAGACGTGTCGCCTGGAGGTCGATCTCCGCGCGGCCAGCGCCGCCGAGTTCGCCGAGGCCGAGGACGTCCTGCGCGAGATCGCGGGTCGGTCCCACGTGCCCGACACCACGAGCGAGCTCTCGGTCATCGCCTCGCATCCACCCATGGAGAAGTCCCCGGCCACCGCGCGCCTGGTGACCCTGGCCCAATCGGTCGCCGGCGAGCTGGGGTTCGCGGTCCAGGACGCCGCGACGGGCGGCGCGTCCGACGCGAACACGACCGCCGCCGTCGGACTCCCCACCCTTGACGGCCTGGGCCCGATCGGAGGCGACGACCATGCCCCGGCCGAATGGCTCGACCTGGGGAGCGTCGTGCCACGGACCAGCCTGGTCGCCGGACTCATTGCCCGGATCGACCAGGCGCTGTGACCGGGATTCGGGCGCGGGCGGCTAGAATCGGCAGTCCGTGACCGATGCCTATCGCCACCGAACCCGCCTCGAGGTCCGGTTTCGGGACATCGATGCCTTTCGCCACGTCAACAACGCGGCGTTCGTGACCTACCTCGAGCAGGCTCGCATCCACTATCTGATCGATACCCTCCATGTCGAGGTCTTCCAGGAGATGCCCGTCATCCTGGCCGCCATTGACGTGGACTACCGTGCCCCGATCGAGTTCGGGATGAGCGTGGTGGTCGACAGCCGCGTGGACTGGATCGGGCGCACGAGCTTCTCCCTTTCACATCGGATGACGGCCGGCCACGGCGATGAGGCCGAGACCCGCCTCGCGGCCGAGGCGCAGACCGTGCTGGTGGCCTACGACTACGGGACGGAGCAGCCGATCCCCGTCCCCGCCGAATGGCGCGCGGCCTTCGAAAGGTACGAGGGCCGCAGCCTGGAGCGACCGAAGTGAACGACGAGCAGCGATACGACCTGCTCATCCTGGGCGGCGGGATGAGCTACGTCGGCGCCATTCGGGCGGCGCAGCTCGGGATGAAGGTCGGTCTCGTCGAACGGGACCGAATGGGCGGGACATGCCTCAACCGCGGCTGCATCCCGTCCAAGGCGTTGCTCGAGACGGCCGGCCTGTTCCACCGCGCCCGCGAGCAGGGCGCCGAGTTCGGGCTGACCGGGACCGATGGGCTGGGCGTGGATCCCGTTGCGCTGGGCCAGCGCCGCGACGCTGTGGTCGACAAGCACGTCAAGGGCGTCGAGTTCCTCATGAAGAAGAACGGCGTGACCATCCTGCGCGGGCACGGGGTCCTCACCGGTCCCACCAGCGTTCGGGTGGGCGGGGGCGAGTCCGGCGAGCTGGAGGCCAGTGCCACCGACCTCATCCTGGCCACCGGCAGCGCGCCAAAGGCCCTCCCCGGCCTGGACGTGGACCAGGACCGAGTGATCGACTCGGACGAGGCGCTCAAGCGCGACCGGATCCCCGAATCGGTCACGATCGTGGGCGCCGGCGCGATCGGCGTGGAGTGGGCGAGCCTGTACCACGACCTCGGCGCCCAGGTTCGCCTGGTGGAATTCCTGGACCGCGTCGTGCCGCTCGAGGACGCGGAGGTCAGCAAGGAGCTCCATCGCCTGTTCCGCAAGCGCGGGATCGAGGTCCACACCGCATCGACCATCGACCCCGGTTCGCTGGAGCGGACCGATGCCGGCATCCGCCACGCGATCATCGCCAACGACGGCGGTACGCGGACCGAGGTCGGGAGCGACTGGATCCTGGTCGCGATTGGGCGGCGTCCCGTGACCGAGAACATCGGTCTGGAGCAGCTGGACGGCCTGCGCATGGAGCGCGGCTACGTCCTGGTCGACGGCCATCTGCGGACGGACGTTCCGCACCTGTACGCCATCGGTGACATCGTGCCCGGCTATGCGCTGGCCCACGTGGCCAGCCACGAGGCGGTCCTGGCGGTCGAGACCATCGCGGGGCTGGAGCCCGATCCGATCCGGATGGACCTCATGCCGCGCGTCACCTTCTGCCGACCCGAGATCGCCAGCGTGGGCATGAGCGAGGCTGATGCCGCCGCGGCCGGCCGCGCGGTGAAGATCGGGTCCTTCCCATTCCGGGCGCTGGGCAAGGCGACGATCGTGGGCGAGGTGGACGGATTCGCGAAGTTCGTGGCCGATGCGCAGACCGGGGAGCTGCTCGGGGCGCATATCATCGGTGCCCACGCCGGCGACCTGCTGGCGGAGCCCACGTTCGCGCGCCTGGTGGAAGGGACCGCGGAGGAGATCGCGATGTCGGTTCATCCTCATCCCACCCTGACCGAGGTCCTGGCCGAGGCCGCCCTGGCCGTCGACGGGGCCGCGATCCACATCTGACCGATGACCATGACCGAGGCACCCCACCGCGCGCTGGGCCTGACCGATGAGGACGTGCTGGCGATGTACCGCCAGGTCCTCACCGCCCGGGCCGTCGACGAACGGATGTGGCTGATGCAGCGGGCCGGCAAGATTGCCTTCATCATCAGCGTCCAGGGCCACGAGGTGGCCCAGGTCGGCATCGCCTGGTCCCTGCGCAAGCACCACGATTGGCTCGCGCCCTTCTATCGGTCCATCGCCTCGGCGATGACCTTTGGGATGACCCCCGAGGACATCATCACCGCCCACCTGGCCAAGGGTGACGACATCTCGTCGGGCGGCCGCCAGATGCCGGGGCACTACGGCGCCGCAGCGCACAACATCCTCAGCGTGAGCTCCCCGGTGGGCACCCAGGTGCTCCACGCCGTGGGGCTGGGCCTGGGGGCCTGGGTGCGCGGGGATGACGCGGTGGCGATGACCGCCTTCGGCGAGGGAACCGCCAACCAGGGCGAGATTCACGAGGGCATGAACTTCGCCGGCGTCCTGCACCTGCCCGTCATCTTCGTGTGCGAGAACAACGGGTACGCGATCAGTGTCCCGCTGGCACGCCAGGTGGGTGGCGGCTCGGTGGCCGCCCGCGCGGCGGGGTACGGCTTCCCGGGGATCGAGGTGGACGGTGGCGACCTGCTGGCCTGCTATGCGGCTGGTCGGGAGGCGCACGAGCGGGCCCGATCCGGCGGCGGCCCAACCCTGATCGAGGCCCACGTGGTTCGCCTCACGAGCCACTCCTCGGACGACGACCAGCGGCGGTACCGCGACTCCGCCGAGGTCGAGGCGCTCAAGGAGAACGACCCCATCCCTCGCCTGGGTGCCAGCCTCCGGGAGTGGGGCCTGCTGGACGACGCCGCCGACGAAGCGCTGCGGGCCGAGGTCAAGGCGTCTGTGGTCGAGGCCGCCGCCCGGGCCGAGGCCCACCCCGAGCCTGACCTGTCGACCATCATGCGCCACGTCTATGCGGACGGGTCCTGACATGGCCGAGATGAACATCCTCGAGGCGATTCGGCGGGCCATGGACGAGGAACTGGCCGCGGATGACCGGGTCATGGTCATGGGCGAAGACGTGGGCCGCAAAGGCGGCGTCTTCGGCGCCACCGATGGCCTGTGGGCCAAGTACGGCGACAAGCGCGTGCTCGACACGCCTTTGAGCGAGGGCCTCATTGCAGGGGCGGCCATGGGCGCTGCGCTCTACGGCCTTCGGCCGGTGGCCGAGATCCAGTTCGCCGACTTCGTGTACCCCGCCTTCAACCAGATCGTGAGCGAGATCGCCCGTATGCGCTTCCGCTCCAACGGGGCGTTCGGGGTGCCCCTCGTCATCCGCATGCCGTACGGCGGCGGCGTCCACGGCGCCCTGTACCACTCGCAGTCCAACGAGGCCTACTTCACCGCGACGGTTGGGCTCAAGGTTGTCGCCCCGGGTACTCCGGCCGACGCCTACGGCCTGCTCAAGGCGGCCATCCGTGACCCCGACCCGGTCATGTTCTTCGAGCACAAGAAGACCTATCGGCTGTTCAAGGCCGGCGTCCCGGACAACGGCGATGGACTCGTGCCCATCGGTCCGGCGGTGGTGGCTCGAGCAGGCACCGATCTGTCGATCTTCTGCTACGGGTACATGCGCTACTGCGCACTGGAGGCCGCCGAAGCGCTCGCCACCCAGGACGGGATCCAGGCCGAGGTCGTGGATCTTCGGACCCTCCGCCCGCTCGACACCGAGACGATCCTCGCATCGGTCGCCCGCACTGGTCGCGCGCTCGTCGTCCACGAGGCGAATGGGTTCGGCGGTTTCGGGGGCGAGATCGCCGCCGTCATCGCGGAGGGCGGCTTCGAACACCTCGATGCGCCGGTTACCCGCCTCACCGGTCCCGAGGTGCCCGGCGTCCCGTTCGCCCACAACCTCGAGGACTGGTTCATGGTCAACCCCGAGCGCATTGCCGAAGCCGCGCGTCGGCTGGCCGCGTTCTGATCGGCTAGAGTTCCGGACCGATGGCAACCACGATCAAGATGCCGCAGCTGGGCGAGTCGGTCACCGAGGGCACCATCGAGCGATGGCTGGTCAAGGTGGGCGACAGCGTGGCCCAGTACGACCCGTTGTTCGAGGTCGTGACCGACAAGGTCAACGCCGAAGTCCCTGCCGAAGTCGGCGGGGTGGTGACCAATATCCTGGTCGGCGACGGGCAGACGGTGAAGGTCGGGACGCCCCTGGCCGAGATCAGCGAGAACGGCGAGGGCGCCGCAGCGGCCCCGGAGCCCGTGCCCGCAGCTGAGCAAGCGGCCGAGCCGGTCGCCGCCGCCGAGTCGCCTGCCCTCCCTGAGGCCCCCGAACCCGAGCTCGAGGCGCCGCCGGCGAGCGAGGCAGCGGAACCGATCACCGAGGACATCGCGATCGCCCAGGCGGCTTCCGAATCACAGCCGGCAGCAGCGCCCGAGCCCGTGGCGGAACCCGAACCCGAGCCGCATCCGATGGCCGCGGTTACGGCTGTGGCCGAAGAGGATCTGGCGACCGATGGCTCGATGCGGATGACGCCGGCCGTGCGCCGCCTGGTCCGCGAGCACAATCTTGACGTGACCGAGATCCCCGGCACCGGGGCTGGTGGGCGCGTCACCCGTGACGACGTCCTGGCATTCGTGGCGGGACGCGAAGGCGCGGCGGCTGCGGCTCCAGCGGCCGAGACGGTGCCAGAACCCGAACCGGCAGCACCAGAACCCGAGCCGGCAGCACCAGAACCCGAGCCGGCAGCACCGTCACCCGTCGTCGCTCCCCCGCCGCCGTTGGCCGCGGCCGCCGCCGCCGTTCCCCCGGCGACTCCGGTCGTGGCGGCGACTCCGGCGCCCGCACCCGCAGCACCAGCACCTTCAGCGCCCTCGCCCGCGCCGGCTCCTGCTCCGGAAGCCGCCGTTCCCGCGCCCATTGGTGGCGACGTGGAGTGGCCGATGACCCAGATGCGGCGGGGCATCGCGGCCAAGATGACCCAGGTCAAGCAGACCGTCCCCCACGCCTACACCGTGGTCGAGGTCGACATGACCAACGTGGTCCGCTGGCGTGAGGCGAACAACGAGGCGTACAAGGCCCGCGAGGGGACTGGCATCAGCTACGTCGGGGTCGTGATCAAGGCCGTCACCGAAGGCCTGCGCGCCCATCCGACCATGAACAGCCAGTTCGCCGGAGATCGGATCATCCTCAAGAGCCGCCTGAACATCGGCATCGCGGTCGCCGTGGAAAATGGTCTCGTGGTGCCGGTTATCGCTGACGCCGATCAGCTCTCGATCAGCGGGGTCAATCGTAAGGTCCAGGACCTCGCCGCCCGGGCTCGTTCCAACCGGCTCAAGCTCGACGAGATCCAGGGCGGGACGTTCACCGTGAACAACACCGGGTGGTTCGGGTCGATCTCATCGATGCCGATCATCAATGCCCCCGAAGTGGCCATCCTGTCGATGGAAGCCATTGTCAAGCGGCCCAAGGTGATCGAGGTGGATGGCGCCGACGTGATCGCCGTCCGGCACATGATGAACATGACCTGCTCATTCGACCACCGCGTCCTCGACGGCGCCCAGGTCGGCTACTTCATGGCCGATGTGCGTAAGCGGCTCGAGGGTTGGGATCCCGAAACGCCCCTGGCCTAGGCCCCCATTGCCTGCCCGGGCCGGCGGCGGCGGCGGATGGGCATCTCGTCACCGCTCATCCGACGCACGGCCGGGATCCAGGCCAATGTGCCCAAGGCCTGGAGCGCGATCCACAGCATGACCAACAGGCCGGGGACGCCCACGACGGCACCGGGGACGAACCACACCAGCGGGCCGTTCAACAGGGCGAATACCTCGGTACCCACACCGACCGACGACGTGCCACTCTCGGTGTCCTGCAGGGGTGCGAGGACGGCGGCCGGCGCCGAGCCGGGACCGGTCGGCGGTGGCGCGGCGGCTGGGATCACCAGAGTGGTCGAACGCGGCGAGGCGGTCGGGCTTGGCGAAGGCGTCGGGCGCCCGGTGGGCGTCGGATCGACCGCTGGCGTCGCTACCGGTTCCGTGGTGGGGACGGGTGTCGGAATCGGCGTCGGCTTGGGTGTGGGGACGGGGGTTGGGACCGGCGTCGCGACGGGGGTTGGGACCGGCGTTGGGACCGGGGTTGGCGTGGCGACGATGACGGGGGCGACGACCATGGCCCATGGGAGCCCATCCACCTGGGCGCCCGTGCAGTCCTGGCGCCGGTGCGTGTGGTTGATGAAGTCGTAGGCTCCGGGTTGGGTCGCCTGGGCCTGCACACTGAAGGTGACGGATTGGCCGATTTCGAGGCGTTCGCCGCCTGAGCCGGCGTGGACAAGCACCCAATTCGTACCCCCGTAGATCGTGGACGACCACCCTCCGTCATCGGATCCGACCGGGGTTCCCAGTGACTCGATCACAAACTCAACCGGAAAGTCGACCTCGACGCATCCCACCCCGTTGGACTGGCCCGTGTTGGTCGCCGTGAAGGTGTACGTGGTGGACTGAAAGACCGTCGCCGTGATCGGGCCGCCGACCAACGTCCAGGGGACGACGACGGCCCCGACCGGGCCGATCAGAGCCAGGGTCGCGGTCGCGATGGACGCCGCGAGAATCGCCCCCCGTCGTCGCATCAGGCCACCCACTCGGCGGGACGCCAGATCCCGGTCGGTCGTTCGGCCGGAATCGGTGCATCGGGTGCCGTTTCCATTCCCTTGATGAAGATGGTGACCAGGTCCTCCTCGAGCTGTTTTCCGGCGGCATCACCCAGTCGCTTGAGCGCCTCTTCGACGCTCAGCGCCTTGCGGTAGGGCCGGGTGGTGGTCATCGCCGAGAAGGCGTCGGCGACCGCCAGGACGCGGGCGATGATCGGGATGTCGCCACCCTCCAGGCCGTCGAGGTAGCCCCGGCCGTCCCATCGCTCGTGGTGGTGACGGATGCCGGCCCGCACGATGTCCACGTTGGGGATGTCCCGGACAATCGAGTCGCCCAGGGCCACATGCTGCTTGAAGACGTCGAACTCCTCCGCGGTCAGCCGGCCCGGCTTGCGCAGGAGGTGGTCGGGAATGCCGATCTTCCCCACGTCGTGGAGCAGGCCGGACAGATGAATCGTGCGGCGCAGCTCGGAATCGAGGCCGAGCTGGGCGGCGAGGAACACGGCGTAGCGGGCGACGTCCTCGGAATGGCGCTTGGTGTACCGGTCCTTGGAGTCGACCGCGATGACCAGCCCCTGGAGGACGTCAAAGCTGCCCGTCACCGCCTTCTGGCGCTCCTCGCCCAGGGGGGCGACCACGACGGCGTCTCCGCCGCTGGCTTTGGCCTCGCCCACGGCCACGGTAACGGCCGACAGGAGCTCGGTCACCGAGTCGGCGTGGAGCGGATAGAGGCAGATGCCGGCGCTCACCGTGACCGGGAGCTGCTCGGATTCGCCGAACTGGACGCTGAGCGTGGACAGACCGGCCCGCAGCCGTCCCACCGCCGCTTCCATCTCGGGCTGGCCCCCGCTGGGCAGGAAGATCAGGAACTCGTCCGGACCATAGCGGGCGATGGACTTGCCTTCGCCGTCCTCCTGGTCGAGCTGGTCGGCCACCCGGAGGAGGACCTGGTCGGCCGCCTCGTGACCATGGGCTTCGTTGAACAGGCGGAAGTTGTCGATGTCGATGAGGGCCAGCCCAAAGTGGCCGCCCTTGGTCCGAGCGTGCTCGACGGCTGCCGCAAGCAGGTTCACCACGGCGCCGTGATTCAGCAGGTTGGTCAAGGGGTCGCGGCGCTCGGCCTCGACCAGGTCAGCCTGTTGGCGGAGGATGCGCTTCTGCGCGGCCCAGAACACGCCCAGGAGGACGAAGCCCAGCAGAACGGCGGCGGCCAGGGTCACGACCACGATGTCGCGCCGGGCGGAGTCGACGCCCGCGAGAAGTGGTGCGGCGTCGCGCCACAGGGCGACCACGGCGAGAGGCTTGCCCTGGTCCGACAAGAGGGGCAGGTATTCCTGGACGACCTGGTCGGTGTCCAGCCTGGCGCCGCCGGCGTCGCTTGCGGCGGTCGAATCGAGCAGGGCCACGCTCGGCGTTCCATCGAGGGCTGTCTGCATAGCCTCCGAAGGGGGTGGCGTCGTGCCACGGAGGCCCGGGGACGAGCTGGCCAGGATGGTGCCGTCCACTGCGCGCAGGTCGATGCGCAGGATCTCGTCCTGGGTGGTGAGCGTCCCCAGCATGGACTCGAGCTTGTCGGCGGATGCGCGGCTTGGTCCATTGGCGTCGATGTCCGAGGAGGACATGTTGCCGTTCACGAACAGCTCGACCAGGGATCGGTCTCGCGACACGACCGCGTTCAGGGTGGCGCTCGACAGGTGCATGGCGGTGATCGCGACAAGCGCGGTCGCGGTGACACCGATGAGCACCAGGAAGATGCCGAAGACAAGCACCAGAAGAACCGGCCGTCGAGATCGGGCGGACGAGTCGCGTGGCTTCCGCAGAAGCGGCATGGGGATCAAACTACGGTCGGCGCCCAGCGTGGTCGATAGGAGAATCGGGCACCCGGTGCGTCGGCGCACCAACAGCCCGCGACAGCCCCTCCCAGATGCATGGGACCCGCGGGGTACCTTTGGGTTCAGGAGGCGGGGCGCTTCTCCCGGTAGGCGGCCATCAGCCGCTCGCCATCGGCCTCCGGCAGGTAGCGGACGGCCTCACGCATGGTGACCCCGGAGGCGCGCGCCGTGCGCGGCGCAAGCCAGGCCACGACCTCGGCCGGCCGCTTCTTCCCGACTTCGCGCAACACCCAGCCGATGGCCTTGCGGATGAAGAACTCCTTCTCCTCGAGCATCGCATCGGCGCGGCGCAGGAACGGCCCCATTGGGGCCCCATCTTTCAGTGGCATGAGCTCCGCCAGGAGTGATGAGCGTCGAATCCAGAAGTCGGGGTCCGCGGCCCAGCGGTCGAGAATCGGTTCCATGGCGGGGTCGCCCCGGTTCAGGCCACCGACCACGTTCGCCGCCAGCCCGTCGACGAGGGCCCAGGTCAGTGATTCGCGTAGAAGCCGCTCAAGAAGCGACACGTCGGTGCGGGTGAGGAGCTCTGGATGCAGTTCCAGAAGCATGGCCGCGGCCATGCGGCGGTCGAAGATCAGCGTCGCCCACAGTGTCTCAACAAGGGCAACGAGCCGATCGTGGTCCAGCGCCTGCGCGTCCGGCGCGGCCTTGACGACGTCCCGAATCTGCCAGACGGTGGCTCCGAGAAACGTCAGCTCGCTCTTGAGGTATCGCTTCTCCGATTCCGCGCGCTCGGGGGTGCCGATCGCGCGGAGGTCCGACTCGATCCGATCAGCCACGGCGCGAGCATCCCAGGACATGCGGTCGAGTCTATCGGTCACCTTCGCTAGACTGGCACTGATGTCGCGCGACTTCTCATCGCTGGGCGAGCTTTCCGTCCTCGGCCCACCACCCGGCCAGGGCGGCCACGCCGGCCCATCGGAGGTCATGTACCCCGGTGGTCCGGACACGGATAGCGGCCTTCCCGCTCCGGGTGAGCCCGTGCCCGAGAACGCGGGACCCGGCGGTCGACGCCCTGACTGGCTCAAGGTCCGGATCGGTGCAGGCGAGACATACGCCGGCCTCCGGCGCCTGATCCGGGACGAGGGCCTGAACACGGTCTGCGAGGAGGCGCGCTGCCCCAACCAGGGGGAGTGCTGGACGCTGGGAACGGCCACGTTCATGGTCCTGGGCAGCGTCTGCACCCGGAACTGCGGGTTCTGCGCCATCGCGACCGGGCGTCCCGCGGGGACCGACCTGGATGAGCCGCGCCGCGTGGCGGAGGCCGCCCTGCGGATGGGTCTCAAGCACGCGGTCATCACCATGGTGGCGCGCGATGACCTGCCGGACGGCGGCGCCGACGTGGTGGCCGACACCGTCCGCCAGATCCGGCTTGCGTCCCCCGGCACGAGCATCGAGGTCCTCATCTCGGACCTCAACGGCCGCGAGGACGACATCCGGACCGTGGTCGAGTCCCAGCCGGAGATCCTCAACCACAACGTCGAGACGGTCCCCCGTCTCCAGCGACCAGTTCGCCGCCGGGCCCGGTGGGATCGCAGCGTGGCCGTGCTGACCACCGGCCGCCGGGTGGCGGCCGACATCGGTCATTCGATGGCGACCAAGACCGGGCTCATGGTGGGGCTGGGCGAGACCTGGGACGAGCTGGTCGCGGCCCTCGGCCTGCTGCGCGAAGCCGAGATCGACGTGCTGACCATCGGTCAGTACCTGCGCCCCAGCCGCCAGCACCTGCCGCTCATGAAGTACTACACCCCCGCCGAGTTCATGGCCCTCCGCCGGATCGGGCTCGAGTTGGGGTTTGCCCACGTCCAGTCCGGGCCGCTGGTGCGCTCCAGCTACCACGCCGCGGAGCAGGTCCCCGGCAGCGCCGAGGCGGTCGCCGTCTGATGGCCGCACGAACCCACGTCGCCATCCTCGCGGAGCGAATCGCGATCACCCATCGCCACCTGATGGAGGCGGCCCAGGCCGGAACCGATGCCGACCTGGCGTTCCGCGCGGGACCGACGTCGCCGCCCATTGCGTTTCACCTGTGGCATGCCGGCCGCTGGGCGGATCGCTGGGCGGAGGCCCTGAGTGGCCACCAGCAGCGATGGAACCGCGAGGGCCTGACCACGAAGTGGGGCTTTCCCGAGGAGCAGGGCGAGGGGGGGACAGGGATGCACCTGTCCGACGACGAAGCCTCGCTCCTGCCGTTCCCCGGTCGCGACCAGCTGGCGACGTACCTGCGTGGCGCGTTCTCCGATCTCGAGCAGGCCGTGGGCGCGCTGGACGACGAGACGATCCTGCACACGGCCGACGACCTGATGGGAAAGACGGCCCCGATCGATGACTCGCTGATTCGCCATCTGTCCCACGTCAGCCGCCACCTGGGCATGATCGAGGCACTGCGGGGCATGCGAGGCGATCACGGCACCGCTACCTCCTGACGTCGTGGTTGAGATGCGCGACATCAGCCTCGCGCCGCAGCCGGTCCGGGCACCGCCGCGGGCGCGGAAAGCCGCAGCCGAACCCGGACAGCCCCTGCTGCTCGGAGACGGTGGCCTGCTGGCCGTGGAGTGGCTGGGCCGCGTTCCCTACCGCCCCACCTGGGAGCTCCAGGACGAGCTGGCGGAACGCCGCCGGCGGCGGGAGATCGGCGACCGCCTCCTGCTCCTGGAGCACGACCCGGTGTACACGATCGGTCGCGGCGGTGACCTGGCCAACATGCTCGCGCCGCCCGAGCGACTGGCGGAGCTCGGGACGGAGCTGGTCCGGATCGACCGAGGCGGGGACGTCACGTTCCATGGGCCTGGTCAGCTGGTGGCCTATCCCATCGTCGAGCTGCGTGACCCGCTGGACCTGCGCCGCTACGTCCGCGCCCTCGAGGCAGCGGTCATCGGGACCGCGGCCGCGTTCGGCGTGGAGGCAGACCGGGTGGAGGGGCGACCCGGCGTGTGGGTGGACGGCCGGCGGAAGCTTGCCGCGGTAGGGGTCCGCGTGAAGCGCGGGGTCACGACCCATGGATTGGCGCTCAATGTGAGTACCGACCTCGCCTGGTTCCGGGAGATGATCCCGTGCGGCATCCCCGACTGCGAGGTGACGAGCCTTGAGCGCGAGACCGGCGCCGTCGTCGACATGGCGAGTGTCGCCGACGAGATGACGAAGCACCTGGCCACCGCATTCGGGCTCCGGCTGGCGAAGGACCGATGACCGACGAGCTGGTCATCGAGCGTGCCGGCGGGCAGGGCGACCCGCACCACGGTGTGCGGCTCGAGGTCGGCTCCTTCGGCCCGTGGCAGACGAACGCCTACCTCGTGTGGGACGGTACCTCGACTGACGTGCTGGTCGTCGATCCGGGGATGGGCGCCGCGCCGGCCCTCATGGCCCGCGCCGGCGAGCTTGGCCTGCGGCTGCACGTCATCGCCAACAGTCACGGCCACATCGACCACATCTTCGACAACGCCCCGCTCAAGGCAGCCAGTGGTGCGCCTCTGGCCATTCACCCCGACGACGCGTATCGGCTCAGCGGGCAGAACATCTACGGTTACCAGCTAGAGCCCGTCGTGGCCGAGCAGGAGCTGCGGGAGGGCGATCGCCTGGTCATCGGTCAGCTCTCGTTCACCGTTCTGCACACCCCGGGGCACTCGGAAGGATCGGTCTGCCTGTACGAACCGGACCGTGGCCTGCTCCTGGCGGGCGACGTCCTGTTCCTGCGCTCGTACGGCCGGACCGACCTGGCGGGCGGGGACGACGAACAGATGGTCACCTCGCTGACCCGCCTGCTGCGCGAGATTCCGCCCGGCACTCGCGTCCTGCCCGGCCACGGGCCGGAGACCACCATCGGTCACGAGTCGTCCTGGCTGGAGCGCGTCGCGGCCAGCGGGCGCCTCGTCATCCCCGGCTAGTCCCACAGCGGAGGAGCCCATGTCCCGCCTGCGTATCACCCGACTCGGCCACGGCGGCATCCTGTACCAGTCGCCTGGCGACAAGTGGATCTGGGTGGACCGATGGAGCGGCGCGCCGACCTACGTCGCGCCGCCGGAGCCGTGGCAGGTCGATGTCGTGGCACCCACCCACGGCCACTTCGATCATGTCGGCGACGACGCGATCGATGTCGTGGATCTGGCGCAGGACGGCGCCACCGTCATTGGGTCACATGAAATGAGCTTGTACCTCGGGGAGCGGGGCGTTGAAGCGGTCGGGATGAACAAGGGCGGGACATTCGAGGCGGCGGGGATCGGCTTCACCATGGTCCACGCCGAGCACACCGGCGCGGTGACGTTGACCGGCGGCGGGGCGACCACTCGCGAGGTGGGCTGCTGGGGCTGGATCATCCGCTTCGAGGACGGCACCGTCGTCTACCACTCGGGCGACACCGATGTGTTCGGCGACATGGCGCTCGTCCGCGAGCGCTGGACGCCCACGATCGCGGTCATGCCCATCGGCGGTCACTACACGATGGGGCCTACCGACGCGGCCCGCGCGGTGGCCCTGGTGGGCGCCCGGACCGTGATCCCCGTCCACTACGGGACCTTCCCCATCCTGGCCGGCACGCCGGCCGAGCTGGCCGAAGCGACCGATGCCGAGGTCGTGGCGCTCGAACCCGGAGAAAGCTGGGAGGCCTGACCGGGTCCCCTAGCTCCACATCTGCCCGTACGAGTGCTCGCCCCGGATCGGCGTCCCTTCCTCGAAGCGGGCGAGGCGGTACAGCGCGAGGTCGTCGTTGGCTGACGGACCCTCGACGATCAACTGGGCCAGGCTGGCGCCGACCGCCGGCGCGGTCTTGAACCCGGTCCCCGAGTAGCCGCAGTCGAGCCAGAAGCCCTCCGGTCCGGCCGGGCCGATGATCGGGTGTTGGTCCGGGGTGATGCCGTCCTGGCCGCTGTGCGCGGAGTGGATGCCCGCCCGTCCGAAGTCGGGGAGGCGGCGCATGATCCGTTCCGCCGCTCGGAGCAGGAAGCCGGGCGCCGCGGCGTCGACGGGCGCGTCGGGATCCCCGCCAATGGGATTGCCGTCCTCCAGGGCCACCAGGGTCAGCGACTCGCCCTCGGGGCGGCTGTAGAACAGGTTGGCGAAGTCGATGAAGGCCACGTGACGAGGAATGTCCGGCGGACGCCGGATGAACGCCACGTCATGGCGCCAGACGCTGATCGGCACATCCAGACCGACCATGGACGCCAGGCGACCGGCCCATGCGCCTGCGGCATCGACGACGATCGGGGCGTCGAACTCGCCCCGCGACGTGTCCACCCCTGCCACCCGGCCCGCCACGACGCGGACATCGGTCACCTCGCAGTGCTGGACGAGGCGCGCGCCCCGCGTGAGCGCGGCCGCCACCAGGCTGCCGGTGGCCGTGCTCGGGTCCGCGTAGCCCGAACCCGACTCGAACGCTGCCACCTGGTCGTCGCCGATCTCGATTCCCGGCAGCACGCGGCGGACGTCGTCCGCCCCAACGATCTCGGTGACGATGCCGATGCGCTGCTGCATCTCCACGTTGGCTCGCAGCGCATCGCCCACGACGGGCGGGACCAGTTGCAGGAAACCGATCTCGGTGAATCCGCAGTCACCACCGATCCGCTCGGCCCAGTTCTTGAAGTAGGTCAGGCTGCGCCATGCCAAGCGGGCTTCAGCCTCGACGTCGTAATGCATTCGGACCATGCCGCTGCTCCGCCCGGTAGCGCCCGACGCAACGGTCGACTTCTCGAGGATGGTGACCGCGATACCCCGCTCTGCCAGGTGGAACGCGAGGCTGGCGCCGTGGATCCCCGGCCCCGACGATGATGACGTCCGCGGTGTCAGCCATCAGGCCACGATTCGGTCGGTGGTCGTATCCCGGCGCACCGTCAGCCAGCGGCGGCAGCCGGCCGCGTGGAACCAGCGTTCGGTGGTGGTGCCGGCGACATTGCTCTGCATCCAGACGTAGTCGAGGTTCCGCGCGTCGGGATCGGTCAGCCGGTCCGGCACCTGCGGGATCTCGCCGCCGAATCGGTACTCGGTCACGGGGCGCTCGCCGCAGGTCGGGCAGGTGATCCACAGCATCAGCGGGTCCCTGCCGATCCCTGGTCCGCCATGGCATGGTCGCGGGCGAATCGGTCCAATCCAAACGAACCAATCAGAGGCGGGGTGGAGCCGGTGGCGATGAGCTCAGCCATGGCCTCCCCGCCGGCAGGAATGGCCTTGAACCCCCACGTGCCCCAGCCGGTGGAGATCAGGAACCCGGGCGTGCCGGTCTCGCCCATGATCGGTGAGTAGTCGGGGGTGATGTCGCAGATGCCGGCCCACTGGCGCAGGACCCGCAGGTCACCCATGAACGGCAGGAGCTTGGTGACCTTGGCCGACACGCTGGCCAGGAATTCGAATGACGATGCCCGCGAATACGACGGCTGGGAATCGAACTCCGCGCCCATCAGCATGTGGCCGCGCGCCGTCTGCGAGACGTAGCACAGCAGTTCCGAGCTGGCGACGATCGGCTCGAAGCCCAGGGCGTAGGGATTGGTGACCAGCGCCTGGAGCGGGTGGGTCCGGATCGGCAGCCGGACGCCGGCCATGCTCGCCACGTGGGTTGACCAGCCCGCCACCGCGCTCATGACGATGCGCGCGGAAATCGGTCCGGTCGCGGTCTGGACCCCGGTGACCCGCGCGCCGTCGCGGAGCAGCCCGGTAACCGGGGTGTGCTGGAGGATATGAGTCCCACGCCGGAGAGCTCCCTGGGCATAGGCCCATACGACCCGGTCGTGACGGGCGGTCGCCCCGCCCAGGTGATAGGAGCCGCCCATCACCGGATAGCGGCCGCCGCCGGTGAGGTCGAGGTGCGGGCACAGGGCCAGCGCCTCCTCCGGTGTGACCATCTCGGTTCGGGCGCCCATCGCCTGGTTGAGCAGGGTGCGGGCCCGCTCGGCGCGGAGGCCCGACTCGGTGTGGGCCAGCCACAGCAGGCCCTTGGTCTTGTGCATGATCCACGAGCCGGTCTCCTCCTCGAGTGCCGCGTAGAGGTCGAGGGCGCGCTGGTAGAAGCGGACCGACTCGGCGATCCCGTAGTTGGCCCGAATGATGGTCGTGTTCCGGCCCGTGTTGCCCGAACCGATGTAGTCGGCCTCGACGACCGCGACGTCGGTCAGGCCGTGACGGGTGGCCAGGTAGTAGGCGGTGGCCAGGCCGTGTCCTCCGCCACCGATGATCACGACCTCGTAGCTGCGCTTCGGCTCCTGCCAGGGCAGGTCGAGGATCCGCTCGACGAACTCGTTCACAGCCGCGCCTCGAGCTCGTGGGCATAGGCCCGCGCCACGAGCAGCAACGACCGATCCGACCCGAGCCAGACCTTGGCCGGCACCCCGACCACCAGCCCCTGGTTCAAGCCCGCCACCAGCGGCCAGTCGACGTGATGGCGAACGTGCGCCAGTTCCTCCTGGGTCAGCCACCAGCCCACGAAGCCGGGTTCGTCTTCCTGGATCAGCGACTCACGATCGTCGTGCATGAGCGTGGCGAGGACGAACAGCTCGTCTGGCGCGAACCGCAGCGCGTCAAGGCCCTCCGGTACCGGAAACGCATCCAGGACCGACGGTGCGCCGATGATCCGCGTCGCGTGCAGCGATTCAGGCGCGCGCACGAGTTCCCTCCGGGTCGTAGAAGGGCGTGGTGCTGACAGTGGCCGCTCGACCATCGATCTCAACATTGACCGGGAACGGGCTCCGCTTCAGCCAGCCCAGCATGACCGCCCGGCCGAGGGTGGGCGACGCGAAGGTGGACGTCACGTGGCCAACCACATCGCCCTCCGACCAGATCGGGCTGCCCTCGGTTGGGGCATTGCCGGCCATCGTCAGCCCGACCAGGCGCCGCTGATCCGGGAGATCCGCGGTCCGTGCAAGTGCCTGGCGGCCGTTGAAGTCGGTCTTGTCCATGTTCACCGCCCAGTCCATGCCCAACCGGCGCGGGGTCGTGTCAAGCTCGGTGTCCATCCCGATGATCACGTGGCCCTTCTCGAGGCGGAGCGCGAAGAGGGCCTGGAGCCCGTGGGGCCGGATGCCCAGGTCCGCGCCCGCCGCCAGGAGGCCGCGCCACAGGTCGGCCGACCGGTCAACCGGGTGATGGATCTCGAACGAGGACTCCCCGGTGAAGCTCAGCCGCATGATGTGGCAGGGCATGCCGGCGAACTCCATGCGCACGTGCTGGAGGAACTTCGGGGGCTCGGGGAGGCCGACTCGGGCCAGCAGCTCCGCGGCCCGGGGGCCGGTGACGTTGATGGCGCCCAGCGACATCGTGCGGTCAAGAAGGAGAACGTCCAGGCCCCAGGTTTCGATCCAGTCGCGCATCCACATTTCGGCGTTCCCAGCCCCGCCGGTGGTGAACGTCAGCACGAACCGCGACTCGGACTCGCGGCAGATCATGCCATCGTCGATGACGTGCCCTCGTTCATTCAGAAGCAGGGCGTATCGGCTCCGACCTGGCCGAATGGTGCTGACGTCGGTGGGGTACAGGCGCTGAAGGAACTCGACCGCGTCGGGTCCATCGACGATGAACTTGCCGAGCGTTGACACGTCCCCCACCGAGACGGCCTCACGGACGGCGCGGTACTCGGCAAGGTGGTCGCCGTAGTGCCAGGGACGCCACCAGCCGCCGAACCGATCCATGTGCGCGCCGGCGGCCACGTGCTCGTCATGGAGGGCGGTGCGCCGGAAGGC
The DNA here is from genome assembly GCA_963816215.1 of uncultured Chloroflexia bacterium. Taxonomy (GTDB): domain Bacteria; phylum Chloroflexota; class Limnocylindria; order QHBO01; family QHBO01; genus DASTEQ01. Next base: position 33,307 of record CAWFKB010000005.1, on the reverse strand, counting down.
ATCGAGATGAACGTCGGCCGCGGCCTCGCCAAGAGTGATCTGCCGTGACGCCGGACGGGCGGTGAACGGCGCCGGGACCGTGCCGGTCCGGGCGGCGACGAACGCCCGCAGGTGCGGCAGGCAGGCCCCACCCTGGCAGGTCCCCGTCCCGCACAGCGTCGCTCGCTTGAGCAGTTCGACCTCGTGGAAGCCACGGGCCCAGCCGCCCTCGAGATCCTCGACGGTCGTGCCGACACATGGGCAGACGATGCCCGCCGCCGGTGATGGTGGCAGCGGGAAGTCCTCGGCGGCGGAGCCAACGACGGTTATCGCGTAGTCGCTCATCCGGGCCAGGACATCACGCGGCGCCCGACCGAGGTTGAGGATGAGCGTCTGACAGACGGTCCGCCGCTCCTCGCCGTCTGCCTCGGTCACGACGGCCGAAACCCGCCCTTCGCCTTCGATTCGGAGCAGCCGCCCCGCGACCTGCGTGGCCGCCACCCCGGGGAGAGGATCCCCGACCACCACCGCCCCCGGCAGATCGACGCCGGCCGCGACCAGCTCGGTGGCAGCCCGGGCCGTGTACAGGCCCTCGAGCCGATTGCCCGGGACGACTGGGTGGAGCTCGGCCGATCCGGTGGCAATGACCACTCGGCGAGCGCGCACGTGGAGCATGGCATTGTCCGCCGGCAGCCGAACGATGACCGTGGGGCCGGGGAAGATGCCCACGACCTCGTGCCCCCGGGCGCCATCGAAGACGGTGGCCTCATCTCCGGCCGCCCCCACCTCGGCTGCCGCCGCGCGACCGGTCGAGCCGGCACCAATCACCACCACCCCGGTCTCGAGGCGCCGAACCTCTCCCGGCCGAACCGGCGGGAGCGGACGGTCCGCCGGATCCCACGCGGGCGGGGCGTCAGCCGGATGGCGACGGACCGCCAGCTCGGCGCGCGCCGGGGTCAGGCAGGTTCGGACGTAGGCAATCCCGTCGACCTCGGCCACGCAGTTGCCGCAGTCCCCCGCCAGGCACAGCGTGCCCCCGGCGCGCGGATGCGCGCCGCCACGCACGATGGCCATGGCCACCGTGTCGCCCGGCTCAAAGGCCTGCGACCCGCCGTCCAGCAGGAACGCGCCGGGTCCGTTCGCCATCGGTCCGAGCCTAGCACCGCCCCTTCGGGCGGCATCGGTACAATCAACGGCCCTCATGACCGTCTCGACCGATGTCCTCATCCACGCCCGCGGCCTGACCAAGCGGTTCGGCGACCTGACCGCCGTGAACGGCGTGGACTTCGACGTACATGTCGGCGAGGCGTTCGGCTTCCTCGGGCCCAACGGGGCGGGAAAGACCTCGACCATGCGCATGATCTCGTGCACCAGCCCGGTGACCGACGGGACGCTGACCGTGGTGGGGATGGATCCCGGCCGCGAGGGGACCAAGATCAAGGCTCGCCTGGGTGTCGTCCCGCAGATCGACAACCTCGACGCCGAGCTGACCGTGCTCGAGAACCTGCTCATGTACGCCCGCTACTTCGACATCCCCGGCCCCGAAGCGCGTCGCCGCGCCGATGAGCTGCTGGACTTCGTGCAGCTCACCGAGCGGGCCGGGGACCAGGTCGAGCCCCTGTCCGGCGGGATGAAGCGGCGGCTGACCATCGCCCGCGCGCTCATCAACGAGCCGGACCTCCTCCTCCTGGACGAGCCCACCACCGGCCTCGACCCGCAGGCTCGCCACCTGGTCTGGGACCGCCTCTATCGGCTCAAGAGCCGCGGGGTGACCCTGGTCATCACGACCCACTACATGGACGAGGCCGAGCAGCTGTGCGACCGGCTGGTGGTCATGGACCACGCCAAGATCGTGGCCGAAGGCTCGCCCCGCGAGCTGATCGAGCAGTACTCGACCCGCGAGGTGCTCGAGCTGCGCCTGACCGATGCCAACCGCGAGAGGCTCGACGGCCGCCTGGACGACCTGGCCGAGCGCGTCGAAGAGCTGCCCGACCGGATCCTCCTGTATGCGGCTGATGGCGAGCAGACCCTGGAGCACGTTCACGCCCGCCAGATTCCGATCGAGTCAGCCCTTGTCCGTCGCTCCACCCTGGAGGACGTGTTCCTCCGGCTCACGGGCCGCACCCTGATCGAATGACCGACCGATGAGGCCGGACCGATGACCGCGCTGCGGGTCACCCAGCGCAACCTGTGGGTCTACCGCCGAACGTGGCGCGGGAGCGTGTTCGGGTCATTCCTGACCCCGCTCCTGTACCTCGGGGCGCTGGGCGTGGGGCTGGGCAGCTTCATCGCCGCGCAGGACACGTCAGCGCTGGGGGGCGTGACCTACCTCCAGTTCCTGGGGCCGGGCCTGCTGGCCGCGACCTGCATGCAGACGGCGACCTTCGAAGCCACGTTCCCGATCATGGGCAAGATCAGCTGGCGGCGGAACTACGAGGCCATGCTGGCCGCGCCGCTGTCGGTCCGCGACCTGGTCCTGGGCGAGATGGGCTGGATGACGATCCGCCTGACGACGATCTCGGTCGCGTTCCTGATCGTCCTGACCCTGTTCGGCATCCCGACCTCGCCCCTCGCCCTGCTCGGGGCCCCGGCCGCGATCCTGACCGGCCTGTGCTTCTTCTGCGCGATCATGGCCTTCACCGCGACCCAGAAGAACGACAGCGGGTTCGCGGCCCTGTTCCGCTTCGTGATCAACCCGCTGTTCCTGTTCAGCGGCACGTTCTTCCCGGTCGACCGCCTGCCCGACGCCCTGCATGTCGTCGCCGCTCTGACCCCGCTGTACCACGGCGTGGCCCTCATTCGCGGCCTCGTGCTCCAGACGCCGGAGCTGGCCAACTGGCCCATCCACCTTGGCTACCTGCTGATCTTCGGCTCGGTGGCCGCCTACCTCGCCTACCGGCTCCTGTTCCGGCGGATGGTGAAGTAGCCATGGCCGTCGTCGTCCGGCCGTCCCGGGCTCCCGCGCCATACCCCGCCGCATTGGGCACGTTCATGCGGGCCCGTCGCCTGGTCCAGCGCAACATGCTCGTCTACCGCCACGGCTGGATCGTCATCCTCTCCGGCTTCTTCGAGCCGGTGTTCTACCTGCTGGGGATCGGCTACGGCCTGGGGACGATCGTGGGCGACGTGACACTCACCGATGGGCGGGTCGTGGCCTATGCCGCATTCGTGGCCCCCGCCCTGCTGGCCCAGTCGACCATGAACGGAGCCATCAGCGAGACGATCTTCAACGTCTTCTTCAAGCTGAACTTCGAAAAGGTCTACGACGCGATCCTGGTCACGCCCCTGGGCATCAATGACATCGCCCTGGGCGAGCTGATGTGGGCCATGATCCGGGCCACCATCTACGCCGTTGCCTTCGTGGCCGTGATGCTGCTGCTGGGCCTCCTGATCAGCCCGTGGGCCATCCTCGCGCTGCCGGCGACCCTCTTCTGCTCCCTGGCGTTCTGCGCCGCGGGGCTGGCCACCACCACGTTCCTGCGCACGGTCCAGGACTTCGACCTGCCGTTCGGGCTCGTGATCATGCCCATGTTCCTGTTCAGCGGCACGTTCTTCCCGATCAGCATCTATCCGCCGTGGCTCCAGGTCGTGGTCCAGGCCACGCCCCTGTACCACGCGGTCGAGCTGCTCCGTGGCCTGACCACGGGCGTGGTGGGCTGGACGATTCTGGTCCACGTCGCGTACCTGGCGGTCTTCGGCTCGGTGGCCATGGTCATCGCTCGGCGGCGGCTGGCCACCAAGCTGGTCAAGTAGCGGGCGGATCCTCCCCGGCCAGGATGGGCCACGCAGCGCGCAGGTAGTCCAGTCCCGAGATCACGGCCAGGATCATCCCGGCGAACAGCAGCCACGCTCCCGTGGTGGCCAGCGCCGGGCCCAGGTCGGTCGAAGCCATGGGGCCGCCGGTCTGGGCGTCGAACGCGAGCAGCAGCACCGCTATCGCGATCATGGTGACCACGGTCTTGGCCTTGCCCAGGAGCTGGGACCCGACCACGATCTGCTCGTTGGCAGCCACCTGGCGCACCCCGCCCACCACCAGCTCGCGGATCAGGATCACGATCACGAGCCAGGCGGGCACCAGATCGGTCTGGGCCAGCGCGATGAGCACGCCCGCCACCAGGACCTTGTCGGCGGTCAGGTCCAGGAACACGCCGAAGGTGGTGACCTGGTTGCGAGCCCGGGCAATGCGGCCGTCGACGAAGTCGGACAACGCCGCCGGGACGTAGAGCACGAAGGCCACGAACCCGGCGCCGGGGAAGGGCCACAGGATGAGTGCCACCAGGACTGGCGTGGCCGCCAGCCGGAACAGGCCCAGCAGGTTGGGGAGGGTCAGGCGGGACACGGTGCGGCCCTCAGGCGACGATGTCGGGAGGCCCGGGGTCGGACGGATGATGGCCGCGGGGCGTCCCGATCCGCCGCTCGGTCCCCGAACGCAGGCGGCCGATGTTGTCCCAGTGGGCAAGCACGATCAGGACTCCCACCAATGCGGCGTACGCGATGTCCGCGCTCGAGGCGTACCCGCCCCAGGCCAGCCCGGCCACGACGATCGGCGCACTGACGGCGCCCACGATCGAGGCCAGCGAGACGTAGCGCGTCAGTGCCAGGACCACGCCGATGATCGGGATCACGATCAGCAATGCGGCCGGCACCAGGATCAGGAAGCCTCCGGCGGCCGTGGCCACGCCGCGACCGCCCCGGAACCCGATGAAGACCGATTTGATGTGGCCGGTCACCGCCGCCACGCAGCCGCCGGCGGCAACCCATTCGGGCGGGAGGCCCGCCGCGGTCCCGACGGCCGCCCCCGCGGCAGCGGCAACCAACCCCTTTGCCACGTCCAGGGCGCCCACCAGGACCCCCCAGCCCAGGCCCAGAGCCCGGACCGTGTTCGTGGCCCCGGTCCGTTGCGACCCCAGGGTCCGCGGATCTCGCCCGCCGACCAGGCGGGCAATGATCACGCCGAAGGGGATCGCGCCCAGGAGATAGCCGAACACCAGCGCCCCGCCCAGGGCCAGCACCGCAGACTCGGTCATCAGCGGCCCGCGATCAGCCGCCCGCGATCAGCGGGCAGCGGCTCCGGGCGCAGAGCGCTGGGCCGAGCGTTTCAGGTACCAGCGGACGAGCACCAGGATGCCCCACACGCCGGCGGTCAAGGCCGCCCCGATCAGGAGCGCCCGGTCTGCTCCGGACGGCCAGGCGACCGACAGACCGATGATCCCGACCGCGACGGACGCCAGACCGCTGCGCACCCAGAATCGACGCGTGAACGACCAGTCGCGCGACTCGTTCGCATTCCGTCGGCGGGGCGGCTTGGTGCCGCCCGGCGGCGTCCGCGGGGCATTCGGGTCCTGCCCCTTCATCATTCGCTGGTACTGGCGACGCTCGGCGCGTGACATGAGGTGGCCAAGTCTATCTGCCGGTAGGATGCGAACGTCGTGCACGACGTCTTCGACCAGTTCAAGCAGCAGCTCCCGGATGTCGACCCCACCGAGACCGAGGAATGGCTCGATTCACTTGACGCGGTGGTCGAACAGGCGGGGCCCGAACGGGCGCGCTTCATCCTGTTTCGCCTCCTGAAGCGCGCCCGCCAGCTCCAGGTCGGCATTCCGCCACTGACCCAGACTCGCTACGTCAACACGATCTCGCCCGAGCAGGAGCCCGCCTTCCCCGGGGACGAGGTGATGGAGCATCGCATCCGTCGCATGATCCGGTGGAACGCGTTGGCCATGGTCCTGCGCGCCAACACGCGGTTCGAAGGCATCGGTGGTCATCTCTCCACGTATGCGTCTGCCGCCAGCCTGTACGAGGTGGGCTTCAACCACTTCTTCCGTGGCTGGGACGACGGTCCCGGCGACCTCGTCTACTTCCAGGGTCATGCCGCGCCCGGCATCTATGCCCGCGCCTTCCTCGAGGGCCGCCTGTCGGCCGATCAGCTCGACCACTTCCGTCGGGAGGCGCTGGCCCCTGGCGGTCTGCCCTCCTACCCGCACCCGCGGACGATGCCCGAGTTCTGGCAGTTCCCCACCGTCTCCATGGGCCTCGGTCCGCTGAGCGCCATCTACCAGGCCCGGTTCAATCGCTACCTGGCGGCCCGCGGCATCGCCGATACGTCCCAATCACGGGTTTGGAGCTTCGTGGGTGACGGCGAGATGGACGAGCCCGAATCCCTGGCCGGGTTGAGCCTCGCCGCCCGGGAGGGCCTCGACAATTTGATCTTTGTCGTCAACTGCAACCTGCAGCGGCTCGACGGCCCGGTCCGCGGCAACGGAAAGATCATCCAGGAGCTGGAGTCGGTGTTCCGCGGCGCGGGCTGGCACGTGATCAAGGTCATCTGGGGCCGCGAGTGGGACGCCCTCCTCGAGCACGACACCGATGGCGTGCTGCTCAACAAGATGACCGAGACCCTGGACGGGGACTACCAGACCCTATCCACTGCCGATGGCGCGTATGTGCGTGAACATTTCTTCGGCCCTGATCCGCGCCTGGCGGCGATGGTCGCCGACAGAACCGATGCCGAGCTGGCCGGGCTCCGGCGAGGCGGCCACGACTATCGCAAGCTCTTCGCCGCCTACACCTACGCCACCCAGCACGAGGGCGCGCCGGTGGTGATCCTGGCCAAGACGGTCAAGGGCTGGACGCTGGGCCCGGGGATCGAAGCCCGGAACGTCACCCACCAGGCCAAGAAGCTGACCGTGGACGAGCTGCGCATCTTCCGGGACCGCCTCGAGCTCCCAATCCCCGACGACAAGCTGGCCGATGCGCCGTACTACCACCCCGGCGCCGACAGCCCCGAGATCCGATACATGCTCGAGCGGCGGAAGGTGCTCGGCGGACTGATCCCGCGCCGGAAGCCGTCGACCGAGCCGCTCCCGGAGCCGGGCGAGGCGGTGTTCGCGGACGTGTTCTCCGGGTCCGACCTGGCCGCCTCCACGACCATGGCCTTCGGGCGGCTGCTCCGAAACCTCGTCCGCGACCCGGAGCTGGGCCGCCGGGTTGTCCCGATCATCCCGGACGAGGCGCGGACCTTCGGCATGGACCCCCTGTTCAAGGAGATCGGGATCTACAACCCGCTCGGGCAGCGCTACGCATCGGTCGACCGGGAGCTCCTCCTGTCGTACCGCGAGGCGACGGATGGGCAGATCCTGGAGGAGGGCATCACCGAGGCGGGTTCCATGGCGTCGTTCACGGCGGCGGGCACCGCCTACGCGGTCCACGGCCAGCCCATGATCCCGTTCTACGTCTTCTACTCGATGTTCGGCCTGCAGCGGACCGGCGACCAGGCCTGGGCCTTCGGGGACTCCCGCGGCCGGGGGTTCCTGATGGGGGCGACGGCGGGCCGCACCACGCTCACCGGGGAGGGTCTCCAGCACGACGACGGCCAGAGCCACCTGTACGCCAACGCCATCCCCAACCTGATGGCCTACGACCCGGCCTTCGCCTACGAGCTGGGAGTCATCGTCCGCGACGGCATCAAGCGGATGTGGCAGAAGGGCGAGGACATCTTCTACTACATCACCCTGTACAACGAGAATTGGCACCAACCGGCCCTGCCCGACGGCGTGGCCAAGGGCATCCTGAAGGGGCTGTACCGATGCAAGCCGGCGACCGGCGGGGGTCGCCCGGTGCAGATCCTGGCCTCGGGATCGATCCTGCACCAGGCCCTGCGCGCGGCGGACCTGCTCGCCGAGCAGTTCAACGTGGCCGCCGACGTGTGGAGCGCGACCTCGTTCCAGCAGCTGCGGGCCGACGGCCTGCGGGCAGAGCGTCATAACCGGCTGCACCCCGAAGAGGACCGCCACCTGCCGTACGTGGTCCGGACCCTGGCCGACGCCCCGGGACCGGTCGTGGCCGCCACCGACTATGTCAGGGCGGTGCCGGACCTCATCGCCCGCTGGGTCCAGCGCCCGTACATCGTCCTGGGAACCGATGGCTTCGGCCGATCTGACACCCGCGAGTCATTGCGCTCCTACTTCGAGGTCAGCGCCGAGTACATCGCCTACGCCGCCCTGTTTGGGCTCCTGCAGACCGGGGAGGCGACCGCCGAGGAGGTCACCGGGGCGCAGATGGCGTTGGGCATCGATCCCGATCGAAATGACCCAGCCGCCCCATGATCTGACATTGCAGACACCAAAATAGAAAGGAGACTTGACAGAATAGAAAGCAGACATTACTGTCTCCGCAGCAACTCACTCAGATAGGGAGACAGGGATGTTGGACTACCGGATCCACTACGCGCAGCTCGTCATCGAGGACCGCCTCCGCCAGAAGCGTCCCACCCAGAGCATTCAGCCCGCGACCCGCGTCCACAACCGCGAGACCGCGCGCCAGACCCCGGCCACGGGCCGCCGCTAGACATGGCACCACGCGACGTCATCGCCACCTGCCCCGTCTGCGCCGGCGAGCTGGAGATCAGCCGCCTTCACTGCGGCAGCTGCGGGACGACCATCGAGGGAGAGTTCGGCGTCGGCCGATTCGGCCGCCTGAGCCACGAGCAGATGGCGTTGCTGGAGAGCTTCCTCCGCTCGCGGGGCAACCTCAAGGAGATGGAGCGCATGCTCGGGATCTCCTACCCCACCGTTCGGGCCCGCGTTGAGGCCCTTGTCCAGGCACTCGGCCTGGGAGACGGCGACGTACCGGCCGATATCGACGAGTCAAGCGAACAGGCCGCCGCCGACGATGGCAAGGCATCCGCGGGACGACGCGCCGTCCTCGAGAAGCTGGCCAAGGGCGAGATCGATGCGGCCGCGGCAGCCGCAGCGTTGCGCGCGATCGAGGAATCGGACTGATGCCCTCCTACGGCCGAACCCAGGAGATCGAGCACGAGATTGGCCCGAACGGGAGCTTCTCTCTTTCGGTCACCTCGGCCGACGTCAGGCTGATTGCGACCACGGGCAGCGTGGTGCGGGTGAGCGCCACCTTCGAGATCCACGCCGGATCGGACGCCGAAGCCGATCAATTCTTCGGCGAATACAGCCTACGGGCGCAGGCCGCACCGGGCTCCCTGACCGTGAGTGATCGGAACGACGGACATCACGGGTTTGGCGCGATCTCCCGGTTCTTCGGCGTCGACACGGTCGAGCTGGAGGAGGTCCAGGTCGAGGCGCCGGCCGGATGCCGGCTCGAGGTCCGCACCGTCAGTGGGGACCAGCAGGCGTCGGGCTTCGGTGGGGCGCAGCGATTCCAGTCCGTGTCCGGTGACGTGCGCCTGGTCGAGGGCAATGGGGACCTTGACATCGACTCGGTGTCCGGGGACGTGACCCTGCGGGCCGTGCGGGCGGTCTCCCTGAAGATGAACAACGTGTCGGGCGACCTGTCCGCCGAAGCGCCCACCTTCGAGCGCCTGCGGGCGCAGAGCGTGAGCGGCGACATCTCGGTCGACGGGCAGCTCGCGGCCCGCACCACTCACATGGTGGAGACGGTCAGCGGCGACTGCCGGCTTGCCCTGGCGAGCGGCGCCACGATCGAGGTGCGCGGCCTGTCAGGCGACGTCCGCTCCTCGCTCCCCCACCGGATCGAGGGCACGGCCGAGCGGCGGCGGCTGACGGTGGGCGACGGCGCGGCATCGGTCGCATTCAACTCCATGTCGGGAGACCTGGCGGTCGTCCCGTCGCGCCAGGCTCCGTCGGAGCCGGCAGCGGTGACTCCACCCGCGGCGCCGGCGAAAACGGTGAAGCCAGCCGCGAGCGCCGACCGACGGATCGAGATCCTCGGCGCCCTGGAGCGGGGCGAGATCGACGTGGACGAGGCGATGCGCCAGCTGGGAGGCGGGCGATGAGCGAGGAGCTGGAGACCATCCTGCGCCTCGTGGCGGAGGGCACGCTGACGCCCGAGGACGCTGCGCCCATCGTCGCGGCTCTATCGGAGCGGCACGCTCCCCCGCCGATCACCGACATCCAGCCGACCGTCGTCCAGTCCCCTGGAGAGGGCGCCCGTCAGCTGCGCATCCGGGTCGAGGAGCAGGGGCGCACCGTGGTCAACCTCCGGGTCCCCCTGTCCGTGGCCGAAACCGCATTGAACATGGTTCCCGGCCTCGCGGGGGAGCAGGCCGCGCGGGTCCGCGCCGCCCTGGAGGGCGGCGCCATCGGTCCGATCATCGACGTAGAAGACCCCGACGGCGACGCCGTCCTGATCAGCCTCGAGTGATGAACGACGAAGCCGTGGGCCAGGCGACCACCGTGGAAACCGCGACCGATGTGGCCGCTGCGACCAGCGACATGGCCGCCGCAACCGATGTGGTCAGGGCGTCCGGAGCAGGCTCGGGATCCATGCTCCGGCCCCTCCGCCTGCGCGACTTCCGCCTGCTGTTCACCGGCGAAACGATCTCGCTCATCGGCGACCAGTTCCATTTCATCGCCCTCGCCTGGCTGGCCCTGGAGCTGACCGGCTCGGGCCTGGTGCTGGGCAGCGTCCTGCTGGTCGCGGGGCTGCCGCGCATGGTGCTCATGCTGGTCGGGGGAGCGCTGGCCGACCGCATCTCGCCGCGGAGCGTGATGCTCGTGTCGAATGCCCTGCGCACCGGCGTCGTGGCACTGCTCGCCGTCCTGGTCCTCAGCGAGCGGGTCGAGCTCTGGATGCTCTATCCATTCGCCTTCTTCTTCGGCGCGGTGGACGCGTTCTTCTGGCCCGCGCAGGGCACGATCGTGCCCATGCTCGTGAGCGAGGACGACCTGCCCGCCGCCAATGGGCTGACCCAGGGCAGCCAGCAGCTGACCGGACTGATCGGTCCGGCCATCGCCGGCGTCTTCGTGGCCGCGGTGGGCACGGGTTGGGCGTTCGGCCTCGACGCCGCCACGTTCGCCGTCGCCGCTCTGGCCCTGTATCTCATCGTGGGCGGCCGGCGTCCGGCCGCTACCGGTGAAGAAGCGCAGCCGGGCATGCTGAGCACGATCGCCACCGGCGTTGCCTACGCCTGGCGCGATCCGGCCCTCCGCTCATTGCTGCTCCTCTCCGCCGCCCTGAACTTCGCGCTCAGCGGCCCGATCACGGTGGGCCTGGCCTGGATGGCGGACAACAAGTTCGACGGCGGAGCGGGCGCCTTCGGGTTCATGCTCGCGGCCTTCGGGGCGGGAGCGCTGGTCGGGGCCATCGTCGGCGGATCGGTCGGCCGGGTGCGCGAGCTCGGTTGGGTCACGGTCGGCACCTCGCTCGCCATCGGGGTCGGCTTCAGCTTCATGGGTGTCGCGCCGTCGGTGCCCGGGGTCATGCTCATCGGTGCGCTGGTGGGCGTGGGCATCGGCTTCACCAACGTCCGCATCGTGGCCTGGCTGCAGGCTCGTACGCCGGAGTCCATGATCGGTCGGGTGATGAGCCTGGTGATGATGGGCGGGGTGGTCATGTCGCCACTGTCGCTGGCCCTGGCCGGGGTCCTGGTCGACCTCGGGGCGGCGACACCCATGTACATCGGGGCCGGCGTGCTCGTGATCGTCACCACCCTGGCCGCGATTGCATGGGGCGTCCCCCAGCAGATGCGCGAGGCGTGACGCCCGCCTGGGCTTCGGGGGCGGTGCTGTACCAGGTCTATCCGCGCGCGTTCGCGGACGGAAACGGCGACGGCGTGGGCGACCTGGGCGGGATCGTGGGGCGACTCGATCACCTGGCCGGGCAGTCCGATTCGCTGGGCGTGGACGCTATCTGGCTCTCCCCGTTCTACCCGCATGGGGGCGTGGACGGCGGCTACGACGTCACCCATTTCACCGATGTATCCCCCGAGTTCGGTTCGCTCGCCGACCTCGATGCCCTTGTGGCGGCGTGTCACGAACGCGGGGTGCGCGTTCTCCTGGACCTGGTCACGGGCCATTCCTCGGACCGCCACCCGTGGTTCGCCTCGGCGCGTTCCGCCCGGACCAGCCCGCACCGCGACTGGTACCTGTGGGCCGATGCCCGCCCGGACGGCAGTCCTCCGAGTAACTGGGTTTCCGAGTTCGGTGGGTCGGCCTGGACCCCAGATCCCAGCGGGCAGTCGTACCTCCACTCGTTCTACGCCGAGCAACCCGATCTCAATTGGCGGAACCCCGCCGTCCGGGCGGCGATGGGCGACGCCATGCGCTTCTGGCTCGATCGGGGCGTGGACGGCTTCCGGGTGGATGCGATCGAGTTCCTGATCAAGGACGCGCGGCTGCGGGACAACCCGCCCGCCGGTCCGGTGCGCGGCCCGTGGTCCCCCGAGCCGGGCGGGCTCCGACGGCGATGGACGCGGAACCAGCCGGAGCTTGGGGATGCGCTGCAGGGACTGCGGAGCGTCACTGACGAGTATCCCGACCGGGTGCTGCTCGGCGAGCTGTATGCCCCCGCCAACCGGGTGGCGGCGACCTTGGGCGGTCGCTCCGGGGCCCGGCTTCACGCCGGCCTCGACCACCAGCTCGCGAAGTCACCGTGGGATGCGGCTGCCTTCCGCCGAGCGCTGCTGGCCGCCGAACGGCATCTCGCTCCCCCACTGGTCCCGGCCTGGGCGTTCTCGAACCACGATCTCTCGCGCCAGGCCACGCGCTGGGGCGTCGAGCGGGCGCGGCCTGCGGCCTTGGTCCTGCTGACCCTGCGCGGCGTGGTGTGCCTGTACCAGGGAGAGGAGGTGGGCATGTCCGACGCGACTCTGTCGGGGGCGGCGGCGGACCGGGTGGGCCGTGATGGATCCCGCGGACCGATGGCCTGGGACGATGTCGCCAGGCAACGAGATGACCCGGGCTCGGTGCTGTCGTGGTATCGGCGGCTGATCACCCTGCGCCGGGAGTCTCATGCCCTGCGCGAAGGATTGCTGACCGTGCGGCGTGACCTGCCCGCCGGTGTGCTGGGCTATGAGAGGCGTGCGCCCGGCGAACGGCTCACGGTTCTCGTCAACATGGGCGCGCGAAGCGCGCGCATCGGTCTGGCGAACGCGGGACGGGTGTCGCTGGCGGCTCATACCGATCCCGCAGCAGGACTCACTCGCCGCACCACGATGGTGGAGCTGGAACCGGACGCCGGGCTGATCATTCGCCACAACTGAGGTCCCGAGTGCTGTAATACGGTCACAGCACATGACGAACCGCCCACCACCTGAGCCGCCCGGCGAGCCGGGCGGCAACCGTGTCGACCCCATGCTCGAAGTCCGCGAGCGGAGCGTCGGCGCGCGCCCGGGGGACGCCTACGTCCGCATCGTGCGGCCCTTCGAATCCGAGTTCGAGCACGGCGACGAGGGCCAGCTGATCGCGTCGGAGCGGACCATTGATTCGACCACCACCTTCGGTCGATGGTTCCGGGGCGGGCGCAACTTCCTCTTCGGACGGCCGATTTCCTCGGAGCACGAGGAGCACGAGCGGCTGACCAAGATCAAGGCACTGGCCGTCTTCAGCTCCGACAACATCAGCTCGAGCGCCTACGCCACCGAAGAGATCATGCGGATCCTGATCCTGGCCGGCGTGGGCGCCATCGCCCTGACCCTACCGATCACTGTCGCCATCGTAGCCGTGCTCGTGATCGTGGCGGTCAGCTATAGGCAGACGATTCGCGCCTACCCGAACGGTGCCAGCAGCTACATCGTGGCCAGCGACAACCTGGGAACCGGAGCGGGGCTCCTGGCGGGCGGCGCGCTCCTCATCGACTACACGTTGACGGTGGCCGTATCGGTCTCTGCCGGGGTGGCCGCCATCACCTCGCTCGTTCCGAGCCTGTACCCCGAACGGGTGCTGATCGGGCTGATCATCGTGGCGCTGCTGACCATCGGAAACCTGCGCGGGATTCGGGAGTCCGGCACCATCTTCATGGCCCCCACCTACCTGTACCTGGTGGCGATCTTCGGGGTCATCGTGTGGGGACTGTTCCTCCAGGCCAGCGGCAACCTGGGGACCTTCGTCCCGCCACCGAGCTGGACGGAGGCAGAGGCAGGCACCGCCACCGTGCTGTCGGTCTTCCTGGTCCTCCGCGCGTTCAGCTCCGGATCGGCCGCGCTGACCGGGGTCGAGGCGGTGTCTGATGGCGTCCCGGCCTTCAAGCCCCCGGAATGGCGCAATGCGCGAACGACGCTGACATGGGCGGCGATCCTGTTCGGCGCCCTGTTCCTGGGCATCAGCTACCTGGCGGCGGTCATCCAGGTCGTTCCCGATCCCACCGAACAGCAAACGGTCTTGTCCCTGATTACGCGCCAGGTTGTCGGTGACGGGTGGTATCTCGTCGTCGTCCAGATCGCGACGGCCCTGGTCCTCACCCTGGCCGCCAACACCGCCTTCGCGGACTTCCCGCGCCTGTCGTCCTTCCTGGCTCGCGACGGATTCATGCCCCGCCAGTTTGGCTTCCGCGGCGACCGGCTGGCGTTCACGACCGGCATTGCCGCCCTGGCCGGCATGGCCTGCGTCCTGCTGGTCGTCTTCGACGCCAGCGTCACGGCCTTGATTCCCCTGTATACGCTCGGCGTCTTCCTGGCGTTCACGCTGTCCCAGTCAGGGATGGTCGTTCGCTGGTGGCGGCGGCGCGAGCCCAGGTGGCGCAGCGGCCTGATCATCAACGGCGTTGGGGCAGCCACGACGGCCGTCATCGCCGTCGTCGTGGTCAGCACGAAATTCTTGTCCGGAGCATGGATCGTGGTCCTCCTGATTCCGCTCCTGATGGCCCTGATGCTCGGCATCCGACGCCACTATCGTCGGGTCGAGGCGGCTCTCACGCCGGCCCCTCCCTCCGAGCCGCGCGTCGCCGCAGCACCGCCGAAGCCGATCGTCATTGTTCCCATCGCCCGCCTCGACCGCCCGGCGCTGGGTGCGCTTGCCTTCGCGCAAACGCTCAGCCCGCAGGCAAGTGCCGTCCACGTGACAAACGACGCGGCGACGGCGGAGCTCCTCCGAGAGCAATGGGCACGGCTCGAAAACGGCATGGAGCTGGTCGTGGTCGAATCACCCTATCGCGCCCTGATGGGGCCGCTGCTGCGCTACATGGACGCGCTGCAGGCCCTCGATCCGTCACGACCGGTGGTCGTCGTCCTGTCGGAGATCGTGCCGCGCCACTGGTGGGAGAACCTGCTCCACAACCAGTCCAGCCTGCGTCTGAAACTCCGCCTCTTCGGACGCCGCAACACGATCGTGGCCGACGTGCCCTACCACCTCGACTGAGCACGAATCCCCCGACCCGCACCGCCCCAGGTACGACGCAGGGGTCCCGGTCCGCTCCTTGCGAAGCGTTCCAAGACCCCTAACCGGCCGCCCGTCGGCTCGGTTTGACCCGAACGAACTGACGCCCGCACGCCGCGTCCGATTCGGAGCCTCCGCGTCGTAGGCCGATCCAAGCGGGACCAGCTGCCTCCACGGGTTCCGTACCGAACTGCTTTGGCGACTCCTGACTTGAAGAGCCGCTCGACGGCGCGCCCGCCGCCGAACCAGAGCCGTAGGCCAGCCCAACCAGGTTTGCTGACATCACCCGAGAGTGATGCGAGCCGGTTCCCGGCTGTTACCCCCGCGCACTTGACCTCCATCCCTGTGGTCATCCCGACCGGATGCCTGGTGGAGCCTTTCGGCTCTCCGCGGATCCGATCCGGCAGAGGTGGTGGGCCAGCCGCGCGGTGGAGCGGGTGCTTAATTCCGCTTCCTACGCTACCAGCGCCCGGCAGAAGCCCTCCGCCAACGTGTTACCGCCAGGTTTGGGCCTCCATTCCGCCCGTCCCAACAACTTGGAAGCCACCGGGATGGGCAGGCGCCGAATATAGCAGGGGCCAAATGGGGCGCACAGGTTTTTCGCACGCCAAATGTGGATAAGTGGTGCATTCGTGAGATGGCGCGCCGGGCAGGATTCGAACCCGCGGCCTGGTGGTCCGAAGCCACCCGCTCTATCCACTGAGCTACCGGCGCCCGTTCACGCTCAAACGGAGCGGAATGGTGGACATCCTACCCCGCTATCGATTTCGCCTGGGTCCTTGGTCCCAGACTGCGGCGCTCGTGCCCAGGATCGCGGCTATCCGCACCGATCGATTTCGCTGGTCCCAAGCGACTAACCTGTAGATGCCATCCGAAGCCAGCGACAGCGTGCGACCGCCGACCGCGATTCACGGGGACCCGGTCGTCGTCGCTGACGAGCAGGCCTTTCGTGCCTGGTATGACCGCAGCCTGCCAACCGTATACGGGTATCTGTTCCATCGCTGTGGACGAGACCCCGATTTGGCGGAGGAGCTGACCCAGCAGGCCTTTGTCGAAGCGGTGCGCCATTACAGCCGATTTCGCGGACAGGCCAATGCCACGACCTGGGTCATCGGCATCGCCCGCCACAAGCTCGTCGACCACTTCCGTCGCGCCGAACGCGACACGCGCCGCCTGGCAGCACTCAGTGCCCGCGAGCTCGGCGATGCGGCTCGGGCGGAGTCGTCGCCGCCAACCACGCCCGACGACATCGATGACGCCTTAGCCGGACTGCCAGCCTTGCAGCGCGCCGTCCTGATCCTGCACTACATGGATCAGCTCAGCGTCCGTGAGGTAGCGAACTCAATTGGCAAGACCGAAGCGGCCACCGCCTCCCTGCTGGCTCGGGGCCGCGACGCATTCCGGCAGGCTTTCCCGGAGGCAAACCGATGAACGACGAACGAATCTTCGAGCGACTGGCGGCCCACGCTGGACCGACCGACGTCGATCCAGGCTTCGACGACCAGCTCTACGCGCTCCTGCAGCAGGAGATGCGTCGATCCGGACGCTCGTCGCGACCCGCGCTGCTTCTGGTGGCGGCGCTGCTGCTGGCCCTCGCCGTTAGCGGTGCCGCGCTCGTCTTGTCAGGCATCGTCGACCGGCCTGTGCTTCCGGACAGCTCGGCGCCCCGTCTGGCCTACAGCCTGGTTGGCGACATCTACGTCGCCGATGCGGACGGGGCGAACCCAGTGCGGATAGCAGACGGTGCTCCTCCAGACGACGATGCGGAATGCGGGAACCTCGGAGTCGAGGGATCGATGTGGTCGCCCGACGGGAAATACCTCGCATATCGATCGGACGGATGGCATGGCGACGTGGACGATCCCTGTCCCGCGATCGTCCAGGTGCACGACGCGGCGGGCCACCTGGTCGCGTCGCTCCCTGGCGAGGGCTGGCTCGTCGGATGGTCACCGGACTCGACGCGTATCGCCACCTGGGTCGATGTCTATGACCAGCCGATCATTGTCTACGGGCTCGACGGGGTGCGCCAAGCACTGCTTTCGGCGCCGTCCGCCTGCCAGGGGTCTGGCGATAACGACGTGAGGTGGTCGTTGGACGGCCGCTCGCTCGTGGCCGGGGATTGCGAGGTGCCGATCGACGGTGGCACGCCTCGGCGCCTGCCGGCAAGCGACCCCCGAGGCCTCTGGGTCTCGTCGTATTCGTCTGACGGCACACGGGTCGCCTACACCACCTTCACCGAAGACCGTTCGGAAAGGAGCATGACGAATTCCCTCGTGATCGCCGACGCCGATGGCACCGAGCTCCGGGTCGTGCCCTATCCGGACTCCCTCGAGGACGGGACCGTCGATAACGTGTTCCTCCATAACCTCATCTGGTCACCCTCGGGCGATCGCGTCGCCTTCACGTGGACCCCCCTCGATGTCAATGGCTCCTCGGTAGAGCGCGCCGCTGAGCTTCGCGTGCTCGACGTGGCCAGCGGGATCGTCAGGACGGCTGCGGCGAAGCGGAGTATCAGGCCGATCCGATTCTCGCCCGACGGGGACCGGATTCTCTTTGCAACCGATGGCGGCGTGGATGGGACCGGTCTTTGGAGCGTCGACGCCGATGGCTCCGACGTTCAGCTCGTCGTCCCCGGAGCCGGCTGGGGTGATTGGCAGCCGCGGCCGCCTGGTTCGTGAATACTCCGTGAAAAAGCGCCTGTCGGTCCTGGTCGCGTTGACGCCCAGAGAGCCGATAACTCGGCCCATTTCGCTCGGCGAGCCAAGCTTGTGCCACAGCGCTCGGGGTTTCTGGTCCGAAGCCACCCGCTCTATCCACTGAGCTGCCGGCGCCTGATTCACGCTCAGACTGAGCGGAATGGTGGACATCCTACCCGCTCTCGGTGTGTGAGCATCGACCCGAAGAGAGGCAGGACCACCGTAGTGCGGCCGCAGGGGTGGGGGGTATGGTGGAGGCCGTGATGCACCCGGCTGCGACGGCCCGTCGGTTTTCGGGGGTGGTGATTGGGGCGGCGCTGATGATTGCGGTCAGCGGATGCCAGCCCTTGTCGAGCCCCTCTCCGAGTCAGTCTGCGAGCGTGGCGCCCCCCAGCGGGACACCGAGCGTGGCGCCCTCCAGCGCGTCCGCATCGGCCGGTCAGTTAGACATCACCTGGACCGATCAGCCGGCGGGCGGGGTGGTGAGGGCGGTAACGGTTGACGAGGGCCAGTTCGTCGCGGTTGGCGGGATCGGAGCGGGTCCCGCAGCGTGGACATCGTCAGACGGAACCACGTGGCAAACGCACCCTGTCACCCCGCCAACCGCCGCCCAGCTGGGGGTCGACCCGTTCTACGACGACTACTTGAACAACTGGTGGGTGGCCGCCGCGATGATGGGCCCGCTGGCCCGCTTCGGGGATACCCTCTTTTCGCTCGGCACCCTCCTCGGTCCCACCGACTACCGGCGGCCGGTGGGCTGGCGGACGACCGACGCCCGGAGCTGGGAGTTCATCGTGTCGGCGAACCCGTTCTTCACCGACGGATACGGAGTGGTGGACCTCGTGGCGAGCGACCAGGAGCTGCTCGTGGCCAACCACGGCTACCCTGACCCCAGCGGTGGGACCTACCGGTGGACCCCGAGCACCAGCTGGGTGGAGACGACCCCCACCGGCGTGCCGTTCCCGAACTCTGGGTTCAACGTCTTCGACCTGGTGTGGACGGGTAGCCAGTTCGTGGCCGTCGGCGATCGAGGCCCCGGAACGAGCGCGGTCTCGTTCGTTTCACCCACGGGCCAAAGCTGGGTCGAGTCGCCCGCAGCCTTATCGGCACTGAGCGGCGCCTCCATGCGCTCAGTTGCAGTCGCGCCCGATGGCACCATCGTGGCCGTCGGCATCACGGGTGCCGTGCCCCAGGCCTTCACCTCAACCGATGGACTGGCCTGGACCGCCATCGCCCTCCCTGGCGGTGGCGACGTGGCCCACGGCCTGGTCACCTTGGACAACGGCCTCCTCGCCATCGGCGACGACGGCACCGGCACGCTGACCTGGACCTCCCGCGATGGCATGACCTGGACCGCTGGGCCGACGCTGTCCGGACGGACCCAAGGCGGCGGCGAGACGGGCGCGGCCCTGGGCGACACCGTGGCCCTGTTCACGAACCAGAGCACGGACCCCGTCACGACCGTGCTCTGGGTGGGCCAGGTCCAGCCCTAGACACTCACCTCGTGGCCCGAACGCGCAACATCCGCCCATGTGGGACGCGGCTAGGCGACCCTTTGACAGCGGATAACTAGGTCACATTTGGTCGGTGAGCGACGCTCGTGCCACAGCGCTCCGGGGTTTCTGGTCCGAAGCCACCCGCTCTATCCACTGAGCTACCGGCGCCCGTTCACGCTCACACTGAGCGGAATGGCGGACATCCTACCGCGCGACCGCGACGGATCGAAGGACGGAGGCGAGTCCCCGCCGCAGTCAGGCCGCAGTGCCACCGAGTACGGTGGGCCTCCTGAGCTCCACGAGATGGCGACGGACTAACGAGAAGGACGGCACACATGACCGCACTCAGGCAACCACTCACACGGACCGACTGGAGAATTGGGCTGGGTTGGGTCCTGGCAACCACGGTGGGGTGGCTCGTGGGGTTCGGGATCTGCGAAGCCTTCAAGTCGTTCCTGGAATCGTTCACGGCGGATGGCGCGGTGATCGGTGTCTCGATCGGAATTTCACAGTGGTTCGTCCTGCGACAAAGAATCACCGGAGTGAGGTGGTGGATTCCCGCGAGCATCGTCGGATTTGCGATTGGCAAGTTCGCGGCCGATGCCGTCGTGCAGGCCGAATCCGGGATCGTCGGCGTGGTCTTGAGCGGAGCCGTCATCGGCATTTCGTCGGGATTCGCCCAATGGCTGGTGCTCGTTCGCCACGTCTCGCGGGCAGAGCTGTGGGTCCTGGCCAGCGCACTCGGCTGGGCCGTGGGCTGGGTCGTCATCAGCGCCGTGGATGAGGCGATCGGCGGCCCCACCGCGATGGCCTATGTCATCGGCGCCATTGGTGCGGCAGTCGCCGGCGTGATCACCGGAACCACCCTGGTGTGGCTCCTGCAGTCGCAGCCTCCCACCGACGGTCCACCCGCGGTGGTGGGAGCTGAAGGCTAGGAGGGTCTGGCGGACGCCGGCCGGCGCTTCGGGCGCCCGGCCGGCCAGGATTCCATCGGTCTTTCGCACCGGCAAATTCGGGCTCGGTACGAAATCAGGCTGACGACCGACGAGTTCGGTTCATCGGGTCCCCTATTCCGACCACAGGGCCAGGCCGGTCTCCTCGTCGAAGGTCCGGACCAGCTCGACGCCGGTCAGCTCGCGGATCGTGAACTCGCACGCGAACACCGTGATCCCGCGCAGGAGGTGGCCGCCCACGCAGGCTCCGTCCTCGTTGGCGAACGTGCCATGGGCGTGTAGGAAGGGCATGCCGTCGCGCATGCTGACATTGCCGATGAACCCAACGATCTCGTGATGGGAGTCGGACGCCATCTCGAGATACCGATGTTCGGTCTGGTGGTAGTACGCGTAGGCAGCGTGGCTGACCGCACCGATGACGCTGACCCAGGCGGCGGATACGCCTCGCTCGGCGCAGATCCGCTCGATCTCGGCCACGAGATCGGTCCCTTTGGCGAGCCGGCCCACCAGTTCGCGGCCTGGGGTCCCCTCCAGCACCAGCTCGGTCATCGGTCAGGCCTCCACATCGGTCAGGTGAATCTCATTCGAAGTGCTTGAGGCTGGCCAGCACCGGCCGGTGTCCGGCCAGTCGCGCGGGATATAGGCCGGCTACCGATGCCACGGCCAGGCCGAGCAGGACCACGGCCAGCACCATGGGCCATGGAACGACCAGCCCCGCGGCGAAGTCGCGCGGGGCAAGGGTCACCAGCAGCCCGGTCACGGCCACCCCGGCAACGGCGGCAACAATTCCGCCCACGGTGCCCATGATCGCGGCCTCGGTGACGACCATGCCCTCCACCTGGCCCACGGTCATGCCGTGGGCGCGCAGGACCGCGATCTCGCGCGTCCGTTCGGCGACGCCCAGGGTGAGCGTGTTGACGATCCCGAATCCACCGATGACCACCGCCAGGAGCGCCAGCGCATCGAACAGGCCAAGCAACCGATCCAGCGAGCGGGCCAGCTGGTCTGCAAGCTGCTCCGCGGTCAGGGCCTCGCCCGCCAGCTGGGTGGCCTTCTCGGACACGAATTGGGCGTACGCGTCGTCACCCACCTGTGGTTGGGGGACCATCGCCCACATCGTGGCCAGTTCCGCGCCGAGCGTGGTCCGGGCGTCGGGCAGGCTGATCAGGAGCGATCCTTCGCCATTCCGGCCGGGGACCGAGTAGGCCACCAGGCCGGCGATCCGGAAGTCGCCCTCGAGCCCGCTGGGGATGGCCAGGTGGATGACATCGCCGGTGGTCACCCCGGTGCGTGTCGCGAAGGACTCGGGGACGAGAACGGCCCCGCCGCCGCGCAGCGCCTCGAAGGCATCCGCGCGGTCGCCGTTGACGATGAGCGCGCCGGCGTCCTGCCATACCGATGGATCGATCCCGGCCACCGCCGCCTCGGAGGGCTCCCCGTCCGCGGTGGCCACCACGTTGAGCTGGGGAACGGGGGTGGCGGCGAGGGTGCCGGGCGTTTCGGAGATGGTCTGCTGCAGCGCGTCCATGGACGAGGGAACGGTCAGCCGGATGGCGTGGCCGCCGGGGAGGATGGACTGGACCCAGCGGTCGGCGGTGCCGCGGGCCGAGGCGGCGGTCGTGGCCAGCGTCACCACCGCGGCCAGGGCGATGGTGAGCGCCGCCACGCTCATCCCGGTCCGCGCCCGATCCCGGCCCAGGTTGGCCCGGCCGAGGAGGCCGGTTGCCCCGAACAGGCGCTCGAACGGGGCGCCCACCAGGCGACCCAGGGGATCGAGCACGAAGCCGGTCGCGACCGCGCCGCCCACCAGCAGCCCAACCGCGAGGAGCGTGGCCACCACCGGTGGCGCGCCGCGTTCCAATGGGTAGAGGAGGAATCCGGCGGCCACCACCCCCAGCTCCAGGAGGACGATCCAGCGCAGGCGGTGCCACAGCCGGCCGGAGGGCCGTCCGGATGGATGCAACGCCTGGAGCGGGCTCACGCGGGCGGCCTCGAAGGCGGGCACGGAGGCCGCCACCACGGTGACTGCCAGGCCCAGGCCAAACGCGAAGACCAGCGACAGCGGGTCCAAGCGGAGGTCCGTCACGAGCGCCGCCCGTTGGCTGGCGACCGCGTTCACCAGGAACGCCCCCAGGCCAATCCCCAGCGGCAGACCGAGCAGGGACCCCACGACCCCCAGGGCGAGCCCCTGCCGCAGGACGAGACCCCGGATCTGGCGGGAGGTGGCCCCAGCCGCGCGGAGGAGCCCGATCTCGCGGGTCCGCTCGGTCAGGGTCATGGTCAGCGTGTTCGCAACGAGGAACGCGGCCGCGCTCAACGCCACCAGGCCCAGGAGGAAGGCAATGCCCGAGAACCCGGCCTGCGCCCGCCCGAAGGCGGCCGCCGCGTCGGCCACGGTCTCGACCGTGAACGGTTCGGTCAGGGACCGATCCAACCCGGCCTGCACCTCGTCCATGCGCCCCTCCTCGACCGCCAGGTCCACCGCCGTCACCGGCGAAGGGAGGTCGAAGGCGGCATCCAAGGTGTCGCCGGCCAAGAGGATGACCGCTCCCCCGTTCTCGGCTCCCACGCCGGTGTCGGCCATGAGCCCCACGATGGTCAGGGGCGGCGTGTCGAGCTTGGCACCGTCCAGGAGCAGCTCGTCTCCGATGCCCAGGCCGTAGCCCGCCGCCCAGATGGCGGCCACGAGAGCGCCGTTGGGGTTGTCAGTTCTCAGTGGTGCCCCCGACGACAGCGACGGCCGCTCGAGCGCCGTTTCGGCCGAGGGATCCACGCCGATCGCGGCCAGGGTGAACACGGCTTCATTGGGTCCGGGCTGGGTGGAGAGCGTCAGCCGCCGTTCGGCCAGGGGCGCCGCGATCGCCACGCCCGGCAGGGAGTGGATCTGCGCCACCGACTCGGTGCTGAACCCGTCCGCGTCGAACGCGCGGACCCGGAGATCGGCCTGCCCGTACAGCTCCTCCGCGGCGTGGGACACGGCGCGCGTTGCGGCGTCAGCCGCGAGGAGGGTCCCGGCCACGAGCGCCACGCCCAGCGCCACACCGAACCCGGTGAGCAGCGTGCGCGCCGGTCGGGCGGTGAGGCTTCTCCACGCGATGGCCGACAGGCGCATGCGGTCCGCGGTCGCTCCCTACAGCCCCAGCGTGGCCAGCCGGGCGAGCAGCTGGCCCGGATCGTGGTCCGGGCGCCGGCCGAGCGTGATCTCGTCCAGGATCTTCCCGTCGCGCACGACGAGCACCCGGTCCGCGTACGCCGCCGCCCGCGCCTCATGGGTGACGAGCACGATGGTCTGCCCCATTTGGACGCACGAGTGCCACAACAGGTCGAGGATCTCGCCGCCGGTCGTGTAGTCGAGGTTGCCGGTCGGCTCATCGGCCAGCAGGAGCACCGGCTCGGTGGCCAGGGCTCGCGCCAGCGCCACGCGCTGCTGCTCGCCGGCCGACAGCTGGTCGGGGGCGTTATCGGCCTTGCCGGTCAGGGCAACCATCTCGAGCAGCGCGTTCACGCGCTCCGTGTGCTCGCCCACCGAGCTGCCACTGATCAGAAAGGGCAGCGCAACGTTCTCGCGCACGCTCAGCAGGGGGATGAGGTTGAAGAACTGGAACACGAACCCGGTCTTGTCGCGCCGGGTGAGCGTGGCCTGCTCGTCGTTCAGGGTGCTGATGTCCACGCCATCGATGACCACCTCGCCGGTGCTGGGCCGATCCAGGCCTCCGAGGAGATGGAGGAGGGTGGACTTGCCCGAGCCCGATGCGCCCATGATCGCGAGGAACTCGCCGCGCTCCACCGCGAGGCTCACGCCCCGCAGGGCTTCGACCTCGGTGTCGCCGACGGTATAGCGCTTGACGAGGTCGCGGGCCTCGAGAATGACGGTCATCGGGCGACAGGATACGGCCGGGGACAGTTCCCGGACGCGGGGATCAGCCGAACAGGAACCCGATCAGGGAGCCGAGCAGCGTCTCGAACACGCCGCGATCGGCGGGTCGGGCGCTGTCGACCCGAAGGCTGGCCGTGGTCGCGGGCGCAGAGGGGGCGCCGCGTGTGTCGGCACCCGCCCACGCGCGGTTGGGCAGATCCAGAGCCGTGGCGTGGACCAGGCGGCCCGTGCCGTTCATGGGCTGGGCCGAGGCGGGCTTGACCGGGGCCGGGACGACCCGAGGCGGAAGGGGAGGAGGGGGTGCGGGCGTGTAATAACCGCCGCCGCCGCCACCACCGCCGCCGCCGCCACCACCACCACCGCCGCCGCCACCACCGCCGCCGCCGCCGCCACCACCACCACCGCCAGGGGAGGTCAGGAACAGCTCGGTGTAGACGCGCGGGCTGCGGACGGAGCCGAGGAACGAGACGTTGTCGGCGCCATAGGCACCAACCGCCCCGTG
The DNA here is from genome assembly GCA_963816215.1 of uncultured Chloroflexia bacterium. Taxonomy (GTDB): domain Bacteria; phylum Chloroflexota; class Limnocylindria; order QHBO01; family QHBO01; genus DASTEQ01. Next base: position 8,718 of record CAWFKB010000005.1, on the reverse strand, counting down.
GGTAAAGCCGGGCCGGAGGATGTTGTCGCGGTGGCCCTGGGAGCCCATGAAGCCGTTGTGGGCGGCAATCGGAGAGTCGGCGTCGGAGTAGCCGTTGTTCCAGGCGATGTTCTCGCCACCCAGCGAGTACGCCACCCCGTTGAGGTCATACCAGTGATAGACCTGATAGCTGGTGCCCAGGATCGTGTGGCTGAAGTAGCTGCGCTGGACCATGTCCTGGCTGCGCCAGCGGGCGATGGACAACAGGGTGCCGTGCTGAATGAGCACGTTGAGGCCGTTATTGGCCCGCGCGCCGTTCAGGAGCTGCCACAGCGTCGCCTCGGCTGCGCCCTGGTTCCAACCGGTGACCGGGGCGGCGCCTGCTCCTGCCAGGACCGCGGCCGCGAGCAGCGCGCTTCCCGCCAGGGTCGTGGCGCGGGCAAGGACGTTGGGTTGACGCCGTGGCGCACGAGGCGCGGAGGGCATGTGGACGAGCACCCCCTGGAGCTCACCGCCTGGGTGGCGGACAGTGCTCAGAGGCTAGGGGGGCTCACCAGGATCGTCACTAGTCCGGTCGTCCCCGGACTGCCCCGGACCATCAGGTCGGGGGCAGGCGTGGACCGTGGTCAGGCCGGTCGCACCACCACGGTTCCGGCGATCTTGTCGTGCCACCCCTGCTTGCGCCGGTCGAACCCGACCCAGATCACGCCCAGGAACAGGATCACGAAACTGATGATCAGGCCCACGTAGCGGAGCAGCGAACGGACGACGTCCACCTTGCTCCCGTCGTCGGCCATGACGATCCGCATGTTGAACGGGATCATTCCCGGGCTCTGGCCCCGCCAGCCCCAGAAGCCAACCCAGTAGACGAGGCCGATGAGCCCGCTCAGGGCAGTGCTCGTGTAGTTGACGGTGTAGACGCCATTCTCGATGGTGACGGCCGTCTGACCAAGGATCGGGCCGAGGGCCGCGGTGATGACGCCCAGGACAATGCCGTCGAGGATGAAGGCCACAACCCGGACCCAGAATCCTCCGTAGCGGAGGCCCGGAGCGGGGCCGGCCACGGGTGCGGGCGGCGGGGGTGTCCATCCCGCGGGAGGTGCGGGCGGCGGAGCGGCTGGGTCTGATACGGGCGGCGGCGGTTGTTCGGCGGTCATCACACCCTCCTGTCGATGGGGTGGCCTACGGGGCTTGAACCCGTAACCTTCGGAGCCACAATCCGATGCTCTACCAGTTGAGCTAAGGCCACCGCGGGGCCGGAGTGTAGCCCGAACCGTGCCGAGACCGAAACAGGGCGGCCTCAGCCGAGGCGGGTCAGGATCTCCTCCCGATCAAATGCCCACGAACCGATGGCCAGGAGCGCCCCAATCAGACCGATGACCACCAGGTCGCCTACCAGGACCTGGGTCATGGTGAAGGTCGCCTGGCCGCCCAGGAACTGGGCCACGGCGATGGCGATGATGGGCAGCACCACGAACGCGCCGAACTGCTGGGCGGTGCGCGGGTCGCTCACCCGCGAGCTGACAATGACGCCCAGCAGGACCGACAGCACGCAGATCAGCGGGACCAGGCTGGCCATGGCAACGATCCACTGTGGGCTGAAGACCATCCGCAGCAACCTGGGATCGGCGATGGCCGCGTTGATGAGGCCGTAGGCGACCCACACGATCCATGTCGCGAGGACCGCGGGCAGGGCGGCGGCGATCACCTTGCCGGCCAGCAGCTCCGACACGGACAGCGGGGTCGCCAGCTGCGGCTCGAGGGAGCGCGCCTGGCGCTCGCCGATGACCGACTGCGAGGCGATCGCGATGGGGACCATGGCCGGGATCAGCAGGAAGTAGGCCATGAAGTTGGTCACGATGAAGCCCTGGGCCGCGAGCTTGGGCGGAAGCCCCGGGAAGGCGGACAGCATGGACTCGATCTGGCCCAGCTGGGACATGTCCAGGTCGTTGATCTGGATGAAGGCCACGATGGCCGTCGGGATGGCGGCGAAGATGATCGCCGGGGCCGCCACGGCGCCCAGCAGGAGCCGGTTCGAGGAGATCTCGCGCCACTCCTTCCCGAACACGGTCAGGATCAGGTCAATCCGCATGGTGCTCCTCCCCCACCAGCTCGAGATAGACCTGCTCGAGGGTCGCGACCTCTTCGGAGACGGCCATGACCCGCGCGCCGCGGGTGACGAGCTCGCGCACGAGCTCCGGCGTGTCGTTGACGGGCTGCTCCAGCTCCACCCACAGGCTCGGGCCAAGGGCGCTGGCGTGTCGCACGAAGGGCAGATGACCGATTGCCTGGGCCAGGTCCGCGGGCGTTTGTGAGCCCCCGTCGAGCATGACCCTGGTGGCCGCCGGACGGGCGCGACGGCGAAGCTCGTCCGGCGTTCCCTCGGCCAGCAGGCTGCCGTTCAGGACGCCGATCCGGTCGCTGACCCGCTCGGCCTCGTCCAGGTTGTGGGTGCACAGGATGATCGACCGGCCTTCGTCGCGAAGGCTGGCGATGAGGTCGCGGATGGACTTCGCCGCCTCCGGGTCGAGTCCACTGGTGGGCTCGTCGAGATAGATGACTCGCGGCTCGTGGAGCAGCGCTCGCGCGATCGCGACCCGCTGGCGCATGCCCTTCGAGAAGCCGCCGACCTTGCGGTCGGCGGCATCGGTCATGCCTACCACCTCCAGGTAGCGCGACACGGCGTCCCGCAGGGACGCATCGGTCAGGCCGTACAGGCGCCCGTAGTACGCGAGGTTCTGGCGCGCGGTGAGGCGGTCGTGGAGGCCGGGGCTCTCGGTCAGGATGCCGGTCATGCCCCGGATGGCGGGATTGTCGGCGCCCAGCGCCAGGTCACCGATGCGGACCGTGCCGGCCGTTGGGGCAATGAGCCCGGCCAGGATCCGGACCGTGGTCGTCTTCCCCGCCCCATTGGGGCCGAGCAGGCCGTAGATCGTGCCCGCGGGCACCTCGAACGACAGGTCGTGGACGGCGGTGAGGGGCCCAAAGCGGCGCTCGAGGCCTTCGACCGAGATCATTGGTTCGATGCTAGCAGTCGGACCCGGGTGGGCCGGAAGCGGCCCCATTGGCCTGGCGGCATGGCAAGATCGACCCATGGAGGATGGACCGATGGACGAGCGCACTGTCAGTTCCAGGCGGGTGTTCGAAGGGCGCCTCCTGCAGGTGCGGGTCGACGAGGTAACCATGGCCAGCGGGCGGCCGGCGACCCGCGAGATCGTGGAGCACCCCGGTGCGGTGGCAATCCTGGCCTGGAATGGGGAACGGCTGGCGGTCGTTCGGCAGTGGCGCCAGGCCGCGGGGCGGGTGACGTTGGAGCTCCCGGCCGGGACCCACGATCCGGGGGAAGATCCGCGCATGACGGCCGAGCGGGAGCTGGCCGAGGAATGCGGGGTGGCGGCCGGAACCTGGGAAGGGGGCCCGGCCTTCTGGACCGCGCCCGGGTTCTGCACCGAGCTGCTCACCCTGTGGTTCGCCACCGATCTGCGCGAGATGCTCGTGACCGGGCCGGACGACGAGGCGCTGGAGGCGACCTGGATCACGCTGGACGAGGCCCTGGCCGCGGTCGCCGACGGCACGATCAACGATGCGAAGTCGCTGGTCGGGATCTACTGGTTGGCGCGCCGCCTGGCCCAGTAAAGGCGCGGGCGGGCCCTGGGCCCGAGGTCAGCCGGCCAGGTCGATCCGCTGAAGACGGGGGTTCTCGGTCCTGCCTGGGATGCGACCGCGCTTGGCAATCGGCTTGCCGTCAATCTCCTTCAGGTCACCGGTGAAGTCGATGGGGCTGGCGTCGGAGATGGCCGAGCCGACCGCGAAGGAGTCGACCGGCGCGCCGGCCGCCTTGAACACGCCGATCCGCTCGGCGTCCATGCCACCACTGACCACGATCTTCACGTGGCGGTGACCCGCGTCGTCGAGGCGGGCACGGACTTCCTTCACCAGGTCAGGCGTGACCCGACCGCGCTCGGATGGGGTGTCGAGCCGGACGCCCCACAGCCGCTCCCCGAGCGCCTCGGCCACGCGCAGGGATTCCTCCGCCTCGTCCTTGAACGTGTCTACCAGCACGATGCGCGGCACGTCGGGGTCGATGTGGCGGTCGAAGGCCTCGGCTGCCCGCACCGTGTCCCCGAAGATGAGGACCAGGGCGTGGGGCATGGTCCCCGTAGGCGACAGGCCCGCGAGCCGCGCGCCGGCTGGCGTGGAGGCACCGATGCAACCGCCCACCACGCTGGCGTAATCCATCTGGTCGGCCACGCTCGGATGGACATGGCGCGCCCCGAAACCGATCACCGGGATGGGCGCCGCGGCGTCCACGATGCGGCGCGCGGCGGTTGCCCAGCCGGAGCACTGGGCCAGGGTGCCCAGGACCGCGGTCTCGTACAGGCCGAAGGCCGAGTAGCGGGCCTCGATCCGCAGGACGACCTCCTTGGTCGCGAACGGGTCGCCGTCGGACAGCGAGTCCACCACCGGCTGGGGGTCGTGTCCGTTGCCCGGGCCCAGGGCCTGGCGCAGGAATGCCTGGACCTCGGCCGCGCCGCACAGGATGCCCTCGTCGCGGGCGAAGACCTCCATGACCACCACCGGGTCGAGGTGCTCGGCCCGGAGGATGGCGTGGGCCCGCTCGAAGTACACGTCCGCGGTCTGCCCGGTCAGCACCTCTTCGCTGGCCGCAAACCGCTCGACCGCGTCCTCCGGGGTCATGGGTCGGGAGTGTAGTCGGTGGGTGTACGTCGTCGGCGAAGCCAGATCGAGATCAGCACAATCACCGCGCCGACCGCGGCCACGAGGCCCAGGATCCGCACCAGTCCGGCGGCCGTGGCATTGCTGATGTCCTGGCGCAGGCTCGCCAGCTCGTCAGCCGCGGCTCGGAGGTCGCCCGCGGCGAAGTAGCCGGCGGCGGTGTCCAGCCGCTCTTCGGGGCTGGGCCCGATCATCAGCCCGATCCGGGCGACTGGTCCAAGCCCTTCGTCCAGCGCCGCGGACACGTCGTTGTAGGCCACGACCACGGCCGCCTCGGCCGCGATCTCGGCCTGGGCCGCCGCGCCGCCGCCATCGGTCATGTAGACCGTCATCAGACGCTCCGGTGGGGTCAGGCCCGCCGCCTCGATCTCGGCCAGCAGCTTGTCCCGTGCGTCGAGCCACTCGGTGGCCGACGCCATCTCGGCCATCGCGTCCAAGAAGCGCCACTCGACCATGGCCGCCCGGACGGGATCGGGGTCACCCCAGCCGCCGGCGCGCACGAGGAGGGCGTCATGCGCGGTCCGCGCCTCGGTCCGGGCCGTGAGCTCCGCGGCGCTGGCGTCCCCCAGGACCGCGGCGGCAATGGCGTCCACGACCCCCGCATCGGTCACCGCGTCGAGCTGATCCAGGTAGGCCCGCGAGTCCACGGGAGCCGACGACTCCGTCGGGTCGGGCACCTCGGCCACTGCGTCGTACCCGTCCAACCCGGCCGCGATCCGGCGCAGCGCGAGACGCAGGTTCTCGGCACCGATGAGCTCGACGACCTGGTTGGTCACCGCCCACGACTCGGCGTAGCCCCAGGCGTCCGCGGCCGCCGATCGGTCCTCGGCTGACCACTCGGCCAGCGGGAATGCCTGGGCCGCATTGTCGGTCGCGACTTTCGCGGGGTCGTAGGGAAGGGCGACTTCCATGTCGGCCGCAGCCTGCGCAGCCGCCCAGGACGCCAGACCCTCGGTAATCCATCGGTCCGAAGCAAGCGAGTCGTTGGCCCAGATGTGCGCCGTTTGGTGCAGCAGCGTGAACGGCGGCTCCGCGAAACCGATCGCCAGCTCGCCGTCGGCCGGTTCCTGGCCGAGCCCGCCGCCGCTCACCGATTCGGTGACCACCAGCGGCCCGGGTGCCGGGTAGGGCAGTCCAAATGCCTGCTCGAGAAGCGGAAGCGCCTCGACCAGGAGGTCCATGGTCGCCTGACCCCATTCGGGGTCGTCGGTCCAGTGCCGGACCTGGACGTCGGCCGTGCCGCCCTGGAGCGGAACGGCCTGCTGAATCGTGTCGTAGGTGGGCTGGCGCGTCGCACCGATGTGGGCAAGCCAAGCGACGGGGCTGGCAATGGCGCCGCTGTCGAGGGTCGTCACGTCGCCCTCGGTCGTCGCCTCGAGCGTGTCGCCGTCGACCCGGACCTCGAAGTCGGCCGGGATGGTGACCACGACCCGGCTCGCGGTGCCGAACCCCCACGCCGGGAAGGTCACGAGGTGTTCCCCGATCCGGATCGTCAGGTCGTCGCCGGCGTGCAGCTCGTAGGTCAGGGTGAGATGGGCGGACTGGTTGTACTGAACCGGGGTGCGGAGGGTGATGGTGACCACGTTCACCCCACTGGCGACCGCGACAGCCGCATTGAGCGCGCCCGTGGCGTCGTGGGCGGCCACCGCCGCGGCGTGGTCGTGGATGGCGAGACGGATCTCCTTGAACATGCTCACCTGGCCCGACGGCGCCTGAAACGTGTTCGCGAAGTCGATCTCGACCGTGATCGCGATCGTGGCCGCGGTCGGATCCACGGCATAGGTGGCGGCGGTGACCATGGTGTACTCCGCGCCGGCGACACGACCGGTGGGCGCGGTCAGCGCGGCGACGGCGACCAGCCCGGCCACGAGCAGGCGCACTCCGCGGAACACGGTCATCGGGCGGGGATCGGCTCGGGGGCCTGCCATTCGGGCATGGCCGCCTCGACCTCGGCCCGATAGCGGGCCAGGAGCTGCGGATTGCGGGTCGTGCGGCCCGACCAATCGGGGAGCCGCCCGCGGTCGGCGATGGCGCGCGCCGTCTCGGTCACGAGGCGGTCGGCCACCACAACCATGCGGGTCAGGGCGCGGCCGAGCTCGTCGCGGTCCACCGCGATCGGTGGCAGCTCGGTCATGAGCATCGGCCGATCTTCCTCGGTGATCGCGAACTTCACGAACGGATAGTCGGCGTTTGCACCCAGCAGGCGCAGGAGTGTTCGACGCGGGATCTCCATGCCGTCGAGCCCGTAGTAGCCCCATAGGTGGATGCCCATCCCCGCGGCCCACGCGATCGTGACCCGCAGGTCGAACCGCCGCTCCCCGTCAAGGACCACGTCGCGGCTCCAGGCCAGGCCCTCTGGCGCGGCGGTGCTTCCGACCGACGCGAGTCCGAGCTCGTCAAGCCAGGCATCGATGGGCGGCGCCGCCTCGGCGACGCGCGCGTCAGCCAGCGTGGGCCACCGTGTCCCCGGCCGCCACCCGGCGGCGCGGGAAGTCAGCCTCGGTCACGTATGGATCGATCCGGCAGTTCCGACCGATCCGCGTGCGCGACGGTAACGTGGCCTGCTTGCCCACCAGGGTCAGGCCGCTGAACAGCCGTTCCGGCTCGCTGCGGTTCGGTCTCAGCACGCGCCCATCCCCGACCCTCGCATGGGCCCCGATGACGCACTCCTTGTCGATGATCGCGCGGTCGATCACCGCACCGGGACCGATCTCCGTATCGAACATCACGATCGAGTCGCGGACGACCGCCCCGGCCCCCACCCGCACGCCGGGCGACAGGATGCTGTGAACCACCGATCCCTCCACCACACAACCATGGCTGATCATGCTCTGCGACACCGCCGCCTGGGCGCCGATCCGGGCCGGGGCCCGCTCCTCGCTCCGGGTGTAGATCAGCCAGCCGGTCTCGTACAGGTCCATCGGCGGGTGGTCGCGGAGCAGGTCCATGCTGGCCTGCCAGTACGCATCGACGGTCCCGATGTCCTGCCAATAGCCGTGGTACTGGTACGCGTACACGCCGCGACCGCCCTCGACCATGTTGGGCAGCACATCCCGGCCGAAGTCCAGCCGTTCCGCCGACAGGACCTGGCGCAGGAGCGGCCAGCTGAAGGCGTAGACCCCCATGCTCACCAGGTTCGACGTGGGGCGCGCGGGCTTCTCCACGAACCGGGTGACGCGACCACCCTCCCCCAGCTCCAGGATCCCGAACCGATCCGCGTCGGCCAGGGGCACGGTCCGCACCGCAACCGTGAGGTCGGCGCCGCGTGCCCGATGAAGGGCGATGAACGGGCGAAAGTCCATCTTGTAGACGTGGTCGCCGGCCAGGACCAGGACCAGCTCCGGGTCGCGATCGGCGATGAAGTCCAGGTTCTGGCGCACCGCATCGGCCGTGCCGCGGTACCAGTCGCGGCGCCGCCCCCGTCCGAGGTAGGGCTGGAGGAGGGTAACCCCTCCACGGCTGCGGTCGAGGTCCCACGGTCGCCCGACGCCGATATGGTCGATCAGCGAGCGGGGCGCGTACTGGGTCAGAATCCCGACATCGGTCAGACCGGAGTTCACCACGTTCGAGAGCGTGAAATCGATGATCCGGTACTTGCCCCCGAAGGGAACGCCGGGCTTGGCGCGGACCTGGGACAGGATCGACAGTCGCTCACCCTCGCCACCGGCCAGGATGAGGGTGAGGACCGAGCCCGCCACGCCGGTCCGGGGCTCAGCGGCGGCGACGCCGGGCGAAGCGCGCCACGTACGGCGCGGCGCCCAGGAGGACCGGAAGCGCGAAGACCGGGACCAGGAAGCCGGCGTCGATGGCCGGCGTCCCGGTGTAGGTAACCGGGGCGCCCGGAGGCGTGAAGCACGGGAACGGCGGTGGCGGACAGCTAGGTAATGGGATGCACGTCTGGTTGTGGCCGCCGCCGAAGCACAACGTCGGCTGCGGGCTCGGCGTCGGGGTGGCTCGCACGGTGCCGCAGAACGGGCCGCCGAAGCCGTTGTTCCCGTACAG
>CAWFKB010000004.1:0-83325 GCA_963816215.1 uncultured Chloroflexia bacterium | reverse complement strand
ATCATGCTCGGTGGCGGCGGGCCGCGTCTCATGCGCATCGCCGCCCAACACGCGGACATCATCAGCTTCATACCCCAGTTCAATCACGCTGGCCGGCCGATCGTGCGCCAGGCAACCGAGTCGGCGCTGGTCGAAAAGGTCGCCGCGGTTCGGCGGGCGGCGGGTCAGCGGTTCGACCGGCTGGAGCTGAGCGTGTTTCTGGGTGCCGCCGGCATGGTGGGCAGCGGCTCGGCGGTCAGAGGTTCGCTGTTCGCGGCCGGCATGGCGACGGCGGCGGGCCTGATCGACAGCCCCTACCTCCTCGCCGGCACGCGCGCTCACCTGCACGAGGTGCTCGAGCGTCGCCGGGAGACGCTCGGGATCAGCTACTACGTCATCCCCGGTCCGGCCATGGAATCCATGGCGCCGCTGGTCGAGGATCTCGCCGGGCGCTAGGCGGTCGGGCGGCCTCCGCGGCGAACGCTGGCCGCGATGGCAGCGAGGAGGAGGAACGCGCCCGCAAGTTCGATCAGCACGATGGCGAGCCATCGACCCGGGTCATTCGGCTGGGCCGTGTCCGGCAGACCGTCGCCCTCGTCGCTGACGCCACCGACTGCGAACTCGCTGAACGAGGTCATCCCGAACGCCACGATGCTCGTTGCGGTCGCGCCGCCTGACGGCGGCAGCGCCCAGCTCCCGTCCCACTTGGCCACCACGAAGGTCATGGGGTCAGCGCCGGCATCCACGTCTGACGGATCCCAGGTGAAGACCGCGTCGACCGTCGTGAAGGCGGTCCCCGCGTTCACGATCCGCCACCATCGGTTCACGTCCGCGGACGGGTCGATCACCGAGGCGCCGAGGGCCGGGTGCTCGCCGGCGGTCGTGCTGGCTGTCACGGTGCCCGAGGTCGTTACCGAGCCGAACGTGAGGCTCACCGGCGCGTAGACCGCCTGGTCGCCGATCTCGAACAACATCATGCCCAGGCCGATGGAAGTCGGAATCGTCTTGCGCAGGGCACCTGCCACGTGCCCGCTGGTCCGATTCACGGCGGCGGCGGGGCTGACAATGGTCACCGCCGACCCTGAATCCAGCACGCCGTCAGTCAGGGTCAACAGGGTGCCCACGGTGAGGTCGGCCGAGAGCGCCGCGCCATTCGGGTTGTCGAGGGTCAGGTTGGCCAGCGCCGGGAGGCTCGACGGGATGACGATGCCCGCTCCGCTGCCCGAAATGAACAAGGACGAGGCGGCGTTGCCGGTGAGATCGGTGGGCGTCCCGGCGATGGCGTTGCCGATGCCCAGCGTCTGCCCGCTGAAGTCCAGCGGCCCGAACAGGGTCAGCGTGCCCGCCACAGCCAGCGCGTTCGTGGCGGTGGTTCCGGCTCCGCTGGTGACGGTCAGGTCGTACAGACCGATGCCGGCGGCTGCGCCGCCGATGACCTGCGGCGAGCCGCCGTCGAGAGTCAGGTCGCTCATGCCGGCGATGAAGGTCCCGTCAACCGTCACGTCCCCGCCGACATACATGGTCACGACCCCGGCATTCATCCCGCCGGCAGCTACGTCCAGGTCCCCATTCACGTCGAAGTCGGAGGCCAGGCTCGTCGTGCCGCCGTTGACCGTCACGTCATTGAAGCTCATCGCCCCCGAATCCACGGTAAGGGTGCCGGCCAGGACGACGAGGCTGCTGCCCGGGTTCACGCCGCCGCTCACGTAGGTCCAGTCGTTCGTCGTGCGAATCGTGCCGATGAGGGTCAGCAGTCCGCCGCTGTCGATGCGCAGGTCCGGAATACTGCCGGCGGCCAGGGTTGCCGAGCCGGTGAACGTCTGGGAGCCAGCGCCGTTGATCTCGAGGGCCCCGGTACCGCCGTCGAAGGTCACCAGCTGGTTGACGTCTCCTGCCGCCCCCAACGTTCCACCGTCGATGGTGCCGTTCTCGAGGGTGAGGGTGCCACCGGCGGTCGGCGTGCCGCTGCCGACGGTGTGGGCGCCGCCCGTGATGAGCATGTCGTACAGGGTGTGGGTGCCGCTGATCGTGGTCCCGCTGTCGAGCACGAGCAGGCTCGTTCCCGGATCCACGGCACCGGCGAGCCACGTCCAGCTGGCGGTCAGCAGGTGAATCGTACCCCCCAGGTGCAGCGTGCCGCCGGACTTGTCGATGACGATATTCGCGACATCGCCGGTCGTGGGCGTCGCGGCGCCGGTCAGGGTCTGGTCGCTGGTGCCCGCGATCCGAATCGTGCCCGTCTCGCCGTCGAAAGTGCCCAGCAGGTTGATATCGCCGAGCGCGTCGATCGTGCCACCGTCGAGATCGCCATCGGTCAGCGTCAGGAGCCCGGCGACGGTGAGCGTGTCCCCGAGGGTGACCGTCTTCGAGCCACCGCCCCGCAGCTCCACGTCGTGGAGGGTGTGGCTGCCGCTGATCGTGACCGTCCCGTCGAACACGACCAGGCTGGTGCCCGGGTCCAGGGTCCCGCTCAGGTAGGTCCACGTCCCGGTGCTCAGGCGCACGGTGCCGACCAGGTTCACGGTGCCGCTGGACGCGATCTGGACGTTGGGCAGGTCGCCGGCGATGGTCGTGGCCGAGCCGGTCATGGTCTGCGTGCCGCTGCCCTCGATGCGCAGCGTGCCGCTGCCGCCGTCGAAGCCCGACAGCTGGGTCACGTCGCCGGTGGCCGAGATCGTCCCGACGTCGATGCTCCCGTTGTCGAGGGTCAGGAGTCCGGGCACGGTCAGGGTCGTGCCGGCCGCAATCGTCTTGCTCCCGCTGCCGATGAAGTACACGTCGTGGAGGGTGTGGCTGCCGCTGATCGTGACCGTCCCGTCGAACACGACCAGGCTGGTGCCCGGGTCCAGGGTCCCGCTCAGGTAGGTCCACGTCCCGGTGCTCAGGCGCACGGTGCCGACCAGGTTCACGGTGCCGCTGGACGCGATCTGGACGTTGGGCAGGTCGCCGGCGATGGTCGTGGCCGAGCCGGTCATGGTCTGCGTGCCGCTGCCCTCGATGCGCAGCGTGCCGCTGCCGCCGTCGAAGCCCGACAGCTGGGTCACGTCGCCGGTGGCCGAGATCGTCCCGACGTCGATGCTCCCGTTGTCGAGGGTCAGGAGTCCGGGCACGGTCAGGGTCGTGCCGGCCGCAATCGTCTTGCTCCCGCTGCCGATGAAGTACACGTCGTGGAGGGTGTGGCTGCCGCTGATCGTGACCGTCCCGTCGAACACGACCAGGCTGGTGCCCGGGTCCAGGGTCCCGCTCAGGTAGGTCCACGTCCCGGTGCTCAGGCGCACGGTGCCGACCAGGTTCACGGTGCCGCTGGACGCGATCTGGACGTTGGGCAGGTCGCCGGCGATGGTCGTGGCCGAGCCGGTCATGGTCTGCGTGCCGCTGCCCTCGATGCGCAGCGTGCCGCTGCCGCCGTCGAAGCCCGACAGCTGGGTCACGTCGCCGGTGGCCGAGATCGTCCCGACGTCGATGCTCCCGTTGTCGAGGGTCAGGAGTCCGGGCACGGTCAGGGTCGTGCCGGCCGCAATCGTCTTGCTCCCGCTGCCGATGAAGTACACGTCGTGGAGGGTGTGGCTGCCGCTGATCGTGACCGTCCCGTCGAACACGACCAGGCTGGTGCCCGGGTCCAGGGTCCCGCTCAGGTAGGTCCACGTCCCGGTGCTCAGGCGCACGGTGCCGACCAGGTTCACGGTGCCGCTGGACGCGATCTGGACGTTCGGCAGGTCGCCGGCGATGGTCGTGGCCGAGCCGGTCATGGTCTGGGCCCCGGTCCCGTTCAGGAGGAGGGTCGCCGTCCCGCCCCCGGTGAACCCGGACTGGACGTCGACGTTGCCCTGGGCGGCCAGGGTGCCGGTGGCGGCGGCCTGGTTCAGGGTGCCGCTGAACAGGTTCAGGGTGCCGGTCGTGGTCAGGGTCGTGCCCGCGGCGATCGTCACCGTGCCGCCGCGGATCTGGACCGCCTCGAGGGTGTGGCTGCCGCTGATCGTGCCGCCGACGAAGGTGACCGTGCTGCCCGCCACGAGCAGCCCGCCGGGGGCCGCGGTGTAGGTCCAGTTCGCCCCGGTCCGCAGCGTGCCGGCGATGGTCATCGCCCCACTCGGCTTGTTGATGCTCACCACCGGCAGGGCGCCGCTGGCCACCGTCTGGTAGCCGGTCATGGTCTGGGCCCCGGTCCCGTTCAGGAGGAGGGTCGCCGTCCCGCCCCCGGTGAACCCGGACTGGACGTCGACGTTGCCCTGGGCGGCCAGGGTGCCGGTGGCGGCGGCCTGGTTCAGGGTGCCGCTGAACAGGTTCAGGGTGCCGGTCGTGGTCAGGGTCGTGCCCGCGGCGATCGTCACCGTGCCGCCGCGGATCTGGACCGCCTCGAGGGTGTGGCTGCCGCTGATCGTGCCGCCGACGAAGGTGACCGTGCTGCCCGCCACGAGCAGCCCGCCGGGGGCCGCGGTGTAGGTCCAGTTCGCCCCGGTCCGCAGCGTGCCGGCGATGGTCATCGCCCCACTCGGCTTGTTGATGCTCACCACCGGCAGGGCGCCGCTGGCCACCGTCTGGTAGCCGGTCATGGTCTGGGCCCCGGTCCCGTTCAGGAGGAGGGTCGCCGTCCCGCCCCCGGTGAACCCGGACTGGACGTCGACGTTGCCCTGGGCGGCCAGGGTGCCGGTGGCGGCGGCCTGGTTCAGGGTGCCGCTGAACAGGTTCAGGGTGCCGGTCGTGGTCAGGGTCGTGCCCGCGGCGATCGTCACCGTGCCGCCGCGGATCTGGACCGCCTCGAGGGTGTGGCTGCCGCTGATCGTGCCGCCGACGAAGGTGACCGTGCTGCCCGCCACGAGCAGCCCGCCGGGGGCCGCGGTGTAGGTCCAGTTCGCCCCGGTCCGCAGCGTGCCGGCGATGGTCATCGCCCCACTCGGCTTGTTGATGCTCACCACCGGCAGGGCGCCGCTGGCCACCGTCTGGTAGCCGGTCATGGTCTGGGCCCCGGTCCCGTTCAGGAGGAGGGTCGCCGTCCCGCCCCCGGTGAACCCGGACTGGACGTCGACGTTGCCCTGGGCGGCCAGGGTGCCGGTGGCGGCGGCCTGGTTCAGGGTGCCGCTGAACAGGTTCAGGGTGCCGGTCGTGGTCAGGGTCGTGCCCGCGGCGATCGTCACCGTGCCGCCGCGGATCTGGACCGCCTCGAGGGTGTGGCTGCCGCTGATCGTGCCGCCGACGAAGGTGACCGTGCTGCCCGCCACGAGCAGCCCGCCGGGGGCCGCGGTGTAGGTCCAGTTCGCCCCGGTCCGCAGCGTGCCGGCGATGGTCATCGCCCCACTCGGCTTGTTGATGCTCACCACCGGCAGGGCGCCGCTGGCCACCGTCTGGTAGCCGGTCATGGTCTGGGCCCCGGTCCCGTTCAGGAGGAGGGTCGCCGTCCCGCCCCCGGTGAACCCGGACTGGACGTCGACGTTGCCCTGGGCGGCCAGGGTGCCGGTGGCGGCGGCCTGGTTCAGGGTGCCGCTGAACAGGTTCAGGGTGCCGGTCGTGGTCAGGGTCGTGCCCGCGGCGAGCGTCACCGTGCCCCGGATGTCGACATTGTTCAAGGTGTGCGAGCCGCTGATCGTGCCGCCCGCGAACACCACCGTGTTGCCAGTCGCGCTGAATGTGCCCGCGACCGCGGTGAACGTCCAGTTGTGGGTCGTCCGCAGGATGCCGGTCCCGCCAGCGGACAGGGTCAGGTTGCCGATCGGCTTGTTGATGACCAGCGCAGGCAGGTCACCGGCCAGGACGGTGTGGAAGCCGGTCACCGTCTGGTTGCCGGCCCCGTCGAGCAGGAGGGTCCGGTACTGCTCGCGGTGGTGAAGGTCGAGACCACGATGACATCGCCCGGGCCTCGAGTGTCCCCGTGTTCACCGCGCCATTGGTGAGAATCAGGTTTCCGAGGGAGACCAGCGTGTCGCCGGCCGCAATCGTCTTCGTCCCGGACAGGAACGAGAGGTTGTTCAGCGTGAGGCTGGTGACGACGTCAATCGTGGCGTTGTTCGTCGAGAAGGCGACAGTCCCGTTGTTGTGGGCGAACGAGCCGCCCGAGATCGTGAACGCGTTGGTGACGGTGAAGATGCCGCTGGTGCTCGTGAACGACCCGGCGGTCTGGGTGAAGACGCCGTTCGTGATCGTGATCGCCAGGTCGCCGCCGACAAAGGTGCCCGCGTTCTGGATGAACCCGGCCGTGCCGACGCTCATGGTGCGACCGACGCCCTGGGTGATGGTCCCGGTGTAGCCCGCATTGATGGCGACGCCCTGGACCGAGACGTTGGCGTCGATCGTGACGTCGGTCGTATTCGTGCCGTCGAACTGGGCGGTGTCCGCGGCACCCGGCAGCACGTCCCCGGACCAGTTCGCCGGGCTCGACCACAGGCCGTTGCCAGCCCCTCCGTCCCAGGTCCGTACCACGCCGAGCGCGGAGGACGGCCAGGCAGCCCCGATCACGACGACGAACAGAACGAGGAGCGGAACGCTGAATCGGGCGAGCCTCAACATTGCTCGCCCCGGGCGCGGCCTGACCGTGCCTGGATACCCTGGATTACGAATGGATGGCACCCCACCTGGTTGGCTGCCCCCGCTGGACACGGATCTCCTCCACCTCCGCCTTGCGAGCGGAACGACCCAGCGCCTCAGCGAATATCACCAGACGGCCCCAAACGGCACCATGGGCCGTTCAGCGGTACGTCCTAGTACTCCCTGCGGATCGGATTCGGGGAAAACCTAGGCAACCACCCCTGCCGCGCGGAGCGCGGCGACCTCGTCGGCCGTCATTCCGGCCTCGCGCAGGATCTCGTCGGTGTGCTCGCCCAGGAGCGGTGGAGGCCGTTCGATCGCCAGCCGCTCCCCGTTGACGCGGATCGGCGACGCTGGCGTCGGAATCCCTTCCAGGGTGGTGATCCATTCCGGATCCAGCGCCCGCATGGCCTCGACCGCCTCCCCGACCGAGTGCACCAGACCGCCCGGGATATCGGCTTTGGTCATCGACTCGACCAGCGCCTGGCGATCCCAGCCGGCAACCCGCGACCCGACTGCGGCCAGCACCGCGTCACGGTGGATGATCCGTCCCGAATTCGTCATCCACTCGGCGGGCGCGTCCATCCCGAGGAGCTCGCACAACCGGGCGAATTGCCCATCGTTGCCCACGGCCACCACGACATGGCCGTCCCGCGTCGCGAAGACCTGGTACGGCACGATGTCCGGGTGCCCGGTCCCCCACCTCCGCGGCTCCTCCCCGGTTGCCAGGTGGTATCCCAGCACGTTCGTCAGTCCCGCCGTGGCAGCCTCCACCAGGCTGACCGATGTCTGGTCGGCGGGCGCGTCGCCGTCCGACCGCTGTCGGGCCGACAGCGCGGCCAGGGCCCCCACTGCGGCCTCGAGGCCCGCCAGCAGGTCCAGCAATCCCACCCCGATCTTGATCGGCCCACCGCCCGGCTCGCCCGTCACCGACATCTGGCCGCTCCAGGCCTGGGCCACCAGGTCATAGGCCGGGCGTTCGGCAATCGGGCCGGTCCCCGGGAATCCACCGACCACCGAGACCACCAGGCGTGGATGCCGTGCCCGCAGCCGCTCGGGCGCCAGGCCCAGGCGCTCGGCCACCGAAGGCAGGTAGTTGTGCATCAGGAGGTCCGCCCGATCGGCGAGCCGGTCCAGGAGCTCGCGCCCCGCATCGGTCTTGAGGTTGATCACGATGCTGCGCTTGTTTCGGTTCACCGCCGCGAAGTAGGCGCTCCGGCGGTCGGCGGGGTCACCCCAGAATGGCGGGCCCCAGCCGCGGGTCTCGTCGCCAGCCGGCGGCTCCAGCTTCCAGACCTCGGCCCCCAGGTCCGCCATGAGCATGGTCGCGTGCGGTCCGGCGAAGACCCGCGACGCGTCGAGGACCGTGAGCCCGGCCAGTGGCCGTGGAGACGACATCGGTTCGCCTACTGCGCCGCGGGCATGCGCGCCAGCAGCTTCGTTTCGAGGTCGAGGATCTGGTGCTCCAGCCCCTCGACCCGACGCAGGATCTCGGTGTTGCCCTGGAGAAGCTGCTCGTTCTGCCGCTCCTCGACATCGGTCTCCGAAGCGGCATGCTCCAGCGTCATCCGGTCGCGGTTGGCCTGGCGATTGCCGGCCAGCAGGATGAGCGGGGCGGCGTAGGCAGCCTGGGTAGAGAACGCCAGGTTCAGGAGGATGAATGGGTACGGGTCGAAGTTGAAGAACAGGTAGACGTTGCCCGTCACCCAGATGACCACGATGACGGTCTGGATACCGATGAACTTCCAGCTGCCGATGAAGGCGGTCACGCGATCGGCAACGCGGGCTCCGAATGGGGCGTCGTCCAGGTGCGCGACATTGACCGGATGCCGGTGGTGACCCGGCACCGCGGCGAGTGGGACGGAGTGCATGGGATGGTCCTCCGGAGGTGAGGCGCCAAGGCTAGCGCCCCGAAGGCATCACGCGCGGGCACTCTCCTGTGGCGGTGTGGGGGTCGAGGTCCCGGGACCCTCGTATAGGCCGAGCTTCGCAACCGCGCGCTGGACCCAGGCCGGGGCCCACCAGTTCAGACGGCCCATGACCCGCATGAAAGCGGGTACCAGCACGCCACGCACGATCGTGGCGT
Organism: uncultured Chloroflexia bacterium; assembly: GCA_963816215.1. Taxonomy (GTDB): domain Bacteria; phylum Chloroflexota; class Limnocylindria; order QHBO01; family QHBO01; genus DASTEQ01. The sequence goes on along the minus strand of CAWFKB010000004.1, from coordinate 74,741 downwards.
CGATGAGCACGGCCAGGGCCATGGAGAACCCGATGGCCTTGAGGAACAGCACGTCCGACAGCGCGAAGGCCGAGAAGACGACGACCATGACCAGCGCCGCGCCGGTGATGATCCCGCCCGTGATCCCGATCCCCTCGGCCACGGCCTGGGTGTTGTTGCCGGTCACGATCCAGCGCTCGCGGATGCGCGACAGGAGCAGGACCTCGTAGTCCATGGACAGCCCGAACAGGATGGCGAACATGAGGATCGGCAGCCACGCGCCCAGTGAGCCGGTGGCCTCGAAGCCCAGCAGGCCGGACAGGTGGCCCTCCTGGAAGATCCAGACCAGGGCCCCGAAGCTGGCGGTGATCGAGATCAGGCTCATGAGCACGGCCTTGACCGGCAGGAAGACCGATCCAAAGGTCAGGAACAGGACGACCAGGGTGACGGCGATGACGATCGCGACTGCCACCGGGACACTGGCCCGGAAGCTGTCCATGAAGTCGGCGGAGCGGGCGGCCAGCCCGGTGACACCCACGGTGGACCCGGTCGGATCGGGAACGTCGCGCACCTCGGCCACCAGCTCGCGTCCGGCATCGGTGTCCGGCAGGCGAGTGGAGAAGACGGTGACCTTGGTCGTGTCGCCGGCCACGGTCTGCGCCACCCAGTCGGCCAGGCCCGGCGGCCAGGAGGTCTGTGGCGCGCCCAGGATGGCGAGGTACTGGTCGGCCGGGATGCCCGGCGGCGGATTGAGCACCGATTCCACGTCCTGGATGTCGGGCAGCGTGCTGACCGCGTCCACGTAGGCCTGCAGGTCGGCCAGGCGGTCCGGCGTGAGCTCGCCATCGGTCAGGTCCGCCACCCCGCCGTAGGTCACCGCCGCGATCATCGGATCGGTGTCGCCGCCGGGGAAGTCGTCGCGCAGGATGAGGAACCCCTCCTTGGCCGGCGTGTCCGGCAGGTCTTCGAGGTTGCCGCCGGTGGACAGCTGGATGCGCAGGAACGGCGTCCCGGCCAGGAGGAGGACGACCAGGATCGGTCCACCGATGAGCACGGGCCGATACATGACCCGACCGGCTACCCGAGACCAGAACCCGTGCCCACGGCGGCGGTCGGCCTCGACCGGGTCAACCTCGACGAAGCGAATGGCCTTGGGCACCGGAACGCGCAGCCGGTTCACGCGGTGGCCGAGCATGGCCAGCAGGGCGGGCAGGACGGTCAGACCGAACAGGAGGGTGGCGACGACCACGACCACGCCGCCGATGCCCATCGATCGCAGCGCATCGGCCTCGAACACGGTCAGCGCGCCCAGGCCGATGGCCACGGCAACGCCGGAGACCGCCACCGCCTTGCCGACCGTCGCCATGGTCCGCTCCACCGCCACGTCGACCGGGTGATGGAGCAGCTCCTCGCGGAAGCGGCTGACGAGGAACAGCGAGTAGTCGATGGCCAGGGCCAGGCCGATCATGGTGGCCAGGTTGGTGACGAAGATCGACATGTCGAGCTGGTTGGCCAACAGGCTGATGGCGCCGAAGGTGGCCAGCAGCGACATGCCGGCTATCAGGAGTGGCAGCCCCGCGCCGACCACCGTCCCGAACACCACCAGCAGGATGATCGCGGCGATGGGCAGGCTGATGATCTCGGCCTGCTTCAGATCCTCCTCGATCACGCCGTTGAACTCGTCGTACACGACCGGAACGCCGGTGACCCAGGTCTCGACCCCGTCGGGCCGCGCGACCAGTGCGACCAGGCGTTGCGAGTCGGCAACCGCCTCCTCGTCGGGGGAGTTCAGGCGGACGAGGGCGAAAGTCGTCGTCCCATCGGTCGACAGGAAGCGCGGGTCCCCGGTGTCGGCATAGGTCGTGATCCCATCGACCGCCGGGTCGTCGGCCAGGGGCGCGACCGCGTGGTCCACGACCTGGGCGAACTCGTCGGATGCGGCGTCGCCGGCGGGGTCGCGCATGATCACGAAGATGGCGGTCGCCTGCTCCCCGAATCGGTCGGCCAGGAGCTCCTCGGTGGCCTTGGACTCCGATCCGGCGATCTGCCAGCCGCCCTGTGACAGCTCGCCGCCGGCCTGGTTGGACCAGATCGTCAAACCGATGACGATGGCAAGACCGATGGGTGGGATCCAGCGCCGGAAGCGATAGTCGAAGCGACCGAGGGCGGCGAACACGAGCGGCACTGTAGCCGACGAGGCGGAAACACGCCGGGAGGGGGTCGGTGGCGTTGCGGCCACGGATATCATCGGCGGGCATGCGCGAACGCGGCCACCGATGACGGCCCTGACGCCCGCCTCCTGGTGGCGGGGTCTTGGCGCGCTGACCCGTTCCGGAAGCCCGGTCGAGGGCCTGTCCTGGGCGCTCTACGACTTCGCGAATACGATCTACAGCTACGCCATCGTCTCGTACGCGATGGGCCTGTGGGTGGTGGATCGACTCGGACCGCAGAACGGTCCTTTCTGGTTCGGTGTGGCGTTCGCGATCAGCGTCGGACTCAACGCGCTCGTTTCGCCCGTCCTCGGGGCCGTGAGTGATCGCGTGGGGCGGCGGCTGCCGTTCCTCCTGGCCTTCACCGCCCTCTGCGTCGCAGGCACCGCGGCGATTGCCTTCATCCCACTCGGCGGCAATGGGGCAGCAATCGTGGGCCTCGCACTATTCGCCGTGACGAACTTCGCGTACCAGGCAGCGCTGATCTATTACGACGCCACCCTCCCGACTGTCTCGCGCGCCGACTCGCGCGGTCGCATGTCTGGTATCGGCGTTGCCATAGGGTATCTGGGCACGATCTTCATCGCGCTCATCATCCTCGTGCTCGGATCAGAAGCGAGCGGCCTGACGTTCCTGCTGGCGGCAGTCATGTTCGCCGCCTTCAGCATTCCGATCTTCGTCTTTGTCCGGGAAGGTCCCGGGTCGGGAAATCGGATCAGTGCCCGCGAGTTGCTCGCGTCCTGGTCACAGCTGGCCATCACGATTCGTCACGCTCGCGAGGTGCCCGGTCTTCCTCGGTTCCTGGTGGGACGCTTCTTCTACACCGATCCCGTCAACACGGTCATCGTCGTGATGGCGGTCTTCGCCACGCAAGCCATCGGAATGACTGCTGGCCAGGCAAATCTCGTGCTCCTCAGCCTGACCGTCGCAGCGGTCATCGCCAGCTTCATCTGGGGCCACCTGGTCGAGAGAATCGGTCCCAAGCGAACGCTGATGATGGTCCTTGGGACATGGGTTGTTGGTCTCTTCATCGGCGGCATCTACCTGAGCGTGCCGACGTTCCTGATTGCGGGAGTCCTGCTCGGAGCGGCGCTCGGGGGAGTCTGGACCTCTGATCGTGTGTTCATGTTGCGCCTCTCGCCGCCGGACAAGGTTGGCGAGTTCTTCGGGCTGTACGGCCTCGCAGGCAAACTCAGCGCGGTCACAGGCCCCTTGCTGTATGGCGCGGTGCTCAGTCTTCTCCTGCCAAGCCTCGGCACCGTGGCGTATCAGGTTGCGATCTTCTCCCTGCTCGGCCTCATGGCCATCGGCTTCCTCCTGCTGCGCGGCGTGCCGGAGCCTGCGGCGAGCCCCGATGAGCCGGAGCTGATTCCGTCGAGCGTCATCCCCGAGCTGTCGTGACCCTGATCGTCGGCCACCGCGGGGCTTCGGCCCAGGCCCCCGAGAACACGCTCGAGGCGTTCCGCCTGGGCGTGACGGCCGGCGCGGATGCGATCGAGCTGGACGTCCACCTCACGTCCGATGGCGAGCTGGCCGTCGTCCACGACGCCACCCTGGATCGGACGACGGACCGGACCACGACCGTGGCCACCGCGACCATGGCCGACATCCGGACCGCGGACGCCGGCTGGGCCTTTCCGGGGCCGAACGGCGACTACCCGTTCCGAGGGAAGGGGCTGACCGTCCCGACCCTGGCCGAGGTCCTGGCCTGGCTGCCGAGCGGCGTGGGGCTGGCGGTCGAGATCAAGGCGGAGGCCGCCGCCAATGCGGTGGTGGAGACCCTGGCCGGGTCAGCGGTCCGCGCCGCCGGCCAGGTCACGGTCATGAGCTTCCAGGAAGCGGCCATCGACCGGGTGCGTCAGCTCGCCCCGGATCTGCCGACCGGGCTCCTGCTCGTGCCCGGCGACATCTTCGAGCGCGGCCTGAAGTGGGTCGTGGAGCACGGCCACGCGGCGGTGTTCCCGTTCGACACCGACCTGAGCGAGGATCCCATGGCCAACATCGCGCTGGCGACGTCGCTCAACGCGCGCGTGGGCTGTTACGTGGTCAACGAACCGGAGCGCATGCAGCACCTGGCCGCCGCCGGCCTGTGGGGGTTCGTCACCGACGTGCCCGACGTGGCGCGGGCGGCCCTGGGACCGCCGGCCCCGCCAGCGGACGCCAGCGCGTAGAGGCGGGCTATCCCGCCGCCGAACCCACCAGCTCGCCGAGGGCCGCCTTGGCTTTCTCTGCGTCGTCGACCCCGAACAGGATCCCCACTTTGCTGTCCTGCATGCCAATCGGAACGATGGCCTCGATGTTCACGCCCGCGTTGCCCAGCCGGCGAGCGGCGTCAGCGAAGGTGCCCGGCTTGTTCTCGAGCCACGCCGCGGCGACGGCGGCTTCGCGGAAGGTCGCGCCCGCGGCCTGTAGGGCGGCTCGTGCCGCGTCGTCGTCATTGACCTGGATCGCAATGGTGCCGGCGTCTCCCCAGGTGGCGCCTCCGGCAGTGGTGACGTTCACGCCCTTCTGGGCAATCGCGTCCAGGATGGTCGCCAGCTCCCCGGGCTTGTTGGCCGGGGCGATGATGAACAGGTGCATGGAGTGCCTCCTTGTGACGGTGCATGCTCGCGTTGTGCCCAGCCTACGCCCCGATCGCAAGGGATGCCCCAGGGACAAATTGACCGACCGATGAATGACCGATGAGCAACCGATGACCGACGACCACCACCGGTGGCCGCGGCTGGCGTTCGGGATGACCGCCGGGAACCGGCCGTGGCTCCCTCGGCTGGCCGCGGAGCTGGAGGCGCTCGGGTATGACGAGCTGTGGAGCAACGACGTGCCGGGGAGGTCGGGGCTGCAGACCCTCACGGCTGCGGCCGACGGTGCGCCCCACCTCCGCCTGGCGGTGGGTGCGCTGGCGCTGAGCGGGACGACACCGCGGCGCCTCGCGGACGCGGTCCTCAATGCGCGCATCACGGCCGACCGCCTGACCGTGGGAGTGGGAAGCGGATCGAGCCGATCGCTGGCCGTGATGGAGGCGGGCATCGCGGAGCTGCGGGACCTCATCCCCGGATATGCCATCGGCCTGGCCGCGGTCGGACCGAACATGGCGCGCCTCGGCGGCCGCGTGGCGGACGCGGTGCTGCTCAACTGGACCGGCGCACGCCTCGCCGCCGAGCGCCACCGGGAAATCGTGGACGAGGCCAACGCGCTCGGTCGGGCGGCCCCTCGCGTGGCTGCCTACGTCCGGGTAACGATCGGTGGCGCCGAGCGCCTGACCGCGGAGCAGTCCCGCTACCACGGGTACGGGGGGACTTACCGGTCGGTCATCGAGAACCAGGAGGCCCGCGGCGAGGCACCGGTGGGCATCGCGGTGGACCAGGGGGAGCAAGTCCCGCCCGCACTGGAGCCGTATCGGAGTGCGCTCGACACCGTGGTCGTCCGCGCCCTGCCCCACGAGGACAGCCTCGATGGCTGGCTCGAGGTCGCGCGGGCGGCTAGGCTTCGGCCATGACGTACAGCATCGTCGCCCGCGATCCGGAGACCGGCCGATTCGGGGTGGCCGTCCAGTCCCACTACCTGGGGGTCGGCCCGGTCGTGCCCTGGCTGGAGGCAGGCGTGGGCGCGATTGCGACCCAGGCCCAGGTGGACATCTCGTACGGGCCTATCGGCCTCGAGCTCCTCCGCAACGGACGGGCTGCGGATCGCGTGGTTGCCGCCCTGCTGGCCAGCGACCAGACGCCCGAGGTCCGCCAGGTGGGGGTCGTCGATGCGCACGGCAACGCGGCGGCGTACACCGGCGCGGACACGATCCCGGCCGCCGGCCACCTGGTTCGCGACGGATTCACGGTCCAGGGCAACCTGCTGGAGCGCGACACCTGCTGGCCGGCCATGGCAGCTGCCTACGAAACGGGCCTCACCGAGGGGCTTCCGTTCAGCGAGCGCCTGCTGCAGGCCCTCGAGGCCGCCGAGCGGGAAGGTGGGGACGTTCGCGGGAAGCAGAGCGCGGCGATCGTGATCGTGGAGGCCACCGTCCAGCCCGTCCCGTGGCGCGGCCGGGTCCTCGACGCGCGGGTGGACGATCATCCCGACCCCGTCCCCGAGCTGCGACGAGTGGTCGACCTGTACGAGAGCTACGCCCTGGTCGAGACCGAGGACGAGTCAACCGATGCCGAGCGCTACGCCGAGGCGCGCCGACGCGCGCCCGACGCCTACGAGCTCGTGTTCTGGGTGGGCCTCGAGTACGCCAAAAAGGGCGACCTGGAGGCGGGACGGCGCGAGATGGCGATCGCCATTGCGGCGGATCCCCGCTGGCGGACGACCCTCCAGCATCTGGCCGATGCCGGGACCCAGGGCGTCACCCCGGAGCTGGCGGCGGCGCTCCTCGAGTAGCGGCGACTACCAGTTGGTGGCGGTGGTCGCCACGTGCTCGCCAACCGATTCCAGCCACCGCTCGGCATCGATGGCCGCCTTGCAGCCCTCTCCGGCCGCGGTGACCGCCTGGCGGTACCGATGGTCGTGGACGTCGCCGGCCACGAAGACGCCCTCGATGTTCGTGCTCGTGTCGCCAGGGCCCCGGCCGGCGACCTCGCAGTAGCCGCGCGCGTCGAGATCGAGCTGGCCCACGAACAGATCGGTGTTGGGCTTGTAGCCGATGGCGATGAACAGGCCCTGCGCATCCATGGTCTCCTCCGCGCCCGAGGCCGTATCGCGGACCCGGAGCTGCTGGACGGTCGTGTCGCCCATGACCTCCGCCACTTCCCGGTTCCACTGGACCTCGATCTTGGGGTGGGCGAAGGCCCGTTCCTGCATGATCTTGGAGCCGCGGAACTCGTCACGACGGACGAGCATGGTCACCTTGTTGGCGAACTTGGTGAGAAACAGCGCCTCTTCGAGCGCCGTGTCACCGCCACCGACCACCGCCACGTCGCGGTCGCGGAAGAAGAACCCGTCACAGGTCGCGCAGGCTGATACGCCGCGACCGCGGTACTGCTCCTCGCTGTCCAGGCCCAGCCACAGGGCGCTGGCCCCGGTGGCCACGATGACGGCATCGGCGAGGTACTGCGTGTCGCCGACCCACAGCTTGAACGGGCGCTCGGAGAAGTCGACCTGGGTCACGTCCTCCTCGAGCAGGTGAGCGCCAAAGCGCTCGGCCTGGCTGCGGAACAGGTCCATCAGCTCCGGCCCCAGGATGCCCTGCGGGAATCCTGGGTAGTTCTCGACGTCGGAGGTGATCATCAGCTGGCCCAGCGGCGCGTTGCCGGCGAACACGAGCGGCGCGAGATTCGCCCGAGCGGCGTACAGCGCGGCGGTCAGGCCAGCGGGGCCCGAACCGATGATCGCGAGCTTCGGGTGGGAGAGGTCCACCGGCGGGGTTTGGCCGTTGGTGGGGGTGGCAGTCGTGGTCATGGTCCTCGGTCGCAGTCTAGCCGCGCGTCGGGCGCGCGGAGCCGTTGTCAGGGTATCAGTATTTGCGCAAACACGCAAGTCATTCCTGGCCCGCCATCGGTCCGGGCACGGCATCGGTACACTCGAACCCACCGATGAGCCAGGGCGTCGCTGCCATTCCCCTCCGTCGAGCCACCACCACCGTCGACATCGGTGGCGTGCTCGTTGGTTCGGGGCATCCCATCGTCGTCCAGTCCATGACCAACACCGACACCGCCGATGCGGACGCCACCGCCATCCAGGTCGCCCAGCTGGCGCACGCCGGCTCGGAGCTGGTGCGGATCACGGTCAATACCGATGCCGCCGCCCAGGCCGTGCCCGTCATCCGGGACAAGCTCGACAAGCTGGGGGTCGGTGTCCCGATCATCGGTGACTTCCACTACAACGGACATCTGCTGCTGACCAAGTACCCCGACTGCGCGGCGGCCCTGGCCAAGTACCGGATCAACCCCGGCAACGTGGGCACCAAGCGCCACGACGAGCAGTTCCGCCAGATCGTCGAAGTGGCCATCGCCAATGGGAAGCCGGTCCGGATCGGCGTCAACTGGGGCTCGCTCGATCAGCAGCTCCTCACCGAGCTGATGGACGCCAACGCGGCCAGCCCCGAGCCGCGCGACAGCCGCGACGTGATGATCGAAGCCATGCTCGAGTCGGCCCTGCGCTCCGCCATCCTGGCCGAGGAGACTGGCCTGGGCCATGACCGGATCATCATCAGCGCCAAGGTCAGCGGGGTTCCGGACCTGGTCGAGATCTATCGGCTCCTCGCCGTGCGCTGCGACTACCCGCTCCACCTGGGGCTGACCGAGGCCGGCATGGGCGCCAAGGGGATCATTGGCTCAACCGCGGGGCTGGCGATCCTGCTCGAGGAGGGCATTGGCGACACGATCCGGGTCAGTCTCACGCCCGCGCCGGGCGGGGACCGGACCGAGGAGGTCCAGGTCGCCCAGCAGGTGCTTCAGTCGCTCGGCATCCGCTCCTTCGTGCCCCAGGTGTCCGCCTGTCCGGGCTGCGGACGCACGACCTCGACCTTCTTCCAGGAGATGGCGCGCGACATCCAGGCCCACCTGCGCGACCAGATGCCCATCTGGGCCGAGCGTCACCCCGGCGTCGAGGACCTGCGGGTCGCGGTCATGGGCTGCGTGGTCAACGGCCCGGGCGAGAGCCGCCACGCGGACATCGGGATCAGCCTGCCGGGGACGTTCGAGGAGCCGGTGGCCCCGGTCTACGTGGATGGCGCCCTACGAACGACTCTGCGGGGCGACGACATCGTGCCCCGCTTCCTCCAGATCCTCGACGAGTACGTCGCCGCCCGCTATCCCGAGGTGTCGGCCGCGACCTAGTTGCAGATCGAGATCGCGGCGGGCTTGCTCAGGTTCGTGCCGGCCACGACCGCCGAGCCACCGGATGAATCCCCGATCACCGACACGGCGTTCCCGTCGGATTTCACGTCGATCTGGGTGATCATGTTGATCTCGCCATCCTCGGGCACGCCATTCGGAAGCTCGTCAGAGATGACGATCGGCACGTCGTCCACGAGGACCTCGAAGGGCACCTCCACCGCGTATTGCACGATGGCCGCCGTGCACGACTCCGCGGTCTCGCTGTCGGCGCTGCTGGCCAGGGGTGCGCCACCGGAGTAGCTCAGCGTGTGGGACGCGTTCGGATCACGGTTCACGAACAGGACGTACAGGACGTAGTCGGTGTTGCCGCCGCCACCACCGCCATCACCGCCATCACCGCCGCCGCCGCAGGCGGTCATGAGCAGGGTCACGGCGGTGAGCACCGCGACGATACGGATCTGGTCCGAGACGCGCTGGGCGAGCGGTGGACGCATCGGAAGTCCTCTCCCTGTGGACGGCACCTGAGGGCCGTCGCTGCGGCGCATCGTACTCACTGCATCCCGCATTAGCGAGAGGGATGTCGAGCGGCGCTAGGGACCCGTTCCGGTGGTGGTCATGAGCGTCCAGAAGGCCAGCGACACGAAGAGGACAATCAGCACGAAGAGGGCCATGGGGAAGAGCCCGGTAGTGATGTTCTGCCCGCGCCCCGGGGTCGCAGCGGGCGACGCGGCGGGCACCGACACCGATGCGTCCACGACCGCGGGAACGGCCACGTCGTCGGTCGTGGCCGGGACGTTGGACTCCGTGGTCAACGCTGGTTCCTCCGATCAGTGCTCACCCAACACCTCGCGCAGCTGGGCCTCGAGTTCCTCGGCCGTGTATGGCCCGATCTGTCGACTTGCCACGGTCCCATCGGGACCGATGATCCAGCTCTCCGGTGGCCCGTACACGCCATATGCCTGGGCCACCACCTCCCCGGGGTCCATGGCCATCGGCCACTCGGCCGCCATCTGGTCGGCGAAGGCCCGGGCCGCCTCGGAGCGGTCACGGTACACGATACCGATCGCGACCAGCCCCGCGTCGGCATGTGCGTCCAGCGCCCCCTGCAGGACCGGGAACTCCTCGACGCAGGGCACGCACCAGGACGCCCAGAAGTTCACGAGAACCGGCTGCCCCGCGTAGTCCGACAGGCGGACCGGGTTGCCATCGAGGTCGGCCAGCGCGAACTCCGGCGCGCGGTCGCCGACGCGCAGGGCGGGCGTCAGCATGCCGGTGCTGGCGGCCCAGCCCACGGCCACCAGGAGCACGAGGGCAATCGGGAGCGCCGCCGCCACGGCGAGCCACCAGCGGGGCAGTCGGGCGAGATCGATACGGCGGATGCGCGGAGACCTCAGTGGTGGGATGCGCCCTCGTCCTGCGAGCCGTGCTCGGTCTCGCGCCACTCCCGGCCGGCGACGCGGACCGAGAGGATGACGGCCAGCACGATGAAGCCAAGGCCCGGCAGGAAGAACCACCAGGCCACGGCCTGGTCCTCGGGCTTGAACGCCAGGCCGGCCGCGAGGAGCGCGCCACCGCTGGCCCACGAGATGGGCAGCCAGCTCCCCGGCGGGACGTGGACACCGGGCGGCGGGTGGAGCGGCCTCCGTTCCTTGCCGCGGCCGGCAAGGGCCACGACCACGGCAACCCCCACCAGGGCGACACCGACCAGGGCGAACCCGAGGAGCTGATCGGTCATCGGTCCATCGGTCTCAGCGGAGGAAGTACAGGGTCGTGAACAGGGCGACCCACACCACGTCGACGAAGTGCCAGTAGTAGCTCACGGCCTCCACGGCGACGTGGTTGCGGGCCGAGAACTGGCCACCGACGGCCCGCGAGGCCAGGATGGTCAGGCCCACCACCCCGCCGAACACGTGCGCCCCGTGGAACCCGGTCAGGGTGTAGAAGACCGTCCCGAACACCCCGTCGCTGATGCCAAAGCCCAGCTGGGTGTAGTCATACGCCTGTCCGGCCAGGAAGAGGGCGCCCAGGAGGAGGGTCACGATCAGCCAGAAGCGGAGGCGGCTCTGGTTGCCACGGGCGATGGCGCGCACCGCCTGGTGCATGGTCAGGCTCGAGACGAGCAGGATGATGGTGATCGGCAGGGCGATGGGCAGGATCTCGAGCTCCGGCGCCCCGGTGGGCGGGCCCCACTCCCCGTTGAACGAGGCGCGGGCCGAGAAGTAGGTCGCGAACAGCCCGCCGAAGAACATGACCTCGGACGAGATGAAGAGCAGCATCCCGACCAGCGGGATGGGGAAGCCCCCCTGGCGGCGGGAGGTGGCCTGGGTGCTCATGGCTCCACCCGCGCGTCGGCCGAGGCTGCCCCCGGACTGTGGCCGTGAGCCGCGCCGTCGTTGCGGTGGCGCAGGTCGAACAGCGGTCGCTCGCTGCGAATGGGCGGCAGGCTGTCGAAATTGTAGGTCGGCGGCGGGGACGTGGTCGCCCACTCGAGCGTGTTCCCCTCCCACGGGTCGTCACCGGCCTTCTCCCCGTTGACCAGGGTGGTGACGACGTTCACCAGGAACGGGACCATGGAGACCGCGATCAGGAGCGCCCCGGCGGTGGCCATAAGGTTCATCGTCGTCCAGCCGGCGTCAGGCGCGTAGTCGGCGATCCGGCGCGGCATGCCCTGGATGCCGAGCATGTGCATGGGGAAGAAGGTCAGGTTGAAGCCGATCAGCAGCATCCAGAAGTGGACCTTTCCCAGCCGTTCGTTGAGCTTCTTGCCGCTCATCTTGGGGAACCAGTAGTAGGTCGACGCGAACACGCCCAGGGCGGCGCCGCCGAAGAACACGTAGTGCAGATGCGCCACCACGAAGTACGTGTCCTGGAGATGGAAGTCGACCGGCGCGGAGGCCAGCATCACGCCGCTGATGCCACCGATCAGGAACATGCTGATGATGCCCATGGCGAACAGCATGGCCGTCGTGAACGTGATCGAGCCCCGCCACAGCGTCGCCAGCCAGTTGAACATCTTCACCCCGGTGGGGATCGCGATCAGGGCCGTCATGAAGGTGAAGAACGGCAGGAACACGACCCCGGTGGTGAACATGTGGTGGGCCCAGACGCTGAACGAGAGCAGACCGATGGCGATGGTCGCCCACGCGAAGGCCCGGTACCCGAACAGCGGCTTGCGCGAGAAGACGGGCAGGATCTCGCTCACCACGCCCAGCGCGGGCAGGATGACGATGTAGACCTCGGGATGGCCGAAGAACCAGAACAGGTGCTGCCACAGGACGGCGTCCCCGCCGACCGATGGATCGAAGAACGATCCGCCGTAGTTGCGGTCGATGAACAGGGCGATCAGGGCGGCGGTGATGACCGGGGTGGCCAGCAGGATGAGGGTCTGGGTCACGAGCACGGTCCACACGAAGATCGGCATCCGGAACAGGGTCATCCCCGGCGCACGCATCTTGAAGATGGTGGTGATGAAGTTGACCGATCCCAGGATCGAGGCCGTGCCGACCACCGCCAGGCCCATGATCCACAGGTCCGTCCCGTCGCCGGGCGCGAACCGCTGCTGGGTGAGCGGGTTGTACCCGGTCCAGCCGCCGGCCGCGGCACCGCCGACCAGGTATCCCGACACGATCAGGGCACCACCCAGTGGCAGCATCCAGAACGACAGGGCGTTGACCCGGGGGAACGCCATGTCCGGGGCCCCGATCATGAGCGGCACGATGTAGTTCGCGAAGCCGCTGAACATGGGCACGATGAACAGGAAGATCATCAGCGTCCCGTGCATCGTGAACGCCTGGTTGAAAGTGCTTTCGTCCACGAACTGCAGTCCGGGGACCGCCAGCTCGCTGCGGATGACGAGGGCCAGCACCCCGGCGAAGAAGAAGAAGACGAACGAGTTGATGATGTACAGGACGCCGATCCGCTTGTGGTCGACGGTCGTCAGCCAGTCGAGGACCCAGGAGCGGCCGTACGCCTGGGAGCCGGGAGCGAGGGTGGTGGTGGCCATCGGTCCTCCTGGTCTCCTCAGCGAGCGGTGAGCGTGCCGGTCATGGTCGGGATCGGATGGTAGTCGCAGATGAAGGTGTACTCCCCCACCGGCAGGCCATCCACGTAGTAGTCCACCGTGGCGTCGGGCCCGATGACGGCGCTCCCCGTGAAGAGCTTGTCCTGCCCGTCGAAGATGGACACGTTGTGGGCCATGCCCTCCAGGTTGCTGAAGCGGATGATGAACGGCTTCCCGGCCGGCACCTCCAGCTCATGGAGGTCGAACTCCACGTTCTGCGCGCTCAGCTCCACGACCGTGACGTCGGCGGGGACCGATGGCGCCGAGGTCGGCTCGGCGGTGGGCGTGGCGGAGCCGGCATTGACGAGCCACGCGTCGAAATCGGCCCGCTCCATGGCCTCCACCGTGAAGGTCATGTCGGCGTGCAACTGACCACAGAACTCGGCGCACTGGCCCCGATACGTGCCGGGCGTGGTCACGGTGAACTCCAGCTCGTTCGGTGCCTGGCCCTGGCCGAACGGAATCACGTCCTTCTTGATCAGGAATGCCGGCACGTAGAAGGAGTGGATGACGTTGTCGCTCACGAGGCGCAGGCGGACAGGCTCACCGACCGGCACGACCATGGCCGGCGGGTTGCCCGGGCTGCCGGTCACCTGGTAGCCGGTGTCGTACTGGAAGACCCAATACCACTGGTAGCCCTGGACCTCGATCGTGAGCGGGTCACTCGCCCGTGCGCTGATGCTTCCAAGCGTGAACATGCTGGTGACGAACAGGATGAGCACGATGATGGTGGGGATGACGGTCCACACGATCTCGACCTTCGTGTTGCCGTGGATCTGGTCTGGCAGGCGGTCATCGCGCCGCCGGTACCGGACGGCGGCGAAGACCAGGAAGCCCTCGACCCCCACGAAGACGACCGCCCCCAGGGCAAAGATGACGAGGAACAGGGTGCGGATCTGCTCCGCCTCGGTAGTCATCGGCTCGGGCGGGAACAGGCAGCCGCTCAGGCCCAGAACCGGGAGACAGAGGACTGCCAGGCGGATGACCATCCGCCGCCAGCGGAGAGGCGCCCGTGCTCGCATCAGTCTGACGAGTGGCTCCTGTCTGGGAGACGCTCCGGGACTGCCGGCATCGCCTCGATCACGCCAAACGGTCGAGCGGCCTCGCCCGTTGCACGGCGCGCATTGTACCCGCCGGCCCGGCGGGCAGGCTCAGCCCGCGGTCAGGTAGTCGAGGAGGCGGACGATCTCGTTCGGGCCGCAGTCCAGCGCCTCGTTGGGGAGCAGGGGACGCGGCGTGACGCGGTATTGGTGGCCTTCGAATGACCAGCGGGTCAGCTGGTTGGCACCCGCCAGCGCTTCGGTCCAGGTCATGGCCTCGTCGCCCGACACGACCCCGCAGCGGAACTCCTGGACCGTGCTGGCCGTCCCGATCGCGTCCGGGGCGGTGGGAGCGGGCCAGGGGAGCGGATCGCTGTCAAGGCCATCCGGGTTGGGCGGCTCGTTGTCGACGTTGGTGACCAGCAGCCGGAGCGCCTCGGCCTGGTACGGGCTCCAGACCGCATCGGCCCAGTCATCGGCTTCCACCCAGCCTTCGAGGTAGTTCAGGTCGTCCTGGAGGGTGGCCAGGCGGTCGTGGGCATCGAGCTCGTCCGCCGACACGTCCGAAGGAGTGGTTCCGGGATCGGTGAACGTGCCCAGGGCGTAGACGTCCACGACCACGGTCTCCCCGTTCGCATTCATGGTGAAGACCGTGGTGTTGGCATCGGCCACGAAGGCCGCCGCCGCGTCGTAGGTGTGACTCTCGTCGAACAGCCCGGTCTCCGTGAGGCGGAAGAGGACCGCCTGGATGCCTTCCTCGGTCAGGCGCCGAACCTGCAGGTTGGGCAGCGCGGGCCCCGGATAGATGGCGGGCACCGGACCCTGGACGATGACCCGGCCGTCGCCGAGCAGGGTGAAGAGGGGCAGGCTGGTGAAGAGGTATTCGTAGGGAACGAAGCCGCCGGTCCACTCGACCTGGACCACGACATCGCTGCCTTCTGGATGCGAGACCGGTCCCCCACCCACCGGAGGGGGCGACGTGGCGCTGCAGCTGGCGACGAGCAGGACCACCGGGAGCGCGGCGAGCAGCACGCGATGCGGGCGCTTCATGCCGACCAGACGCCATGGCTGCGCAATCGGTTCCGTTGGGGCCAGAATGCCCGGGTGACGCGTGCCCGTCGTCGGTTGTTCCTCCCTGCCGGGCTGGCCGGGCTGGCTGCAGTGGCGATGCCGGGCCTTGCCGCGGCCCACGGAGCGGCCGCCCCACCTCCGGAGTTTCCATCGGTCCTGTTGGCGTGGACGTTCGAGCCGTTGTCGGTCGTGGCCGTAGCGGTCGGCGTCATCGGGTACTGGTGGCTGGTTCGCCGGGTCGCGCACCGACACCCGCGCAACCGGGTCCCGGTCATGCGCCACTGGTTCTGGTACGGAGGCATGGCGGCCATTGCCGCGGCCCTGCTGTCGCCCATCGAGACGTACTCGGGGACCCTGCTGACCGTCCACATGCTGCAGCACCTGCTCCTCCAGTTCGTGGCCGCGCCGCTCCTGCTCCTGGCCGCCCCGGTCACCCTGCTTTTGCGCGCGGTGGGGCCGGACGCACGGCGGAGGCTCCTGGTTGTCCTCCACAGCCGAGCGCTGCGGATCGTCACGTTCCCGCTGATCGGCTGGTTCCTGTTCGCGGCCGTGAACTGGGGCTGGCACCTGGCCGGCGATGGGGCCGTGTACGACTACGCATTGGAGGTGGAGTGGGTCCATTGGCTGGAGCACGGCATGCTGTTCGGGGCGGCGCTCCTGTTCTGGTTGCCGGTCGTGGCCGTCGACCCGGTGCCGTGGCGCCTCGCCTACCCGGTTCGTCTCTTCTACCTGTTCCTGGCCATGCCCCAGAACTCGTTCCTGGGGGTGGCGATCATGAACGCGTCCGAGGTCCTGTACCCCCACTACGCCAACATCGTGCGCGACTGGGGCCCTGATCCGCTGGTCGATCAGCAGGCGGCCGGCACCCTGATGTGGGCATGGGGCGATCTCACCTTCGTGCTGGCCATGTTCCTGGTCGTCGTGGCCTGGGTCCGCCAGGACGAGCGGCGCAACGCGCGGCAGGAGGCCCGGGACGACGCCGAGGCGGCCCGCCATGTTCCGATTGGGTCAGGCTGACGGCGCGAAATCCACGAGCCGAAACGGCCGCAGCACACCTTTTCCCTTGACGCTCACGTCCGGCATCGGCTCCAGGCGAAAGTCCCCAGCCAGGGCAGCGGCCGTCTCGGCAGTCACAACCACGCCACCGGGCTCGGCGATCGACGCCATCCGGCTGGCGGTGTTGACCGTATCGCCCCACACGTCGTAGCTGAACCGGCGTCGCCCGATGACGCCGGCCACCAGGGCGCCGCTGGCGATTCCCACCCGGACCCTCAGGTCGGGCCATTCCTGCCCGAGCGCTTCGTGCAGGGCCGGTGAGACGTCGAGCGCCATTCTGGCCGCCGCGGGAGCGTGGTCGGCTCGAGGCGTCGGCACCCCGGCGACCGCAAGGTAGCCGTCGCCCAGGGTCTTGATCTTCTCCACCCCGTTGCGATCCGCGAGGTCGTCAAGCGTCGCGAATACCCGGCTCAGCAGTGTCACAACCTGTTCGGCCGAGGTCTGCTCGGCGAACGCGGTGAAGTTCACGATGTCCACGAACAGGACCGAAGCGGCCTCGTACCGATCGGCGACGTCCGACTGCCGCATCTTGAGTCGATCGGCAATCGCGGCCGGGAGGACGTTGCGCAGCAGCGATTCCGACCGGTCCAGCGCGACGTTGCGTTGTCGGACGAAGTACAGCAGCACGGCGATGTTCACCACGGAGGCGCTGGCCAGCACGAAGACGAAGAGCGTGGTCTGCTCGGCCAACGGCAGGGGCTGGACCAGGGAGCTGAGGGTGTCCTCGAGGAGGCCGGATAGCACCAACGCCACGGCGCAGGCGACCGACCACAGCAGCGCCGGTCGGATTCCCCAGAACACGAGGGCGGCCAGCGGGATCGAGAACGACCACAGGATGGCGGCGCCGCCCTGGGCGAACCCACCAAGGCTCCACATGATCAGGATCGGATTCAGGAAGCCGAGAACCAGCGTCGCGGGGAGGAAGACGTGTCCGTTCTTGGTCACGAACAGGTGCAGGAGCAGTGCGGTGGCGATCACGAGGAAGGCCAGCTCGACCGCCGCCGTGAGGGGACGTTCCAGGGACAGGAACTCCACCATGTCCGGCAAGGTGAGCAGCGCGATGAAGGTGAGGACCGCCGTGCCGCCGCGCTTCCGGAACTTCTCTTCCTCGTCGTCACCCGGGGCGATGCCCAGTTCGAGGTAGGTGCGGATCAGGGTCGCCAGGCGCTGTCCGGCGTCCCGCATCGTGTCAGCCGATGGCCGCGCGGACCAGCGTGTCGGCCGCGACCGCGGCGAACAAAAGGGTCAGGTACAGGATCGAGTACTTGAACAGACCGATGGCCGCCGGCCCGATGGCCGGCGAGCGCCGAACGCGGACCGCCCACGCCACGAAGCCCACCCCGAGCGCGACCGCGGCGACCAGGTAGACGAGGCCCATCCCGGCGGCCGGCAGCAAGACGAGGCTCACGGCCACGAGGACCAGGGAGTAGAGCAGGATCTGGCGAGCCGTCTCGACCTCGCCGCGGACCACCGGCAGCATGGGCACGCCGGCCGCCTCGTAGTCGCCCCGATAGCGCAGCGCGAGCGCCCAGAAGTGGGGCGGCGTCCAGACGAAGATGATCGCGAACAGGACGAGGGCCGGCAGCCCCACCGTCCCGGTCACGGCGGCCCACGCGACGAGGACGGGCACGCAGCCCGCGGCGCCGCCGATCACGATGTTCTGCGGGGTCGAGCGCTTCAGCCACGCGGTGTAGACCACGACGTAGAAGACGATCGCGCTGGCCGCCAGCAGCGCGCTCAGCAGGTTGACGGTGACGGTCAACCACGCGAACGACAGGACGCTGAGGACGAGGCCGAATACGAGGGCCTCGGTCGGTGACACGGCGTGGCGCGGGAGGGGCCGGTTTCGAGTGCGGCGCATGAGGTCATCGATGTCGCGATCGAGGTACTGGTTGATGGCGTTTGCCCCGCCTGCCGCCAACGTTCCCCCGATGAGCACCGCACCAATCAGGGCGATGGGCGGGATCCCACCCTGGGCCAGGACCATGGTCGGGACGGTGGTGACCAGCAGCAGCTCGATGATCCGGGGCTTGGTCAGGGCCACATAGGCCCTGACCGTGTCTCCGCGCGTAGACCCTTCGCCAGCGGCCGTCCCGGGGGCGAGCTCGGCGTCTGACGCGAACGCCAGGCGCGCTTCGAGGTTTGCGGTGAGCACGAGGGTGACGAGCACGCCGAACGTGGCCGCTCCGATGGCGACGTGGGCGACCTGTGTCCACGGGGCGAGAAGGGTCAGGACCTGGGCGCCGCCGATCACGACCTGGACCAGGTACAGCGCCCCGGCCAGGATGGCGAGGCGAGGGATGGACTTGGACTCGCCCCGCACCCCGAGCCACACCGTGCCAGCCACGAGGAAGCCGACCGCCACGCTCGCCCATCGGTGCAGCGCGTGCGGAAGGACGCCCGGGTCGAGCGTGGGCCACAGGCCGCCGTCCATGAGCGGCCAGTCATCGAAGACCAGGGCGGTCCCGGTGGCGGTGACGTGCGCGCCGAGCAGCATCAACCCGTAGGTCGCGAGAGCGGTCAGGGCGGCGAGGATCGTGAACCCGGTCCATCCGCCGGCCTGGGGCACCTGTGCCGGGTAGCGGCTGCGGACCCAGACGAACAGGACGAGGGCGAACAGGCCCATGGCCGTCGCCAGGTGGGCAACCACGATGTCGCCGGAGAGCTCGCTCTCGACCGCCATCTTGCCCAGCCACGCCTGGAACACGACCAGCCCGGCTGCGCCCACGCTGGCCACGACGACGGTGCGCCGGTTGCGCTGGCCGATGACGGCGGCGATGGCAAGAGCGGCCACCACCAGGCCGGTCAGGGCGGCGGTCGTCCGGTGCGACCACTCGATGATGGCGTGCGGATCGTCCAGGGGCGGAATCCACGACCCGTGGCAGGTGGGCCATTCGGGACAGCCCAGCCCGGAATCGGTGGCACGCACGATGGCGCCCACCACGACCAGCAGGAACGTCATGACCACCGCCAGCGCGGCGAGGGTGGTGAATCTGGGCAGGGCTGCGTCTCCCGGGCCCGGCGTTCAGGAAGGGCGGCGGCGCCGGGCGCTGGCCATGATAGTCGCGGGTCGCCCCCGAGTCAGCCGGCCGTCAGGGCGAAATTGGGCGACGGTCTGCCGTCCGCGAGGCCGGCACGAAGCGGACGGCAGCCGGGAGGCGCGGGACCGCCCATCGGGTGACCGCCGCCAACCGCTCCACGCCACGCGCCCGGCGCGCGTTCCACGGAATCCCGTACTGGTGCCGCAGCGGGGCGGGCAGGACGGAGATGGAGGCCAGGTGCGCCGCGTCCCACACCCAGGCCGGCGGGAAGCGCGTGGGATGGAGGATGAAGGGCGCCAGCTCGCGCGCGGTGGGGCCAACCCGGACCGCACCGGAGCTCATCTGGTCGGCCATCCACGAACGCAGCTCGGCCAGTGGTGTCCGGGATGTGGTCGCGCGGGACGCCGAGGCGAACGGCCACACGGGCGGCTTCGCGGTGATACGCGTCCATCTCGGCCACGGTCAGCGGGGCGACGAACCGGTCATGAACCCGGAGCGCGGTATCCACCAGGGTGGCGTGGACCCACAGCAAGCAGGTCGGGATCCAGCGCCCGGTACGGGGCGCCGGTCTCGGGGACCACGCCCTGGACGACCGCGTGAATGGCGTTGATGCGGCGAATGGCGCGCTCGGCGCGGGCCATGTCCCCGAACACGATGCTCCAGCTTGCCCCCAGGGTGCGCTGCAGGCGGCGGAAGGGGTCGTCCCGGAAGTCGGAATGCTGGGCAACGCCGGCGGCCACCGCCGGGTGCGCGACCTGCATCAGGAGCGCGCAAGTGCCGCCGGCCAGGACCGCGACCTCGCGATCGAGTCGCCAGGAAATGGAACCCGGCGTGAACAGTCCCGGCGCCACAGGGCGACGGGCCGCGCCCGTCGCCATCGGTCCGGTCAGCTCAGTCCGCGAGGACGACGACGGAGTCGCCAACACGGATCGGGGCGCCGGACAGGACGTCCGCCCGGAGGCCACCCCGTCCGGAGAGGCCCTGGCGGACGCCGGGCGCGGTCATGGACTCGAGGTGCTCGCAGGGCGTGCACTCCTTGACGCCGTAGCACACCGCCTCCCCCACCATGAAGCGCCGCCCCACGAGGCCGGGCACGTCCACGCCGCGGGTCAGGATGTTGCGTCGGGTCTGGTGCGGCTCCAGCTGAATCCCGGTCTCGCCGACCATGGCCTCCACGCCCTCGGCGGCGATGAGGGTCACGTGGCTGCCCGGGATGCCCAGCCCGGCGAACCGATCCCCCACCAGCCCGTGGCCGGTCACCAGCTCGGCGGCGTCGACCACCTGCATGGGATCGCCTCGTTGGCCGTGGAGGTGAATGCCCTCGACGATCCCGTCCCCGCTCACGAGACCCACGGCAGCGTGACGGGGATGATGATGTTCAGCAACAGGCCCAGCATGAGCATCGCCCCCGCGCGGCGGGTGTGGATGAAGGCCCCACCCACGAACCACAGCGGCCAGCCGACGTAGGCATTCGGCGGCGTCTCGGGCTTGGGCTGCGAGAACTGTCGGAGAACCTCGATCAGGCGCGGAATGGCGAGGATGACGAGGGCCACCCACGGACCGATCCAGCCGACAAGCACCGAACCGATGACGATGGGATAGAAGGCGATCATGAGTCCCTGCGCGACCAGCCGGGCCCGACGCTCCCCAAGGATCACGGGCAGGGTCCGGATGTGTCGCTCGGTGTCGGGAATGATCTTGTCGATGTGCTTCCCGAACAGGACCGTCGTCACGAGGATGGCGTACGGGAGCGACGCGACCCACACCCAGGCGGGGATCGTGCCGGTGGCCACGAAGTACGTGCCGCCGATCATGAGCGGGCCCCAGGTCAGGAACACGCCTGGCTCGCCCAGGCCGCGCTTCTTGAGGCTGATGGGCGGGGCCACGTAGAAGACGCTGATGAACAATCCGCTGAGCGCGAACACGGCGACCAGCGGCCCGCGCACCGCTACCAGCGCAACCAGGATCGCGAAATCGATGACGTTGAGGACGATGATCGCGTTGCGGAGCTGGGCCTTGGTCAGCCACCCGGACAGGACCGGGTGGGGGGCGTACAGGGCGCGTACGTATTCGTCGGTGTCGATCCCCGCTTCCATGTCGAAGTAGTCGTTGATCAGGTTATTGGCGGCATGCGACACGACCAGGCCGAAGACGGCGAGGACGAGGTAGCCGTAGTTGACGGCCGAGGCGTCGGCTCCAATCGCGAGCAGGCCGCCGATGAGGCCCGAGGTGACCGTCATGCTGAACACGGCGGCTCTCGTGACCACCAGCCACTTCGTGATCCCGTCCATCTCCACGTTGGGAGGCGGATTCGCGGTGGCGAGGGCGTACCGCCAGTTCGAGACGCGTTGACCGAAGGTCATGGACCGAATTCTAGTCTGGCGTCGACGAGTTGGCCGCAGGGCGGTTGAGCCGGATCAGGCAGGCCGAACGGCTCCCATCGGCCGTTCGGAGCAGGCGCTTGCCCCACGACGAGTGGGCCGCGGCCGCATCCTCGAGGTCGGCGGTGCGCATCTCGAGGACGGTCAGGCCGTGGGCGGCGTGTGCGGCAGCCACCGCTCCCGGGTCCAGGACTGGCGTTCCGTCACGCTCGGCCCGGGAGAGCAGGAGCCGCAGCTCACCGCCCGGACGAACCAGGGCCGCGAGCCGTGCGGCCTGACCGGGGTCGTCAGCCGTGGCGGCGTCCCACAGCGAGCCCCACGGGAAGTGAACGGTCACCAGGTCGAACCGCCCGTCCAGCTCCGAGGGCATGGCTTCCAGGGAGGACACCATGAACCGGGCGTTGGGGAGCGCGGTGCGCGGTCGGGCGGCGCGATGCGAGGACTCGCGCATGGCATCGGGGCTGGCATCCACACCCAGAACGAACTCGCTCCGGGTGCTGGCGGGCATGCGCCAACACGAAGGCGCCATCGCCGGCACCCAGGTCCACCGTCGCCGCGGCGTGCGCCGCGGCGAGATCGGTCAGTTAACCGACGTCCACCTCGGTCAGGTGTCGTCCCGTCTGGAGTCGCATGCGCCGAATGATACGCACGGCGCCGCGTGCGCAACCAGAGGTGCGCCAGCCGCTCAGATGGGCTCGAAGCGCGCGGTGAAGTGGCGCAGAGTCTGCGGCTGGTCCACGATCCGGAAGCCACGCAGGTCACCCGCCCGCTCCGCGACCCAGCGCGCGACCTCGATGACGTAGTCCACGTGGCTCTGGGTGTAGACCCGGCGCGGGATGGCGAGGCGGACGAGCTCCATCCGCGAGGGCGTTTCGGTGCCATCGGGGTGCATCCCGAACATGACCGATCCGATCTCGCAGCCGCGGATCCCGCCCTCGCGGTACAGGGCCACGGCCAGGGCCTGGCCGGGATATTGGAGCGGCGGAATGTGAGGCAGCAGTGCGGCGGCGTCCAGGTACACGGCGTGGCCACCGATGGGCTGCACGCACGGGATGCCGGCCGCGGTCACGCCCTCGCCCAGGTACTCGGTGGAGCGGATCCGGTAGCGCAGGTAGTCCTCGTCGACCACCTCGCGCAGCCCCTGGGCGATGGAGTCCAGGTCCCGCCCGGCCAGACCGCCATAGGTGGGGAATCCCTCGGTCAGGATGAGCAGGTTGCGCGCCTGCTCGGCCCACGCGTCGTTGTTCATGGCCAGCCAGCCACCGATGTTCGACAGCCCGTCCTTCTTGGCCGACATCGTCATCCCGTCGGCCAGCGAGGCCATCTCGCGCACGATGTCGGGAATGGGCGTCGACTCGTAGCCGGGCTCGCGGGTCCGGATGAACCACGCGTTCTCCGCGAAGCGGCAGGCGTCGAGGAAGAGGGGGAGCCCGTATCGGTCACACACGGCGCGAACGGCCCGGAGGTTGGCCATGGACACCGGCTGTCCGCCGCCCGAGTTGTTGGTGACCGTCACGAAGACCACCGGGATGGCGCCGGGCCGCGCTCGGTGATGAGCGCCTCGAGCGCGTCGGTGTCCATGTTGCCCTTGAAGGGGTGGATGGTCGGCGGCTCGCGACCCTCGGGAATGGGCAGGTCCACGGCCTCGGCACCGGTGAACTCGACGTTGGCCCGGGTCGTGTCGAAATGGGTGTTGTTGGGGACGACCTTTCCCGGGCCGGCCACCACGCTGAACAGGATCTTCTCGGCGGCGCGGCCCTGGTGGGTGGGGATCACGTGCTTGAACGCGAACAGCTCCTGGACGGCCTCGAGGAAGCGGAACCACGACGGGCTGCCGGCATAGGACTCGTCGCCACGCTGGATGCCGGCCCACTGCTCGGCGCTCATGGCGCCGGTGCCCGAATCGGTCAGAAAGTCGACCAGGACGTCATCGGAGTGGAGGTTGAACAGGTTGTAGCCGGCGGCCTGGAGGGCGGCCTCCCGCTCGGCGACCGTCGTCAGCCGGACCGGCTCGACCGACTTGATCCGGAACGGCTCGATGATCGTGTGAAAGCGTTCCACCGGCGGAGGATAGGGGCTGAACCAAGACGCGACGTGGCGGTCAGGGGAACGTCAGGCTGTTGAGGACGACCTGCGCCTGGCCCTGAAACTCGGCGAATTGGTCTACGGGCGCCTCGATGCTGAACGCAATCAGGTCAGGTCCGACGGGCACGACGATGAACAAGACCTGGTTGTCCTCACCAATCCGGTACCAGTCCACGCCGAAGGTGTCGATGAGGTGCACGTACCGATGTGTCGAATTGGCCCGGGCAGTCTGCCTCGGTGAGCGGCCGGGACTCCGAAACCACGACCCCGAGACCGGAGAGGCCAGCGACGTGGTAGGAATCAGCCTCGCTCACGGTCAGATACGGATGTTCCTGGATAGTAGGTCACCAGTTCGATCGGCTCGCCGCTCAGCGGATGGGTTGGACGAGTTGTCGCACCCCGGTGCTTCGATGACGATCTTCGGGTTCAGGATGTCGATTTCGGCGGAGGGCTGGTCCGCAAGGAACAGCCTCACCGTGTCGGTAGCGCTTGTATACCCCACCCAACCCGGTCCGAGGGTGAACTCCATCGGCGGCAGGAAGGTTCCCGTGCGATAGGTGCCCGGATCGAGCGCCCCCAGGTAGAACGGCATCGGACCCGGAGTGGCGCCGGGCACGGGAGTCGAGGTCGCCGCCGGCAGAGCGGTCGTGGTGGTCGGACTCCAGACCGGCCAGCACGTTGCCCGGTCCTCGGGGAGGACCAGATCACGAACCTCCTCAGTGACCGGGTCGATGACGCGCAATGGGCCGAATCCGAACACCAGATGCGCGCCGTCGGGGGACCAGGCGGGGTCGCCCCCCTTCAGGTGCGCCGCCTGGATGGGATGGCTGTCCGAGCCATCGGCGTTGGCGACATACAGGTCGGGGGTCCCCGGTTGGCTGCCCAGGGCCCCAACTTGCGCCGCGACGTACGCGATGCGCGTGCGATCGGGCGACCAGGACACGGATTCGACGCGTATGTCGTCCGGGATCCACGACACCGGCGTGAGGACGCCGCCTCCGGCTGGAGCCGTGGCGAGCCTTCGCTCGCCCGACCTCTTCCCCTCTGTTTGGGGGAAGACCTGGTCGTCGACAATGGCAGCGATCGAACCGTCCGCAAGCCAAATCGGCGCCACGGGAATCAGGTCTGGAAGGACGGTTTCGAACGGAGGGGGCTGGGGGGATGCATCTGGGTCCGTCGGCACGGTGATCGGCAATGCGCTGAGGTTGGTGCCGTCCGCATGTACCTCGTAGATGTCCTTACCCCATGCAAACAGGAGCTTGGTCCCGTCAGGAGACCACGACACTCCGTCAATTCGTCCAAGGTAGCTGGAGTCGTCCGTCACATCGAAACCTGCGACCTGGGTCGTGACTCCGCTGGCGAGATCCAGAACATAGACGTTGCTCGTGCCGCCACTGGATGCCCAGCCGACGAAGGCGAGTTGGGTGCCGTCCGGGGACCATGCGGGATGAACCTCCAGCTCGTCCCCGACCGGGGTGAGGTACTGCGGGTCACCGCCGGCAGGGTCGACCAGGGCCAGGCGGATGTCCCCCACCGAGTCGTATAGACCTCGTCCGGGGTTGCAGATCGCCGAATCGCCGACCGTCGTGTTCAGCGGGCGGGCATCGGCATAGGCGATCCGCTCCCCGGTTTCGCCCGGTGGCTGGCCAGACGAAGCCGACCCTGGTGGACCTCCGGACAGCCGGCCCGTGACGGCCGCCGCCGCGAATGCGCCCAGCAGGAGCACGGCGCCCGCCCCAGCGAGTACCAGCCGCCGGCGCGTGACGCCCCCACGGCCGCCGGCCGGAGCGGTCGAGGTGCTCCGCTCC
Organism: uncultured Chloroflexia bacterium; assembly: GCA_963816215.1. Lineage (GTDB taxonomy): Bacteria > Chloroflexota > Limnocylindria > QHBO01 > QHBO01 > DASTEQ01. Next base: position 49,240 of record CAWFKB010000004.1, on the reverse strand, counting down.
GGTTCGACGTGGAACAGCGCGATCGGTTCGGTGATGCCCTTTCAACTTCCGGGGCCGAGCGGGGTGAAGGTCAGCCGGCCGCTGGTCCGGGTCAGGCCACGGACGGTATCGGTGACGAGCACCTCGCCCGGCTTCGCCAGGGCGCACACGCGGGACGCGATGTTCACCGCGGAGCCGACATACCCTTCCGCCGCTGCCACCGACTCCCCGGCGTGGACGCCGACGCCGACCCGGATGAGGTGGTCCGGATCGGACGCGGCATGTCCGGCTGCTGCCGCCACGATTGCCAAGGCCGCACATGACCGCGCTCGAGGCCGATGGGAAGACGACGTAGAACGAGTCACCCTCCGTCTTGATCTCCGCCCCGCCGTGCCGGGAAATGGTGTCGCGCATGAGTCGGCGGTACACATCGAGCAGGGCGGACCCGGCCGCGTCGCCGTGGGCCTCCACGTAGGCGGTGTAGTCCCGCAGGTCAGCAAACAGGAAGCCACGGGTGATGGCACCGCTGTCCGGTCGGGCCGCCTGGGTGACCGCGGCCCCGAACTCACCGGCGGTCGCAAAGCGAGTGGCCGGGTCCTTGGCCATCGCCTGCGCTACGGCCGCATCCAACGCCTCGGGGAGCTCCGGCCGAAGGGGGAGGAGGGAGGGCGGCGGATCCTGGACATGGGCCATCAGGGTCGCCATCTCCGACTCGCGCTGGAACGGCGCAGTCCCGGAGAGGACCTCGAAAGCGAGGCAGCCCAACGAGTAGACATCGGTCCGGGCATCCACCTGACGGCCCTCGACCTGCTCGGGGGCAACGTAGTGGATAGAGCCTACGATCTGCCCCGCCCGCGTCAGTGATTGCTCGCCCACGCGCTTGCTGAGCCCGAAATCGGTCAGGTAGACGTGTGGCTCGTCATCGGGCCCGGTCAGGAGGACGTTGCCCGGCTTGACGTCGCGATGGACGAGGCCCTTGGCGTGCGCGGCATCGAGTGCGGCGGCCAGGGCGACCAGGATCCGGACGGCCAGGGCGACGGGAAGTGCGCCGCGCCGAGTCAGAAGGTCCGAAAGGTCGTGCCCTTCGACGTACCGCATGGCGATGAACAGGCGGCCATCGATCTCGCCGGCCTCGTAGACCGGAACGATGTTCGGGTGGTCAAGCGAGGCCGCGGTGCGCGACTCGACGACGAACCGGTCGCGGAATGCCTCGTCCTCGGCGAGCTCTGGTGATAGGACCTTGAGGGCCACGCGACGGTCCAGGCGCGTGTCGGTGGCGAGGTAGACCGCACCCATCCCGCCCCGACCGATCAGGGACTCGATGCGGTAGGTGCCGAGCAGCGCCCCGTTTTCAAGCGTCATGCTGCGGCCGAGGGCACGAGCGGCCAGCATGCGCTAGGGCGGAGACACGAACAAGCCCAAAACGCTCGGTTGGGCGGCATGATGTGCGGGAAGAGATCAGGAGGAATCCCAATGGACCGATGGAAGTCGCTCGGTGGCGCGTTGGCGAGCGCCCCCGCGGTCACGACCTGGGCGCCCAACCAGATGCAGGTCTTTGCCATCGGTCCGGAAGGCGACCTGTCGAGCCTGTACTGGGACGGGCGCGCGTGGCATCCGTGGCACTCGCACGGCGGGCAATTCGTCGGAAGTCCGGCCGTCTCGTCCTGGGGGGCGGATCGGATCGACGTCTTCGCCCGGGCGGCCGACGGAATGCTGATGCACCAGTGGTATGGGCCGACGGACTGGTCGGAGTGGGAGTCGCTGGGCGTGACGGTGGCCGGCGATCTGTCCGCCTGCTCGTGGGGACCGAACCGAATCGACCTGTTCGCGCGTAGTGACGATGGGTCCCTGCTCCACGCCACGTGGGATGGGGCGAGCTGGTCCTTCGACCGCTAATCAGCACCCGGTAGGGTCAAGGAGGGATTGATCGACCGTCTGCGGGCCGCCGTTGGTTTCGTCCCGGTGGGGCTCGAACGCTGGGTTCGGGCAGCGGTTGGCCCGTTGCCCTTCGACGTGGCGCCCTGGGCGGCGCTCGCGGCCGTGGTCCTGGCGGTGGCGCCGCTCCTGGTGGCCGGCTCTGCTAAGCAGATCACGACTGCCACGTCCGAGGAGATGGTTGATCGGAACATTCCGACCACCGTCACCTATGTTCATCTTCCGGGGCTGGCCATGACCGGCTCCCTCCGGGCTCCCGGCCACTACACGACCCCTCCCTACGGGCTGCTGGTCCGGGACAGCGCCGCCGCGGATGCCATGACCATCGTCATCAGCGACCGTCCGCCAGCAGTGTTTCAGTCGCGGACCGTGATCGGACGGGTCGCGGTTCGGGACGTGTCTGCAGCCGCCAACGCGTTCGGGGGCCGTGGGGAGGACACGACTGGCCTCGATACCTCGGTCTCGCTGATCGAAGTCGAAGAGCCCCCGACCGATGAGCAGGCGATGAGCGTCGCGACAACGGCCGAGTTGGCCGGGCTCGATGACGGGGCCCTGGTCAGCGTGCCGGTTACCTTCGAGGGGGAGTCGCTGGCGACATGCACCGTCTCCGCTGACGGATGCCCGGCGCGACGCCTGGCGCACGGCGGCGGCGTGTTCCTGCAGCTCGCCGAGCTGGGTACCGGCGGAGATCGCGTCCTCATCCAGACCGCGTACCCGGACTCCGTCGTGGTCGGCGCCTGGACCGGAACCCAGCTTCGGAACCAGCCAGATCTCGAGGACTTCGTGGCGTCGGTCCCGGTGCAGGCCCTGGCCGGCTGGGGACGCATCCTGGACCTGGCCTCCATCGCCGACGACCCCTCCATTCTCCGCGACCACCTGTGGCTGGGACCGATACTGCTGACCATCGCGGCCGCCCTGATCTGGATCGGAGGGCGGATCGGGTACCCGGTGTTCCGACCTGCGGCCGAGGGCTCGCGCCGGTGGGCGGGGCTGGGACAGGGAGGGGCAGACCCGTCCACCGAGCCGGTGCCCGGGTCATTCGCGGTTCGGGCCAGTGGGAACGCCAACACGGTCGAGGGTCATCGTCGCCACTTCGACGAGGTGCCATCGGTGCTGGCGCTGGGCGCGGGGGCAAGCGCCGACGGACGGGCCACGGCAGTCCTTCGCTTCGCCGATGGCGAAGGCGTGGCGCTGGCCGCACACGACATGGGTGTCATGGGCTCGATCGAGAAGGGCGAGGTCGTCTCGGTCCGTGGCGTGCAGCCGGCTCTGCTGGCGCGCTGGTACGGAACCGATCTGCGCCTGACCTTCGGGTCGGCCGAGGATCGGGATGCGGCGGCAACCATGCTTGCGCAGGTGCGCTCGCCGTAGGATCAGCAAGTGACGCTCGTCGAGCCGTCCACCCACCTGGCCCTGGCTCTGCTCCCGGACGGATCGGTCCAGGAGCTGGCCGAGGTGGACTTCCACGACATCGACGACATCCGGAAGCGCCAGGGCGCCGTCGTGTGGCTCGACATCACGAACCCGACCGATGCCGACCTCGACCTCCTCGATCGGGAGTTCGGGCTCCACCCGCTGGCCCGCGAGGACCTCCAGCGGCGTCAACAACGGCCCAAGGTCGACACCTACTCCGACCAGACGGTGGTGGTCACGTACGAGGTCATCACGAGCGGTGGCGCCGGGAGGGCGACCACGATGGCGGAACATCACCTGTTCGTGGGAACCCGGTATGTGGTCAGCGTCCACTGGGGACCATCGCCGGTGATCACCTCGGTCCAGAACCGATTCCGGGATCGGGCGCCGACCCTGGGCGCGGCGAGTGGTTGGCTCCTGTACGCGATCCTCGATGCGGTCGCCGACGGCTACTTCCCGGTTCTCGACATCATGGCGGAGCGGATCGACGACCTCGAGGACCGGGTCATCGAGGGGCACGGCGGGGGCGAAGCCCTGCGCGAGGTCCTCAGCCTCAAGCGCGAGCTGCTCGACCTGCGCCGGGTGCTGGGACCGATGCGGGACTCGGCCAACGCCCTCCTGCGCCGGGGCAACGACCTCATCGACGAGGAGGCCCTCCCCTACTTCCAGGACCTGTTCGACCACCTCATTCGGATCCTGGACCAGGTCGACCTCTACCGCGACCTGGTGGCATCGACCCTGGAGGCCAACCTGGCGGTCACGAGCAACGGCTTGAACGCGATCATGAAACGCCTGACCGCGTTCACGGTCCTGCTCATGGTCCCGACCCTGATCGCGGGCATCTACGGCATGAACTTCCGGTACATGCCCGAGCTCGGGCAGCAGTGGGGCTACCCGGCGGTGCTCCTGATCATGGCCGTCGCGGTCGTGGCGGTCGGGCTCTTCTTCCGGGCCAAGGACTGGTTCTAGGGCTCAGCGCACGTCCAGCGTGGCGTTGCGATAGGCGCCGCGTTCCATCCAGCGGAACAGGAAGAACGCCGCCACCGCGTAGAACACGCCGATCAGGAACTCGGTTGCGATCAGGCCGCTCACCGCGCTGAACGGGGCGCCGTCGATGGCGGCCCGGACCGCGGCCAGCCCGTGGGTGAAGGGCAGGACCTGGCTGATGGCCTGCATCCACGGCGGCAGGGCCTCGAGCGGGATGTTCACCCCGCACAGGAGCAGGAAGAGGAACACCAGCAGGTTGGCTCCGAACAGGCCGTCGCGCAGCCGGAGCGACAGCCCGCCCTGGACCGCGCCGATGGCCGAGCAGCTGAATGCGGTGACGATCATGGCCAGGACCATGGCCCCCAGGGTGGCCGCGTCGAACCGGACGCCGAGCAACAGCCAGCTCAGGGCGAAGCCGTAGGCACTGATCAGGAAGCCATTCACGATGAACGGGATGAAGCGCCCGCCGAACAGCGCGGCGCGGTTGGCCGGGCTGGCCATCAGCGCAGGCAGGGTGCCGAACCAGCGCTCGTTGGCGACCGCCATGGTCATCCCGTAGATCCCGCTCATGGCGCACACCTGGACCGAGTTGCCGATGGCGAAGAAGGCCGGGTCCATGCCCGTCGCGTAGCTCCCCAGCGCAGCGAAGAACAGGATCTGGAAGGTCGGGGCGCCCAGCAGGGTGGGAATGTAGATGGACGGCCGAGCCCAGTTGAACAGGGCCGAGTACGAGAGCTGGCCGCCGTACCAGAAGACGCGCCAGTTGGCCCGGAGCGAGCCCGGATCCGAGGGGACGCTGGACGTCGGTGCGGGGATGACGGTGGAACTCATCGGTCGGGCTCGGCGGTCATGCCAGGTTCAGCGTGGCGTCGCGGCGCGCCTTGTCGATCACGTGGACCAGGATCCGTCGGGCCATCAGGTAGTAGACGACGGCCAGCACCAGGCACATGCCGATGGCCAGCCAGGGCGGGCTGTCCCCGATGGCCGCGTCGCGAATGGCGGCCATGCCCCAGGTCGGGAGCAGGACCCAGCTGATGGGTCCCAGCCATCCGGGCAGGACGGCCAGCGGGACGATCATCCCGGTCGCGATCCAGATCGGATACTCGAGCAGGTTGCTGAGCGCGTTCGCGTGGCGGTACAGGACGAAGGTGGTGGCCAGGAGCATGGCCATGACGCCCATCCCGAGGACGGCGGCCAGGAGGGCCAGGGGCAGCATGAGCGGGAAGTTGGCGCTGAGCGGCATCCCGAACAGGAGGACGCCCCAGGCCAGGGTGGCGATCATCGAGTAGAACCCGAAGCTGGCGGTGGCCATGGTCTGGCCCAGGAGGGTGAGGTCGTAGCGCCGGGGAGCGCTGACCAGGAGCTCCAGGGTGCGCTCCCAGCGCTGCCAGGCGATCGCCCCGCCACCCCCGAACAGGGTCGTCGACCACACGCCCATCATTCCGGTCCCCAGCGCGGCGAAGAGCAGGGTCTGCTCCCCGGCGGCGTCGCCCCCGATGGAGAACAGGAAGAACGCGATGGTGGCGAAGATGATCGGCTGGACGACCGCGGTGAGGATGAAGAAGTCGCTGATCAGGAAGATCTTCATGGTGAACAGCCACGAGCGGCCGACGTGATGCAGGTCGGACATGACCGATGCCCAGGCGCGTGTCATGAGACGACCGCCGCCGCGCGCGCGGCTCCCCCGTCGACGTCTCCGGTGGTGGCAATCAGGTGGACGTAGGCGTCTTCCAGGGTCGGCTCACGGGCCGAGATCTTCCCGATTCGGGTGTCGCCCAGGTGCTGGATCAGGCGTTGGGTGATCTCCGTGCCGCGCTCCGACTGGATGAGCAGGATCTGCGACTGTTCCTGGTCCTCGGTGTTGACCGCGATCACATCCGGATCGGACCGGACCCGCTCGATGGCCTCCTCGGTGACGCCGAACGTCTCGATCTCGATGATCCCCCGGTCGGCAATGGCGCCCTTGAGGTCTGCGCCGGTTCCGGCGGCCACGATCCGCCCGCCGTTGATGACCGCGATCCGGTCACACAGGGCATCGGCCTCGAACATGTAGTGAGTGGTGAGCAGGATCGTCTTGCCCGCCGCCACCAGGTCCGCAATCGTGCGTCGCAGCTCCCGCGCGCCGACCGGATCGAGGCCCAGCGACGGCTCGTCCAGGAACAGGACCGGCGGGTCATGGAGGAGGCCACGGGCGATGTGCAGCCGCTGGCGCATGCCGCGTGAATAGCCCTCGACCTTCTCTCCCTCGCGTCCGGTGAGGCCCACCATCTCGAGCAGGGCAGCAATCCGCGGGCGCTGGGCAGCCGGGTCCACGCCGTACAGCTCCGCGAAGAAGCGCAGGTTGTCGAGCCCGCTGATCCGGTCGTACAGGCCGCCCTCGCCGCCGAACACGTAGCCGATCCGCTTGCGGACCTCGGTGGTGCTCGTGACGAGGTCGAATCCCATGACCGATGCCGTGCCCGAGGTGGGCAGGAGCAGGGTGGTGAGCATCTTGATCGTGGTCGTCTTCCCGGCTCCGTTCGGGCCCAGCAGCCCGAATAGCTGGCCGGGGCGAACCTCGAATGTGATGCCCCGAACCGCCTCGACGTCGATCGAGCGGCGTCGGACGACGCCCAGGTGGGTCCGATAGGTCCGGACCAGGTCTTGGGCTTGGATGGCGAGAGGGCCGTCCGATGACGGCGGGGACATGGTGCTCACGGGATGGCAGACAGTAGCCGAATCACGAGTCGAGCTGCGACGAGGGCCGAGCCTCCGGACGGGTCGCGGTCTGGGGCCAGCTCGGTGAAGGCCGCGCCCACCACCCGGCAACGCGCGGCGACGCCCGAGAGCAAGTCGCCCGCCTCGTCCCAGGACAGTCCGCCAGGGGCGGGGGCGTTGACCCCGGGGCACACCGACGGATCGAGCCCGTCGAAATCGAAGGAGATGAAGACCGATCCGTCCTCGGGCAGCTCCTCGAGCAGCCAACCCACGCCGTGCGCACGCAGCGCCCGAGCCGTGACGAGGGTGTTGCCGCGCGCCCGCGCGTCGGCGACGTCCGTGGGTCGGGCGCTACCGACCCCCCGCAGGCCGACCTGGAAGAGGTGATCGACGTGCTCCATCTCGCTCGCCCGTCGCATGGGCGAGGAGTAGCCGTGGCTGACGCCACCCACCTCGTCGCGGAAGTCGAGGTGGGCGTCCACCTGTACCACGGTGATCGGCCCCCGGCCGGAAAAGGCGGCGAGGACCGGGATGGGGATCGAGTCGTCGCCACCAAGCACGATCGGGACGGCGTCACGATCGAGCAGCGAGCGGACCGCGGCCTCGGCCCGGGACGCGTTCCCGGCGCCGTCTGACGGATCCCCGGCGACGTCGCCGCAATCAACGATGCGGGCGTCGCCCCCGAGCATGGGCTGGCCCGTGTCGAAGTCATGGTGGCCAATGTAGGCGGCCAGGCGCGCGGAACGGGCTCGGATCGCGGCCGGCGCGCCGGCCGACGCCGCCCCGTGCGCGGCCGGCGGGTACGGCACCCCGAACGGAACCCCGAGGATGGCCAGGCCGCCGGAGACCGTTGCCGGATCGCCGGCAGGCAGGTCGAGAAACGTCGAAACGCTCACGGTTCGAAAACCGTACACCGTCGCGGATTTTCGGCGTGTCAAATCGGTACCATCCGCGCCGTCGGACTCTCGTGACGAGGTCGCTTCCGTGGATGTCGCCCCGATCCTGTTCTGGCTCCATATCGGCTTTGCCTTCGCCTTCGTGCTGGCCCATGGTGGCTCGGTGTTCGTGAGCCTCCGCCTCCGGCGTGAGCGCGACCCGGCTCGCCTGGGAGCCCTGCTGGACCTGTCCCTGTCCTCGGTCAAGGTCGCCAGCCTGATGCTCCTGCTCACCATCTTGACCGGCGTCATCGCCACCTTCGTCGGGGAGGCGTGGGGCCGCGGGTGGGTGTGGGCCGCCATCGGCATCCTCGTGTTCCTGTGGGTCTGGATGAGTCTCCGCGGGGTCCGCTGGTTCGACGCGGTCCGCCATGCCCTGGGCAAGGAGGGCTTCCACGAGAAGGCCGCGAAAGAAGGCGCGCCCGGTGCCGACCTCGAGGCCCTGCTCGGCTCGTCGCGCCCCATGGAGCTGACGGCGGTTGGGATCATCGGCTTGGCGCTCATCATCTGGCTGATGTTCGCCAAGCCGTTCTGAGGTCCACGCCGAAGCCATGAGAATCGCGCGGGTGGCCTACGTCGCCCTCGTCTGGCTGTTCCTGATCGGCCTGCTGGTTCAGGTGTTCCTGGCCGGGTTGGGCATGTTCAGCGCCGACTCGCGTGACTTCGGTCTGCACATCCAGCTGGGCTGGACGCTGGCGCACCTCGTGCCGGTCGTCATCCTGATCGCGGCGGCCATCGGCCGCGTGGGGCGGACGACGTTGCTGTGGGTGGGGGCACTGGTCATCACGTCCGCCATCCAGCCATTCCTGCCCGGCCTTCGCGACACGGCGGTCGCGCTCGCGGCGCTCCATCCGGTGAACGCGATGGCGATGTTCGCGATCACCGTTCGACTGGCGTGGACCAGCGCTTCCCTGCTCCCCGGCCAGCCGCCGCCAACGCCGGAGGACGCCCACTAGACTCTGCGTGTGATCGGTTCGATCCACGTCGTCGGCAGCGGTCGGGCCGGATCGGCCCTGGCGGAGAGGCTGCGGGCCGGCCCGCTGTCGGTGACCACCGGCCGCGCCGTCGATCCCCACGCCGAGCTCGTTCTCGTGGCGGTTCCCGATGCGGCTATCGGCGAGGTGGCCGAGGGCATCCCGGTCGGGCCGTGGGTCGCCCACGTGTCCGGGGCAACGTCCGTCACCGCCCTCGCGCCGCACCAACGGCGCTTTTCCCTGCATCCGCTGCAGACCCTCACCGCCGACCGCGGTCCGGAGCAGCTGGACGGGGCGTGGGCCGCCATCACGTTCGAAACGCCAGAGGCGCGCGAAACGGCGATCTGGCTGAGCGACCAGTTGGGTCTGCGCTGGTTCGAGCTGGCCGATGCCGACAAGGCGCTGTACCACGCCGGGGCGTCCATGGCCTCGAACTTTCTCGTGACCCTGTACCGATTGGCCGCGCAGCTGCTCGAGACCAGCGGGGCGCCGCCCGAAGCGCTGGTCCCTCTCATGCAGCGTGTGATCGAGAACGGCTTCCAGCTGACCGGGCCCATCGCCCGCCGGGACTGGGCAACCGTGGACGCGCACCTGGCCGCGATCCGATCGCGGGCGCCGGAGATCGAACCGGTCTATACCGCGCTGGCCGAGGCAACGAGGGTGGTCGCGGAACGCGACGCCGAGGAGGACCTGGGCCGATGAAGGTCGCACGGACAGCGGCGGACCTCCACGCCGCTCTGGGGGAGGTCGCCGGCACGGTGGGACTGGTGCCCACCATGGGCGCCTTCCACGCCGGCCACCACTCGCTGTTCCGGACGGCCCGCGACGAAAACGACGCGCTCGTCGTGTCGCTCTTCGTGAACCCGACGCAGTTCGGGCCGGGCGAGGACCTGGAACGCTACCCGCGCAACGAAGGGCGGGACCTGGCGGGCGCGGAGGCGGCCGGCGTGGACATCCTGTTCGTCCCGACCGCCGCGGAGATGTACCCGCCTGGATTCGACACCTGGGTCGACCCCGGCGCCCTGGGTGAGATCCTCGAGGGAGCGGTGCGACCCGGCCACTTCCGCGCGGTGGCCACGGTCTGCGTCAAGCTGTTCCACCTGGTCCAGCCATCCCGGGCCTATTTCGGGCGGAAGGACGCTCAACAGGTCGCGGTCGTGAGACAGGTCCTGCGCGACCTGGACATGGCCTCGGGCCTGGAGCTGCGGGTCCTGCCCACCGTCCGCGATCCCGATGGTTTGGCGCTCTCGTCCAGGAACGCCTTGCTCACCCCCGAGGAGCGCGTGCAGGCCCTCGCGCTCCCCCGCGCACTCCGCGCCGGCCTCTCAGCGCAGGAGGCGGGCGACGATCCGGTGAACGCGGCGCAAGCCGTGCTCGAGACGGCGCCCGGCGTATCGGTGGACTACGTCGCGGTGGCCGACTTCGACGGCCCCACCCTGGCCGCCGCCATCCGGGTGGGGGCCACCCGGCTGATAGACAACGTCCTGCTCAAGGACGAAGATTCTGATCTCAGCGCAACGAGGACACCATGAGCGTCGAACCGGTTGCCCGCCCCACATTCACCCTTCCCGAGCTGGCGGCGATGAAGTCGCGGGGCGAGCGAATCGTGATGGTCACCGCGTACGACGCTCCCGGCGCGCGGCTGGCGGACGAGGTGGGCATCGAGCTCATCCTGGTGGGCGATTCGGCGGCCATGGTCGTCCTGGGCCACGACTCCACGGTCCCGGCCACGGTGGACGAGATGCTCGTCCTGACCCGTGCCGCGCGGCGTGGTGCCGAGCGAGCCCTCCTGGTTGCCGACATGCCGTTCGGGTCGTTCCAGGTGTCCGACAGCGAGGCGGTGGCCAACGCCGTGCGATTCATGAAGGAAGCCGATGCCGACGCCGTGAAGCTCGAGGGTGGCGGGGCGACGCTGTCGCGGGTTCGCGCCATCGTCGGCGCGGGAATCCCGGTCATGGGGCACATCGGTCTGACGCCCCAGTCGGCCACGATGCTCGGCGGATTCAAGGCCCAGGGCCGCACGGCGGCCAAGGCCCGCGCCCTGCTGGCTGACGCCCAGGCCCTCCAGGCGGCTGGTTGCTTCGCGATCGTGCTCGAGGCGGTGCCGGCCCAGGTGGCGACCCGAATCAGCGAGTTGTTGCGCATCCCCACCATCGGCATCGGCGCCGGACCCGGCTGTGACGGGCAGGTCCTCGTGTGGCACGACCTGCTGGGCATGACCGAGGGCCACACCGCGAAATTCGTGAAGCGCTATGCGAACCTCGCGACCGAGATCCGCCAGGCACTGGGCGCGTACGCGGCGGACGTGCGGAGCGGCGCCTTCCCGGCCGAGGAGCACACCTACCGGATCCCGGACGACGAGCTGGCCCTGTTCGAGTCGGAGCTGGATTCCGGCGTCCTGGTCGGCGCCGAGGACGCGCGTGGCTCGGGGAGCGACTGGCTCTAGGCCGTCGTCCCCCACTCTCGCACCGTAAACAGCAGCTCCAGCCCGTCCAGCTCGTCCCATTGCGCCCCGGTGCGGGTCATGCCCAGCTTGGCGACCAGGTTCCGCGAGCGGGCGTTGTCGGGAGCGACAGCCGCCCGGAACCGACGGACGTCGTACTCGGCCATCGCCCAGTCGAGCATGGCGCGCACGGCCTCGACGGCATAGCCCTGACCCCGGTACTCCGGCTGGAGGCCGTACCCGACCTCGGCATACCCAAGGTCGTCCGGCGGTCCATGGAAGTTGAACAGACCGATGGCGACCGATTCCGGCGCCTGCAGGGCAATCGGCCGCAAGAGCCACGGCTCCGATGCCGGATCCTCGCGGATCTGCTGGAGTCGCACCCGCATGAGCCACTCATCGGCAGTGAGCCAGGACGGCAGGCGCACGCCCAGGGCTGACTCGACGGCCGCCACGTCGCCCGCCAGGTAGCGCTCCAGCAGGTCGGCGGTCAGCAAGGGGAGCACCAGGCGCTCGGAGATCACGGCGTCGGCGGAGGTCACGGGTCGGAAGTCTACGAGGACCGGTCGGGCCGTCCACGGCCCGACCGCGGTGGGTCAGGCCGCGGTCGGGTCGGCGTGGACGAGGCGGGGTTCCCGGGCACGGGCCTCCCGCGGGGGGCGGGTCGCTGCCGGCGCGCCATCGGTCCGTCGGCGTCGTTGCTGACGGACTGCCGTGGCGAGGCCGGCCACCCCCTTATCAATCTCGGCCTGCTCCATGGGCTGGGCGTAGAAGAAGCCCTGCCCGTAGGTGCAGCCGAGGGATTCCATGCGCTTGGCCTGCTCGGCCGTCTCGATCCCCTCGGCGACGGTCGTGATCCCGAGCGACTGGCTGAGGGCCACGATTGCCCCGGCCAGCGCGGCGGAGCGCGCATCGGCGTTGGAGACCTGGACGAACTCGCTGGCGATCTTCAGGGCGTCGACCGGGAATTGGCGCAGGTGGCTGAGCGAGAAGTAGCCGGTGCCGAAGTCGTCGATGACGACCTGCACGCCCAGCGTCCGCAGCTCGGCCAGGATGGTCATGGTCGGCGTGGAGGCCTTGAGCAGCGCCGTCTCGGTGATCTCCAGCTGGAGACTGGACGGGTCCATCCCGGCCTCCTCGAGCGTTTGGCGGACGGAGGCCACGAAATCGGGCTGCTGAACCTCGCGCGCCGACACGTTGACGCACAGGAAGACGCCCTTGGGGGTCAGGCCCTCGCGCTGCCAGTTGCCCGCGTGCTGGCACGCCTCGCGGAGCACCCAGCTGCCGATGGGCAGGATGGCGCCGTTCTCTTCGGCGATCTCGATGAACTCCTCGGGCTTGATCAGGCCGCGCTCGGGATGCTCCCAGCGGACCAGGGCCTCGAGCCCACGGACCTCGCGGGTGTCGAGCGCCACGATGGGCTGGTAGACCAGGCGCAGCTGCTCCAGCTCCACGGCGCGCTGGAGCTGGGCACCCAGCTCGTGGCGCTCGCGAATGGCGGCATGCATGCCGGGGTCGAAGATCGCGAAGCGCGCCTTGCCGTTGGCCTTGGCCATGTACATGGCCACGTCCGCATTGCGGAGCACTTCTTCCGCGGTCTGCTCGGTTCCACGGGCGCTGGCGATACCGATGCTGGCCGTCACGCCCACCTGCTCCTCGCGGATCAGGTACGGCGCGCGGAGCTCGCGGACCAGGCGCTCGGCCATGGCGCGGGACCGATGGAGGTCGGCGTCGTCGGTGGTCAGGATGGCGAACTCGTCGCCGCCCAGGCGGGCCACCAGGTCGCCCTCACGGACGAGGTTCTGGATGCGCTCGGTGACCGCTACCAGGAGGGCGTCGCCGGCGGCGTGGCCCAGGCTGTCGTTGACGACCTTGAAGTCGTCCACGTCAAGGAAGAGGACTGCGGATACGGGCTTGGATCCCTTGCGCGGGGTCGCGAGGGTTCGTTCCAGCACCTGCTGGAACGTGCGCCGGTTGGCGGCGCCGGTGAGCGAGTCGCGCTCGGCCAGGTCCTGCACGTGACGGAGCAGGACGGCGTTGCGGAAGTTCAGGGCGGCGACGGCGGCGAACTGGGCGAGGACCGAGGTCACGCGCCGCTCCACGCCGAAGACACTGCGCGACCGATGCTCGATGACGATGGCGCCGACCGGCATGCCCTCGACGACCATGGGCGCAACGAGCAGGTTGCGGCTGCCCGGCAGCGCGCTGGCCAGCATCGGGTTGCGGTCGGCGGCGAGCCGGCGGACGGGGAGGACCTCGCGTCGCTCCCACGCGCGCTGGATGATGGCGTCAGGGGTGCTCGGGGTGCTCTTGAGCTCGGCCACGCCCTTGCCGGCGAGGATGACGACCTTCTCTTCGGACGCGCCCAGGACAACGCCGCGCTGCGTTTCGAATCGGTCCGCAAGACCGTCCAGCACGATGCGCGCCTGGTGGATCGGATCAGCCACTGTGTCGAGGTGCGCGCCCAGGTCAACCAGCGCCTGGAGGTCGGCACGGCGGTTGCGCAGCTCGCGCTCGTTCATGGCCGAGAAGATGGAGGTCGCCAGCGCGAACAGCCAGAAGGCGGTCACGTTCAGGACGGGAATGCTGTCGAAGGCAATGGCCTGCCCGGCCATGGTGTCCACGGCCGGGATCAGCAGGGCTGCCTGGGCGTAGAGGACGACGAAGAGGAGGAGGGAATGCCACAGCGCGATCTTCAGACCGGTGCGGTACGAGGCCAGCAGCGAAACCGCCACCAGGTGCAGGTAGATCAGGAAGCGCATGGGGCTCTGCGTGCCGCCGGTCGCGTACATCGCAAAGGCCAGGTACAGGCCATCGAGCAGGAGCAGGCTGTTCAGAATCGTGAAGCCCGCGCGACCCGTCCGGCGGCGGAGGATCTCGAACGCCACCGAGGCGGTCAGGTATCCAATCGTGACGCCGGCCAGCACGGCGAACGACACGCCCAAGGCATCGGACCGGAGCGCAGCCCAGGTCAGGACGACGGTCGCCAGCGCGATCCGGAGCAGGAGGAGATAGCTCATCCGCTCGCTCAGGGCGGAGTAATCGGTGGCCTCGGCGCGGATGGTCACAGTTCGTCCTCGTTCTGGAAGGTCAGCACCATTTCTTCGGGCGTTCGCGGGGCCTTCCGGAGCTTGGGATCACGGGCATCGACCCGCCCCTGGCCGACCAGGAAGCAGATGACAGCCGCCATCAGGGCCAGCGGGAAGCTGAAGGCGGTGGCCACCAGGGCGGCGGCCTCGGGCTTGACGACGTCGGCCACCTGCTGCATCGCGGCGGCCAGCACACCGCCCACGATGTCGGTGGGGACCACGGTCTCGGGCAGGGCCGCGGCGGCGCCGTCATCGGTCGGCGCGGCCGGCGGCAGGGGTGCGCCATGCACGACCGCGGCGGTCTGGGGCTTGGGGCTCGACGTGGGGCTGGGCGCCGCCGACGCGGGCTCGGTGGGGGCGGGCGTGGGCGGTGCGATAGCCGCCCCGACCGATGGAGCCGGTGTGGGTGCGGCCGGGGTGGCGGAGGGGGCCGATGTGGCGGAGGGGGCCGATGTGGCGGAGGGGGCCGGTGTCGCGCTCGGCGCAGGAGTCGGCGTGGCGACCGGTGTGGACGGTGCGATGGCCTGGACCTGCACCGTGGCGCATGCGGTGTCTGTGCCGCCGGCGATGAAGGCGCCGACCGCGCAGGCCTGGGTGTCCGTGGTGTCGCTCAGCGGGGCGGTGCAGGCGTAGGCCCACGTCTCGCCCAGCTCGAGCAGGGTATCGGTGTTTCCGCCGGACATGGTCGGCCCGGACACCGGGTCGCAGGTGTCGGTCGTGACCGCGACGGTCGTGAACGGCGTGTCCTCGGCGTCGTTCCAGACGGTCACCTGGTAGGTGACATCGGTGCCCGGATCAACGGGGCCGTTCGGCGTGGCGCTCATCTGGATCTCGATGTTGCCCGACAGGAGCTCCTCGGCCACCGAGCCGAACAGGGCCGGCAGGCTGGCCGCGTCGACGACGTTGCTGTAGGCGCTGGCCGGGTTCGACAGGGCGTACATGAGGTCCAGGTCGGGTTCGCTGCCGGGGTCACCCTGACCAGCCGCGCCGATGGCGATGCCGTACGCCTGGTCCACGGCCCCGAGGTATGCCGCGATCTCATCGCCGGTCGGGCGCGCATCGTCAGGATTCGGCCGGCCGTCGGACAGCATGATGAAGACCTGCAGCACGGAGACACCGTCGACCGTGTCGCGACGGCCGGCAGCCATGGCGGCAACCGCCGCCGCCATCCCCTGGTCGAGCGGGGTGGCGCCGCTGCCGGCGAGGCCATCCCACGCGTCGATCGCGGAATGGACCTCCGCGCCGGTGGAGGCGCCGAGGGCCAGGTTGACGGAGGAGGAACCGCCGCCGTAGGTCACCAGTCCCACGTGATGGAGTCCCGTGCCGCCCACCCCGCCGTTCGCCTCCAGAGCCGCGACCAGGTCGTTGGCCGCGTCGTTGGCCCAGCCCAGGCGGGTGTTGTTGACGCCCGGAACGATGGGGTCGGCCGGGTTGGGGGTGATCTCGTCCATGGAGCCCGAGCGGTCGATGACGAAGATGATGTCCAGTGGACGCAGGTACATCGGGTCGGCGGCCAGGCTGGGCGAGGCGGCCATGCCGAACACGGAAGCGAGGAGCCCGAGAATCGCAACCAGCGATCGAGCGCGCCGATCCTGGCGGCTGACCCGCTGACCGGTGTCGAGAGTTCGCGTTAACCCAAGCGCGTCCATGACGCCGCGAGAATGCCCCCGGGCCGGCGGTCGCGACTATGGCGTGATCGTCACCGGGGTACGCCCCGGTGCATCCGAGCAAACACGCGAAAAACGCAAAAACGCGCGGAGTGGAGTCTGGTGCAGTACTCGACCGGGACCGCGGTACTGGACGCCCGTTCGGCGCATTCCGGCCATTCGGCCGCGCCATGCGGGACGTTCGGCACTACTGCTCCTCAGGCGCAGCGGCGACTCTGGTGTCGGAGGTGACTGACATGTTGGCCACAAGAATCCTGCTTGCCTACGACGGGACCGATCAGGCCCGGCGCGCCCTCGACTATGCAGTCGAGCTGTCCAGCCTGATGAAGGCTGAAATCGGCGTCGTGAGCGTCGTCCCGGTCCATGCGGGCCGGATCGGCGGCGACCCATGGGACGACAGCAAGGTGCATTCGGACGAGCTGATCCAGGCTCGTGACCTCATCACGCAGGCGGGCATTACCCCCTCGCTGTACGAGCCATTCGGGGAGATTGCCGAGGAAATCGTGAACACCGCGCGCAGTGGTGGCTTCGATCACATCGTGATCGGTAGCCGGCACGTGGGGTTGGTCGAGCGCCTGCTCCAGGGATCGATCTCCAATGCGGTCAGCCTGTTGTCCCCGATCACGGTGACGATCGTTCACTGACCCGCACTGACGACAAGGCGCAGGTGACCGGCCGCGGCGCAGCCGGTCACCGCATCACGTCGGGGTCGCGCCTATCCTCGGGCGCAATCGGGGCAGCGGCCAACCAGGGTGAGGTGCGACAGGTCGAGCTGGAAGCCGCGTTGCCGCTCGATGCCGGCCACGAACGCCGCCACCTCCGCGTCGTCCAGCTCCCACTGGCGACCGCATTGCGCGCAGTGCAGGTGCCCATGGTCGGTGGTCGGCTGGACGTGATACTCCTCCTGCCCGCTCGCGCCGTGGCCGTGGCGGACGAGGCCCAGCTCTTCGAGGACGTCGAGGGTTCGGTACACCGTTGATGGGACCGTAGCTGGATCCAGCTGGCGGCAGCGCTCGACGATCTCGGCCCCGGTCACGTGCCCCTGGCTGGTGGCCAGGACCTCGATCACCTGTCGCCGCTGGGGCGTCCAGCGCAGTCCGCGTCGACGGAGATGGCCGCCCACCGAGGCCCAGGGCTCGGGAAGCGCAGCGGGGCGGACAGCATCGGTCATGCGATCAGCCCCCGATGAAGTGGAAGACCTGGTTCAGGTCCGGCAATGCGTTATCGAGCTGGAACAGGAAGAAGAAGCCGATCCACAGGCTGAAGATGCCAGTCAGGATCCCGACCACGAGGTAGATCCGGGTCCGGGCCTGGCTGGCGACGAAGCCAGTGGCACTCAGGACCACGACGACCGTGTTCGAGAAGACCAGACCGATGATGAAGGCGAGGAGCATGGGGACTCCGAGCCCAGCACTGGCGGCGCCACCAACCGCGGCGATGAGGAGTGCCTGGGAGGCGGTCTCCGCGCCGATGCCATGAATCATCCCCACCCCGAAGGCGGTGCGTGGGCCATACGACGCGGCCTCGACCGGGTCGACGTGGTGGTGGCCGTGGACCCGGGCCTGGACCCGCCGCCAGGCGTTCTGGAACCCGGCGAACAGGAGCATCCAGCGGCTGCGCAGCCGGAACTCCCCGCCGTGGCGAGCGTACTGGTACAGCGTCAGGAAGACGTACACGCCCAGGAAGACGAGGGTAAAGCCGACCACCCGACTCATGATCGGATCGATCCAGTCGGGGAGGGCCGCGCCCAGCAACAGGGCGGCGAGGCCGAGGACGAGCACCACCAGGGCGTGGCCGAGGGCGTACAAGGTGCCCAGGACGACGGGCTGGCGCTCGACGCCCAGGAACCCCAGCGGACCGGTCGAGCGGGTCGTGGGCGTGGCCAGCATCGTGCCGGGGCCCTCCCCGACCGCCTGGTCGTGAGCCTCCGCTTCGGCAGGACCACCGTGCGGATGGTCGTGGCCGGCCAGCGTCTCGTGCTGGCGCAGATGTCCGGCCTCGGCAGCCGTCGCGCCGGCGGTGGTGCTGGTGATGTCGGTGATGGCCGCGATGTGGTCCCAGTCGATGCCGTGCCGAACCCCGAGCAGCAGGCCAGTGACGAGCAGCCCCACGCCGGCAGGTGCCGCCGCGCCCAGCGCGTCAGGGGAGAACAGACCCATCACCCGCGGATCATATGTCGCACGATGTGGCAATTGCAATACCTTGCGATAGTGCTACTTGGCCCGCGACGCCCTTCGCCGGCCGACCCGCTACCCTACCCCGGCTCATGACCACGTCGACCGAGGGCCTGGCCCTCGCCACCCGGGAGCTGCGCAAGAGCTACGGCAGGCGCGCGGCGCTCAACGGGCTGAACCTGTCGGTGCCGACCGGTGTGGTGTACGGCTTCCTGGGGCCCAACGGCGCTGGCAAGACGACCACCATGCGGCTCCTGACCGGGCTGATGCACCCGGACGCGGGCAGCATCGAGGTCCTCGGCCGGCCATTCGGCCGGCGGGATCGCAAGCGGCTGTTCCAGGTCGGAGCGCTGATCGAGAGCCCGTCCTTCTACCCGTTCCTGAACGCCCGCGAGAACCTCCGCGCCATGGGCGCCAGCGGCGCCCGAACGACGAATTCGCGGATCGAGGAGCTGCTGGACCTGGTCGGCCTGCAGGAGCGGTCGCGGGACAAGGTCGGCGGCTACTCGCTCGGCATGAAGCAGCGCCTGGGCATCGCATCGGCGCTGCTGAGCGACCCCAAGCTCCTGCTGCTCGACGAGCCGGCCAACGGCCTTGACCCGGCGGGGATCGTCGCCATGCGCGAGACCCTCCAGCACCTGGCCTCGAC
Organism: uncultured Chloroflexia bacterium; assembly: GCA_963816215.1. Lineage (GTDB taxonomy): Bacteria > Chloroflexota > Limnocylindria > QHBO01 > QHBO01 > DASTEQ01. Next base: position 30,298 of record CAWFKB010000004.1, on the reverse strand, counting down.
GGGCAAGACGGTGTTCGTGTCCAGCCACCTCCTGGCCGAGGTGCAGCAGATGGCCGACGTGATCGGCATCATCGCGGCCGGCAAGCTCGTCAAGGAAGGCTCGATGGAGGCCCTCCTGCAGGGCGAGGACGCGATCAGGGTGCGCGTGGGCTCGGACCAGGTCGCCACCGCGCGCGAACTGCTCGGCCGCCTGCCGAACCCCGGGCCGGTGGAGGTATCCGAAGAGACGCCGGGCTGGCTGACCATTCGCATCGGCGCGGAACGGGCGGGCGAGATCAACCAGGTGCTGGCCGAGGGCGGGATCTTTGCCTCGCGACTGGAAGCCGGGAGCCAGCTCGAGGAGCTGTTCCTGAGCCTGACCGCGGACGACTCGGCCAGCCACGAAGGCACCTTCCAGGGCATCCGATGAGAATCCTTCGCTCCGGCATTCGCAAGCTCGCGCGCCGACCGGCGACCTACCTGACCTTCGGCCTCCTGACCGGGCTCCTGGTCCTCATCATCCTGGCCGTTGCGGCCAGTGGCGGGGAAGGCGACGGGGGTGGTGGAGGCGGCGACGGGCGTGCCCAGGCGCTGTTGCTGCTGACCTTCCCGGGCGCCTACACCATCATCCTGCAGTTTGTGCTGGGGCTCGGCGGCCTGTTCGCCGTGATCTTCGGGGCCGCCGTGGCAGGCTCGGAGTGGGGCTGGGGAACACTGAAGATGGCCGTTGCCCGCGGCGAAAGCCGGAGCCGATACATCCTGATGACGTTCGCATCGGTCTCGGCCTTCCTCGTCGTCGGGCTCATGTTCTCCTTCGGGGTGGGGGTCCTCGCGGCATTCATTGGCGCCAACATCGCCGGGGTGCCGACCGATGGGATCAGCGATACGGAGGCCCTCCGCAGCCTGCCTGAGGCATTCGCGCGGGGCTGGTTCGCCATGACCGAGCAATGCGCGATCGGGTTCGCGGTGGCAACCCTGGCCCGGAGCCAGCTGGCCGGGATCGGGATCGGGATCGCGCTGTACTTCGGCGAGACGTTCGCCGGCATCTTCCTGCCCGACATCGTGCGCTACATGCCGTTCAACGTGGCCAGCGCGGCGCTGGGCAGCACTGGTGGGTTCCAGGGCGGGCCTGACCCCGTGTCGCAGGGGACGGCCATGTTCCTGGTCGCGGCCTGGCTCTTTGGGTCGCTGCTGGTCGCCGCGGCCTTCACCGAGCGTGCCGAGATCACGGGCTGACCGATGGGGCTCGTCCCGGTCTCGAACTTCCTTGCCATCCTCTCGCTGGCCGCGGCGGCGGCGAGCATCGTCGTCCTGGTCCTCCGACTGGCGGCAACCGGCTCGGACGGCGCGCGCGGCTGGCTGGTGGAACTCCGAGCAGCGGTCGGCCCCTATAACCTGTGGCTGGCGTGGATCGTGGCCGCCACCGCCATGGCCGGCAGCCTCTACTTCTCCCTGGTCGCGGGGCTCGTCCCGTGCACCTTCTGCTGGTACCAGCGCATCGCGATGTATCCGTTGGCGGTGATCCTGCTCATCGCGGCGCTGCGCGGCGACATCGGCATTCGGCCGTATGCCACCACCCTGGCCGTCATCGGTGTGGCGCTCTCGGCGTACCACACCCTGCTCCAGCGCCTCCCCGGACTGCCGAGCGGATCGTGCTCGCTGGACGTGCCGTGCAATGCCATTGATCTCGAGCGCTTCGGATTCGTCACCATTCCAGTCATGGCGCTGATCGGGTTCGGGAGCATCCTCGTCCTGCTGTGGATCGTTACCCCGCCTGACCAGGAGGCAGAGGCGTGACCCAGAAGCGGAAGACTTCGACCACCCAGAAACGACGGACGGCGCAATCCGACTCGTCCGGGCAGCGCCGGCTCGTCCTGGTCGTGGGCATCGGCGCCGTGCTCATGGTCGCCGCGGTCATCGCCGTGGTCCTCACCCTCGGAAGCACCCCCCTGGCGGAGCCGGCGGCCCAGCCGGTCGCCATCTCTGGAACGCCGCTGCCCGCGTACGCGGCCGACAGCGCCGACCCCGCCGTGGGCATGACCCTCCCCAGCCTGTCGGGGATCGGCCTGGACGGCCAGGCACTCACGATTGCGCCCGACGGGCGGGCCAAGGCGATCATGGTCCTTGCCCACTGGTGCCCCCACTGCCAGGCCGAAGTGCCCCGGATCGTGGCCTGGCTCTCGAGCAACTCGGTCCCCGACGGCGTGGACCTGGTGGCTGTGACGACCGCCATCAGCGAGACACGACCGAACTACCCGCCGTCCGAGTGGCTGTCGAGCGTGGGGTGGCAGCAGCCCACGCTCATCGACGACGCGAACTCGAGCGCATACCGCGCACTGGGAGGGATGGCCTTCCCGGGGTGGGTCTTCGTCACCGCGGACGGCGTCGTGCAGCTGCGAACCACCGGCGAGATGGCGGTCAGTGACTTCGCCGCGCTCCTGGACCAGATCGCCCCCTAGCGGGTAATCCGGGCGGCCGCGAGGCCGCCTTGGCATCGGTCTATCCGTTCACCAGGCCCGAAGTGTCCACCACCTCGAAATCGGACCCGTGCAGGCCCTTCAGCTGGTTCAGCTCGGCATCGCTCCAGCGCGGATCGGACACGCCCTGGAAGTACCACGGCGAACCGTTGTCGGCCAGGATGATCCCGTAGCGCTGCATGGCGATCAGGATCACCTGCATCCGGGGACTGAAGCCGCTGACGTTGAACGTCGCCTTCAGCCGCATCCGCAGGCCCATGGGTGGAAGGGACGCGCTGCTCCCCGCGCCGGCGTGGTGTCGCGCGGGATAGATGTGCGCGGACTGGGTCTGCGGCGCGGTGAACCGGATGGCGTGGTAGATCGCGCCGGCTGCCACTTCGTCATAGCGGACCAGGCCCGGCAGGATGGGCAGTCCGGCGGCATCGGCGCTCGTCCAGCCATCGGGGCGCAGGGCGTTGGATCGCAGGTCCCAGATCGCGCCCGAGCCGGCGTGCCAGCCGCCCGAGCCGAGGGACGCGGCGTACAGCTCGTACAGGCGGCAGCCCGCGGTGTCCCACATGAGGATGTGACGATCAGAGCCGCCCTCGATCTGCGGGTTGGGCGGGATCGGGTACGGACCGGCGTCTGACTCCGAGGCGTAGTCGAAGCTGACCGATGAGCGCGGCGTGCCGGCGCCGACCACGTTGACCGGGATCCCATACCCGAGGTACGACCCGAAGTCAGGGTGGAACGGCGCGCCGGCGCCGATGGTGTTGACGAGGCTCGCGGAGTCGCCGCGGACCGGGAGCCCGTCCACCCGCTTGTTCCACACGTTGCTGGCCGGGAACAGCGGGCAGGCCGAGGTGGGCGGCGGGGGCGGAGGCGGCGGAGGAGGTGGCGGGACTGGGGTCGGGGGCGGCGTGGGGGCCGTGGTCGGATGCGGGGTTTGGGCCGGAGAGGCCGATGGCTTGGCCGACGGCGAGGGTTTCGTGGATGCCGACGGTTTGGCGGAAGCCGATGGCTTGGCCGTGCCCGACGGAGACGGGTTCGGCGATCCGGTCGGAGCGGCGGCGGTAGACGCGGCAGGCGACGCAGCGGTCCCGTTCGGCCCCGGAGTCGGCGCGGGAGCCGTCCCTGGACCCGTGCTCGGGCCGCTGACGACACCGGGGGTCTGGCTCGACGCAGGACCGCCCGGCGCGGCGTCGTGCGCCGCGGCCGCTGCGTGCTGCGGATCAGCAGCTGACTTGGCGGCCAGGGGTCCCGCCGCCGGTTTGCCGGGCGCGACCAGGCTAAGGCCCAGCACGAAGACGAGCAGGGCGCTCAGGCCAGCGACGTACCGGAGGCGCACGGCCTGACTGTGGCCACGGGGATGGAGATCGAGTAGCCGCCCGATCGGCGACCGGGGATAGCCCTATCGGCCGCCCCCGGCAGGGAGCCCCGCGGCGGCGTCCATCGACGGTTGTCCGCGGGCTGCGAGGGGGATCAGGAGGGCCACGACCCCGATGAGGACGGTGGCCGTCAGGAACGGTTCCACGCCGATGGTCGAGGCGGCCAGGGCGCCAGCCAGGAGCGGGCCAACCGAGATGCCCGCGTCAAACGAGAAGTTGAAGATTCCGAATGCGCGGCCGCGTTCGGGCGCCGGCGCCGCGATGCCGACCATCCCCGCCGCAGCCGGGAAAAGGAGCCCGAACCCGATCCCGTACAGGACCATGGCCACCGAGTCGGTCACGATCGCCCCGCCAAAGCCCAGGATGGCCGTCGAAACCGCCAGGAAGGCGAGGCCGGCGAGCGAGAGGCCCAGCACCCCGCGCCGGTCCACGCGCCGGGCGATGGGGCTGAGCATGAGCACCACGGCCACGAGGGCGAAGATGCTGAACAGGCCGCCCTGGGCGCCGGTGGCGTAGCGCAGCGCCCGCTCAGCGTCCATCCCGGCAGCCATCTGGCGCTCGATGATCCCGTCCTTCAGGAAGCCGGTCACGATGCCCACCCCGGCCTCGAGCCCGAAGATAGCCAGGTATGCCACCCGCAACCGGGGCTCGGCGAGCAGCCGGGCCCAGGTTCCGGGCCGATCCGAGCGGGCCGCCTCCGGCAGGGTTTCCGGAATGGCGCCCCGCACCGCCAGCAGACCGATGGCGATGATCGCGGCCACGCCCAGAAAGACCGGCTCGGTACCCAGCTCGCGCGCCGCCAGCCCGGCCACCGCGGGCCCCACCACGGCCGCCGCGCCGATCAGGGCCCCCGCCCGACCGATGGTCCGCCCGCGCTCCCCTTCCGGGGCGATGTCGGCCAGCAGGGCGAACAACGAGGCACTCAGGAAACCGCCGAAGGCGCCATGCACGACCCGCGCGGCGAGGAAGATGGGCAGGCTGTCTGCCAGCCCGTAGATCGCGATGCAGATGGGGGAGATGGCCAGCGAGATGAGCAGGATCATCCGCCGCCCGATCCGATCGGTCAGGGATCCGCCGACGAGGTTGAGGATCAGGTTGGTCAGCGAGTAGGCGGCCACGGCCAGGCCGACACCGAGTGCATCCGCACCGAGCTCCTGGGCCCGAGGCGCGATCAGCGGGAGCAGCGCGAAGTTGTCGAGGAAGGCCAGGAACACCGCCGCGTACGCGGCCAAACGCGCGCGCCGCGGCACCGTGGGACTGGAAGAGCTGGCCGCGGGCACGGTCACCGTCTGGTCTAGTAGATCCATGGGATGAAGCGCCTCGTCCGCTCCCGGTACGCGCGGTAATCGGGATGCGCCGCAACGAGCCATGCCTCCTCGCGCTGCGCCTTTCCGACCAGGAGGAGAACCAGCAATCCGGTCGCGGCCAACCCGACGATCGAGCCCGTGACAAGGCTCCAACCGACCGACGCGAACATCATTCCGCTGTAGATCGGGTGTCGAATGAAACCGTAGACGCCGGACTGGATCAGAGGGGCACCGGCAATCGGTCGCGGGAAGGGGCTGAGACTGGTCCGCAGGTCGCGGACTCCCCGGAACGCGAAGAATCCGCCCAATCCGATGGCGATCAATCCAATGAACGAGACGGCGAGTCCCCACGGGCTCGCCGATCCAGATTCAGCCAGTTTCCGAGATCCGGCAAGGACGACGATGCCGAGGAGAACGACCTGGCCGACGACCCAGCCTTCCCCGCGGGGACCAAGTGCCGGAAGTCGGGAGGTCATCGGGCGCATGGTGCCTCAAGGCAGTGGCCCGCGCTTCTGGGTATCGGGCGAGAGGAGTCGGACTGGTCGGGGCGAGAGGGATTGCCCCGCCACCAACGACCTTCCGATCACGATGCGCCTCGCCGAGCCGCCGGAGCCGTTCAACTGGTTGCGGACCGCATGACGCGACGGCCTCGCCACGCTGGAGGTGCCACAGATCGCGAAGTCGGTGTCGTCGCCGCCGTCCTCGCCACCGGATCGGAGAAGGGGGCGGCCCACCGCCTGGGGCTGTCGCACTCGACCGTCAAGCACCACCTGGCGAACGCTCGATCGAAGCTGGGGGCAACGAGCACCGCGCAGCTCGTCTGGATTCTCGCCTCGCGCCTGCCTGCGCCCGACGACATGGCCCAGCCGGACGACTAGGAGCTGGGGGACCACAATCGGGGCCGGCAAAGCGTCATCGAACGACCGGCGCGGCGAACCGGTGTCGGAGACGGCGGCCGCCCACCGTCTCGGCCTCTCGCACTCTACCGTCAAGCACCACCTGGCGAATGCTCGGTCGAAGGTCGGCGCGGAGACGACAGCCCAGCTAGTGTGGATCCTTGGCCGGCGGCTTCCGGAGGCCAAGGCGGAGGCGAGGGCCGCGTCTTGATTCCGGCTACTGCGTCACGGGCACGACCGGCATCAGCGGCTGACTCCGCGATGCCACAGCCCACAGCCCGGCAGCGAAGGGGCGGCGGCCCCTGGGCGTGAGTCGGAAAGGCGATGATGGAGATCGGCTGGCTAGTGCGAGGGCCTAGGCCGCCCAAGGTGGATCAGCCGTGCGTCGAAGGGCGACCGCCGGCACGATGAACGTCGCCCAGGTGGCCGAGCACGGAACGACCGCCACAAACTCGGCAAGGAGCGAGCTGCAACCATGAAGCTGACGACCACCACGCAGATCTCTGTCGACGGCGTAATGCAGGGGCCGGGCGGGCCGGCCGAGGACGAACGCGACGTCTTCACGCGCGGCGGTTGGGCCCACTTCGACGACGCGGCCGGAAGGGCGATGGACGAGATCTTCCTGCGCGCCGACGCGTTCCTGTTCGGCCGGCGGACCTACGAGATCTTCGCCGGCTCGTGGGGATCGTGGCCCGATCCGGGCGACAGCCCCATCTGGACCGCGCTGCATACCCTGCCCAAGTACGTGGCCTCGAAGACACTGACCAATCCGCAATGGACGGGCACGACCGTCCTGGCCGGAGACATCGCGGCGGCCATCCGCGAGCTGAAGGCCAAGCCGGGACGCGACCTGCAGGTGCAGGGCAGCGGCGCGCTCATCCGATGGATGCTCGACCACGACCTTGTCGACGAGATGACCCTGTTCACCTTCCCTGTGGTCGTCGGTCAGGGCTCGCGGCTGTTCCCTGAGACCGGTCGAGACTGGGCGCTCGATCTTGTCAACGCGCGGACGACCCCAGGGGGCATCACCATCCAGACGTATCGGCCGCTTGGGCGTCGACCCGAGTACGCGGGGTCCACGGCCGACGAGGCCCGCTAGCAACACGCCCCCGCGCGACCCCAGCCGCTCTCAACCTTCGTGCCAGGCAAACCATGTGAACGACCACCTGGCGAACGCGCGATCGAAGGTGGGGGCGACGACGACGGCGCAGCTGGTGTGGATCCTGGCGCCGCGGCTGCCGGAGCCGAGGGCATGGCCCAGAACGAGCCACACTGCCAGAACCGCAAGCAGAATCAGAAGTAGGAAGACTACAGCGCCAGAGCGGCTTTTAGCCGATGACCCGCACGACGCCCATCGGCGCGGCGGAACCTGTGGGACTGGCAGAAGAACGGCAAGGCAGCGTGACCACGATCCTCGCCATCGACCCGGGCACCACCAGGAGCGCCTGGCTCCGGTTCGATGGCAATCGGCCCGAGGGGTTCGGGATCACCGCGAACGACGTGCTCGTCACGGCCCTGCGGACGGGTGGCCTGCCCGACGTCGTCGTCATCGAGAAGGTCGAGTCCTATGGGATGGCCGTCGGCGCCGAGGTGTTCGACACCGTCTGGTGGGCGGGTCGCTTCGCCGAAGCCGCCCACCGGGTCCCGGTCGTCATGCTCCCGCGGCGGGCCGTGAAGCTCGAGCTATGCGCCGACTCGCGGGCGAAGGACGCCAACATCCGCCAGGCGCTCCTCGACCGCTTCGGCGGGTCGACGGCGATCGGCCGCAAGGCGGCGCCGGGCCCGCTGTACGGGATCAGCCGCGACGTCTGGTCCGCCCTCGCGATCGCGGTCACGTACACGATCCAGAGCGGCTGATGGCTGATCCCCCCGCCCCCCGCCGCACCGATCCGATCGCCGCCGCGCTGGCGTTCGCGATCCGGGAGGCCGCGCGGCTCGAGGCGGAGCGGGTGGCCTTGCCTGTGGCGCCGAGCAGAGGGAATGTGGTCGCCATGAAGAAGCGCGAGGCCGATGCGGCATGACCGTCCGTGCCCTGCCCCGCTCCCTCGAGGACCTCCGCGGCCGCCGTGCCGCGCGCTGGATCCGTGAGTCGACGGCAGGGCAGGCGGACAACTTCGGGCCCGATGCCCAGGCGGAGCAGCAGACCCGTGCCATCGAGCGCTGGGGGCTCGTCGACACGGGCGGCGCCTGGCAGGTCGCTCACTCCGGGCGGACGATCGCGGCGACCGGCCAATGGGCGGAGATGCTCGCCGGGGCCGGCGAGGACTGGGAGGTCCTGGTCGTCGGCTACGTCAGCCGCTTCGCCCGGGACCTGCGGACCGCGGTCAACGCCCGCCACGACCTCCATGCCCGGGGCGCCGTGATCCTGTTCGCCGACGAGCGGGTCCTGAGCTCCGACGAGGACGAGTGGGAGCGCTGGGCCCGCGAAGCGGTCGAGGCCGAGGCGTACAGCCGGCGCCTCGCGAAGCGGATCCGGGAGGGCTACGCCGCGAAGCGCCGGCGGCTCGGCGTCCCGGGCGGCAACCGGGCTCCGCTTGGGACGGTCCGCGAGGGCCGCACGATGACCGTCGACGAGGTCGACATGGCCGTCGTCCGCCGGGTGTACGAGCTCGCGGCGGGCGGCCGCACGGATCGCGAGGTCGGCGCTACGACCGGGCTCGCCCTCAAGCATGTCGCCGAGATCCTCACCAACCCGTTCTACGCTGGCCGCCTGTGGTCGGGCGAGCCGTCCGCCCTCGGCGCGCTCGTGGATCCCGCGACCTGGGAGCACGTCCAATCGCTGCGGGCGAGGTACAGCCGCCGGCACCGCGGCGGGGTCAACCGCCGCCAGTACGGGCTCGCGGGCCTCCTCGCCTGCGCCTCGTGCGGCCGCCGCTTGACCGGGCACGTCGGACGCTACCGGCACACGGATGCCTGCGAGGCGTTCAAGGCTGCCGCCCCTCGCAGGGTCCAGCGCGACGGCGCGACGCTCGACCCGCGCGTCCGGGGCGAGTCGTACAAGGTCGAGGTGTACGAGGACGCGATCCGGCGGGCCTTCGAGCACGTCGCGGTCTCGTCGACGCTCAAGGCCAGCACCGTGGCAATTGCCCGGCGGAGGGAGCTCGACAGCGGCGATGGCATCGCCCTGGCGAGGATCAGCCGGGAGCGTGACCGGGCGGCGCTGCGCTTTGCGAAGGATCGCGACCTGGGACAACTCGAGGCAACGATGGCGCGACTCGACGCCGAGGCGCAGGCGGCGGTGGTCCGGCCGTCACGCATCCCGACCGCCGCCGAGGCACGCGCCTACCTGGAGTCCTTGCCGGACCTGTGGGTGAAGACCTCGGACGCGGGCCGAAAGACGATCGCGGAGGCCGTGTTCGAGCGGATCGATGTCCTGGGGGCGACCGACTACACGTTCATCCTGACCGCTCACGCGAAGGCGCGGGGTTGGGACGCGGCCTTCGGAGCCGGCGTCGCCGCCGTCAAAGAAGGTCGTTCTGGTCGGGGCGAGAGGATTTGAACCTCCGACTTCAGCGTCCCGAACGCTGCGCGCTACCAGGCTGCGCCACGCCCCGACCGGGGCCGCATCGTACCAGCCGTTCTCGCGAGTGCCAATCGGGACGGGCGGCAGTACGCTGCGCGTCATGGCCGCGGACGAGGAAATGGAAGCCGCCTGGAAGCAGGTCCTGACCAAGCCTGGGATCGCACCGCAGGCCCGATTGTTCCGGCACCTGCCGACCGATCCGCGCTGCCCTCTGTGCTCCGCGCCGTTCCGAGGACCGTTTGCCCCGGTGGTTCGCGCACTCGGTTTTGGCCGCAACAGCCGCTACCCGCAGCTGTGCAACCCGTGCTTCCGGCAGATGGGCAACCTGAAGGGTGGGGCGGAGGTGGACATCACCGTCCTGTTCGCCGACGTCCGCGGTTCGACCGGCATTGCCGAACAGCAGTCCGCAGCGGAGTTCTCGCGCCTCCTGGCCGGTTTCTATGCCCTCGCCACGAGCGCGGTCCAGGCCGAAGGCGGGATCGTCGACAAGTTTCTGGGTGACGGGGTGATGGCCCTGTTCATTCCGTCGTTCACGAGTCGAATGGACGCCGCGCGTGGCGTCACCGCGGCGCGGCGGATCCTGGCCGAGACGTCGCTCCCCGTCGGCGCCGGTGTCAACACCGGGCCGGCCTTCACGGGGTTTCTCGGTGCGACCGAGCAGGTCGCGTCGTTCACCGCGGTGGGCGACGCCGTCAACGTGGCACACCGACTGGGCGAGGCGGCTGGGCCCGGCGAGCTGATCGTGGCGGCGGAAACGATCGCGAAGGCGGGATTCGATCCGGCGGCAGGCGTCGATGCGTGGGAAGAGCGCGAGCTATCGGTCAAGGGACGAGACCAGGCCGTCCGCGGGTGGGCCCTCCATATCGCCGCACGCGACGCCAAGGCCGCCGCCTAGCCCGCGAGGGCGCCCGGGCGCAGACCCTATAGTCGCGCGGATGGATCGCGCCCGCGCCTGGCTGCGCACGACCGATGCCCAGCTGGTGGGCCTCACCATGCTGGTAAAGGTCCTCCTCTTCGCCTGGGGGTTGGTGGCCATGGCCCTGGTCAACGACCGCCCCGTGGACCTGGGCGAGATCTTCTCGATCTGGAACCGATGGGACGCGCCGCACTATCTCGACCTGGCGCTGCTCGGTTACACGAACTACGACCCGGGCAACCTGCCCATGTACAGCAAGCTGGGCGACCTCGACCTGTTCATCGTGTTCTTTCCCCTCTTCCCGTGGGCGACCCGGGTGGGCCTCCTGTTCCTCCCCGAACTGGTGGCACCCATCGCGGTCAGTGCAGTCGCCTCGGTCGCGGCGGTGCTGCTTCTCTATCGGCTCGTGGCTCGCGAGTTCGGGGAGCGCATCGGCAAACGCGCCGCGATCTTCATGCTGATCTTCCCCACCTCCTACTTCCTGCACATCGGCTACACCGAATCCCTCTTTCTCGCCCTGGTCTTGGGATCCTTCCTGTCCGCCCGGTCCGATCGATGGTGGCTGGCCGGCGTCCTCGGCGGCTTGGCCGCCCTGACCCGGGTGAACGGGCTCGTCCTCATCCCGGCGCTCGCCCTCGAGGCCTGGCTGCAATGGACCGATGAGCGCAAGTGGCGATGGGCATGGATGGCCATCGGCCTGGTCGCGGTCGGATTCGGCGGGTATCTGCTGCTCAACTACGCGGTGTACGGCAACCCATTCGAGTTCCTCCGCATCCAGCACGAGCACTGGTACAAATCGCTGGCGTGGCCGTGGGAGGGCATCAGCGGGGTCCTGAACTGGTTCAACAGCGGCAACCCCGAGGACGTGGTCATGTACGGGGTCACGGAGCTGGTCGCCATCGGCCTGGGGCTGGTGGGCACGCTGGTCGCGGTCCGGCGCTATCGGCCGGGTTGGTTCGCCTGGATGGCCGGCAACTGGCTCCTGTTCGTGAGCACCTCGTTCGTGTACTCGGTTCCCCGGTTCACGCTGACCATGTTCCCGCTGTTCGCGTGGTTCGCCCAGCTCGCCGAGCGGCGTTGGGTGGGGCTCGTCCTCGCGGTCGTGTCGACGGTGCTGCTCCTGTGGTTCTCGGCGCGATTCGCGACGGGCCCCTGGGCCTTCTAATGCGCCAGCCCGGGCAGCGGGTCACGGTCATGATCGGGGGGCTGGTCGCAGTCATCGGACTCATGACGGCCTGCGGCGCGCCTTCCCCGACCGACGGCCGAACGCAGGTGACCCTGTCGGATGGGTCAACCGCGATGCAATGGGGCGAAGGCGAGTACGGCGTGGTGCTGGTCCCCGACAGCGGGGAGACGCTCGCCGCTTGGGCGCCGCTCGCCGCGGAGATCGCCGCGCACCACATGACGGCCCTGGCCATCGACGTCAGCGACGCGACCGGGGACCGCTTGGTTGCGGCGGCGGAGTGGCTCACCGGCAGCGGCGCGGAGCGGGTGGCCTTTGTGGGATCGGGCGAGCGCGGCCCAGGGCTCGTCGTCGTGTACGCCAACGCGGACGGAGCCATCGACCAGGTGATCACGATCTCGGGCGCCCTGTCCGATCTCGACCTGGCGGACCTGGGCGAGCCCCCGAAGCTCTTCACCGCGGCCGAAGGAGACGTGGCGGCGGCGGCGGCGGCCGAGCGCATGACCAACGACGCCGCCGGGGAGTGGAACGCCCTGTTCCTCGCGCCCGGCGAGGCGCACGGCCAGGCCATCCTGGATTCCGAGGGCGGGCCGGCGCTGGTGGAGGCGATCGTGGCCCGGCTGGAGGAGCGGCGCTAGGTCGGGCAGTCCGACCCTGCCCCGGGCGGGCTCAGGTCATACGTCCACATGTTGGCCAACCCGTCCGAGGCGAAGAACTCTTGCGCCAGGGTTACGCACCAGCCCTGTTGCCTGAGCTGCTCGACGACCTCACGCTCGTCGAGCTCGGTCAACGCCAGGAAGCGCCCCGCACCACGTGTCGCAATGGCCGCGGCATCCGGATACCAGTAGGAACGAATTGGTGCATCGGCGAGGCAATACGCGAAGTGCCAGTTCAGACTCTGATTCCAGACGATGTCGCTCGAGCTCCCGTGCGCCCTGACCCAAGCGCAGATCTGCTGATATCCGTCGTAGGTTCGCTGACCGATTCCGGCGACCGGGTACCCGCCTCGGAATGCGGTCGATGCAGTAGGCCACAGCAAGACGAGGGTGATCAACACAGCCGCGACGGGCGCGAGCCTCCATCCACGACGCTCCACGAGCCTCTGAATTCCCCACCCCCAACCGATCGCAGCCGCCGCGATGGCCGGTGGGAGCAGGTAGAACGCGTATCGGTCGTAGACAGGAGACCGAAAGATCACGATCAGGATGAAGTAGCCGACCGTGAACGCGATCAACGCCAGGGGTTCCCAGGTTCTGCGAGAAACACTGGCGAACACACTGAGAGCGAGACCGATGGCCCAGAACAACACGATCGGGCCGACGAAGAAGAACCCAATCCAGAAGAGCCACTGCTTTGCCCGATCGGGCCACTCCGCGGGAGGTACCAGCCCGGTGCCGCCGATGTGCTGGTACTGAAGCGAGAGAAAGAACCCCGCGTCAAACACTAGCGTCCGGATCAGCATCAACGCGAAGAGCAGGACAACCGGAGCGGCGAAACCGAGGCTGAACCGCAGACCTCTTTGAGCGCGATCGCTGGGGATCAGCACGAGCAGGACGAGGGCGAGGGGGAAGTAGACGGCGGCCGTGAGTTTGATGAACACCGCGGCGCCCAGGACAAGGCCGGCTGGGATCGGACGATTGGCCACCGCGAGAACGAGCGCGACGGTCCCCAGGGCGACGGCACCGGGCTCTTCGAACACGCTCGGGCCAAAAGCGATGGCATATGGAGACAGGGCCATCGCGATGGCGGCGATCAAACCGCCTGCTCGTCCCCCGCCCAGTTGACGACACGAGGACATAGACCGCGACGACCGTGACCGCGGAGAAGACCAAGTTGGGGACCCGGATGGTGATCGGGGTATCGCCGAGGCCCCCGATCGTCGCTCCGACGATCCAGAAGAACAACGGTGGCCGATCAAGCGGAAAGCCGCCATGGAGCAAGAGAAGGTCGAAGTGGTCCGCAACGCGCAAACCGAAGGAGGCAAAGAGCGCTTCGTCGCTATGCAACACGTCCGGCCGGAGGGCAGCCAGGCGGACCAGCGTTGCCACCACGAGCACGGCGACGAGCAGGATCCAATCCCGGGCGCGGGCAACGAATTGTCCCGAAGGAACCGCGGCGACCGTTGATGTCATCTCGGGTCCGGCCAGCTGCCCCTTCGGGACGACCACAGAATGGCGGAGGACCGCAACGGTGCGCAAGCCCTGTTTTCCACGACCTTTGAGGTCCGTCGGCCAGTTGTCCACAGCGCTCCCCAAGGCGGGAATCATCGTCGGCGCGCAGCCACGAATTGGAACGATGTGTCTTCCGCGTTGGCGTAGCAAGCGTCGCCGGCCGCCAGGCATGACGCGGGCAGCGCGGGCCCACTGCCGCATGCCGTAGGCCACAGGCCGTCCAGGACCAGCACCTTCCGGCAGTCCGGAGTCCCGATCGAGGCGTATTCCTCGGGTACCCGGTCGGCATGCGCGGTTCGCTCCCAGAACACCTCGACAAGAGGGTTCTCGATCCCGGGGGCCGCGCTCCAGGCGAAGGCAGCGGCTGGCGTGGGCTCCCAGAAGAACTCCGGCTTGGAAGCTCCGTACACCGCCGCCGTCGCAACCAGGGATCCGACGACGATCGGCCATAGCGCGGTGCGGAAACCGGGCCATGCCTTGAGGCCGAGCGTGAGGAGCGGAATCAGGAGCGGAATGAGCCACAGCGCATAGCGCGTTATTCCAGGGGTGCCACCGCTGTTGACGTTCGTCGTCTGGGTGAAGCTGAACAGCAGGACGGCTGCTCCGATCGCCGAGACGGCAAGTGGGCCAACCTCCACGCGCTGCCCGGCGCTGCGGCGCGTACTCCACACGATCGCCGCAGCCGCGACGGCGATTGCCGGCAGGAATGCCGGGTAGTTGACCGCAAGTCCCAGGTTCAGATCGAGGACCGGGGAGGTGAAACTCTCGAGGCTGGGGATTCCCGGCACGACTCCCACGATGAGCTGCGGGGTCCACACGCCCAGGCGCACGAGGTAGTAGACGGGGTACAGGAGGGCCATGAACCCGCCTGCGAAGACAGCGATCCAGAACGATCGGGTCCGAAGTAGGTCTCGCTGCTGGACGAACGTCAGGCCCATGACCACCGGGATCAGCAAGGCGATGGGTGGATTCTGGGTCGCCGCGAGCCCAATGAGAACGATCGCAATCCCGGGCCATTCGATGAGGGCCACGAAGGCAAGGGCGAGCAGGGCGAACGTGAACGCCTCGGTGTGCGCCTTGTCGACCCACCAGACGATGGGCGACGCCATGAGCAGCAGCGCGACCGCTGGCGATGTCCGACGCAGGAGAACGGTCGCACTGACCGACAGCAGGATGACATTCAGGGCCGCGAACCCATAGTTGGGATGGATTCCGACGGCGTTCGCGATCCACACGAATGGCGTTGCGAGCAGCGAGTACACCCAGAAGTGCGGGAACTCCTGGGTGTCACGATCGCTCACGAGGCCCGGCCGATCGAACTCGCCGGGGATGCCCCAGCCGCCGGAAAGCGCACCCAATTGCGCGTACAGATCGTCCAGCTCCGAAACCAAGGGGGCGGGCGCCTTCCCCTCGGCCATTCGGAGCGACATGGCCATGTACTCGTCGCCGTCTCCCACCCGCGTTGGCTGACCGATGTAGACCTGAACGGCAAGGAGGGTGACGTAACCGAGCGCGAGCAGGATCGGCCAGTACCGTCCAAGGCGCCTCGGATTCACGTCCGCCACGGAAGGACCATGATCAACTCGCCGGCCCCGGCGCACTCAGGCCAGGAGGGATCCCGGCGCGACGAAAGCCAGGTACACGAGGATCCCGCCCACGGTCAGGAGCGCCTATGTGGCGTGCCATGCGTCGTAAGCCTCACCAACGACCGTTTCGAAGCGGAGGCCCATGAGCACGATTCCGGCGAAGCCAAGCGCCTGTGCCTCGTTCGCCGCGGCCCGGGCCACTCGCCACGCCTCGGCGCGGCGCTCCTCGGCATTCAGCGGCGCCAACCGCTCGTGCAGGGCATCGCCCAGGGGGACGGCGCCAACCGAAACCAAGCGGCGGACCCAGCGGTCCGAGAAGGGAGGTGTGATCTCGAGGTATACCGGCGGATCGCCGTCACGCAGGTCGAGGCGCTCCAGCAGGGGGCGGACGGCCTCGGGGTCCATGACCGGCCCCACGGTGAGGAACTGGGCGCCGGTCTCGACCCGGCGCCGGATCATCCATCGCCGCGATCGGCTGCTCATGCCGACCTCGAACTGGACTGTGGGCAGGGATCGCTCCAGTTCGCGCAGGTACTCGACGATCTCGTAGCTGTTGCTCCAGTGCTCGACCTCAGGGAGCATGTCGCCCTGGACCACCAAGAACGAGTTGACCCCGTTGCCGATGGCGCCACGCACCTCGGACTCGATGGCCAGGATGTTCCGGTCGCGGGTGGAACAGACGACGGTGGGGATGACGTCGGGCACGTCGTGGGTGATCCGGGCCGCGAACGCGTACGGCGACACGCGGACCTGCTTGAACGGGTTGTCCGTGATGAGGACCCGGTTCCAGCGGCCGTGAAGGGCCATGTGGGTCATGTCCGGCAGGAGGGGAGGGTTGACCTCCACCATCTCGACCCAGCCGCCTGGAGCCGAGAGCACCGAATCAGACCCGGGCAGCGTCGCGGCGGCGGCGCGCGGCCGCCACCATGTCACTCAGCTGGTGCTCGATCTCGTCCCAGGCACGGGTCTTCAGTCCGCAGTCGGGGTTCACCCACAGGTCGCCATCGTCCATGAACGTCTCGAAGTGGGTGAGCCGCTCATCCATCACCGCCTGGCCCGGCGAATGGGGCGAGTGGACGTCGAAGACGCCAGGACCGATCTGGAGGTGGCCGTCCCCGAACAGCTCGTAGAACTGCCGGATGTAGCTGTCGTCCTTCGAGCGGCTGAACTCGATCGATGCCACGTCCACCCCGGCATCGCTCCACAGCGGGACGATGTCCCCGAAGTCGCCGTAGCACATGTGGGTGTGCATCTGGACCGATGCCGGCTGGTTGAACACGTGGTTCAGGGCGGCACGGACGCCGCGGGCATAGATCGCGCGGCGCTCGGCGGCATCCTCGGTGGGGAGGGGCCAGCGCTCGCGGACCGCGGGCTCGTCCACCTGGATGATCCGCGCCCCGGCGTCGACCAGGTATCCCACCTCCTGGGCGATGGGCTGGGCCACGGCCCAGAACAGGCGGTCATCCGGGATGCCCGGGGGACGGAAGCTCCAGTTCACGATCGTGACCGGCCCGGTCAGCATGCCCTTCACCGGCTTGGTGGTCGCGGACTGGGCCAGGCGCCACTCGTCCACGGTCATCGGTGCATCGATGCTCGGCGGCGCGGCCAGGATGGGCGGCCGGGTGCATCGGCTCCCGTAGCTGAGGACCCATCCGGCGCTGGTGGTCAGGTAGCCGTTCATCTGCTCGGCGAAGTACTCGACCATGTCGGTCCGTTCGAACTCGCCGTGAACGAGGACGTCGAGGCCCATCCGCTCCTGCCAGGAGATCGCCTCGGTGATCAGGGTGCCCACCGCGGCGTCATATCCGGCGCGGTCCAGCTCGCCTTTGCCCAGGCGGGCCCGGAGCTGGCGGACCTCGGAGGTCTGGGGAAGAGAGCCTGTGGTCGTGGTCGGGAAGGACGGAAGGTCCAGGTCCGCCTGCGCGGCGATACGCTCGGGACGGGAGGACCGGGTCTGCAGCTGGCCGACCTCGGGCCACTCCGTGGCGGGTGGGTGCGGCACCGATGGGGCGGAGCCGCTGGCCAGGGCGGCGGGCCATGAGGCCAGCGCCGCCGTCTTCTCACGGGCGAACTGGAATCCTGCGGGCAGGTCGTCCTCGCCCTCGGTCGTGTATGGCAGGAACATGAGGCTCTTGGTCGGGACCAGGCGGATGGGACGACCGTCCTGGGGCAGGCTGGCGAGGAGGTCGCGGACCGCGCCGAAGTCGTCGGGCCACACGCTGCGCCCGTCCATCACGCCGAGGACGTGCTCCGGCTGGGTGTCCCACGCAGGGGTGCCAACCAGCGACGCCACCTGGTCCAGTCCGACCTGCACCGCGAAGCCGGCGCTTCCCAGGCGCTCCATGGTCCCAGCGGACGGATGGCCAAACTGCACGCTCACGATGGGGGCCGAGGCGAGGCCCAGGTCCGCGGCGTCGGCATAGGCGACGTCCAGCAGGGCGCGATCCTCTGCGGTCAGGGCCAGGCCCACGCACGGCTCATTGACCTGGAGACGGAACCCTGGGTTGGCACTCGCCCATTCCCGAATCCAGGCCCACAGCGAACGGCCGGCCTCGCGGGCGGCGGCCGTAGCCGATCCGTTGCCGGATCCCAGGCGGCTGAGCTGGACGAGGCTGTACGGGCCGAGCACCGCCCAGGTGACGTCCGGCTCATTCGTCGGCTCGCGCCAGGGGAGGGGCGCGAAGGGGCGGATGGCACCGGACAGCTCGGGGACCACGAAGTGATAGTTCGTGTCGAACCACTTCGTCATCTCCCACGCCTCGTGGTCGGGCGTACCCCGGGCCAGCGCGGTCAGGGCGGCGAATGGATCCTCGGACAGGGTCGTCGCCAGCCGCTCGGGCACGATGCCAAGCATGAGGGCGGTCTCGAGGACCTCGTCGTACAGGAAGAAATCGTCGGTGGCGGAGCCGATCAGGCCGCGCTGCTCGTCGAGGTGCGCCTTTCGCCGCTCGGCGATGCGCCGATCACGCTCGGCGGCCTGGATCTTCCCGGACCAGGCACCTTCCAGCAGCCACTTCAGCTCGCGATGGTGGCCGATCCGGGGATACCCTATGAGTTGGGCCCGAATGTCCAACAGGCGCCCTCTGTGCGGAAACAATTTGGAGATCCGAGGCCGTACTCAGATGCCCGAGCCGGGAGTGTAGCGGACCCTAGGCTGGACGACGCATGCGCCACGAGCGGAGCCAGCCGAACACCCGCCGGTACCTCCCGGAATGAGACGATGGCGGGGTGACCGCGTCCGACTACGAGGCATTTGAGCAGGTAGTCGCCTGTCCTCTATGCGGGTCACATCAACAAGAATCCGTTGACAGCGATGCGGCTGTCGTTCGCTGTCAAGGCTGTGGGCACCGATATGTCGATCCGCGTCCCACACAGGCCGAGATCGCCCGTGGGTACTCTCGCCCCGACGCGTATGACGACTGGCTGCAAATTGTCGACGCCCGGGAAGCCCTATGGCAACGTCGCTTCGATCGCGCCCTCGGCGATACCCGTCCTGGCCGCCTCTTGGACATTGGTGCCGGGATGGGGACCTTCCTCGCAATGGCACGCGACCATGGATGGGCGGTCGAGGGGATAGAGATTTCGACAACCGGGATCGCGCACGCGAAAGAGCAATACGGACTAACCATTCGCCACGGCTTCCTCGAGGAGGCTGCGCCACCCGGACCCTACGACGTGATCTCACTGTGGCATGTCATTGAGCACATTCCCGATCCGCCAGCAACGTTGCGGTTCTGTCGCGGCATGCTGGCCGACGAAGGCCGGATAGTCCTGGCCATGCCGAACGACGGAAATCTTGCGTGGTCGTTGACCGCTACTACGAACGTGGCCCGACGTCTATTCCGTCGTCCGCCTTCCATTCGGTATCAACCGCTCCGTCCGGGCATCGAATCGCACATCCAGCATTTCAATCAGGATTCAATCAAGCGACTCCTGGTCGCATCCGGCTTCATGGTGGATCGAATCACGGTGGACGATGCCGCGCCAACACGAAGTCGAAAGGGTTGGGCTGCTTTCCGGGCGCGCCGCCTACTGACACGCGTAACTCCATGGAATTTCGGCCGAGAAATGTTGGTCCTCGGCACTCGCGGCCCCGAGGCAGACTAACTCGACCTCAGCCAGCATTTGCCGGCCGTGGGGGACGCGGTCAGCCCCTCACTTCCGTACCCCGACGACGCACGCGACTCCTTGAGCGAAGCCACAGTCGACGGAGTCGATGGTTTCCAACCGTTCTGCGCTAGAGGGAATCCAGGCCGTGCGCCCGACTCCCTCGTAGAATTCGGCCACTTCGACATCGAAACCATCGAGGAGACCAGCCAACCTCTGGCGGTCGTAAACGCGATACCAAGAGGTTTCCCCGGCCCTCCCGAATGGGACCGTCAGAATCAGACGCCCACCGACCCGGAGCGATTGGCGGACTTTGCGCATCACGAGGTGATCGCCGTCACCGAATCCCACCTCGCCATATGCGGCCATCCCCGCGTGCTCGACAGCAGACACCACGAGCCCAACGTCGAATGACTCCTCCGCGACGTCCGCGGAGAGGAAATCCCCGATCGACTGGTGAAGGTTCGGATGGTCGAAGCCGTACGGTCTCAAGTCGAAGACGGTCACATCGTGGCCGAGGCTCGCCAAGTGGAGGGCGAGTGGCGACCCGGTGCCGCCAAAATCGAGCACATGCAAGCCAGCTGGACCACCGATGTGCTGAAATACAAACGGGATCTCAACGATCCGCTCCACGACAACGAGCTTGTAGTTACGGACTCGGACGCTCTGGATTGCGTGGACTATCCAGTTCGACGACTGCCGCTGCCGCTGGAAGACAATTGGTGCCGTGAACGGCGGGTTGATAAGTCGCGGAACGATACGGATGTGCAGAGGGTCTAGTAACTCGGCGGGCTCCATCACCGGAGCGTAGCATCGGCTCGTGGCCTTCCGGCGTCAGATGCCGCCGGCCCGGACGGACAGTCACCCGAAGGTTCCCTCTGTAGCGCCCAGTGACGTTTGGGCTATCCCGGCGACTCGCCCTTGGGCGGATCGATTCGGCGCCACGGTCGCAGGCTGTGCCATCGCAAGAAGTACACGAGGGCCCCGTAGGTGGCCGCGAAAACCCCAATGGAAACCCAGGTTGCCAACTGGAGCACCTCCTCGCTGAGCAGCCCGGCCATAAGTGCCCCCGTCGAGAACGCGAGATATGCCCCGAAGTCGCGGAGCACCGGATACTGGGTGGCTCGTCGGTAGCCGCGGAACCCGACGATCGCGACGCCCGCCTTCGCGGTGAGATTCGCCAAGGCCGCACCCACGGCCAGGAACAGCGGAACGAGGATCACGTTGGCAATCACGTTGACCACGGTCCCCGTGACCTGCGCCGCGGAGTAATCCCGAGGACGTTTCCAGGCGACGAAGGGGATGGTCACCGCCCCCGCGAGATAGGTGACCGTCGTGACCCACCCGAGGAGAGCCAGGTACTGCCCTGACTCGGCGAACGCCGGTCCGTAGATGGTCAAGACGATGGGCGTAGCGAAGAGCACGAAGAAGAAGCCGGCGGGCACCGTCGCCACGAACATGAGGTCGTTGAAGATCCGAAGGATGCGGCGCTCTCGCTCCGGGTTCTCGAAGGTGCTGGCCAGCCGGACGAACTGAGAGTCGTTCACCACCACTGCGATGCTGTTGAACGGCTGGATGAGCTTGTAGGCCGCCTCGTACAGCCCCACCACAGCTGGCGTCGCGACGATGTAGAGAAAGATCCGGTCGATGCTGGCGTAGATCAGGATCGACAGGTCGGCCTGGAGGTAGTGCCAGGCATCGGCCCGATAGACCGAGATCATCGACCACGACGGCAGCCGGATCGACGTGAGCCGGATGACACGCACGAACGTCATCGCCAGGGTCAAGGCGGCGGCCACTGCCAGGGGCGCCATGATCACGATGCTCATCTCGAGAATATCGTCGGGGCTGCGGACGAACAGGATGGCGGCAGCCGCTCCCGCGAACGCACCGGCCACACGGGAGAGCGAGACGGCATAGATCTGGCCCACGGCCACCAAGAGCCACTCGGACGAGACCGCGAGGAACAGCAGGGCCGGCGCGGTGGCGCCGATGAGGATCCGGATCGTGGGATCTCCGACCGGAGAGACGATGACCGCAATCTCGGCAAAGACCACCGCGATAACCGCCAGGGTGAGCCGCACCGAGGTCACGATCGACCAGGCCTGGGCAGGGCGCTCCTCGCGATGGGCCACACGCTGCGAGCCAACCGTCGGATACCCGGCGCCGGTGAAGGCACCACCGAAGCGGATCAGGACCTGGGTGACTGCCCAATAGCCGAGGCCGTCAGCGCCCACCGTGCGGGACAGCCAGATGGCGACGAACGCATTGAGGACGAGGCCTGCGATCTCGGCCCCGGCACGCGTCAGTAACATGCGTCGGCCACCATACCGTTCCAACGGCGGTTTTCGATGTCATTCGCCTCGGACAATCAACTCGCCTTCGATCTGCGGCAGGCCGCGGGAAGCCCGACGGGCGTCGGGCGGTATCTCCTCGGGCTGGCGAATGCCGGCGCCCGGTCCGGCATCCGCACGCGTGCCTATGTTCGAAGCGAGCTTCCAGCTGGTCTCGACGCGAGCATCGAGGTCGTCATGGTGCCCGTTCGCGGTCCCAGATGGCACCTTCGGGTCTGGCGCGACCTTCGCGCGCGTCCAGCCATGTACGTCTCGACCAGCCTGGTCATCGCCCAGCTGCCCGGGGCCACGGCCTTGCCCGTGGTCCTGGACCTGACAACCTTCCTGTATCCCGCGTACCACACCCGCCGCACGCGACTCGCGGAAGGGACGCTTCTCCCGCGCGCCGTTCGACGGTGGCCGGCCGTGACCTGCACTGCCACCACAAGCCACGACCTGGCGGCCCGATTCGGAGTCACCGCGGTCTCCACCGTGGTGCCACCGGCCCTTCCGGCGCCGTCCGTCCACAGGGCAGCGGCCGCTGATCCGCCGTACGTGCTCCACGTCGGGACCCTCGAGCCGAGAAAGAACGTGACCACCGCGCTGCGGGCAGTCCAACGCCTTCGGCAGGACGGCATGGACATCCGACTCGTGGCGGCGGGCAAGGTGGGATGGCATGCGGAGGCGCTCGAAGCTGAGCTGGCCGCTGGCGCCTCGGAGGGTGCGGTCGAGGTTCGCGGATACGTCACCGATGCCGAACGCGATCGACTCTATGCGGAGGCGACAGCGGTAGTCCTGCCATCGGTGTACGAAGGCTTCGGGTTGCCACTCCTGGAAGCCATGGCGCGCGGCATCCCGTGCATCTGCTCCCATGCACCGGCTCTTGTCGAGGTGTCCGGCGGTGCGGCCCAGCACGTCGGGACACTTGACGAGGACGGTTGGGCGTCCGCGATCAGGGAGCTGGTCGGGAACGCCGCGCTCCGCACCGTACGGGGCGACCTGGGCCTGGACCGCGCGGCATCCTTCGGCCCCGAACAGTCGGTAGCCGCGCTGCGTCAGGCGATGGACGTGCTCGAGGATTGGGTCGCCGGAAGGAGCCCGAGGTCCACGTAGATCGCCTCGATGGCCTCGACCAGCTCGGCATGGCCGAACACGTCGGCCCTCGCGCGTTCGGCCTCGGCGAGGGCATCGGTATCGGTTTCCGACAAGTTCGCCGAAATGGCGGCCGCCAGTGCCACCGGGTCGTCGAACGACGCCACCCGATGCCCAAGGACCGGGCCCAGGACCTCGCGGTGGGACGGAATGTCGCTGGCCAGGACCGGGACTCCGGCCGCCAGCGCCTCCAGCAGGGCCAGGCCAAAGCCCTCGGATCGGCTGGGAAACACGGCCAGGTTGGCTTCTCCCAACAGGTCGTCCAATGCCGCGTCGGAGAGCCGGCCGAGCCATTCGACGTGGGCATCTACGCCCAATGCCGTGGCCTGGGCCTGGAGTTCGGACACCAGCTCCCCCGGCCCGGTGCCGGCCACCCGGAGCTGCCATGGAACCGATACGGTCGGGAGCGCCGCCAACAGCCGGTCGAGACCCTTGTGGGTATCCAGCCGCCCGAAGGACACCACCACGCCCCGCCGGGGAGCTCGCGCGATCTTCGAGAATCGGGAAAGGTCAATGGCATTCCGAAGGACGCGGACCTTGCTGCCCCGCACGTTGGCCGCCTCCGCCAGGCGGGTGGCATCGGCATCCGAGTCCGCGATGACCACGTCAACCAGATTCCGGAAGAGCGGCCCGTAATACCACCGAGCGACCACGTCCTTGATGAGCGCGTACCGGTCCGTGTGCCAGATGAGACCGTGGGTGTGCAGGATCAGTGGCCGGGCCGAGAGGCGACGGGTCGCGGTCGCCAGCTCCAGGAGAAACCGGGGGTCATGGTGATGGACGACGTCCGCGGCACGGAGCGAGGTCAGAATGTCGCCGTAATGCCCCGTCGCGAATTGCTTGCGCGCCGTTCCCACGGCCGAGACCGCCAGTACCTCGATCCCTCGGTGGACGTGCCTGAGCGGGAGCCGCTGGGGATCGTCCCCCACCAGGTCGCGGTTCATGGTCAGGACCCGGACCCGATGCCCTCGCTGCACCTGCGCCACGGCGAGATCCTCGACGTACCGCTCCACGCCGCCCTGGAACGGATGGAATCGCTTGGTGACGTGCAGGATGCGGAGCGAGGCTGACGTGACGTCTCCTTCGGCCGGGCGGCGGACGGTGCAGATCGGCGATTTGACCATACACGACGTCGGATTCGGGGAGGTCGTGGCCGAGATCGTGGACCGTGCCTCGCGGCGGGCGGGCGGTTTCATCTGCACCCCGAACGTGGACTACGTCGTGAAGGCCCGGACCAACCGGCCGTTTCGGGCGGCGATCCTGCGCGCCCACCTCCGCGTGCCGGACGGGATGTGGATCATCTATGCGTCGCGCATCGCGGGCCGGCCGTTGCGGGCCACGGTGACCGGGCGCCTCCTCCTACCCGCGGTCGCCACGGCGGCCGCTCAACGAGGGCTCCGCCTGGCGCTGTTCGGAGCCGGACCGGGCGTCGCCGCCCGCGCGGCATCGGAGCTCAGGCGAGCGCACCCGAACCTCGAAATCGTGTCCGCCACGGGCCCGCCCACGCCTTTCGTGATCGGTTCAGCAGATGACGAGCGGGCGATGACCGCGATCGCGGCGGCCAATCCGGATGTCATCTTCGTGGCGCTCGGCGCGCCGAAACAGGAGCTCTGGATGGCCGAGCACGAAAGCGCGTTCGGCGGCGCGGTCCTGGTCGGCGTGGGGGCGGCCCTCGACGTCGTGGCGGGCCAGTTCCGCGAGGCACCCCGGTGGATGACGCGGTGGGGCTTCGAGTGGCTTTGGCGGCTGGCGCAGGAACCGCGACGCCTCGCCCGACGCTACCTGGTGGACGATCCGTGGATCCTGTGGTGGGCGCTGCGGACCCGGTTCGCGCGACGCAGGAAGGCGAAGCCCTAGAGCAGCTGGCGGTAGGTCTCCGAAAGGACCCGCGCGGACGCGGTCCAGCTGAACCTGCGGGCCTGCTCCAGGCCGCGCTCGCCGAGCCGACCGCGAGCTTCCGCGTCGGCAAGAACCGATGCGATGGCCGACGCCAGGCCGTGCTCATCGTCGCGGGGCACGACGACGCCGGCCTTGCCCACCACCTCGGCCAGTGCCGGAGCGTCCGAGACCACGACCGGGCAGCCCGCGGCCATGGCCTCGAGCGCGGGCAGGCCAAATCCCTCGTGTTGGGAAGGGACCGCGGTCACGGCCGCGGACCAATAGAGCTCCCTGAGCTGGGTGTCAGGTGCGTATGGGTGCACGCTGATCGGTACCCCGAGGGGCGCGCATGCGGCTTCCAGCCGTAGCCGGTGATCCTCCGGCCAGGGCCCGGCCACGGTGAGCCGTGGTGGCTCGGGCAGGGACCCAAGAGCCCGAACGAGCAGGTCCACGTTCTTGTTCTCGCCGGGCGCGCCCACGAACAGCACGCCGGCCCGGCTCGACGCCGCCTCGGTCCGGTTGGGTGGCTGCCACGCGTCGATGTCGATCCCCGGGTAGACGACATCGATCACGTTCGGGTCGATCCCGAGCGTCGCCACGAGGTCCTGCCGCACGGCGTGGGAGATGGCCACCACGCGGGCCGCCCGCCGGAGCTTGCCGAGCATGCGTCGGTAGCCCCATCGCTGATCGGTGGTCAGCCCACCCCATACCCGCGGGTCGTGGAGTGGGGTCAGGTCGTACGCCGTGGCGATGGTCCGGACCAGGCCCGGGTCCGGGATGGCATCCGGATCGGTCGCATGGAAGAGCTGCCACCGGTGCCGCGCGGACGCCAGGGCCAGGAGACCCTCATCGGCCAGCCAACCGAGGTGGTAGCGCAGGGCATGGGGCCGATGACTCGTGTACTGGCGCGCCTCGAGACCGGCGATGGGCTGAGGTCGGTCACCGTGCACCAGGAATCCGAGTTCGGGGTCCAGGCGGGCCATTTCCCGGGCGAGGCCGGACACATATCGACCGATCCCGCGGTGACGATGCTCGTTCTGGGTGGGTCGAAGGTCGAAGAGCGTCGTGCCTCGGTCTGCCGTCATCCCCCTATACTCCGGCCGATGTCGAAGACCGCGCTGATTACGGGAGTCACGGGCCAGGACGGCTCATATCTCGCCGAGTACCTCCTCGAACAGGGGTATCGGGTGGTGGGGATGACTCGGCGTACGAGTACGATTACGCTCGAGAGGATCGCACATCTGGTCGACGATCTTGAGCTCGTCCAGGGGGACCTCCTCGATCAGAATTCGCTCGCCGAAGCGATCCGGACGAACCGGCCGGATGAGGTCTATAACCTCGCCGCACAGTCGTTCGTGCCCACCTCGTGGAACCAGCCGGTCCTCACCGGTGAATTCACGGCCATCGGCGTAACCCGCCTCTTGGAAGCAATCCGCCAGGTGGACCCGGCAGTCCGCTTCTACCAGGCCAGCTCGAGCGAGATGTTCGGCAAGGTGAGCGAGACGCCACAGCATGAACTCACTCGTTTCCATCCGCGATCCCCGTATGGGGTGGCCAAGGTCTACGGTCACTGGATCACGGTGAACTATCGCGAGAGCTATGACCTGTTCGCCGCGTGCGGCATCCTCTTCAACCACGAGTCGCCGCGGCGCGGACTGGAGTTCGTCACGCGGCGGGTGACCGATGGGGTGGCCCGCATCAAGCACGGGCTCGCCACCGAGCTCCGCCTGGGAAACCTCGATGCCCAGCGCGACTGGGGCTTCGCGGGGGACTACGTGCGGGCGATGCACCTGATGCTCCAGCAGCCCACGGCCGATGACTTCGTGGTGGCCACGGGCGAGACCCACTCAGTTCGCGAGCTGTGCCAGCTCGCCTTCGAACGGGTGGGGCTGGCCTGGGAGGACCACGTCCGGACCGATCCATCGCGGACGCGTCCTGCCGAGGTGGACCAGCTCATCGGGGACGCCAGCAAAGCCCGAGGTGTGCTCGGTTGGAGCCCGACGGTCGGCTTTGAGGAGCTGGTCGCCATGATGGTCGACGCCGACATGGAACGGATCGCCGAGGACATCCGGCACGGGCGCGGCCAGCACGCGATGGCACACCCGCGCCTGTGAGGGCACTTGTCACCGGCGCCGACGGCTTCGTCGGGCGGTGGCTCACTCGGCATCTCGAAGCCGAGGGAGACGAGGTCCATCAACTCCATGGCCACCGGGACTCCCCGGATGCCACCGTCATCGACCTGCGGGATGCCGTGGCGGTCGCGGCCGAGGTCCGGGCCGTTCAGCCAGGAGCGGTGTATCACCTGGCGGCCGTTGCCTTCGGTCCGGACGCCGCAGGCGACGTGCGCCGGGCGATCGACGTCAACGTCGGAGGTACTGCCAACCTGCTGGAGGCCTGTGCCTCGCTGGTCGACCCTCCGACCGTGCTGGTGGTCAGCTCTGCCGAGGTCTATGCCGCGGTGGACGGGCGACCAATCACCGAGTCGGACGCGGTCTTGCCGGCAAACGTGTACGGGGCCACGAAGCTCGCCCAGGAGGCCGTCGCCCTCGCCTACCACCGCGCCGGCCTACCGGTGGTCATCGTTCGTCCCTTCAACCACATCGGCCCGGGCCAGCGGCCAGACTTCGTAGTGCCCAGCTTCGCCCGTCAGCTGGCCCGGATTGTTGGTGGCCTGCAGGAGCGGGAGGTGTCGGTGGGCAACCTGGCCGCCATCCGCGACTTCAGCGACGTACGGGACGTCGTGCGCGCGTATCGGCTCCTCGTGCAGGGAGCCGTCGTGGGCCGCCCACTCAACGTGGCCAGCGGCCGAGGCACGCGCCTCCGCGATCTGCTGGAATCGCTGATCAAGATCAGCGGCGTCGAGGCCGCCGTGCGAGTGGACCCGGTACGCCTCCGGCCGGTGGACGTGCCGAGCGTCATCGGCGACGCGACCGCCCTGACCGATTTGACGGGATGGCGTCCGCAGTTCAGCCTCTCCGAGTCCCTGCAGGCGGTGTGGGAGGACGCGCTGGTCAGATTCTCGACGAATGGAGCATGATCGAACCGTGGGCACGCGGCTCACGCCGGTAACGGCCGGCGCACGACCAATGGCGTCAAGGACCGATCAGGAGGTCGCTGCATCGCGAGCGACCCCAACCCTTGCCACCGTGTTCGCGGCCCTGTTCGTGGTGTGGCTGCCCATCCAGACGACGGTTGCGCTCGTCGCGTACCAGTACGGCGGGATCGGCGTAACCGGTGCGCAGGCGATTCTCCTCCTCAAGGACGTCGCGGTGGCCGCTGCGGTCATCGTCCTCCTGGCCCGCAACTTCCGGCGCGTGGAAATCCGCTGGTACGACTGGGTGGCGGTTGCGTACCTCGTCCTGATCGCGCTGTACTCCACGGTGCCGTGGCTGCTGGGATCCGACCTGCCGTTCAAGGCGGTCATCGCCTCGGCGCGCATCTTCGTCTTGCCCGTTGAGCTGTACGTCCTTGGCCGCCTCCTGATCCTGTCGGGAGCGGTCCTGGGATGGGTAGTTCGCGCATTTCTCGCGGTGTCCGCGGTCGCCGCGGCCCTGACCGTCCTGATCTACGTCCTGGCCACGCCCACCTTCTGGACGACGGTGATCGACCTCCCGCGTTTCATCCGCGAGGTCCAGGGCTACCCGGCGGCGGTCAACTTGATCAACATCAGCGTGCTCGCTCAATATGGGGACGGCGAGGCGGCCCTCCGCGCGACGTGGCCGTTCACCCATCCGGTGGGCACCGGGCACTACTTCGTCCTCCCGTTCGCCATCTCGCTGGCTGGTACGTATGCGGCCTGGGGCCGCGATGCGGGCCGCCGGGAGATCGCGATGTGGGTCGGTCTGGTTGGCCTGTTCCTGGCGGCGGAGATCGTGCCCATTTCCCGCGGGAGCTGGGTCGCGGCGGCGGTGGTGGCCCTGGCCTGCGCCGTGGCCTTCCGGCGCCTCCTCGTGACCGGGTTGGGCCTGGCACTGGTTGCCCTGTTCCTCGTCGTCGTACCCCCGTTCAGCCTCGCCGTGTCCGGGGCGATCGGCGCATCGGACTCGTCCACCGTGGCGCATGGCGGCGCCATCGCCAGCGGCGTCACGACATTCCTCCAGAACCCCCTCGGACTCGGCCTCGGTCAGGCCGATCATCCGGGGGCGGCCTTTGGCGGCGGAGAGTCGGCCGCCGTGGGCGAAAACCTGTACTTAGCCCTCCTGGTCAGCGTCGGCCCCCTGGGCACCGCGGCGTTTCTCGCCTGGGTGGCTGGATCCGCCGGGACGCTGATGGCCGGGTGGCGATCCGGTCGCGACTGGATCGTCATCGCGCTCCTGGCGACCCTGCTGGGCTATCTCGTGTCGGCCGGGACCGCTTCACCGCTGATGCGATTCACGACGTCGGGATCGTTCTGGCTGCTACTCGGCATGGCGGTTGCCACTGTCCCGGCGTGGCGCGGGAACCTCAGAGCCCTGTGGCGTCCGAAGCAGGGCGTCCCTTCGGAGCGAACTCAGCCGATCGCGTCCACCTGAGGCGCCTCCGGGTCCGCGGTGGCGGCATCGGTCCGATCCATCCCCAGGACGACGCCGGCGGCCCCCAGCGCGAAGAACGCGACGGGCGGTGCCACGAAGGTTGGGGCCGCCATCGACTCGACCAGCGCTTCGACCAGGACCAGCAGACCACCCAGGGCGACGGCACTCGCCGCCGGTGATGCCGATCGGCGGACCATTCGCCACAGGCTGACGACCACTGCCGCGAAGAACACGAGCACGCCCGCCAGCCCGATCGGTCCCAGCTCGGCCAGGATCATCGGCCAGTAGGTGTCGCTAACCGCGACGGTGTGGCCGGGCTGCAGGCCGTAGACCTTGGCCAGGCCGTAGGCGTAGTACACCGGGCTGTAGTCGACCTCGCTCATGTAGCTCCCGAAGCGCCCCAGACCGGCGCCAAACGGGAAGTCGTCGCGCGCGATCGCGATCGAGGCCACGTAGAGGACCATCCGCGGGTGTGACGGGGCGATGAGGTCTTCATCCGGGTTCGGCTGCAGGATTTCGCCCAGGTTCCCGGGCGACAGGTATTCCTCGGCGGTCGCGACCCAGAAGTTGGAGAGCGCCACCGTGGCCACCACGGCCAGGACGACCAGACCCGCGCCCAACGGCGCATAGCGGCGCATGGAGAACGACCCCGAGCGCGTTCGGCCGATGGAGGCGGCCACGCCGGTCACGAGTGCCGCGACCAGGCCCACCAGCGGACGGCGTCGGGCAGAGAGCAGGGTCCCGACGTTGAGCAGCAGGGCCACCGCCAGCGCCCACCGCTCGCGGAGGAAGAAGAAGCGGGCGTACAGCAGCAGACTCGCGTACACGGTGAACCAGCCGAATATCGCGGGTTGCAGGAAGATCGACTTCACGACCGTGATCCCGCCCCGCACCTCCTCGAAGCGAGGCAGT
>CAWFKB010000003.1:0-111645 GCA_963816215.1 uncultured Chloroflexia bacterium | reverse complement strand
ACCTGCCCGACCACGGTCGGATGGCGGTCGTCGTCCTGACCGATGGCACTGTCCTCCAGCGCCATCTCGATCCCGCGGCCCTCAACCGCGCGGCAACCGGCGACGCCACCCAGGAGGACCTCGACGCGGCCGCGGCCGAGCTGAACGTCGAGCTCAGCGGGCTCACCGCTCCCCAGGCGGTCCGCCGCGCCCGCAAGCTCACCCCGCTGGCCGCGCACGTGGCCCAGTCGGTGGCCGAGCTGCTGGACGAGGCCGACAGCACGTCCATCGAAGAGGTCTACACCGACGGCCTGGCCTACGTCCTGGACCAGCCCGAGTTCGCCGGTGGCCACGCCCTGCGCCCGGTCCTCGAGATGCTCCAGCGCGCGGAATTCCTGGAGCAGCTGCTCCCCGTGGTCACGCGACGGGGCGGGGTGCACGTGATCATCGGTCGCGAGAACCCCAACGACGCCATGCGCGAGGTCTCGCTCATCTTCGCCCCGTACGGGACGCCGGACCGGGCCCTGGGCCTGCTCGGCGTGCTTGGTCCCACCCGGATGGCCTATCCGCGGGCCATTCCCACCGTCCGCTTCGTGTCGAGCGTCCTGAACGAGCTGGTGGACAGCCACAGCGGATGGACCCATGACTGACAAGGCCACCAAGCCGATGAACGGCGATCCCCGCCAGAAGACGCGCGCCGAGGAACGGGCCGAGGAGATCACGACCCCCTCGCGCAGCGACCTCCTCGCGCAGCTGACCGAAGCGGAGGCCGCCCTCGCCAAGACCCGCGAGCAGGCCGATGACAACCTGCGCAACTGGCAGCGGACCGCCGCCGACTTCTCGAACTTCAAGCGTCGGACCGATGAGGAGCGGACGGCGATGAGCCTGATGGCCAACGCCATCCTCATCGGTCGTCTCCTCGGCGCACTCGACGACTTCGACCGGGCCCTGGAAAGCGTCCCGGCCGACGTCCACGAGGGCTGGCTGGACGGGATCCGCCTGGTCGAGCGCAAGCTCCAGGCGGTCCTCGAGGCCGAGGGCGTCACCCCCATCACCGCCGTCGGTCAGCCCTTTGATCCCAATCTGCACGAGGCGGTCGTCCACGAGGACACCACCGAGTACCCCGACAACACCGTCATCGGTGAGGTCCAGCGCGGCTACCTGCTCCATGAGCGGGTGCTGCGTCCCTCGCTGGTGCGCGTCGCCAACAACCCTGGAAAGTAGGTAGCCAAGCCAATGGGAAAGATCATCGGTATCGACCTGGGGACCACCAACAGCGTGGTCGCCGTCATGGAGGGCGGTGAGCCCACCGTCATCACCAGCGCCGAGGGCTCGCGCATCACGCCCTCGGTGGTGGGCTTCGCGAAGAGCGGCGAGCGGCTGGTGGGCCAGGTGGCCAAGCGCCAGGCCATCACCAACCCGGAGAACACCGTGTTCTCCATCAAGCGCTTCATGGGCCGTCGCTGGGAGGACCCCGAGGTCCAGCGCTCCAAGGACATGGTCCCGTACACCGTCGAGAAGGACCCCAAGTCCGACGGGATGACGGTGACCCTGGCCAATGGCAAGAGCTACACGCCGCCCGAGATCAGCGCGATGATCCTC
The DNA here is from genome assembly GCA_963816215.1 of uncultured Chloroflexia bacterium. Taxonomy (GTDB): domain Bacteria; phylum Chloroflexota; class Limnocylindria; order QHBO01; family QHBO01; genus DASTEQ01. The sequence continues at coordinate 110,064 of CAWFKB010000003.1, read as the reverse complement.
CAGAAGCTGAAGTCCGATGCCGAGGCGTACCTGGGCGAGAAGGTGACCGAGGCGGTCATCACCGTGCCGGCCTACTTCGACGACACCCAGCGCCAGGCGACCAAGGACGCGGGCCGGATTGCCGGCCTGGACGTCAAGCGGATCGTGAACGAGCCCACGGCCTCCGCCCTGGCCTACGGCCTGGACAAGGACAAGGAAGAGAAGATCGCCGTCTACGACCTGGGCGGCGGCACGTTCGACATCTCCATCCTCGAGCTGTCGGAAGGCGTGTTCGAGGTCCGCTCCACGAACGGCGACACCCACCTGGGTGGCGACGACTTCGACCAGCGGATCATCGAGTGGCTGACGGCCGAGTTCAAGAAGGACCAGGGGATCGACCTGTCCAAGGACCGGATCGCCCTCCAGCGCCTCAAGGAGGCCGCCGAGAAGGCGAAGATCGAGCTGTCCACCACCACCTCGACCGAGGTCAACCTGCCGTTCATCAGCGCCGATGCCGAAGGTCCCAAGCACCTGGTCATGACCCTGACCCGGGCCAAGCTCGAGGACCTGGTGGCGGACCTCGTGAGCCGCACCGAGGGCCCGGTCCGCCAGGCCCTGACCGATGCCGGCATCAAGCCAACCGAGATCGACGAGGTCATCCTGGTCGGTGGCCAGACCCGCATGCCCGCGGTCGTCGACGCGGTCAAGAAGATGTTCGCCGGCAAGGAGCCGCACAAGGGCGTCAACCCCGACGAGGTCGTCGCGGTGGGCGCCGCCATCCAGGCCGGCGTCCTGGGCGGCGAGGTCAAGGACGTGCTGCTCCTGGACGTCACCCCGCTGTCGCTGGGCATCGAGACCCTGGGCGGCGTGGCGACCAAGATGATCAACCGCAACACGACCATCCCCACCTCGCACACCCAGATCTTCTCGACCGCCTCGGACAACCAGCCGAGCGTGGACATCGTCGTCCTCCAGGGCGAGCGGGAGATGGCCAACGACAACAAGAAGCTGGCCACCTTCCGGCTGGACGGCATCCCCGCGTCACCGCGCGGCGTGCCGCAGATCGAGGTCACGTTCGACATCGACGCCAACGGCATCCTGAACGTGGCGGCCAAGGACAAGGCCACCGCCAAGGAGCAGAAGGTGACGATCACCGCGTCATCGATGCTCGCCAAGGAGGACGTGGACCAGATGGTCCGCGACGCCGCCGAGCACGCCGAAGAGGACCGCAACCGTCGCCACGAGGCGGAGTCCCGCAACGAGGCCGACGCGCTGACCTTCCAGGCCGAGCGGCTGGTCAAGGACCTCGAGGGCAAGATGTCCGACGAGGACAAGACCGAGATCGAGGCCAAGGCGGCCGCGGTCCGCGAGGCATTGGCCGGGACCGATGCCGGCGCGATCGACTCGACCAAGCAGCAGCTGACCGAGACGCTCCAGCGGGTGGGCTCCAAGGCCTACGCCGATGCACCTGCCCGACCACGGTCGGATGGCGGTCGTCGTCCTGACCGATGGCACTGTCCTCCAGCGCCATCTCGATCCCGCGGCCCTCAACCGCGCGGCAACCGGCGACGCCACCCAGGAGGACCTCGACGCGGCCGCGGCCGAGCTGAACGTGGAGCTCAGCGGGCTCACCGCTCCCCAGACGGTCCGCCGCGCCCGCAAGCTCACCCCGCTGGCCGCGCACGTGGCCCAGTCGGTGGCCGAGCTGCTGGACGAGGCCGACAGCACGTCCATCGAAGAGGTCTACACCGACGGCCTGGCCTACGTCCTGGACCAGCCGGAGTTCGCCGGTGGCCACGCCCTGCGCCCGGTCCTCGAGATGCTCCAGCGCGCGGAATTCCTGGAGCAGCTGCTCCCCGTGGTCACGCGACGGGGCGGGGTGCACGTGATCATCGGTCGCGAGAACCCCAACGACGCCATGCGCGAGGTCTCGCTCATCTTCGCCCCGTACGGGACGCCGGACCGGGCCCTGGGCCTGCTCGGCGTGCTGGGCCCCACCCGGATGGCGTATCCGCGGGCCATTCCCACCGTCCGCTTCGTGTCGAGCGTGCTGAACGAGCTGGTGGACAGCCACAGCGGGTGGACCCATGACTGACAAGGCCACCAAGCCGATGAACGGCGATCCCCGCCAGAAGACGCGCGCCGAGGAACGGGCCGAGGAGATCACGACCCCCTCGCGCAGCGAGCTCCTCGCGCAGCTGACCGAAGCGGAGGCCGCCCTCGCCAAGACCCGCGAGCAGGCCGATGACAACCTGCGCAACTGGCAGCGGACCGCGGCCGACTTCTCGAACTTCAAGCGTCGGACCGATGAGGAGCGGGCGGCGATGAGCCTGATGGCCAACGCCATCCTCATCGGTCGTCTCCTCGGCGCACTCGACGACTTCGACCGGGCCCTGGAAAGCGTCCCGGCCGACGTCCACGAGGGCTGGCTGGACGGGATCCGCCTGGTCGAGCGCAAGCTCCAGGCGGTCCTCGAGGCCGAGGGCGTCACCCCCATCACCGCCGTCGGTCAGCCCTTTGACCCCAATCTGCACGAGGCGGTCGTCCACGAGGACACCACCGAGTACCCCGACAACACCGTCATCGGTGAGGTCCAGCGCGGCTACCTGCTCCATGAGCGGGTGCTGCGTCCCTCGCTGGTGCGCGTCGCCAACAACCCTGGAAAGTAGGTAGCCAAGCCAATGGGAAAGATCATCGGTATCGACCTGGGGACCACGAACAGCGTGGTCGCCGTCATGGAGGGTGGTGAGCCCACCGTCATCACCAGCGCCGAGGGTTCGCGCATCACGCCCTCGGTGGTGGGCTTTGCCAAGAGCGGGGAGCGGCTGGTGGGCCAGGTGGCCAAGCGCCAGGCCATCACCAACCCGGAGAACACCGTGTTCTCCATCAAGCGCTTCATGGGCCGTCGCTGGGAAGACCCCGAGGTCCAGCGATCCAAGGACCTGGTCCCGTACACCGTCGAGAAGGACCCCAAGTCCGACGGGATGACCGTGACCCTGGCCAATGGCAAGAGCTACACGCCGCCCGAGATCAGCGCGATGATCCTCCAGAAGCTGAAGTCCGATGCCGAGGCGTACCTGGGCGAGAAGGTGACCGAGGCGGTCATCACCGTGCCGGCCTACTTCGACGACACCCAGCGCCAGGCGACCAAGGACGCGGGCCGGATTGCCGGCCTGGACGTCAAGCGGATCGTGAACGAGCCCACGGCCTCTGCCCTGGCCTACGGCCTGGACAAGGACAAGGAAGAGAAGATCGCCGTCTACGACCTGGGCGGCGGCACGTTCGACATCTCCATCCTGGAGCTTTCGGAAGGCGTGTTCGAGGTCCGCTCCACGAACGGCGACACCCACCTGGGTGGCGACGACTTCGACCAGCGGATCATCGAGTGGCTGTCGGCCGAGTTCAAGAAGGACCAGGGGATCGACCTGTCCAAGGACCGGATCGCCCTCCAGCGCCTCAAGGAGGCCGCTGAGAAGGCGAAGATCGAGCTGTCCACCACAACCTCGACCGAGGTCAACCTGCCCTTCATCAGCGCCGATGCCGAAGGTCCCAAGCACCTCGTCATGACCCTGACCCGGGCCAAGCTCGAGGACCTGGTGGCGGACCTGGTGAGCCGCACCGAGGGCCCGGTCCGCCAGGCCCTGACCGATGCCGGCATCAAGCCAACCGAGATCGACGAGGTCATCCTGGTCGGTGGCCAGACCCGCATGCCCGCGGTCGTGGACGCGGTCAAGAAGATGTTCGCCGGTAAGGAGCCCCACAAGGGCGTGAACCCCGACGAGGTGGTCGCGGTGGGCGCCGCCATCCAGGCCGGCGTCCTGGGCGGCGAGGTCAAGGACGTGCTGCTCCTGGACGTCACCCCGCTGTCGCTGGGCATCGAGACCCTGGGCGGCGTGGCGACCAAGATGATCAACCGCAACACGACCATCCCCACCTCCCACACCCAGATCTTCTCGACCGCCTCGGACAACCAGCCGAGCGTGGACATCGTCGTCCTGCAGGGCGAGCGGGAGATGGCCAACGACAACAAGAAGCTGGCCACCTTCCGGCTGGACGGCATCCCGGCCTCACCGCGCGGCGTGCCGCAGATCGAGGTCACGTTCGACATCGACGCCAACGGCATCCTGAACGTGGCGGCCAAGGACAAGGCCACCGCCAAGGAGCAGAAGGTGACCATCACCGCGTCATCGATGCTCGCCAAGGAGGACGTGGACCAGATGGTCCGCGATGCCGCCGAGCACGCGGAAGAGGACCGCAGTCGACGCCACGAGGCGGAGTCTCGCAACGAGGCCGATGCGCTGACCTTCCAGGCTGAGCGGCTGGTCAAGGACCTCGAGGGCAAGATGTCCGACGAGGACAAGACCGAGATCGAGGCCAAGGCGGCCGCGGTCCGCGAGGCATTGGCCGGCACCGATGCGGGGGCGATCGACTCGACCAAGCAGCAGCTGACCGAGACGCTCCAGCGGGTGGGCTCCAAGGCCTACGCCGATGCGTCGGCCAGCCCCGGCAGCACCGATGGCACCGGTGAGGCCGGCTCCAACGGAGCCGCGCCGGAGGGCGAGGCCGAAGGGGAAGGCGAAGGCGAGGGCGAGACCATCGAGGGGGAATACAAGGAGGTCTGACGGACCGATCCTTGAGCGACCCGGGATAGGGCCGGGCGCCCGCCCCCTCGCTGGCTGAAGCTACAGCTCGGGGCCGGTCGCCCGGCCCTTTCGCACCTCGGGAAGTGCCTTAGAACTCCATTCGTTCGCGTTACTCCGTCCCCAGCGCCAGCGCGCCGTCCGGGGATAGCCCCGCATACTTCGAACGTGCGGTCCCTCTTCCTGGTTCTGGGCTTGGCCCTGCGTACCGTGGCCGCTTCGCCGGCGACCGCGGCGCCCGCTATCCCCCCCGCCGCGTACGCGGTCGTGGTCATCGTGGTCATGGGCACAATCGCCATCGCGTTTCTCATCGGCCGTCGCCGAGGAGGCGGATGACCACGGCCCCCGGGCCCGGGTGGGCGTTCCTGGACCTGGAGGCGTTCCTGGCCGGTTAGGGGCTCCCGAGCAGAACGCCCACGGTCAGGACGGCCATCGACAGGATGGCCAGCAGGATGAGCAGCGGCCAGACGAACTTCAGCCACGTCCCGTAGCCGACCCGCGCAATGGCAAGGCCGCCCATGACGACGGCCGAGGTGGGCGTCACCAGGTTGACCAGGCCGTTGCCGGTCTGGTAGGCGGTCACCACCAGGAACTCCGGGACGCCGGCGAAGCTGGCCAGCGGGGCCATGATCGGCATGGCCACGGTTGCCAGTCCGGACGAAGACGGGATGAGGAACGAGAGCGGCAGGAACAAGCCGTACATCAGGTTGATGAACGCCGCACCGCCCAGGCCGCCGACCGCCTGCTCGGCCGAGTTCAGGACCGTATCGGTGATGAGCCCGTTGTTCATGACGACCGTGATCCCGCGGGCGATGCCGATGATGAGCGCCACGCCGAGGAGGTCGCGCGCGCCATCCACGAAGGTCGCGGTCAGATCGCCCTCCGGCATGCGCGCCACCAGGCCGATCAGGATGGCGAAGAGCAGGAACGAGGCCGTCATCTCGGGGAACCACCACCACAGGGTGGGGATGCCGATCCCCAGGTCCTCCCACGGGATGACGCCATAGATCATCACCGCGAAGGCCAGGAAGAAGACGACGAGAACCATTTTCTGGCGCCCGGTCAGGGCCGCCTCGGCCGCGTCAGCGGAGCCGCCGGCCAGGAAGCGAGCGTCGTTGTCGGCCTTCTGCGCGTACACCAGTGAGGCGCTGGGATCGGCCTTCACCTTCGAGGCGTAGCGCATCACGAACCAGATGCCGATGGCCGTCCCGATGACGAGGATCACCAGCCGACCGACGAAGCCCTCGTTGATGCTCGTCCCCGCAAAGCCTGACGCGATGCCGGTGGCGAACGGGTTGATGGTCGAGCCCAGGACGCCGATCCCGCAGCCGAGCAGCAGGAGCGCCGCTCCGACGAGGGCGTCGTACCCGGCCGCGACCATGACCGTGATGATCAGGACGTAGAACGCGAGTGACTCCTCGGCCATGCCGAACGTGGTGCCGCCGATGGCGAACACGACCATGAGGATGGGGATCATCAGTCGCTCGCGGCCCTGGAACCGCTTCACGATGCGCGCGATCCCTCCCTGGATGGCGCCGGTCTTCATGGTGATGCCCAGGAAGCCGCCGATGACGAGGATGAACAGGGCGACGTCAATCGCCCCGAACAGCGTGCCGCTGTTCCAGACGCTGATGCTGCCGTCCTCTCCCTCGATCCCGTACAGGCCGTTGATGGGCGCCAGCAGGGAGTCGGTGATGATCCGCTGCGGGTTCTGGTCGACCTGTGAGTAGGTGCCCGGGATGGGCTGTCCGTTCTCGTCGAGCTGGTATTGACCGGCCGGGATGATCCAGGTCCCGATCGCGACCAGGACGATGAGCAGGAACAGGATGGTGTACGCGCTTGGCAGCGCGAAGCCGCGCTTCTTCGGCTCCGGGACCGCGGCGGACGTGGGCGCGCCGGCTGGGTTGGTCTCGGCGGTCATGCGGCCCCTCCTTCGGGCAGTGGGTCACTGGGCGCGGTGGGTGCCGCCGGCTCGGCGGGCGTCGTCGGATCGACGTGCTCGATCCGGAAGCCGGTGAAGCCATAGATGAGCGAGATCAGCGGGCTGAGCAGGTTGAAGAAGCAATACGGCAGGTAGGCCACGGTGGCCACCCCCAGGACGCCGGCCATGTACGCCCCGCAGCTGTTCCACGGGATGAGGGGCGAGGTCACCGTCCCCGAGTCCTCCACCGCCCGCGACAGCATCCGCGGGGCGATGCCGCGCTTCGCGAACTCGGCGCGGTAGATCCGGCTGGGCATGACGATGGCCACGTACTGGTCGCCGGCGATGATGTTCAGGCCGATGCAGGTGAACACCACCGAGGCGATCAGGCGCCCGGTGGACTTCGCGCCCTTCAGGACCGGACGGATGAGCCGCTCCAGGAAGCCGGCGTCTTCCATGATGGCCGCGAATGACAGCGCGCCGAGAACCAGCCAGATGGTGAACAGCATCGACGACATCCCGCCCCGGGAGAAGAGCGCGTCGATGGTCGCGTTTCCGCTGTCCAGGACGAAGCCATTGGCCAGGGCCGCGTAGATCGCCTCGATCGCGACGAGCACTGGTCCCTGGTCGGGCCTGCCCACGAATGCCTCGACCAGCGCCGTCTGGGTGAAGCACGCCAGGACGGCGGCGAAGATCGCGCTGAGGAAGATCGCGAGGAACGGCGGCGCCCGACGGACGGACATGAGCACGAGGAGGGCCAGCGGAAGGAGGTTGAGGAGCGAGATCTGGTACGACTCGGCCAGGAGCGCCTGGGTATCGGCCGGATCAAATCCGGTCCCGGTGGCGGGCGTCACCAGGCCGATGATCGTGAACCCGATGATGGCGAGGACCACGGCCGGGCCGGAGGTCCAGATCATGGCCCCGATGTGCTCGTTGGTCGTCACGTTCTCCACCATGGATGGCACGAGCACCGTCGTTTCGGAGATCGGCGTCATCTTGTCCCCGAAGTACGCGCCGGAGATGACGGCTCCGGCGGCGATCACCGGGTTCGCACCGACCAGGGGTGCCAGGGCCACGAACGCGACGCCCAGGGTAGCCGCGGTCGTCCACGAGCTGCCAATGGACAGCCCGACCAGGCCGCAGATGATGGCGGTGGCCGGATAGAACCAGTCCTCGCTGAGCAGCCCAACCCCGTAGTAGACGACGGTCGGGATGGTCCCGGCCATGTTCCACGCCCCGATGAGGGCGCCCACGGCCAGCAGGATGAAGACGGCGCTCAGGGCCGAGGAGATACCACCGATGGCCGCGTCCCGGACGCGGGCCGCGGTATGGCCGTTCTTGAAGGCCACCAGGGCGGCGACGACGGCGGCCCCGAGGAGGGCGACCTGCAGCGGCCCGCCCGTAGCATCGGTGCCGAAGATCGTGATCGTGAGCAGGATGAGAACGACGAGCGCGATAACCGGGATCAGGGCGTCGATGAACGACGGCTCGCGCGGGATGCGGACCCCTTGTGGATGGGCGGTATCGGTCACCGGGTCTCCTTTGCTCGGTGTTGGTATCCCCTAGCCCCTGATCATGCTGCTGGCCGCGACCGACGCCGCCGGAGCGTTGCCCCGGTCACGGGCATGATCCGGCGTCCCCTGGGCAAGGGCCAGCAGGGCCACGATGGCTGCCACGAGCAGGATCGCGACGACCACGTTCGTTACGTCCTTGGTTTCCATCTCCGTCCACCTCAAATGGGGTCGCGAACGATGGGGCAGGTCATGCAATGCCCGCCGCCGCGGCCCTTGCCGAGCTCGAATCCCTCGATCGTGACGACCTCCACCCCGGCCTCGCGCATCTTCGAGATCGTGAACGTGTTGCGCTCGTACGCGACCACCACGCCGGGCTCCAGGGCGACCACGTTGTTGCCGTCGTCCCACTGCTCGCGCTCCTGCTGGTAGGCGTCGCCCCCGGTCGAGACGACCTGGAGCTTCGGAATTCCCAGCGCGTCGGCCACGGCCGACAAGAAGTCCTTGTCGGGTCGGACGTCCAGCGTCCCTTCCTTCGAGCCGGGGCGGATGCTGAACGAGCGAATCCCCTGGACGACCTTGGGAAAGGCGGTGGCCTTGTCCCGGTCGAGCAGGGTGAAGACGGTGTCGAGGTGCATGTGTGCGCGATCCTTGCTCATGACCGCGGCAATGACCCGATTCGCGGCGCCCTTCGCGAAGAGCGCCCGGGCGATCTGCTCGATCATCCGCCCCGTCGTCCGCTCCGACATGCCAATGGCAACCGCCCCGTTGCCGATGATCTCGACGTCCCCGCCCTCAAGGGACGCGAGGCCGAAGTCCTCGGTCTTGAACCGGTCGTCGTCGCCCATGGGCGGATACCAGAACTCGAAGTCGGCATCCGCGAACATCGGGTGGGCGCGATAGATGGCGGCCATGTTGAACGCCTCGCGCCGCCGGGCCGGCCAGTACATCGGATTCACCGAGACGCCGCCGTAGATCCAGCACGACGAGTCGCGGGTGAACAGGCTGTTCGGGAGCGGCGGCAGAATGAACGTCTGGTCGTCGTCGATGGCCGACGCGATGAGCGACGTCCCCCCGAGGCGCGCGACGTCCATCCCCGACTCGGCAACGGTCATCCCGCCCAGCAGGTGCTTGGCCAGGACGTCGGGCGCCAGGCCGGCCAGGTGGGCGCTGACCTCGTCCGCGAGACCTACCCCCACCACGTACTCCGAGGCGACGAGCTCGATGAGCCGTTTTCGCGCCTCGTCGCTGGCGGCCAGCGCCTCGGTCAGGAGATCCTGGACGTAGAAGACCTCTGTCCCGCGCTCGCGTATCCGCGCCACGAACTGGTCGTGCTCCCATTGCGCCCGCTCCACCCACAGGACGTCGTCGAACAGGAGCTCGTCGTGGTTGTCCGGGGTCAGACGCTTCAGGCTGAGCTCGGGCCGGTGGACGATCACCTGCCGAAGCTTGCCGACCTCCGAGTGGACGCCGAATGCGGTCATGACTGGGTCTCCTTGCTCGTGACGTTCGTACCGGCCGTGCCGGCCACCAATCCATCGATCTGATCCAGTGAGCCGATGACCGCCCGCTTCCCGGAGGCGGTGGCGAACTCGACCGCGGCCTGCACCTTGGGGCCCATGGATCCGGCCACGAATTCCATGCCGCCCAGCTCCTCGGCTGACACGTGGTCCAGCCGACGCTGGTTGGGCGCCCCCCAGTCGACGTACACCCCGTCCACGTCGGTTGCCATGATGTACAGGTCGGCCTCGAGGTCCTGCGCCAGCAGGCTGCTGGCCAGGTCCTTGTCGATGACCGCCTCCACGCCCATCAGCCGACGATCCTCCCCCGGGGCGTACATCGTCGGGATCCCCCCGCCACCGGCGCAGATGACCACCGTCCCGTGCTCCAGCAGCCATCGCATGGGCCGAATCTCGAAGATCCGCTGCGGGCGCGGCGACGGGACGACCCGGCGCCAGTGGTCGCCATCGGGCTTGACGACCCATCCCTTCTCGGCGGCCTGGGCCTTCGCATCGGCCTCGGAGTAGATGGGTCCCACGAACTTGGTCGGGTTCGCGAAGCCGGGGTCGTTGGGGTCAACTTCGACCATGGTCAGGATGGTGGCCAGCGGCTTCTCGAACGGCAGGCGGTTGCCAAGCTCCTGCTCGATGAGATACCCGATCATCCCCTGCGTCTCCGCGCCCAGGATGTCGAACGGGTAGGCCTCCACCTCGGTGTAGGCCGCGCCCTCCAGGGCCAGCAGCCCCACCTGCGGTCCGTTGCCGTGCGAGATGACAAGCTCATGCTCGGCCGCGACGCGGGCCAGGGCCCCGGCCGCGGCCCGGACGTTCTCGCGCTGGACCTCGGCGGTCATGGGCTGCCCGCGCTGGATCAGCGCGTTGCCGCCGAGCGCGACGACGACCCGCATCGGTCAGCTCCCGATGGTGGCCACCATGATGGCCTTGATGGTGTGCATCCGGTTCTCGGCCTGGTCCCACACGATCGACCGCTCGGATTCGAACACGTCGTTCGTGACCTCCAGCCCTTCGAGACCGTACTTCTCGAAGATCTCCTCGCCCATCTCGGTGTTCCGGTCATGGAACGCGGGCAGGCAGTGCATGAACTTGACCTTGGGATTGCCGGTCTTCTTCACCAGCGCGGCGTTGACCTGGTACGGCTTGAGGAGCTTGATGCGTTCCGCCCAGGCCGTTTCCGCCTCACCCATCGAGACCCAGACGTCGGTGTACAGGAAGTCCACGCCCTTGGCTCCCACCGCCGGGTCATCGGTCAGGGTGACCTTCCCCCCGGTCTCCTTCGCAACCGCCTTCGACTCCTTGACCAGCTCGGGGTCCGGCCACAGGTGCTTGGGCCCACACAGGCGGACGTCCATCCCCATCTTCGCGCCGCCCACCATGAGCGAGTCGCCCATGTTGTTCCGCGCGTCACCGAAATAGCAGTACGAGATGTCGTGGAGCGGCTTGTCGCTGTGCTCCTGCATGGTGAGGAAGTCGGCCAGGATCTGGGTCGGGTGGAACTGGTCGGTGAGGCCGTTCCAGACGGGGACGCCGGCGAACTGCGCGAGCTCCTCCACGATGTCCTGGCCGAAGCCGCGGTACTCGATCCCGTCGAATATCCGGCCCAGGACCCGGGCCGTGTCCTTCATGGACTCCTTGTGGCCGATCTGGGTGCCCGATGGGCCCAGGTACGTGACGTGGGCGCCCTGGTCGTAGGCGGCGACCTCGAACGCGACCCGCGTCCGGGTGGAGGTCTTCTCGAAGATGACGGCGATGTTCTTGCCTTTCATCCGCTGCTGCTCGTAGCCGCCGTACTTGGCCCGCTTCAGGTCGCGGGCCAGGTCGAGCAGGTAGCGAATCTCGCGCGGGCTGAAATCCAGGAGCTTCAGGTAGTTCCGGTTCCGGAGGTTGTATCCCATTCCACACCTCGGGCTGCGACGCCCGCTCGAGGCGGGGTCGAACGGATCAATCGGAAGCAGTATGGGCCGCTCTGGATCATCCCGCCGTTAAGGACGCACCGGCCCCGTTGGCCCGGCTACCGCGGTCAGTCCCGTCGGATGGGGAAGGCCATGCACGTTGGCCCACCGGAGCCGTTGAGGCCGACCTCGGTCGCGGGGTAGGTGTGGACCGTGCAGCCGGCTGATTCGAGGGCGCCGCGGGTGACCGGGTTGCCCTCGGCCATGATCACGACACCGGGGCGGACGACGAGGACGTTGCACCCGAGCGTGGGGAACTCCTCGTCGGGGACGGCGATGGTCTTGATCTTCGATTCCCGGAGGAGGGTCCACAGGCCGACGGGGAGGAGCGGGGGGTAGACGACGGCCAGGTTGTCGGTGATGGGGGAGATGACCGACAGGAGGTGGACCAGCTCGTCGTCGCCGCGCCAGTAGGGCAGGTCGAAGACCCGGACCTCCGCGTCGACGATGGCTGCCAGCTGGCGGGCGCCCTCCGCGTTGGTCCGGAGTGAGATCCCCACGCAGACCAGGTTCGGGCGGAGCCACAGGACGTCGCCGCCCTCGATCGTCGCGCGGGGCCCGATGCGGCCAGCGATCGGGACGCCGGCCCCTTTCAGCCAGTCGCGTACGATGCGCGGCTCGGCCTGGCGATTCGTCTTGCCGGGGCGGAGGAGGACCGCACCGGCATCGGTCATGAGGGCGGGATCGAAGGTGTAGACGAGATCCGGGTCGGTGGTCCGGACGACGAGCCGATGGACGCGGACCCCCAGCTCGGCGAGCAGGTCGGTGTAGGCGTCGTGCTCGGCATGGGCGAGCTCGAGGTCCACCGGGTGACGGAAGCCGTGAGCCGGGTTGTCGAACGCGGCACCGAAGGCGGGGTCGGGGCGGTGCACGAGCACCTCTCGCAGCGGCGCCGTCATCGAACGGGTGCCCCAGGCCGTGGCGCCCGTATCGGTCATCGGTCAGTCCCCCGACCGTGCAGCTAGCCGAGCTGGCTGGTGCAGTTTGGGCAGCGGGTGGCGGCGACGGGGATCTCGGTCGCGCAGTGGGGGCACGACTTGGTGGTCGCCTCTTCTTCCGTTGCCATCCGAGCGTCGAATGCCTGCTTGGGCTTGACGACGACGAAGTAGATCGCGGCGGCGACCAGGACGAAGGTGATGAGCGTGTTCAGGAAGATCCCGTATCGGACCTCGGCCGAGCCCACGGTCACGCTCAGGGTGCTGAAGTCCGGCACACCGATGAGGCCCAGCAGGGGGGTCAGGATGTCGCCCACGAAGGAGGCGATGACCGCGCCGAAGGCGCCGGCGATGACCACCGCCACGGCCAGGTCAACGACGTTGCCGCGCAGGATGAAATCGCGGAAGCCCTTGAACACGGTGCCCTCCTCAAATGCTCCGGGTGGCCAGTGTAGCCCGCAGTAGGATGCGGCCATGAGAGCGCTGCGAACGTCGATCAACCAGTTCTTCGTCACGTACGACATCGCCTGGGAAACCTTCATGGGCATCCTGGTGGTCGTCTGGCTGCTGCTCGGCGCCGAGCCCCGGCGCCCGCTGTTCAACGCGCTGGCGGACGCGATCACCGTGATCTTCGCCCTCGAGTTCGCTATCCGCTTCCTGGCGACCTACGACCACCGCGGATACTTCCGCGGCCACTGGATCGACCTGGTCACCCTGCTGCCTTTCCTCCGCGGATTCCGGCTGCTCCGGTTGCTCCGGATGCTGCGCCTCATCCGGGCGACCCGCGGACTCGCCAGTGCGGTCGATGTCCTCGGGTACCTCGCGGACGACCTCACGATCAAGATGCTGTTCACCGTCTGGTTCTCGATCCTCGTGACGGCGAGCTTGATGTTCTATATCGCGGAGTCAGGGCACAACCCGAACGTGACCAATCTGTTTGACGCCGCGTGGTGGGCGCTGGTGACCGCGACGACCGTGGGCTACGGCGACATAACTCCCGTCACCCTTGCCGGCCGGGCGGCCGGCATGGTGATGATGTTGGCGGGGATTGCGACCTTCTCCGCGTTGGCCGGCCTCATCGGCAGCGCGCTCCAGCGGCGACGGGCCGAGGTCGCCCAGGCCGAAACGCCACAGGAGGACGCCGATCCGACCGTGCTCGACAGTGCGGATCCCGCGGTCCGCCTACGGCGACTGGAGGCTCTGCGCGGCGAAGGGCTGATCACGACCGAGGAGTACGACGCTAAGCGCGCCATCGTCATGACCGAGCTCTAGAGACAGCGGACGGCACGCGTGCGGCTGGCGACCTGGAACGTCAACTCCCTCAAGGCGCGGCTGGAGCGGGTCCTGGCCTGGACCGAGCGCAACCAGCCCGACATCCTGTGCATGCAGGAGACCAAGCTGGCCGATGACGCCGTGCCGCTCATCGACTTCGCGGCGCTGGGCTACGAGGTTGCGCACCACGGGAGCGGCACCTGGAATGGGGTGGCGATCGCGTCCCGGGTGGGGATTGACGAGGTCGTGGCCGGCCTGCCGGAGACCGAGGACTGGACCGATGAGGGCGGCCGCTTCCTGACCGCCCTGTGCGGCGGCGTGCGGGTGGCCAGCGTGTACGTCCCGAACGGTCGCGTGGTGGGCTCCGAGTTCTACGACGCCAAGCTGGAGTGGCTCGATCACCTGTACGCATGGGTCCGCGACCGCAATGACCCCGCCGACTCACTGGCCCTGTGTGGCGACTTCAACGTGGCGCCGACCGACAACGACGTGTGGGACCCCGCCGCGGCCCACGGCGCCACTCACGTCTCGGTGCCGGAACGGGAGCGGGTGGGGCACCTCGTGGACTGGGGATTGACCGACGTCCTGCGCCAGTTCCATCCGGAGTCGGGCTACTTCACGTGGTGGGACTACCGGGCGGGCCACTTCCACAAGAACTTCGGGATGCGGATTGACCACGTCCTGGCCACCGCCTCGCTCGCCGGTCGCGCCGTCTCCGCGGAACGGGACCGCGACGCGCGGAAGCCCAGCACCTATCCGGGCATCCCCTCGGACCACGCCCCGGTGGTGGTGGACTTCAGCTGAGGGTCAGCCGCTTCTCGCGGTCGCCTTCGCCAGGTCGCGCCCGAGGCGCGTGCGGGGCCAGGTGATCGTGTCCGCGCCCACGAAGGACCGATACGCGCGCAGCGCGTCCGAAAGGGCGGGAACGAAATGCGGCTCATCCATCGGTCTGAAGCCGTCCTCGAACCACACCCCGTTGACGTGCAGGCTCCTCGCCTTACGGTCGTACTTCGGCTCGAACCGACCCGCGAACCGATCGCCGAACAGGATGGGAAGCACGTAGTAGCCGTGCCGGCGCTTGTGCTCCGGCGTGTAGACCTCCCACAGGTACGCGAACCCGAACAGGTCCCGGATCATCGGGCGGTCCCACATCAGCGGGTCGAGTGGCGCCAGGAAGCTGACCTGCGGTGTCGCTCCTGATGGTTTGGCCGCCGAACGGAGGATGGCCATCTCCTCAGCCAGGGCAAGTCGCGTTCCGCGCAGGCCCTCGACCTCGACCGGGGCCAGCGTCCCGTCGTCCAGGAGGGCGGCGGTGATCTTCTTGCGCTCGGACACCTTGCCGGCGCCGCCCCACACGAGCTCGGCGTTGCCGGTCGAGCCGGCGAGGCCCACCGCGCGATACCGAGACAGGACCCGATGCCGCATCGCGTCGGCCTCGCTCGCCGGCTCCGCGCTCAGCAGCCGCGGCGGCACCAGCCGCTCCATCAGGTCGTAGTAGCGGCGGCTCCCGTCGCGCCAGGCGATGCCCATCTCGCCGGACACGAACAGCGCCTCGAGGACCGCGCGGGCAGCGGTGGTGCTGGTCGATTCGGTGTCCCACCACCACTGGATGCGGTGGCTCACGTCGCGGAACGCGGCGGTGGAGACGGGACCGCCCTCGCGGATGTGCTCGCGGATCCGGTCGGCCAGCGCGCGGTGCTCCTCGAGGAAGGGGACGTAGTAGGCGCCGTTCCGGGTCCAGGTGATCCGGTACCACGGCAGCTCCTCGATGGGCAGGATGTTCAGGGCCTTGTTGTAGAGCTCGATGAGGCGGCGCCGAGACCGCGGGCCGTACAGCCAGTGGTCGCACCAGGCTCGCTCATAACGGGGGATCCGTGCGTGGAGGACGAGGTCGTGGTTGCGTGCCCCGGGCACTTCCAATGGATCGAACTGGAGGCTGCCCAGCCGATCCACGACCCGCAGGACCGATGCCGGCTTGGCCGGCAGGGAGCGCGGGGGATCGAGGAGTTGGCGACGGACCAGGAAGCGCCGGGCATGATCCGCGGAGAGGTGCTGCACAGCGTTCGAGCTCATCGTTCCGATGCTAGACGAAGACGCCGCGGGAGCGGCACACTCCGCTCATGAGCTTTGAACATCTCCCGTCGGGGCAGGTCACCGCCGGCACAGAACAACCGGCTGACCTCGATGCTGCCCGTCGCGCGCTTCGCGTCCAACTCCTGACCACCGAGCATTGGAGCCTGCTGGCAACCGGAGCCTGTCGTGGAACGAGTCGTTCGCTCGGGCTGGCATGTTCCTGACGCTGCTCACCGGTGCCGTGGTGGCGTTGGCCCTGGTTGCGCAGGCGACCTCATTCGGCAGTGGGTTCACGACCTTCGCACTGCTGCTTCTGCCGGTGGTCTTCTTCGTGGGCAGCTCCACGTTCGTCCGGCTGAACGAGATCAACGAGGAGGACCTCACCTGGGTCAAGGGGATGAATCGGCTGCGACGCGCTTACCTGGAGATAGACCCGGGGATCGAGCCGTACCTGATCACCGGGTGGACGGAAGATCTCGTTGGCGTACTGCGCACGTTCGGTGCGCCCGGTGGGTCCGGCATCCAGAGGCCGAGCCGCCGCGGGAACGTGATGCACGCGTTCGTGACGACCCCGGTCATGATCCTCATCGTCAATTGCGTCGTCGCGGCGGTCATGGTGGGTCTGGTGATCGCGCAATTCGGCATGTCGACCGAGCTCGCGGCCGTCGCCGCCGTGGCCGCCTTCGTCGTCACGTTCGCCGCGTTCTCCGCGTACGGTGCTCGGAAGGCAGCCTTCTGGATGGGCTCCGAGGACCCGGGGGAGGGCTGATCTGGTTGGCACTCTCGGTCGAAGAGTGCCAATTGGTATGATCCGCCGACCATGGCGGTCAAGCGCGACTACTACGAGATCCTGGGCGTGGATCGCGATGCCTCGGAAGAGGACATCAAGCGCGCGTTCCGCCGTGCCGCGCAGAAGCACCACCCCGACGTGGACACCAGCACCGGGGCCGAGGAGCGGTTCAAGGAGCTGAACGAGGCGTACCGCGTCCTGTCCGACCGACAGCGCCGCGCGGCGTACGACATGTTCGGCCACGCGGGGGTGGACGGGACCAGCGCGAGCGGGGAGCCGTTCGGCGGCGGGTTTGGCCCATTCGGCGACATCTTCGACGCGTTCTTCGGCGGATCGCCGGCCGGCGGGCGCCGCCGGCAGCGGGCGGTCGCGGGGGCGGACCTGCGCTACGACCTGACCATCACCCTGGCCGAAGCAGTGAGCGGCGTGAGCCGCGAGATCCACTTCCCGGCGCTCGTCCAGTGCTCCACCTGCAATGGCAGCGGGGCGGAGCCGGGGAGCGAGCCTGAGCGCTGCCCCGAGTGCAATGGCACCGGCGAGCGGCGGCGCGTCTCGCAGACGATCCTGGGCCAGATGGTCAACATCACGGCCTGCCCCCGCTGCAACGGGGAGGGCCGGATCGTCTCCACCCCGTGCCACACCTGCAAGGGCGACGGTCGGATCCGGGAGGAACGGCGGCTCGAGGTCAACATCCCGGCCGGGATCGAGAGCGGGCAGCGGATCGCGCTCGAAGGCCAGGGCGAGGCCGGTCCCCGCGGCGGGCCGTCCGGCGACCTGTACGTGCTGGTCTCCGTGCGCGAGGACGCCGATTTGGTGCGGCGCGGAACAGAGCTGTACATCGAGGTGCCGGTCACGTTCGCGCAGGCGGCGCTGGGGGCTTCGGTATCGGTTCGGACGGTCGAAGGCAGCGAGAACATCGCGATCCCCGCCGGAACCCAGAGCGGGCAGGAGATCCGGCTCCGCGGTAGGGGCATGCCGCGCCTGCGCGGTTCCGGTCGAGGCGACCTCCACGTCATTGCGACGGTGGTGGTTCCCGCCAAGCTCACCAAGCGCGAGCGCGAGCTCCTGCGCGAGCTGGGCGACGTGAGCGGCCCGGCGGTCCTGCCCAAGAGCGGACCCAGCCTGGGCGACCGCCTGCGCGACCTCTTCAGCTGACCGGCACCATCGAACCGATGCGCTGGCTCGCCCTCAGCGTGGAGGCCGATGTCGAGGCGGTGGAGGCGGTGAGCGAGATCCTCGGCCGCCTGGGCCGGGGCAGCGCGATCGAGCCTTTGCGCCTGGTCGAGGACCAGACCGATGAGCAGGCTCTTCGTGCCGATCCTGCGGCGGGGTACCGGGTGACGGCGTGGGTGCCCGATGACGACGACGCCCCGGCGGCCGTGGAGCGGACCCAGCAGGCCCTCTGGCATCTTCGCGCGTTCGACCTGCGGCCGATGACCGAGCTGCAGGTGGCGACCGTGGACGATGCCGACTGGGCGACGGCCTGGCGCGATGGCTACGAGGTGCAGCGCATCGGGCGGCTGCGGATCGTGCCGTCCTGGCTGGAGACGCCCAATGACGGCGGGGTGGTCATTCGCCTCGACCCGGGGATGGCGTTCGGGACCGGGATTCATCCCACGACCCGGGGTTGCCTCGAGATGCTCCAGCGAGTGGAACCGATGCCCGCCGCGGTGCTGGACGTGGGCTGCGGGTCGGGGATCCTGAGCCTCGCCGCGCTGGCCCTGGGGGCCGAGCGCGCGGTGGGCTGCGACGCCGATGCCGCCGCCATCGAGGCCAGCCGGGCGAATGCCGAGCGCAACGGCGTGGCCGACCGATTCGAGGTATCGCGCGGCTCCCTGACCGAAGATGCCTCCGAGCGATTCCCGCTGGTCCTCGCCAACCTGGTTGCCGCGGTCCTCATCGAGCTGGCCCACCGCCTGGCAACCCATACCGCGCTCGCCGGCACGCTCATCGCCTCGGGAATCATCGATTCACGGCTAGACGAGGTGACGTCGGCGCTGGTTGCGGCGGGCTTCAGCGAGGTTGATCGGATCGAGGCCGGGGAGTGGGTAACCCTGCGCTGCGTGGCCGCGGCATGACCACCCATCGGTTCTTCGTCGACCTGGGGACGGTGACCGGGGAGCGGTTCGGGCTGCCCGAGTCCATCGCGCACCAGGTGACGCGGGTCCTGCGCCTGCGGGACGGGGCCGAGATCGTGGTGCTGGAGGGGGACGGATATGAGACCCGCTGCCGCCTTGAAGGCGACGCGCTCGTCGTCCTCGAACGCGGCCCATCCGCCGGGGAGCCACGGCATCGGCTGGCCGTGGCGCAGGCACTGCTCAAGGGTGACCACCTCGAGACCGTCGTGCGCCAGGGGACCGAGGTTGGCGTCGCTCGCTTTGAGCTCATGGTGACCGAGCGGTGCGTCGCCCGCGATATCTCCCCGACCCGCCTCGCGCGCCTGCGCGCCGTTGCCCGTGAGGCGGCGGAACAATCCGAGCGCGGCGTCATCCCCGAGGTCGTGGGCCCGTTGGCGCTGACCGAGGTCATCGGTCCGTCGTCGGTCCTCCTGTTCGAACGCGACGCGCCCGAGCGCTTGTCGGAGGCTCGGATTCCGGATCGGCTGGTCATCGGTCCCGAAGGTGGATTCACTCCGGCCGAGGTGGCCGCCGCGGAAGAAGCTGGCGCAGGGGTGGCCGGCCTTGGCCCGCGCATCCTGCGCAGCGAATCCGCCGCCCTCGCGGCGGCGGTCATCGTCTTGTCGCGGACCCGTGATTTCGCCTAGGCTCCACGCGTGCCCGACCGCGATCCCTCGTACCGCGAGGACTGCTTGTTCTGTCGCATCGTGGCCGACGAGATCCCGTCCGACCGTCTGCTCGAGGACGATGATGTCATCGTCTTTCGCGACATCAACCCGCGCGCGCCCACCCATGTGCTGGCCATCCCGCGCCGGCACCTGGATTCGGCGGACGACCTGACCGATACCGATGGTGACGCCCGGCTGCTGTCCGCGCTGTTCGGCGCCCTGCGCCGCGTTGCCCGGGACGGCGGCTTGGACGGTGGCTACCGGATCGTGACCAACGTCGGACCGGAATCGGGCCAGACCGTGTTCCATCTCCACCTGCATCTGCTCGGCGGCCGTCCGATGGCGTGGCCGCCCGGATGATTCGCAGACCTTCCGCTAGTCTTCGCAGCCCGTGATGATCACCTGCGCCAACTGCCGCACCGAAAACCCCGCAGGCGCCAAGTTCTGCACCGAGTGCGCCTCGCCCCTGGCTCGTCCGTGTCCCAACTGCGGGACCGCCAATGCCCCGGGTGCGAAGTTCTGCAGCGAGTGCGCGACCGCGCTCGCCTCCGCCGGAACCAGCGCCGGTCCGGTGGTCAGCCCTTCCCCGTCTCCCGGCGCGCCGGCCCACGAGGCCGAGCGACGGCTCGTATCGGTCCTGTTTGCCGACCTGGTGGGGTTCACGCCGTTCGCCGAGGAGCGCGACGCCGAGGAGGTCCGTGAGTCCCTGAGCCAGTACTTCGAGATCGCGCGCCAGGTGATCGAGCGCTACGGCGGGACCGTGGAGAAGTTCATCGGTGACGCCGTGATGGCGGTGTGGGGCGTGCCCATTGCCCACGAGGACGACGCGGAGCGCGCCGTCCGGGCTGGGCTTGACCTCGTCCAGGCCGTGCCGGCGCTCGGGCCGGGCATCGAGGCCCGGGCCGGGGTCCTGACCGGTGAGGCCGCCGTCACCATGGGCGCCACCGACCAGGGCATGGTGGCCGGGGATCTCGTGAACACCGCCGCTCGTCTCCAGGGCGCAGCGGCGCCCGGCACGGTCCTGGTGGGAGAGGCGACCCAGCGGGCCGCAGCCGCCGGGATCCTGTTCGAGCCGGCCGGGGAGCAGGTCCTCAAAGGCAAGAGCGCTCCGGTAGCCGCCTGGCAGGCGGTCCGCGTGGCCGGCGGCATTCGTGGGCGCTGGCGTCCGGAGGGTCCCGAGGCTCCGTTCGTGGGCCGGACCGAGGAGCTGGCGCTCCTCAAGGACCTGTATCACGCCACCGGACGCGAGAAGCGCGCGCGACTGGTGTCGGTCGTGGGCCCGGCGGGGATCGGGAAGAGCCGGCTGGGCCGCGAATTCCTGAGCCACGTGGATGCCGAAGCCGAGGACTTCTGGCTGCACCACGGTCGCAGCCCCGCCTACGGCGAGGGCCTCTCGTTCTGGGCGCTGGGCGAGATGGTCCGCCAGCGCGCCGGCCTGGCCGAGACCGATGACGAGGCCACGACCCGGGCCCGGATCACGGCCATGGTCGCGGAGCACATCCCCGATGACGCGGAACGGCGCTGGATCGAGCCCGCGATGCTCTCTCTGCTGGGGCTCGATGGCGGCACAACCGACACGGAGCAGCTCTTCAGCGCGTGGCGAACCTTCTTCGAACGCCTGGCCGAGGACGTCCCGGTGGCCCTCGTCTTCGAAGACCTTCACTGGGCCGACGGCGGGATGCTCGACTTCATCGACTACCTGCTCGAGTGGAGCCGATCGCACCCGATCTTCATCCTGACGCTCGCCCGCCCGGAGCTGCTCGAGAAGCGCCCGACGTGGGGCGCTGGGAAGCGGCAGTTCACCTCGGTCTACCTCGAGCCCCTGCCCGAGACCGCGATGCGCGAGCTGCTCGTCGGATTGGTGCCGGGTCTGCCCGACGCTGCCTCGCGCGCGATCACGGCACGGGCCGACGGCATCCCGCTGTATGCCGTGGAGACCGTCCGGATGCTCGTCGCCGACGGTCGATTGGTCGAAGAGGGAGGCGTCTACCGACCGAGCGGTGACCTCAGCACGCTCGCCGTCCCCGAGACCCTCACGGCCCTGATTGCATCGCGCCTGGACGCCCTCGACCCGGACGCTCGGACCCTGGCCCAGGACGCATCGGTGCTCGGTCAACGATTCACCGTCGCTGGCCTTGGGGCGGTGAGCGGTCTCGACGCGGAGACCCTCGAGCCCCGGCTGGAAACGCTCATCCGGCGTGAGCTCCTGAGCCGCGAGACAGACCCCCGCTCTCCGGAAAGGAACCAGTACGGCTTCGTCCAGTCCCTGATCCGCGAGGTCGTCTACAACACCCTCGCCCGCCGTGATCGCAAGACACGACACCTGGCGGCCGCTCGCTTTTTCGAGAGCCTGGAGACCGATGAGCTGGCCGGCGCCCTCGCCGGCCAGTACCTCGCCGCCCACGCCAATGCCGATGGCCCGGACGAGACGGCCGCCCTGGCGGCGCAGGCCCGCGTGGCCCTTCGAGCCGCTGCGGACCGGGCCGCGGGCCTGGGATCGCCTGATCAGGCGTTCGAGTTCCTCCGGGATGCGTTGGCCCTGGCAGTCGACCCGGCTGACGAGGTGGAGCTGTCGCTGCGCGCGGGTGAGGCCGCGACATCGGGGGGCCGCTATGCCGATTCAGAGCCCCTCCTGCGCCGCGCTCTGGACATGTCCACGTCCTCCGGCGACGCGAACGGTGCGGACCGCGCGGTCACGGCGCTGGCAACCAACCTGATCGAGGGCGCCCGATTCACGGAGGCCATCCAGCTGCTCGAGCCGATCCTGGCCCGGGTTGACGATTACGCTGATCGTCCGGAGCTCGTCGCGGCGGGCGGCCAGCTGGCCCGCGCCCACATGCTCCAACAGGACGCCGACCGGGCCATCTCGGCGACAGACCGCGTCCTGCCCGCGGCCGAGATCGGCAATTTCGGCCCGCTCGTGGCCGACATCCTCATCACCAAGGGCACCGCTCTCATCATGGCCCGCCGCACGCAGGAGGGCCTGGCCCTGATCACGTCAGGGGGTGACCTCGGCGAAGCCCTGGGTGCCACCAAGGTTACGACCCGGGCGCTGGTCAACCAGTCGTTTGCCCTGGCGTGGATGTCCCAGCGCGAGGCGTATGCCAACGCACGGAAAGGCCTCGTGCTCGCGCGCCGATTGGGGCATCGCGGGTTCGAGCTCAATCTTGTTCTGAACTCTGTGTACGCCGGTCTTCACGCGGGCGAGTGGGATTGGGCCGCGGCCGAGGCGGAAAACACGCTGGACAAGGACCTCGATGCGATCGACCGGCTCGCCGCCGTGGTCGTCGTGGTCACGATTCGGGCCCTTCGAGGGGAGCCTCGCGAGGATCTGCTCACCGAGTTGCGGGCATCGGAGAACTCCGAGCTGCAGGTGACCCAGGAGCTCGAACGGGCGCAGGCCATGGACGAGCTGGCACGCGGCCGCCTCACGGAAGCCAGCGCTCGACTCGAGCGGAACCGAACGCTAGCAGGCGACATCGATGACTACCTGTGGACGGCTCGGATCGCCGCATGGCGCGGCGACGCACCAGCGTTGTCATCCGCGCTCGAGGCCCTGCAAACGTCCGGGCGCCACGGCGACATGGCCGTTGGCCTGGAGCTGGAGATTCGCGGCGGGATGGCCGCGCTGCAGGCCGCGCCGGACGAGGCCATCAGGAAGTTCAAGGAGGCGCGCGACGTCTGGCGTCGCATGGATTTGCCCTGGGATCAGGCGCTGCTCGGACTCGACATGGCCAGCGTTCTCGATCCGACGCTCCCGGCGGTCGAGGAGGCGATCGGTCAGAGCCGTGCCATCCTGACTCGGTTGGGCGCCCGCCCGTTCCTCGAGCGACTCGAGTCCGTCGTCGGCACCGCGCCGTCGACCGGCACAAGCGCAGCCGACGCGGTCCCGGTCACGGAAGCAGAGGTGCCGATCTCGTGATTGACCCCGAGCAGCCCATCGCCTGGCGGGTCGTCAGGCAGGACACGCCGATTCGGAGCGCGGACGGCGAGACGGTGGGGACCCTTTTCGAGATGCTCGATGACGAAGCCGAGGACATCTTCCACGGCATCGTCGTCCTCCTCGAGCGACCCGGTCACCACGTCTTCGTGCCGGCTGGCCAGGTCACGCTCCTGACCATTTCTCACATCGACGTCGCACTGATCTCCGAGGAGATCCACGCCCTGCCGGAGCACGCCGAGGACCAGAACTTCCACCTGGGCCGAACGGGGCTCTTTGGCCGGAAGATCCGCTGGATCAGGGACGAGGACCGATAAGGACCCGCCCGCCGCGATAATCCGCGGCGATGCTCCAGGTCCTCCGCCAACGCAACTTCGCGCTGCTGTGGGCAGGCGGCCTGATCTCCATGATCGGCGACTGGGTCCTCTTCGTGGGCCTGCCGTACGAGATCTACCGTCAGACCGGTTCCACGCTCGCGACGGGGGCCATGGTCCTGGCCCTGCTCATCCCGCGCATCGCGTTCGGATCGGTGGCGGGGGTGTACGTGGACCGATGGGATCGGCGGCGGCTGATGATCGTGGTCAACCTGCTGATGGCGGCCAGCCTGCTCCCGTTGCTCGCGGTGCCGGTCGTGGGCCTGTGGGTCGTGTACCTCGTCCTGGTTACCGAGAGCACGCTGTCGCAGCTCTTCACCCCCGCCGAGGTGGCCCTCCTACCCAACCTGCTGGAGGGCGGCGAGGAGCAGCTCGTCCCCGCAAACGCGTTGAGCGGGGTGAACCGACACCTCGCGCGGCTGATCGGTCCGCTCATAGGCGGCGTTGTGGTGGCCGTCGGCGGCCTGACCCTGGTGGCCGTCGTGGATGCGGGGTCATTCCTGCTCGCGACCGCCCTCATTGCCGCCATCCGGTACGCGAGCCCGCCCCGCGTGCCCCACCCATCGGTCGAGGCCGAGACGGTATCGGCCTGGAGCCGGCTCATCGGAGAGTGGCGGGAGGGGCTGCGATTGGTGTGGAACGAACCCGTCCTGCGGGCGCTCCTCGTGTTCTTCTGCATCACGAGCATCGGTGAGGGCCTGACGTCGACCCTGTTCGTGCCATGGGTCACCAACGCGCTGCATTCGGATGCGGCCGGGTACGGCGCGCTCCTGTCGACCCAGGCCATCGGCGGGCTGGCCGGGGCGGTGGTCATCGGTCGATTCGGCTCCCACGTCAACGCGCTGACGCTCGTCATCGCTGGTGCGGTGACGTTCGGAATGATCGATCTGGTGCTCTTCACCTATCCGATCGTGTACCCGTTCCTGGCGCCCGCCCTGGTAGGGATGGTGATCGTGGGCGTGCCGGGTGCGGCCATGGGCGCGGGGAGCACCACGCTCCAGCAGACGCAGACCGAGGATCGACACCGCGGCCGCGTGGTGGGTGCCATAGGTGCGCTGGCGGGACTCGGCTCACTGCTCGGCGCCGTCCTGGCCGGGGTGCTGGGGGAGGTGCTGCCGGTCGTGCTCCTGCTCGTCGTCCAGGGCAGCGGCTACGTCATCGGTGGCGTGCTGGTGGCGCTGATGGTCCGGCCCCGGCTGGCGGCCGCCCGGTCGGTATCATCGGATTGACCATGCCTGATGCGGAACCGCCCCGCCATGCAGGGCCCGACGAATGCCTGCGCTGCGGCAGCACGCTGCAGTCGATGGGGGTCGAGCAATTCCGAGTGGGTGGCACGAGCGGCGGCTGGAAACTTCTGTTCGGGGAGTGGGCGGAGCTGGGCGAGGACATGATCAAGCTCGAGGTACGCGCCTGCCCAACCTGCGCCCACGTCGAGTTCCGGGTGCCGCAGCCCGGCTAGTGCCCAACAGAAGGGGCCTGCGTGGCGACGCGGCGGTCGCCGACGTCAGGCCCCCATCGCGGGCCGTTCCTAGTGCTCTCCGCTCGGTGCGGCGATGAACCACACGCCGCCCAGGCCGTCGCCCGTCGCGTCTCCCGGGGCAGCGTCACCGGTGAAGTAGTACAGCGGGTAGCCGTTGTAGGTCACCTGCTCGGTGCCGTCCGGGCGGGTGATGGTGCCGAGCATGTCGGCATTTCCGTCACCGGCGTCCACGGTCCCGGTCAGGGGCGGCCAGCTGTCCACGCAGCCCTCGCCGCAGTGAATCGTGCCGTCCACCTCGTCGGTGCGGGTGTACAGGGTCAGGCCATCGGCGCCGGCCAGGGCCTCGCCCTTCGTCGTCTGCTGGATGGTCAGCGACAGGTCGGACGCAGCCGGGCTGCCGGTGGCGGGATTCTCGGTTGGAGCGCTGCTCGCAGGAGCGCCTGCGCTCGCGCTCGGCGCAGCGCTTTCACTGGGACTCGAGCAGGCCGCCAGGACGACGACCAGCCCGACGAGCAACGCGCTCGTGCTTCGGGATTTCACGGTGGGTCTCCTCCAGAGTTGTCTGGGCGGCGAACGGAAAGGCTACCCCAGTCCCTGCGATCGGCCAAACGGGGGGTCTGGTGATAGACTCCCCGGGCCTGCGCGCCAGGCGGCACGACCGAACTGGCGCGAATCACGGCCGAGAGGAGGCGAGACGTTTGGCGGAAGTTCGCGTGGGCGAGAACGAGTCGTTCGAGAGCGCGCTGCGACGGTTCAACAAGAAGATTCAGCAATCCGGCATCCTGGCCGAGGCCCGTCGCCGCGAGCACTACGAGAAGCCCAGCGTGAAGCGCAAGCGCAAGGAGTCCAAGAAACGCAGGGGCCCGCGCGTCTAGCCAAACGCCCTCCGGGATCGGTCCATCAGACCGATCCCGTTTGCATGCTCACCACGATGCAGCCATGAGCCTCCAGACCGATATCGAATCCGCCATGCGCGACGCCATGAAGGCGCGCGACGCACGGCGGGTCGGCACGCTTCGCCTGGTCATGGCCGCGGCGCACAACCGCCAGATCGAGCTCGGCCACGAGCTGACCGATGCGGAGGTGGTCGAGGTCCTGGATCGCCAGGTCAAGCAGCGGCGCGAGAGTGTCGAGCTGTACCGCGGCGGCGGACGCGATGATCTCGCGGACGTCGAGGAAGCCGAGATCGTCATCCTGCGCGAGTTCCTGCCCGAGCCCCTGACCGATGCCGAGGTGGAGCAGCTGGTTCGTGCGGCGATTGCCGCCACCGGCGCCTCCAGCCCCTCGGACATGGGCAAGGTCATGGGCGCGCTCGTTCCACAGACCAAGGGTCGCGCCGATGGGAAATTGGTCAGTGACCTGGTTCGCCGACTGTTATCCGAGGGTTCTCCGGGGTAGCATCCCCGCTCCACATGTTCATCACGAGGACCCTTGCGCCCCGCGACCGGGCCATGAACGGCGCGGCGGTGGCCCGCCTGGTGGCGGTCACTGCGCTGGTCGGCGTCACCCTGTTTGCGATTTTCGCCATCGACCTGGTCCCCAACGCCACCTCCCTGCAGGTGGGGGACGTGGCCACCGCGGACATCCTGGCGGGCGAATCGGTGTCGTTCGTATCGAACTCGGAGACCGAGTCGGCACGGGCCGAGGCGGAGGCCAGGGTGGACCCGGTGTACGTCGAGATTGGTCCCCAGTCCGATATCCGCGCCCGGCAGCTCGCATCGTTCGACGGCGAGGTGGCGGCGATCGAAGAGGTGCTCACCCAGCGCAACGCCGGAACGCTTTCGCCGGCCGAGGTCCAGAGCGAGCTCATGGGCGCAGCGCCGTCCCTCCGCCCCTCGCAGGTCGCGATCCTGGCCGGGCTGGCCACGCCCCGCTGGACGGCGGTGGCGACCGAGGGCCGCCGGGTGCTGGACCAGGCCCAGGCCGGGGAGCTGCGCGAGGACGCCCTGGCCGAGGCCCGCCAGTCCGCTCGCGAAGCGGTGAGCGTCGACCTCGCCCCCGACGAGCGGGAGATGGCCGGGGACCTGGCGGCGGCCCACATCGCGGCCAACCTGGCCTACAGCGCCGAGGAGACCGATGCGGCGCGCCAGGCGGCGCGTGCCGCCGTCGACCCGGTGCGAGTCACCGTCCAGCGCAACGAGGCGGTCGTGCGCGCGGGCGATCTCATCTCGACCATCGACTACGAGAAACTGACCGAGCTGGGGCTCACCGAGCCCGAGGGCGACCTCCTCCCGGTCCTGGGCTATGCACTCCTCTCCGCCATCCTCTCGATCCTGCTGGTCGGGTTCCTGTGGCGGTTCCAGCCGGCCATCTGGCATCGGACGCGCAGCCTGGTCCTGTTCCTGCTCATCCTGTTCGCCAGCGCCATCGTGCTGCGCATGACCGGCGATCGGTCCATCGCCGCCTATCTCGTGCCCACCTCGGCCGCGGTCATGCTCACCGGACTCCTGCTGGGCGGCGCGGCGGGTGGAGCCATGGCCATCGGCCTCGCGGTCGTGGCCGGCCTCGTGAACTCCGCCAACCTGGGGCCTGTCATGTACGTGGCCGCCGGCGGCCTCGCGTCGCTGGTCGTGATCCTCCAGGCCGAGCGGCTGAACGCCTTCGTCCGGGCGGGCCTGGTCCTGGCCCTCGTCAACGTGACCGTGGTCGTGGCCTTCGGCCTGCTCGAGGGGCTGGATGCGACGGGCATCGCCCAGCTGGCGGCGGCGGGGCTCGTGAACGCGGCCCTCTCGGTGATCCTGGCCATCGGCGGCTTCGCCTTCCTGGGCAACGTGTTCGGGATTCTGACCATCTTCCAGATGCTCGAGCTCGCGAACCCGTCCAACCGGCTGCTGCGCCGTCTTCTCCTGGAGACCCCGGGGACGTACCACCACTCGGTCATGGTCGGGAACTTGGCCGAGCGGGCGGCAGAGACGATTGGTGCGGATCCGCTCCTCGCCCGGGTGGCGGCCTACTACCACGACATCGGCAAGATGAAGAACCCGCTTGCGTTCATCGAGAACCAGGCCGGCGGCCCGAACATCCACGACGACCTGAGCCCCGAGACGAGCGCCCGGATCATCGCCGCCCACGTGCGCGACGGGGTGGACCTGGCCCAGGAGTACAAGCTGCCGCCCCAGGTGGCGGCGTTCATTCCCCAGCATCACGGGACCGCGGTCATGGGCTACTTCTACGGGGAGGCCGCCGCCGCCCAGGAGGACGTCGATCCGGACCGCTTCCGCTATCCGGGTCCCAGGCCCCAGTCCCGCGAAGCGGCCATCGTCATGCTCGCCGACGGAGTCGAGGCCTCCGTCCGGTCCCTGCCGTCCAAGGACGACGCCGCCATCCGCGAGATGGTCGACCGCATCGTGGACGGGCGCCTGGCCGACGGGCAGCTGGATGACAGCAACCTGACCCTCCGGGATATCGGGCGCATCCGCGAGGCATTCGTCGAACAGCTGCTGGGCATGTATCACCAGCGCATTACGTACCCCGAGAACGTCCTTCCCATCGAGCGCGACACCCGCAGCGCGTAGCCACCGGTCGAGGCGCGCCGCCTTGAGCGCGGCAGGACTGGTGGCCTACGATGGTCACATGGGATCCGGGGTCACGCTCCATGACAAGGTCGGCCGCCAGCGGCTGACCGAGGTCGTCGAACCAATGGACGCGGACCCGGCCCAGGAACTGTGGGCGGCAGCGGTGGCCGAAACCGTGCGCGTGGCGCTGGCCGGGCGCGAGGCCGAAGTGGAGCTGACCATCACCGGCGACGCGGAGATGACCCACCTGAACTTCGACCACATGGGCGAACGTGGGCCGACCGACGTCCTGTCATTCCCGTTGCACGAATGGACGGTGGAGGGCGGCCGCTCCCACCTCGCCGACGAGGCGCCGAGCTTCGGCGGAGCGGCGCCACTCGTCCTGGGCGACGTGGTCATCGACCTCGACCAGGCCGTTCGCCAGGCGGCCGAGGGGGACTGGAGCGTGGCCGAGGAAGTGGCCCTGCTCGCCATCCACGGCACGCTCCATCTCGTGGGCCACGATCACGACGAGCCCGAGGGCGAGACCGCCATGCGTGATCTCGAGCACCAGGTCCTCACCGCGCTCCATCGCCGCTTCCACGACGTGGCGTGGAAGCCGGGCTCGCTCTTCGACCGCGCCGGTCACGCGGTGGGGGCCGTCGACTAGCGCGAGGCCGCGAGCTCCGCGGGAACCCGGTCGTCTCTCCCCAGGATCAGGTCCGCAACCAGCGCTGCACTTCCGGGGCCGGTGGAAATCCCCCACGGTCCATGCCCCGCACACACGAACAGGCCGTCGACGCCCGGAACCGGACCGATGCGCGGACGCCCGTCGGATGACTGGGGGCGGGCGCACATCCGGATGCCCAGGATCGGCGCGTCGGCCAGGGCGGGCACGAACGCGGCGCCACGGGCAACGAGGAGCCGGCCCTCGACCTCCGGGTCGGGCGGATCGGTCAGGAAGGTCGATCCCACGGTCGCCACCGTGCCCACCGGCATGAGACTGAACAGGCTCCCGGCCTGGCCGGTGGGGATGTTGACGGTATGCACCACGCCTTCCTCCAGGATGTGGCGGGGCGGATTCGCGATGGCGACCTGGGCGGTGACCCCCCAGGTGCGGGTGATGGGCGGCCAGGGAGGCTCCATGTCGAAGATCTCGGGGGTCCAGGGCCCGCCCGCCACCAGCACCGCGCCACCGGAAATCGTGGCACCGTCCTCCAGGGCCACCCCGCGCACCCGTCCGTCCGCGACCCAGGGTCGGGCCGCCACGCCGATGCGCACGGTTGCCCCAGCGAGCGCGGCCCTGGCCGCCATGGCCAGGGTCGCGGCGTCGGGCGTGACGGGGTATCCGGTGTCGAGTCGCACGGCCGCCCAGCCGGGCGACAGGGCGGGCTCGAGCTTGGCGACCTCGCTTGGGGCGAGCACCGTTGGATCCAGCTCCGGAACCTCCGCCTGGAGCTCCGCCGCGCGCGCCTCGGCTTCGGCCAGGTCATCGGTCAGCAGCAGGACGCCCACGGGATCCGCGGGGAGGCTGAATGCGTCGTTGGTGGCGGCCAGCTCGCGGTACATGGCCAGCGACTCGCGATGGAGGGTGAGCAGGACCGGGTCGAACGGATGCTGGATGGAGCCCGAATTGCGCCCGGATGCCCCTGCGGCGATCGCGGTTGCCTCGACCAGGGTCACGTCGCGCCCGGCCTCGGACAGCAGCGCGGCCGCGGTGCAGCCAATGATGCCCCCGCCGATGACGATCACCCCGTTCCGTCCCACGCGCCGATCCTACCCGGCCCGCCGGGACCGGACGGCTACCATCGGTCGGTCATGAAGGTCGTGTGTGGGCTCGGAAATCCCGGCGATCAGTACCGGATGACCCGCCACAACGTGGGATTCCGGGTGCTTGACCTGCTCTCCGATCGATGGGGCGTGAGCGCGGGGAAGGTGCGCGACGGGACGGCCCGCCTGGAGGTCGCCCGCGACGAACCGGTGGGGCGGGTCCTGCTTCTCAAGCCGGTCCGGTACATGAATAACTCCGGGGCGCCTTTGCGCGCGGCACTGCGCAACACGGCGGCCGATCCGGAGGCCGATCTGCTGGTGGTGGCCGATGACGTGGACCTGCCCCTGGGCCGGATCCGGCTGCGGCGGGGCGGCTCGGCCGGGGGCCACAACGGCCTGCGCGACATCATCGACGCGCTGGGGACCGATCAGTTCGCCCGCCTGCGGGTGGGGATCGGGCGCAGCGGCGAGACGGTGGATCACGTCCTCTCGACCTTCACCAAAGCCGAGGACGAGACCGCGCGCGAGGCGATCGCGACCGCGGCGGATGCCGTGGAATCGTGGCTGGCGGAGGGGACCGAAGCCACCATGAACCTGTTCAACGGGGTCGACCTGCCCGACCCGCCCGGACCGCCCGGAGCGTCGTGACCCGCGGCCCGCGGCTCGGGCCCCTCCTCGAGCTCCTTCCTTCGCCACCCGCCAACCGCGCGCCGCGCGCCGTTCCGTCGGCCGCGCGTCCGGCCTACCTGGCGGCGCGACGCCGGTCGCTGCCGCGGACCACGCCACTGGTCGTGGTGGTCGAGACCGATGAGCAGGCCCATCGCCTGGCCGACGATCTGGGAGCGTGGGTCAACGAGGATTCGGTGGCCGTCCTGCCCGAGCGCGGCGCGCTTCCGCTCGAACGGGCGCATCCCGAGCGCGACGAGTCTGCCGCGCGGCTGGCGGTCCTCGCCCGCCTCGCGGAGCCGGAGCGAGATCTCGTGGTCGTGGCCACGCTCGCCGCCCTGTGGCAGCGAACCCTGTCCGTGGAGCGCCTGGGCGCCACCCGGCGCCGGATGCGGGTCGGGGACCGCGTTCCGCAGCGCGACCTCGTCCATGCGCTGGTGGCCGCCGGCTACGACCCGACCACCGAGGTGACGGGGATCGGCGAGCTGGCCGTCCGCGGCGGCATCATCGACCTGTGGCCGCCCGGCGAGCCCGACCCGGTCCGGATCGAGCAGTTCGGCGACGAGGTGGACGCCCTGCGCATCTTCGAGCCCACCACCCAGGCCAGTCGCGCGAAGCGCAAGGAGATCCTGCTGCTGCCCGCCGGCGAGTTCGTCGTACCGGCGCCGGACGACCTGGCCGAGGCGCTCCACCACTCGGTTCCCGATCGCGGACTCCTGAGCGACACGCTCCAGACCGATGTCGCCCGCCTCGAGGCGGGCGACGTGGGGGACGCGGCCGAGACCTGGATCCGGTTCCTGACCGCCGGACCGGCCGTCGATCACCTGGGCGGTGACTGCCACGTCGTGCTGACCGATGCGGACCAGCTCCGCGCCCATGCCCGCGACGCCGACCAGTGGGCGATCGACCGGCGCTCGCACCTCGTGGAAACCGGCGAGCTGCCGGGCGGCTGGCCGCTTCCCTATGACGCCTCGGGCGCCGCACGAGCCCTCGAGGACCAGGCGGCGGAGTCGCTCGAAGAAGGGGGCGATGTCGACCCCACCGGGTTCCGCGCCGCCCCGGTCATGCCCGGCGCGTCGGACCGGATGGCTGCCTGGATCGCCGAGCTGGCTGCCGCTGGGCGGCGGGTGGTGGTCGCCACCGACCAGGCCAGCCGGCTCGCGGAGTTGCTGGGAGAAGAGGCGGCGGTCATCGGTCCCTTCGACCGGCTGACGGAGGCCCCCGCCGCAGGAGTGATCGCCATCGTCCACGGGTCGAGCGCGACAGGATTCAGCCACGCCCCGTCGAACCTGGTCCTCCTCTCGGATCGCGAGCTGTTCGGCGTCACCCGGGTCCGGCGGCTCCTGACCAGCAAGCGGGTCGTGACCCGGGACCTGATCGGTCGCCTGGAGCCCGGGGAGCTGGTCGTCCACGTCGACCACGGCATTGCCCGCTACGTCGGGATGACGCAACGGACGTACGGCGACGCCGTCCGCGAGTACCTCCAGCTCGACTTCGCGGGCGCCGACAAGATCTTCCTGCCCGCGGACCAGGTGGGCCGCATCACCCGCTATTCGGGGGCGCCTGCGCCGGGCCTCAGCAAGCTCAGCGGCAGGGAGTGGGCGGCCACGACCCGTCGGGTCCGGGCGGCGGTCGCCAACCTGGCCAACGAGCTGTTGGAGCTGTATGCCGCCCGCGAGGCGGCCACTGGCTTCGCCTACCCCTCGGAGACCACATGGCAGCGCGAGCTGGCCGAGTCCTTCCCATTTACCGAGACGCCGGACCAGGAGCGCACGATCAACGAGGTGGCGACCGACATGGCCCGGCAGCGGCCCATGGACCGCCTCGTGTGCGGGGACGTGGGCTACGGCAAGACCGAGGTCGCATTGCGGGCCGCCTTCAGGGTCGTGGAATCCGGCCGCCAGGTGGCCATCCTCGTTCCCACCACCGTCCTCGCCCAGCAGCACCTCCTGACCTTCCGCCGTCGCCTGGCCGCCTTCCCGGTCAGGGTCGAGATGCTGAGCCGCTTCGTCAGCAAGGGCGACCAGGACCGGATCACCACTGATCTGGAGGCGGGGACGGTGGACATCGTGGTCGGGACCCATCGGCTCCTGAGCAAGGACGTCCGATTTGCGGACCTCGGGCTCTTGGTGGTGGACGAGGAGCAGCGCTTCGGCGTGGCCCAGAAGGAGAAGATCAAGCAGCTGCGGCGCGAGGTCGACGTCCTGACCCTGTCCGCCACGCCCATCCCGCGCACGCTCCACCTGAGCCTGGTCGGCATCCGCGACCTGAGCGTCATCGAGACCGCTCCCGAGGCGCGGCTGCCGATCCTGACCCGCATCGCGGAGGACGACGACGGCCTGGTGCGGGACGCGATCCTGCGCGAGATCGATCGGGGCGGGCAGATCTTCTACGTGCACAACCGGGTCGAGACGATCGAGGCGGCCGCGGCCCGGGTACGTCGCCTGGTCCCCAGGGCGCGGGTGGCCATTGGTCACGGACAGATGCCGGAGGGGATGCTCGAGCGGGTGATGCTCGACTTCGACGCGGGCCAGCACGACGTCCTGGTGTGCACCACGATCATCGAATCGGGCCTGGACATCCCGAACGCGAACACCATGCTCATCGCCCGGGCCGACACGTTCGGGCTGGCCCAGCTCTATCAGCTGCGAGGCCGGGTGGGGCGTTCGGACCGCCGCGCGTACGCGTACCTGCTGCATCGGCGCGGGAACCCGCTGTCGCCCATCGCCCGCCGCCGCCTCCACGCCATCTTCAGCGCCTCGGACCTGGGCGCCGGCTACCAGATCGCGCTGAGCGACCTCGAGATCCGCGGCGCGGGCAACATCCTGGGGCCCGAGCAGTCGGGCTACATGGCCGCGGTCGGGTTCGACCTGTACACCCAGCTCCTGGCCGAGGCCGTGGATGTGCGGCGGGGCCGGATCCGCCCGCCCGAGCCGGCGCCCGTGCGCATGGAGCTGCCGCTGTCCGCCTACCTGCCCGATGCCTACGTGGGCGCCGCGGGCGCCAAGCTTGAGGTGTATCGGCGGTTTGGCCAGGTTACGACCGATGCCGATGCCGATGCGCTGCGCGCCCACCTGACTGACCGATTCGGCCCCCTGCCGGCCGAGGTGGAGGGTCTCTTCACCGCGGTCCGCGTCCGCCTGGCGGCCGAGCTGGCCGGGGTGTCTGAGGTGCGCGTGGACGAGGGAAAGCTCACGTTGCGTTGGGTGCGCTACCAGCGCGAGGCGGTGACCCGGGCGCTCACGCTTGCCGGGTTCCGCCCCGTGGCCGGGTCAAACCAGGTGCGCATCCCGCTTGCCCGCGGGCGCGACCCGATCGAGACCGCGCTCCGCGTGCTTGCCGCGCTGCTCCGGGTCGGCGTCGCGCCCGCTGCTCTTCCAGATCCTGGCGGTCGGCGGGGTCCATCTCGCCCGTGCCCGCAGTGATCCCGATGACGCTGGGCCCTTGACCACGAACAGCGTTCCGCTCGACTCGCTGAATACGGCCTTGTCCCCGATCCCCGAGACCGACGGACCGTCGTTCTGGTATGCCGCCCACACCATCTCGCCGTCCGAAGCGCTGAATGACGTGGCGACGATCGTTTCGCCGTTCGAGGTGTAGGAGCAGTACGAGGTGCTGCCCGTGAGCGACTCGGCCTCGACGCCGTCCGCGGACATGACCTGGCCACTTCATCGGCGGTGATCAGGTCGCACGCGGTCGCCGCGCCGCCTCCCACCGCCACCGGAACCGCTGTCAGCCGTCGCGGCCGAGCTCGGCTCCGACCCCGGGCTCGCGCCGCCGCCGCCACCACCGTCGGGACGATTCCGCGGGGCCGAGCATGCGGCGATCAGAAGCAACAGGACGGCTGGGATCAGCAAGCGGCGGAGCATGGGCAAGTTCCTTTCAATTGGGCTTGAAATGGGAATCGTGGGCAACAATACGGCACCTCAATATCCCCGCGAGCAGGAAATCACGAGGACCATACCGTCCCATCCATGAGCGGTCCTGGCCCGGGTCGCGCCTATGCCGTCTACCTGTGGCTCGAGGCGGCCGAGTTCTACTGCTACATGCTGGTCTTCACGGCCGGCGCGTTGTACGGCATCCAGGTCGCGCACCTCAACGCATTCCAGCTCGTCCTGGTGGGGACCGCGCTCGAGGTATCGGCCCTCGTGTTCGAGGTCCCCACTGGCATCGTGGCCGACACCGTCAGCCGCCGCCTGTCGATCATCATCGGCTGCCTGTTCATCGGTGCAGGATTCATCCTGTGGGGCACGGTCCCGCTCTTCGTGCCAATCCTCATCGGCCAGGTGCTCTGGGGGCTGGGCGCCACCTTCCAATCGGGCGCCACGGAGGCCTGGATCGCCGACGAGCTCAAGGGCCAGGACGTGGGTCGGACGTACCTGCGCGGTTCGCAGCTGGGGTATTTCGCCGCCGTGCTGGGGATCGGGAGTAGCGCGCTCCTGGGCGCGGCGTTCGGGCTGGCCGTGCCCATGGTCGCGGGTGGGATCGGGTTCCTCGTGATTGCCGCGTCGCTGGTCGCCCTCATGCCCGAGGACCACTTCACGCCGGAGCCGCGGGCGGGCCGCAGCCGGGCGCGGACCATGAGCGACACGCTCATGGCCGGGGTGCGCACGGTTCGCGGCCACCCGGTCCTGCTCACGATCCTGCTCATCACGTTCATCGGCGGGGCGGCGAGCGAGACGTTCGACCGCCTGTGGGAGCTCCACATCCTGGGCAACTTCGAGTTCCCTACGTTCGTGGACCTGCCGCCCATTGCCTGGTTCGGGCTGATCAGCGTCACGGCCCTGCTGGCCAGCATCGGGGTCGCCGAGGTCGCGCGACGCCGGGTCGACACCGACAGCCACGTGGCCACCGCGCGGGCCCTGCTCGGGATGAACACCGTGCTCATGGTGGGGATGGCGGTGTTCGCGATCGCGGGCAATTTCGGCGTGGCGGTCGCGGGCTACCTGTTGGCCCGGGTCATGCGTCGGGTGACGGTCCCCATCAGCACTGCCTGGATCAACCAGAGCCTCACGCCCCATGTCCGGGCCACCGTGATGTCGCTGGATGCCCAGACCGACGCCGTCGGCCAGATCGCGGGTGGGCCGCTGCTGGGCGCACTGGCCGTGAGCGCCGGGACCCCCGTGGCCATGCTGACCGTGGCCGCGTTCATTCTCCCCACCCTGCTGCTGTATGCGCGGACGATCCGAATGCATGGCCAGGACGTCATCGGCGACGATGACGAGCCCGCCGAGGAGCCCGCAGTGTGACCACGTCCGTTCGCCCGCTCCAGCTCAGCCGGGCGCAGATCCTCGCCCACCGACGGGCCGTCCAGGCGCTTGACGTGCGTCTGCCGCCCGGCGCGACATCACTGCGACAGGCGGCGTGGGCCGGACTGCAGGACAGCATGCCGCGGGCTGCGCTCCTCTCGATCCATGCGCGCGTGGAGGGAACGGAGCCTTCGACCTGGGAGGATCCCTCCCTTGTTCAGCTGTGGGGCCCGCGGTTCAGCGCCTACGTCGTCGCACGACGCGACCTCGCGGCGTTCACGCTCGGCCGTTGGCCCGACGATGCGCGCGGCCGACGCGTGGCCGAGGAGATGGCTGCCCGCATGCGGGAGGTGCTGGGTGATCGGCGAATGCCAGACCGGCAGGTCGCCGCGGCGCTGGGCGTCGGCAACGGGATCCGATACGCGGCTCGCACCGGCACGATCCTCATACGCTGGGAGGGAGCCCGGGCGCCGACCATCTGGACCGTCCCGGCCCCCGACGTTGACCCCATGGACGCCCGGCTGGAGCTCGCCCGCCGCCACCTGCACGTCTTCGGAGCCACGACGCCGGAGGCATTCGCCGAGTGGGCGGGCATCGGAGCGGCGCAGGGCCGCGCCGCGTTCGACGCGCTGGGCGGATCGCTGACCGCGGCCCGCACGCCGGTCGGCGACCGGTGGATCCTGGCCAGCGATGAGCCGTCGTTCCGCGCGCGGGCGAGACCTGCCGCCCCCGCCCGGATGCTCCCGAGCGGCGACACGTTCTACCTCCTCCAGGGAGTGGACCGCGAGCTGCTCGTCCCGGAGGCTGATCGTCGCGGACGGCTGTGGACGTCCCGGGTGTGGCCCGGCGCCGTCCTCGTGAACGGAGAGGTCGTGGGGACGTGGCGACGTGCCGGGGGCGATGTGGCGATCGAGTCATGGCGTCGCCTGTCGAACGAAGAACGCTCGGCCGTCGAGGCGGAGGCCGAATCCCTGCCCCTGCCCAATCTCCAGGGACGAATCCAGGCCCGCTGGGACCGCTGAGACCCGCCGAAAGTCCGCGGGGAGTACCACCTTTTCGGCCATCTCGCGACCCGTCGCCCAAGGTTCTGGCCCATTCGCCCGGGCATGGGACGACTGGGTGATCGACGAGTTCACCGGGTCACCGTAGGCTCCGCTCCCGATCAAGAGGGGGTTCTGCGTGAGGCACGGACCAAGCCGATTCCGGGGGCATTCTCGAGGGCAATCCGCGGTTGAGTTCGCGCTTGTCTTGCCGCTGTTCCTGCTGATCCTCATCGCGCTGATCGAGTTCGCCTTCGCATTCAGCACGCTCAACTCGCTCAACTACACCGCCCGCGACGTGGCCCTCACGGCGGCCGAGGGCGGCGATCGGTCAGGAACCGATTGCACGGCGTTGCAGGTCCTCGAACGGGAGCTCGGCCAGGCGTCCAACCCCGGGGGCGTCATCGCCGTCGAGATCTACTGGTCCGACCAGAACGGCACCCTCCTCAGCGGCCAGGTGAACCGATACGACCGGACTGGTTCGATGAACTGCACCGGCCTGGACGGCGTGCCGAAGACGCTCCCGTACACCGCGGCCGGGAGCACGTATCCAGAGAGCATCCGCTGCAACGTGCTGAACGGCGCGAGCTGCGTCGCCGGGCACACCCGGCTGGACACGATCGGCGTTCGGGTGACCTACGCGTATGGGTGGAAGACGCCGCTTGGGGCCCTCCTTGGTGGGATCGGTCCACCGTTGTTCGCCGCGACCCAGCAGATGCAGATGGAGCCCGTGCTGTGAGGCGGTTCCTGCAGTCCAGCGAGCGTGGCCAGAGCCTGGTCGAGATGGCCGTGATCGTCCCCTTCCTCATGCTGCTGGTCCTGGGGGCGATCGAGTTCGGGTTCATCTTCACGCACAGCCTGTCCATGGAATACGCCACGCGGGAAGGGGCGCGGGTTGGCTCGTCGCTGGCCAACGGCGGCGGTCCACCGACCTGCACCACGGTTGACGATCGCGTGATCGCCGCTGTCGAGCGGGTCCTCGAGAGCAGTGGCTCGCCCATCGACGTGACACAGGTGCTGGAGGTCCGGATCTTCAAGGCGGGGGCCCAGGGCCAGGAACTTGGGCCGGTCAACGTGTACCTCTACAACCCCGGGGGCGGGCCCGTCGTGGACGGGGTGGCCCTCGACTTCTCGCGCTCAGGCCCCATCGGATGGGACGCCTGCTCGCGGATCAACACCCAGCCCGCGGACTCCATCGGTGTCGGGGTGCGCTACCGATACAACTTCCAGACCCCGTTCCTGTCGCTGACCGGGATCAGCTCCCTGGTCTGGTACGACACGACCGTCATGGCTCTGAACCCGACCGGAAACTGAGGACACACGATGCACCGCCGATTGATCAGCCGTCATTCCCGGGGTCAGGTCCTGATCATTACCAGTGGAGTTCTCGTTGCCCTCATCGCGGCCATCGGTCTCGTCATCGACCTCGGCTGGTACCAGGTCAATGCCCTTCGAGTCCAGCGCGCGGCCGACGCAGCGGCCCTGGCCGGGGTCGTGTTCCTGCCCAACCAGGCCATCTCGGCGTACGCGACCGCTCGCGCCGAGGCGGTGAAGAATGACTACGACGACCTCGATCCGATCGACGTCGTGACCCCCGTTCAGGACCCGGGCAACCCGCGTCGTCTCAATGTCACGATTCAGACCCGGATCGACACGTTCTTCATCAGGGTCATCGGGTTCAACACGCTGCCGGTCCAGCGAACGGCCAGCGCGGAATTTGTCCTGCCGGTGCCGATGGGCAGCCCGCTGAACTACTACGGCATCGGGTGCCTGGACATGCGGACCGCCGCCAGCGACCCGTTGTGCGTCACATCCGGCAACTCGAACAGCAGCAGCGGCGTGCCAAACGCCACAACGGGGAGCAGCGTCATCGGAAAGCCCGCGCCGAGCCAGCTGAGCAGCCAGGGATTCTGGGGGGTTTCGTTCACCAAGGGCGGTGACAGCCGCAACGGTGACGCGTATCTACCCACCGCGGTTAGCGGCCCAACCATAGCCAACGCCGAGTACGACCCCTCCGGCTACGGCTACACGGTCGAGATTCCGGGCGGAGGAGGCGGGAGCGTATACCTGTTCGACCCTGGTTTCTGCGGCATGCCAGTCCTCGGCTCGGGCCGCGCGGGCACCGGTGACGAGTGGACGACGAACATGGGCGGCACGAACCCCCAATCAGTGTCGACCTACTTCAACCTCTTTAACCAGAACGGGACGCCATTCCTCCTGACCGATGACACGCTCGTGTGGGGCTCCGGCAACCTCTTCGAGAACGAGCGGCAGGTCGACGAGAGCGGCCTGCTCGGGACCGGATCGCCGCAATACGCCAGCGGCAGCAACGGCGTGACTCGCTGCGACCGGCCGGCTGACCCGAACTACCAGTACCACCTCAAGTGGTGGCGCATCCCCGTTACCCTGGGCGCCGGCAACTATCGCCTCCAGATCACGACCACCAAGATGGTGACCGCATCGGGGGGCGGCACCGCCGTGCTCGACCCCTCCGTGAACTCGAACGTCGGCGCCGCCAACCGGTGGGGCCTCGAGGTCAGCAGCGCCGGGGGCAACCCGCGGGTCTACGGCAGCAGCCGGATGGCGGCCTACGCCAACGTCCAGGCCGGGGTCCAGACGTTCTACCTCGCGCAGATCGACCGCGCCTCCGGCGCTGGCAAGACGGTTGACATCGACCTGTATGACCCCGGGGACGTGGGCGGTGGCGCGTGGCTCGAGATCCTCAACCCGGACGGCAACGTGTACAACGCGGCCACCTTCTCGTTCACCAGCCGATCGAAAGCTGGGGTGGTCGGTGAGTCGGGCGTCAACGTGAGCTGCATCCAGACCAACCACGGGACCAGCATCCCCATCGGTCTGTCGGGGGCGTGTCCGCGGAGCACGAACAACAGCGGCAGCCATTTCGACTCGTACTGGCTGCGGATCAGCGTCCGACTTCCGTCAACCTACGGCCAGGGCGGCCTCACGCCTGGCGGCGAGCCCGCTGCGGGCTGGTGGAAGATCCGCTACACCGTGGCCGGCGGGAACGACACGACCACCTGGGCGGTCACCATCCGCGGAAACCCGGTCCACCTGATCCCGGACTGATCCGCCGGGGCGCGACCCCGCGCATCCGTGGCCGATGACTACATGCGTTCGGCGGCGATCGCTCCCAGCTGCTCGGAGTAGTCCTGGCGCTGGGCAGCATCCATTGATCCATCGCCGGCCGTGATGCCGACGACGGCATCGCCCTTGGCCACGAACAGTGTCGCCGAGTTCGAGTCCCATAGGGCCCGGTCCCCGATGCCGGAGACCTCGGTCACCCCGTCCTGGCCCCCGAATGCGGCCATGATGTCGTTCGCATTCGAGGCGTTGAACGAGGTCGCGACGACCGCAGCGGAATCGGCCCCGGAGTAGATGCAATACGAGGTTTCGCCTGCGGTCGACTCGCTGGTCAGGCCGTCCACACCCATCACCGAGGATGCCTCATCGGCCGTGATCAGGTCGCAGGCCGCTGCCGCTCCACCACCACCGCCACCGCCTGTGGAAGCCGCGGCGCTCGGTTCCGGGCCGTTGCTCGAACCCCCGCCTCCGTCGCCCGGGCTCGACGCGGCTGGTGAGCCGGAACAGGCCGCAATGACCAGGACGACCGTTGACAGCGCGAGAACTCTGCGAAACATGGGACGACAATCCTCCGTGCGCTCTTCTGCTTCTGGGCAGAATACGCGCCGGCTCCAAATCCCTAGTCGAATCGAGCGAGATTGATGAGTGATCGGCTGGTGGCCGTTGTCCGGCTCCGAGACGTAACGCTCGCTGACGCCGACATGCTCGATGAATGGGCGGCCTCGCCCGAGATCCGCGGCGAGTTCAACGATTTCGGGCTCGGGCCCGGTGATCGGTCCGCCATGCGCGACGCCCTGGCCGAAGGACCGCTCCGCAACGAGCGGAACGGGGAAATGCTCGTCCTCCGCGAGTCGGATGGGGCGCCGATCGGCACCGTTGGCTGGCACGCCGTCGACTACGGTCCACCCCCCAAGTCCCGGGCCTGGAACATCGGCATCTCGCTCATCCCCGAGGCGCGGGGACAGGGTTTCGGACCGATCGCCCAACGACAGCTGGCCGACTACCTGTTCGAAACGACCGACGCGAACCGGGTCGAGGCTCAGACCGATGTCGAGAACGTGGCCGAGCAGCGGGCCCTCGAGAAGGCCGGCTTCGTCCGGGAAGGGACCGCCCGCCAGTCCCAGTTCCGTGCTGGCGCCTATCACGACCTGGTCACCTTCGCGATCATCCGCGGCGACGCCTGACGCGAGGTGGTCCACTGACAGCACGGGCGTATACTCAAACGCGATTCTCGACCCGGGACGGGCGCACCCGTCCGGCGCCGATCAGCAGTGACTGAGGAGGCGCGATCGTGAACATCCATCCGGCCCCGTCCGATCCTTCGGCTGCGCGCGGAACCCTGCACGTCGGCGAGCAGTCGTATCGGTATTACGACCTCCGCTCGCTCGACATTCCCGAGTTCGAGCGACTCCCGTACACGCTCAAGGTCCTGATCGAGAACGCGCTGCGTCACGCGGCGTCGGGGAGCGGGCTCGTCACGCCCGACGACCTCGCGGTCCTCGCGTCGTGGCGACCGGATGCACCGACCGCCACGATCGAGCTGCCGTTCCTCCCCGCGCGTGTCCTGCTCCAGGACTTCACTGGCGTCCCGGTGGTGGTGGACCTGGCCGCCATGCGCGACGCGATTGCAGAGATGGGTGGCGACCCCGCGAAGATCAATCCGCTCGTTCCCGCGGACCTGGTGATCGACCACTCGGTCCAGGTGGACCAGTACGGGTCTGACGCGGCGTTCCTGATCAACGTCGAGCGCGAGTACGAGCGCAACGGGGAGCGGTACGCGCTCCTCCGCTGGGCCCAGGAGGCGTTCGCGAACTTCCGGGTCGTCCCGCCCGGGACGGGCATCGTCCACCAGGTCAACCTCGAGTACCTCGCGGACGTCGTCTCGGCCCGTCCGGACGCGGACGGCACGCCGACCGCCTTCCCCGACACCGTCGTGGGCACCGACTCACACACGACCATGGTCAACGGTCTGGGCGTGGTGGGCTGGGGCGTGGGCGGGATCGAAGCCGAGGCCGCGCTCCTCGGTCAGCCGCTGTACCAACCCCTCCCCATCGTGGTCGGATTCCGCCTGGACGGCGCGCTCCCCGCGGGCACCACGGCCACGGATCTGGTGCTCACGGTGACCGAGATGCTGCGGGCGCACGGCGTGGTGGGCAAGTTCGTCGAGTTCCACGGCGCGGGCCTGTCGCGGCTGGGACTGGCCGACCGGGCGACCATCAGCAATATGAGCCCCGAGTTCGGGGCTACCGCCACCCTGTTTCCCATCGACGACGAGACGCTCCGCTACCTGCGCATGACCGGTCGTTCCGACGACGCCGTGGCCCGCGTCGAGGCCTACGCCAAGGCCCAGGGCATGTTCCGAATAGACGGCTCTCCGGAACCGATGTTCACCGAGTCGCTGGCCCTGGACCTGGGAACCGTGGTGCCCTCCGTGGCCGGCCCGCGCCGCCCCCAGGACCGGGTCTCCCTGCCCGCCCTGCCCGACAACTTCCGATCCGTGTTCGCCGATGCCATGGACCGATCGGCATCGGTCAAGCTGAACGGGACCACCGATGCGCTGCGCTCGGGATCGGTCCTGATCGCGGCCATCACCTCGTGCACGAACACCTCGAACCCATCGGTCATGGTCGCCGCCGGCCTCGTCGCCCAGCGCGCGGTGGAACGGGGCCTCACGGT
The DNA here is from genome assembly GCA_963816215.1 of uncultured Chloroflexia bacterium. Taxonomy (GTDB): domain Bacteria; phylum Chloroflexota; class Limnocylindria; order QHBO01; family QHBO01; genus DASTEQ01. Next base: position 66,898 of record CAWFKB010000003.1, on the reverse strand, counting down.
GCCGCACTGGGTGAAGACCTCGTTTGCGCCCGGGTCCAAGGTCGTGACCCAGTACCTCCAGGCGGCGGGGCTCATGGAACCCCTCGAGACGCTGGGATTCAACCTGGTTGGATACGGCTGCACGACCTGCATCGGCAACTCCGGGCCGCTGGCCGAGCCGATCGCGGCCGCGGTGGAGCAGACCGATCTGGTGGGCGTGTCCGTCCTGAGCGGCAATCGCAACTTCGAAGGGCGCATCCATCCCTTGACCCGGGCGAGCTACCTTGCATCACCACCGCTGGTGGTGGCCTTCGCGCTGGCGGGGCGGATCGACGTGGACCTCACCACCGAGCCGCTGGGCGTGGGGAGCAACGGCGCATCGGTCTACCTGCGCGACCTGTGGCCGACGTCGGCCGAGGTTGACGCCATCGTGACCGAGCAGGTGCGGGCGGAGATCTTCCAGCGCGAGTACGCATCGGTCTTCGATGGCGACGCGCAGTGGCGGGCGCTGCCGGTGCCCGCCGGCGGGCGCTATGCCTGGGACGCGGCCTCAACGTACGTGGCCCGGCCGCCGTTCTTCGACGGCATGGGGGGCGAGCCGGCGCCGCTCACGGACATCACCGACGCGCGGGTGCTGGCCTGGATGGGCGATTCGGTCACCACCGACCACATCTCCCCGGCGGGGTCCATCCCGCAGACCAGCCCGGCGGGGAAGTGGCTCATCGAGCGAGGCGTGGCGCCGCGCGAGTTCAACTCGTACGGAGCTCGGCGCGGGCACCACGAGGTGCTCGTGCGCGGCACATTCGCGAACATCCGCCTCCGAAATCGGTTGACGCCGGATGCGGAAGGGAACGTGACCGAGCACTTCCCGAGCGGGGAGCGGACCACGATCTACGAGGCCTCGCAGCGCTACCTTGCGGCCGGCACGCCGCTCATCGTGCTTGCCGGGAGGGAATACGGCTCCGGATCGTCACGCGACTGGGCGGCCAAGGGCCCGCTCCTCCAGGGCGTGCGGGCGGTGATTGCCGAGTCGTATGAGCGAATCCATCGGTCCAACCTGCTCGGGATGGGGATCCTGCCCCTCCAGTTCCGGGCCGGGGAGACGGCGGAGTCGCTGGGCCTGACCGGGCGCGAGTCGTTCTCCATCCGGGGCATCGCTGCCGGCCTGGAGCCAGGTCAGGAAATCACGGTCGAGGCGCGTTCGGAAGCTGGCGACGCGAGGCCGTTCCAGGCGCTGGTCCGCCTCGATGGACCGGTGGACGTGGAGTACTACCGCCAGGGAGGCGTCCTGCAGACAGTGCTGAGGCGCCTGGCGGCTGACTGACACCAGAGGGAGGGCCTGATGGTGCCGCCGCCGCCAGGTCACCCCGGCGCGGGGAAACCGGAGACCCGGGATCACTCCCGGGTCTCGTGGCTTCCCGACTGGGATGTTCAGTTCGAGAACTCGAGGAATCCCGAGTTCGGGGTGGGATCGTCGCTGTTGGCATCGTTCGTCATGGTCGCCGGCGACTGGACCGGAGCCTGCGAGGTGACGGAGGCCAGGGCAACGGCCAGACCCAGGATCAGGGGCGCCAGCGCGACGGCGATGATCGCCATGACCGGAGCGCTGTCCTTGGCCTGCGGCATCGTGATGGTGGTCATTGGAGTGTCTCCTGTCAGGTGGGTTCGGGAAGTGGTGCTGTTCTGATGGCGCGCAGCATCGGTTCCGGCACGAGCCTTGGGTTAGCGGGTGCCTGACTGACGCACTGTCGGCCTGGCGACAGCCCCCGGGCGGGCTACGCGCTGAGCGCGCTCTCCCACTCGTGGCTCAACGCCTCGGGCACGGCGTCGGCGGGGAGCGGCGGCGAGAAGTGGTAGCCCTGGCCCAGCTTGCAGCCGAGCTCGCGGAGGCGAACGACCTGGTCCAGCCGCTCGATTCCCTCGGCCAGGACCTGGAGACGGAGCGTTTGCCCCAGCTTGATGATCGAGCGCAAGAGGACCGGGACTTCCCGGTCGCTGCCCAGCGAGGCGGTGAAGGACCGATCGATCTTCAGCAGGTCGACCGGCAGCCGCTCCAGGTAGCTCAGCGACGAATAGCCGGTGCCGAAGTCGTCCATGGCCAGCTTGACGCCGATCCCGCGCAGATCGGCGAGCGACTGCTCGGCGACATCGGCCATCAACGCGCTCTCCGTGATCTCGAGGTACAGGCGCGCGGGGTCGAACTCGGCCTCACGGAGCGCGGCGGCGACCATGTTCACGAGCCCCGGATCAGTCAGCTGGCGGGTCGAGAGGTTGACGCTGATCAACGGGGCATTGCCCGGCAGGACCCCGGCCTTGATCCAGGCGGCCATCTGGCGGGTGGCCTCGCCCAGCACCCACGCGCCAAGCGGCACGATCAGGCCCGTCTCTTCGGCGGCCGGGATGAACTCCGCCGGCTCGATCAACCCGCGCTCGGGATGGCGCCAGCGAACGAGGGCCTCGAGCCCGGCCAGGCGGCCGTTGCGCAGGTCGACGAATGGCTGGTAGTGGAGGACGAAGTCCTCGCGGCTGATGGCGTGCTCCAGCTCGGTACGCAGCTCCTGGCGACGGATGACGGCCAGGTGCATGCGCGGCTCGAAGAACTCGATCCTGCCCTTGCCCCGCGCCTTGGCGGTGTACATGGCCAGGTCGGCGTGGCGGAGGAGGTCGTCGGCCGGCGAGCTGCCCGGCTGCGCCACCGCGACGCCCGCGCTGCCCCGCGCGAAGACCTGCTTCCCCTGCAGGTCGAACGGAGAGCGGAGGGCCGCCAGCACGCGTTCCGCCACGCGACGTGCGGACTCGCGGTTCGTCTCCTCCAGGAGCATCGCAAACTCGTCCCCGCCGAAGCGGGCAACGGTGTCCTCGGGCCGCATCACGCCGCGCAGGCGCTCGGCAACCGCGGTCAGGAGCTGATCCCCGGCGGCGTGGCCCAGGCTGTCGTTGACCGTCTTGAAGTCGTCCAGGTCCAGGAAGATGACGGCAAGCGACCGTCGGGCACGCCCCTGGCGTGACATGGCATGGGAAACCCGATCCGCGAACAGCGCCCGGTTGGCGAGGCCGGTCAATGAGTCGTGGAACGCCTGGTGCTGGAGCTGACGCTCGAGCTCCTTGCGCAGGGTGATGTCGTGGACCAGGGCCGAGAAGGTGGCTTCGGCCCCCTCGCCCACGGCCCAGATCGTGAGCTCGACCGGGAACTCGCGCCCGTCACGGTGGAGGGCGGTCATCTCGCGGCGCGATCCGAGCATGACCCCAGCCCCGCGGACGGCGAACTGGGCCAATCCATCCCGATGCGCGTCTCGCTGCGCGGCGGGGATGATCTTCTCGGCCAATCCATGACCGATGACCTCCTCCCGGGTCCAGCCAAACGTCTGCTCCGCCGCCTGGTTCCAGTCCGTCACCAGACCGTCGCTGGCCATGGCGATGTACGCGTAGCTCGCGGTGTCGATGATTCGCCGGGTCTGCTCTTCGCTTCGGCGGAGCGCCTGCTCGGCCTCCTTCTGGGCGGTGATGTCGATGATGTAGCCGCGGTAGAAGGCCGGGTTGCCCTGCTCATCGGTGATGATCACCGCCTCGTCGCGAATCCAGACCACCTCGCCGCTGCGCGACAGGATCCGGTACTCGCTCGAGCTCACGACGCCCGGCTCGCGGCTCCAGTCCTGGGCCTCTTCCCGCTCGACCCGGTCCCGGTCGTCGGGATAGATCTGCCGCATCCAGAGCGACGCATCGGCCATCCATTCCGCGGCGCTGAATCCGAGGATGGTCTCGATTCGCGGGCTCACGTAGTTCCAGGTGGCCTGCGGGCCGAATCCGGCGATGTACAGCGCGGCCGGTAGCCGCTCCACCAGGGCCCGGAAGGTGCCTTCCTCGGATTCGATGCCCGCCAGGCGCGCGCCCGCGCGTTCCGCAGCGGTGTTGCGCCGCCACAGGACGACGCCCTGGACCGATGCCAGGATGACCAGCACCGCGACCATGGCGCTGGCCACCATGAACCGTTCCTGGCTGACCAGGCCGGACACGACCACCAGCACGGCCACGCCGATCGCAGACACCATGATGTAACCGGGCAGCCATCGCTCGGCCCGGCGACGCAGGATTCGGGTCGCCATCGGTCTGACCGTATCCCGCGCTGCGCGCGCGCGACGATGGGCCAATGGTCCCGTTTGATTGCAGGGGCGCCGCCGGGCCGACTAGACTCCCGCGGTGACCGTCAGCTCGGCCGACGACCTGCGAAAGCTGATCCGCGAGGTTCCCGACTTCCCCAAGCCGGGCATTCTGTTCTACGACATCACCACACTCCTGAAGGATCCCGCCGCCTTCAAGGAAGTGATCGACCGCATGGTCGAGCAGGTGCGCGGCACGGCCATCGACATCGTGGTCGGCATGGAGTCGCGCGGCTTCATCTTCAGCGCGCCTCTTGCCTATCAGTTGGGCGCCGGGTTCGTCCCGGTCCGCAAGCTCGGGAAGCTGCCGGCCGAGACGATCGAGGTCGAGTACGCGCTGGAATATGGAACCGCGACCCTCGAGATCCACCGCGATGCCATTCAGCCCGGTCAGCGGGTCCTGATCGTGGACGACCTGCTGGCGACAGGCGGCACGGTCATGGGCACCATCGAGCTGGTGCAGCGGCTGGGCGGCGAGGTGGCCGGTCTGGCCTTCATGGTCGAGCTGAGTGCGCTCCACGGTCGCGAGCGCCTGGGCGACTTCTCGATCTTCACCTTGCTCACCTACTGACCCAATCCCGGTCGGCATACCGATGACCGTGGCCCAGGCCACTGGGTGGCATACCCGAGAAGTCACCGACCGCGTCGAGGTGGCGGCCTTCCTTCGCACCGACCGCCTGTACGCGGCCTATGCCCTGGGCGACCTCGATGCCTCGGTCCGCAAGCGCGCGGCCTGGGGCATGGCCTACGACGCGGATGGACGGCCTCGTGGCCTGGCCATGCAGCACCTGGGGCTCCCGCCGCAGCCGTTGTTCCTGATGGGCGACCCGGACGCGTGTCGTGCCGTCCTGGCCACCGAGGTGCGGCCGCGCTACGCGTTCGTGCAGGCCCGCCACGAGCTGGCCACCGCCTTCGACCAGCTGTATCGGGTCGACCTCCCGGCCTCCCTGCTGCGGATGGTGGTCACGCGCGACACCTTCCAGCCCTACGCCGGCGGCGCGGTCCGCCTGGGGCCGGCGGATATCGGTGACCTGAATCGCCTCTATCAGCTCGGCCTGGGCGGGGGTTTCCCGGCCTCCATCCTCGAGGACGGCGTCTACTACGGGCTGCGGGTGGGGGGCCGCCTGGTGGCCGCAGCGGGGACCCACGTGATCAACCCCGAAGAAGGCATCGCCGTGGTCGGGAATGTCCTGACCCACGTGGACCACCGGGGCCAGGGCCATGCCAAAGCGGTCACCGCGGGCGTCACCGCGGAGCTCCTCGACCGCGTTCGTGACGTCGCCCTCAACGTCTACGCCGATAATGACCCGGCCGTGGCGGCCTACAGCCGCCTGGGCTATCGCGAATACTGCCGGCTCGGGGAGTGGGTCGCATACCGCCGTGCTGGCGGATGGGATCTCATGCGCCCGCTGCGCGCCGCGCTGCGCCTGAGCTGGCCCTGGGCAGACCGATGATGGAGGAACCGTGAGCGACATCCGCGACCCTGGCCTTGCCGATGCTGGCGCCCTGCGTATCGACTGGGCCGATCGCCAGATGCCCGTCCTGGCTGCCATACGGGACCGATTCGCCGCCGAACAGCCCCTGGCTGGTTGGCGAATCAGCGCGTGCCTCCACGTGACCGCGGAGACCGCGAACCTCGTGCGAACCCTCGCCGCCGGCGGGGCGGACGTGGTGCTCTGCTCGTCGAATCCGCTCTCGACCCAGGATGACGTCGCTGCGTCCCTGTCGGTCCACCACCAGATCCCCGTGTTCGCCATCAAGGGCGAGGACCGCGACTCCTACTACCGGCACATCGGCCAGGCGCTGGACCACCATCCCCACGTCACCATGGACGACGGGGCCGACCTCGTGAGCGAGCTCCATACCAACCGCACCGAGCTGCTCCCCGAAGTGGTGGGAGGGACCGAGGAGACCACGACCGGCGTCATTCGCCTGCGGGCCATGGCGGCCGACGGCGCCCTGAAATTCCCCGTCGTCGGTGTGAACGAGGCGCTCACCAAGCATCTGTTCGACAACCGCTACGGGACCGGCCAGAGCGCGATCGACGGCATCTTGCGGGCGACGAACGTGCTGCTCGCCGGCAAGCCGGTTGCGGTGGGCGGCTACGGATGGGTCGGGCGGGGCATCGCGTCACGGGCGGCCGGGATGGGCGCCATCGTGACCGTGGTCGAGGTCGATCCGATACGTGCCATCGAGGCCGCCATGGACGGCTTCCGAGTCGCGAATGCCGCCACCGCGGCCGCGACATGCCATATGTTCATAACGGCCACCGGGAACCTGAACGTGTGGGGCAGGGCGCACTTCCCGCTCATGCCCGATGGGGCGATCCTGGCCAACGCCGGCCATTTCAACGATGAGTTCGAGCTGGGTGCCCTCGCGGAGCAGTCAACCGGACAGCGCGAGGTCCGCCCGTTCACGACCGAATACCTGATGGCCGACGGCCGGCGCATCTACGTTCTGGCCGATGGGCGCCTTGTGAACCTCGGCGCGGCCGAGGGTCATCCGGCGCTGGTCATGGACATGAGCTTCGCCAACCAGGCCCTCGGACTCAAGTGGCTCCACGACCATGCGACCGAGCTCAGCCCGCAGGTCTACTCCATCCCCGACGACATCGACCGCGACGTCGCCCGGCTGAAGCTGATCACCATGGGGATCGCGATCGACGACCTCACCCCTGAGCAGGCGGAGTACGCCGTTTCCTGGCATTCGGGCACCTGAATAGCGAAGAGCCGGCCGCGTGGCGGCCGGCTCTCGGGGTTGCGAGGACCGCTATCGGTCAGTCGTGGGCGTCGAACTCCCCGTGGACATCCACGGTTCCCATCCCGCTCTCGGTGATGGCCAACGCATCGTTGCAGGTGAAGCTGCCGGCAGCACCGCTATCGTCGTTCTGGGTGATATTCCAGTCGCACTCGGCTGCCGGGATTGACACGGTCCCGTTGCCGTAGGCGAACACGTTCCCGTCCGCCGACAGCGAGATGAAGATGACTTCGCCCTCGGAGTTTTCCGAGTTCGCAAACGGCATGTAGCTGGCTCCGTTCTGCTGGAAGAACCCGCCCAGAACGGTGAGGAACGGCAGCTCACCGCTCTCGGTCACGTCGCCGCTGATGTCGAAGGTCACCGAGCCGTTCGCTCCGGTGCCGCCATTGCCCCCATTGCCGCCGCTTCCACCGTCGCTGGTGGTGGGCTCATCGGTCTGGACCGGCTGGCCCTGCGACGAGCCGTTGCCACCGTCTGACGAGCCCGGCTCTCCGGATGGCGCCGCGCAGGCGGCGACGAGGAGTCCAACTACGATGGTGGTCAGGATGAGTGTTGGGCGGCGCATGGGCGTTGCTCCTTACAGGGGACGGATCAGTCTGAAGGCGAGATTGTAGCGGGCGGCTTCCACCGCGGCCCTGCGCCGCGTCCGGCGCATCCCCCTGGAGGGGCGCTACACTCCCGCCCGTGTACGACCAGCTCCGCTACCTGTTCACCTCGGAATCGGTGACTGCCGGGCACCCTGACAAGGTTGCCGATGCCGTGGCCGACGCCGTCCTGGACGACGTGCTTGCCGCGGACCCCATGGCCCGAGTGGCGGTGGAAGTGGCGACCACCACGGGCACCGTTATCGTGCTCGGCGAGCTCACCAGCCCCCATCAGCCGGACGTGGAGTCGATCGTCCGTCGAACCGTCCGCGACATCGGCTATGACGACCCCGAGCTTGGATTTGACGCCGACAGCCTGGTCGTCACCAACCTGATCAAGGGCCAGTCGCCGGACATCGCGCAGGGCGTGGATCACGCCTACCGCGACGGCTCCGCGGAGCGCACGGACGAGCTGGGGGCGGGCGACCAGGGAATGATGTTCGGCTACGCGACCGATGAAACGCCCGAATTCATGCCCATGCCCGTCCACGTTGCACACCAGCTGTGCCGACGCCTGGCGGAGGTCCGGCGCAGCGGCGAGCTGTCGTTCCTCCGACCCGATGGCAAGAGCCAGGTCACCGTCGCATACGGCCCGGATCGCCGGCCAGAGGGCGTCCATACCGTCCTGATCAGCACCCAGCATCATCCGGACGTTGGCCTGGCGGAGCTGACCGGCGCGGTCATCGAGTCCGTGATCGCCCCGATCGTGCCCCTCGCGCATGGCAACGGGAGGGAGGTTCGCGTGCTCGTGAATCCGAGCGGCCGGTTCGTGCTCGGTGGCCCGGCGGGGGACTCGGGACTCAGCGGGCGAAAGATCATCGTGGACACGTACGGCGGAATGGCCCGCCACGGGGGCGGCAGCTTCTCGGGCAAGGATCCGACCAAGGTCGACCGCAGCGGGGCCTACGCCGCGCGCTGGGTGGCCAAGAACGTGGTCGCCTCCGGGCTCGCCCGCCGCTGCGAGATCCAGGTTGCCTACGCGATCGGGGTGGCCCGACCGCTGGCCCTCAATGTCGACACCTTTGGCACGAGCATCGTGCCCGACACGGTTATCGCCGGAGCCATCGACCGATCGGTCGACCTTCGGCCGGGGGCGATCATCGAGCGACTGGACCTCCGACGACCGATCTACCGCCCGACGGCAGCGTACGGCCACTTCGGCCGATCTGACCTCGACCTGAGCTGGGAGCGGACCGACATCGCCGACGAGCTGCGCTCCGCAGCCGGTCTGGCCGCGGTCCGCGCGTGACCCGAACCACGCTCGTCCACTGGGGCCCGCCACCGCCCGGGAAATGGACACGATTCACCGTTTGGATCCGCGGTATTTCCGGAAAGCCGTCGCCGGCGATTGCGACCCTTCCGGAGCTGCCGGTCGCCTTGCGGCGGACCGAGCTGGCCGCCCCGTATCTTGAGTCCGAGCGGGCAGGGGATCACCGCCGGGCGGGCGCGGCGGCCATGACCGCGGCGGAGGCGGCCATCGAGGTCGAGGCATGGTGGGCCGCCGACCTGTGGGCGCATCGGGCGATGTGGCACTTCGAGCGCGGTGACCTCCCGTTGCAGGCCACCCGGGCCGCTCGGCGGATCGGGGATCTCCGAGTGGCCGGCGGCGATCCGGCGAGTTCCCGGCGCTACTATGCGGAGGCGATCAGCGAAGCCCGTGACCTCGGTGCGGAGCGCGAGGAGGGCCTTGCCGCGACGGGGATGGGCCGTGCCGAACTGGACCTGGGAAACGTGACCGCGTCGCGACGCCTGGCCGGGATTGCCGTCACGCTGCTGGAGCGGGGGAGCGGCGCCGAGGGCGAAATCGCGGCTGCCCGCGAGCTGCAGGGCGACGAGCGGAGCGTGTCCGAACAGGACGCCGAGAGCAGATGAGCGCGCGCCGACCGGTGCGGGTGGGCATCGTAGGAGCCGGTGTTATGGCCGAGGCCATGATCACGGGCCTTCTGGCCGATCGCGCCGTGCGCCCGGCCGCCCTGGTCGCCTCCCATCCGCGACGCGACCGCCGCGCCGCCCTTGCCACGGCCCACGGGATCTCGGTCGTGGCCCGCAACCGCGAGGCGGTTGCGAACGCGGACATCGTCGTCCTGGCCGTGAAGCCCCAGATGCTGCGCCCGGTCATGCGCGAAGTGGCGCCGGCCCTCGATGACAGCCAGATCGTCCTCTCGATCGTTGCCGGCGCCACGCTCCGAACCCTGAGCGCGGGACTCCGCCACGCCGCCGTGGCGCGGGCCATGCCCAACACCCCGGCCCAGATTCGCAAGGGCATCGCGGTATGGGCAGCCGCCCCGGCCTGTACCGCCGCCCAGCGGGACCTGGTGCGTGCGGTGCTGCGCGCCCTCGGCGAAGAGCGCCAGGTGGAGGACGAGCAGTTCGTGGCGATGGCCACCGCCCTGTCGGGGACCGGGCCCACCTACCTGTTCGCGGTCATGGAGGCGCTCGTGGACGCCGGTGTGCACCTGGGGTTCCCGCGGGAGATGGCTCACGACCTGGTGGCCGCCACGCTGGTGGGGTCCAGTGAATACGCCGCGGCCTCGAACCTGCATCCGGCCCAGCTGCGCAACGCGGTCACCTCGCCCGGCGGAACCAGTGCCGCAGCCATCTACGAGCTCGAGAAGGGACGTCTGCGCACGGTCCTCTCCGATGCCGTATGGGCTGCGTATCGGCGCACGGCCGAGCTGGGTGAGCGGCTGGAGGCCGAAACCGTGGCCGACAGCGACTGATGTACGCCCTCATCATGGCCGGCGGGTCGGGGACCCGGCTCTGGCCGCTGTCCCGCCGTCGTACGCCCAAGCAGCTCTTGCCCCTGACCGGCGACATGAGCCTCCTCCAGCAGACCGTGAGCCGCCTCGAGCCGCTCCTCCGCCCCCACGACATCTACGTCATCACCGCCGAATCGCACGTCCACGCCACCCAGCGCCAGCTCCCCCAGCTGCCCGAGGGGAACATCCTGGGCGAGCCGTTGGCCCGCTCCACGGCCGTCGCCGCAGCGCTTGGCTCGCTGCTCGCCCGACGCCAGACCGATGAAGTGGCCATCGTCCTGCCCGCCGATCACCACGTCGCCGACCCGGAGGCCTTCCTGGCCGCCGTCCGCGAGGCGGTCGTCACCGCCGAGCGCGGCTACCTCGTGGTCCTGGGCGTGACTCCCACCCACCCGGCCACCGGGTACGGGTACATCAAGCGCGGGGAGCAGTTGTTCGCGACGGGCACCTCGGCCGTGAGCGAGTTCGTCGAGAAGCCCGACACCAAGGCCGCCAAGGCGCTGGTCGAGTCGGGCGCCCTGTGGAACGCGGGCGTGTTCGTGTGGACCGGCTACGCCTTCCGCCAGGCGATCGAACGCTTCCAGCCCGAGCTGACGACGGCCCTGGACGCGATCGGCCGCATGCCACGAACGCCGGGATGGCAGACCGACGCCCGGGCCCTGCTGGAGCCGCTGCCCGCCATCAGCATCGACGCCGGGATCGCGGAGCCCGCGGCCGCCGATGGGCGGATGGCGGTCGTCGCCCTGGACGCCGGCTGGTCCGACATCGGCTCGTGGTCGGCCCTCCTGGAGGCGCTCAGCCGTCAGAGCGGGAAGAGCATGGTCGCCTCGGGCCAGCACCTCGACCGCGGGTCGGAGCGCGTGCTCGTCCACGGTGGGGAGCGACTGGTGGTCACCGTCGGCCTGCGCGACGTGATCATCGTCGACACGCCCGATGCGCTCCTCGTCTGTGCCCGGGACCGGGCGGAGGAGATCAAGCCCATCCTCGACGAGATTGCCGAGGCCACCGGCGACCGCTACCTCTAGGGCTCGCCTCTCGGGCCGCCTGCTGGCCCTCTACCTGCGCCTCGTCGCGCGCACCGCGCGCATCGGTCCGGTCACCCGCGAACAGGTCGTGCTCGCGTTCTGGCACGAGTACAACCTCGGCCTGTTCGTGGCCGCCCGCGCGCGACGCGGCGACCTTCCCCATGCCTCGTTCACGACCGACACCGCGCGCGGCACGGTCATCCAGACTATTTTCGAGTCGTTGGCCCAGCGGCCGGGCCAGATCGTCGTCCTCCGACTGCCCGACGAGACGGACCGGGAAGCGGGACGTGCCCTGGCCCGCCAGCTGGGGGACCTTGGCGCCGCCGGCAGCTCGCTGGTGGTCACGCCCGACGGCCCGTGGGGCCCGTACCGGGTGGTGAAGCCCGGCATCCTGCTCGTCGCCCGTCAATCCGGCCTGCCCATCCTGCCGGTCGCGGTCGCTGCCCACCCCGCGCTGCGCCTGGCCCGCCGCTGGGATCGCCAGCTGCTGCCGCTCCCGTTCTCGCGGCTGCGCCTCGTCGTGGGCGATCCCATCCGGCTGCCCGAGACCGGTCCGCTGCGCCCCTACCTGGCCCGGTCCAGGAGGCCCTCGACCGGGTGACGGCAGCCGCCGAGCGACGGCTACCATAGGCCCGCCCATGACGACCATCCGCTTCGGAACCGATGGCTGGCGCGCCGCCATTGCCGAGGACTTCACCTTCCACAACGTGCGCCGCTGCGCGCGCGGCGTGGCCGACTACCTGACCGAGCAGGGCAGCGCCGACCGCGGCGTGGTGGTCGCTCACGACCGGCGCTTCGCCTCGGAGCACTTTGCGCGCGCCTGCATCGAGGTCCTCGCCGCGCACGGCATCCGGTGCATGACCCCGCCCGAAGCGGTGCCCACCCAGGTCGTGTCGTACTTCACCCGCGAGCTGCACGCGGGGGCGGGGATCGTGATCACCGCCAGCCACAATCCGTGGACCGACAACGGGTTCAAAGTCAAGGCCGACACCGGCGGCGCCGCGGCGCCGGCCATGCTGGCGGCCATCGAGGCGACCATGGGTCGCTACCCGGAGGACGAGGTCCCGCCCCGGCGCGAGTACGACGACGCGCTGGCAGCCGGGTTGGTGGAGGTCTTCGATCCCTATCCCCGATTCCGCGACCAGCTCGCCTCGCTCGTCGACCTGGAGCGCATCCGGGGATCGAGCGGCAAGGTCCTGGTGGAGCCGATGTGGGGATCCGGCGCGGGCTGGTTCGGGCGGATCTTCGCCGGGGGCACGCTCGACGTGCGCGAGCTCCACACCGAGCGCAACCCCTTCTTCGGCGGGGTCAACCCCGAGCCCATTCGCCCCAACATCGACGAGTGGCTGGGCGAGATCCCGCGCTGGGGCGCGGACATCGGTATTGCGTTCGATGGAGACGCCGATCGGGTGGGGATGGCGACCGAGGAGGGCGTCTTCGTCAACCAGCTCCAGGTCTACGGCCTGCTGTACTGGTACCTGCTCGAGGTGCGCGGGCAGATCGGTCCGGCGGTGTACACCGTGACGACGACCTCCATGGCCAGGCGCCTGGCCGAGCGCTACGGGACCGAGGCGTTCGAGACGAGCGTGGGCTTCAAGTACGTGGGGCCCAAGATGGCCGAGACCAAGGCGGTGATCGGCGGCGAGGAGTCGGGCGGGTTCGGGTTCGGGATGCACATCCCCGAGCGCGACGGCCTGGCGGCCGGCCTGTTCCTGCTCGACCTGTGGCTGTCCCGCAGGCGGCGCGCCTCCGAGGTCCTGGCCGAGCTCCAGGCGTTGGCTGGTCCCTCGTATTACAACCGGATCGACGTCCGCTTCTCGCGGGACGTGTACGACGGCATTCGGCGCGACACGCTGGCACGGCTGGGCGACGAGGCCCCGACCGCCCTCGCAGGCCGTCCGGTCGCGCGTCGCCAGGCCCTCGAAACCGGGGACGGGTTCAAGTTCTACCGCGATGACGAGTCGTGGCTCCTGATCCGCTTCAGCGGGACCGAGGCCCTGCTCCGGATCTACGTGGAGGCGCGCTCCCCGGCGGACGTGGAGGCGCTCCTGGACGAGGGCCGTCGGATCGCCGACGCGGCTGCGGCACCGGCATGACCGACGCCCGCGACTTCTTCGGCTACAAGGATCCCGACCAGGAGCCCGGGCGCCGCCCCGAGGACGAGGACGAGCTCGATCCCGACGCGCCGCTCCAGGTGGACGAGGCCATCACCCTCGATTCCTCGTCCGCCCTGGCCCGGATCGACCGGGGCGGCATGCTGGCCCGGGTCCGCGACCTGCCCCGCCAGCTGGCGGGCGCTCGCCAGGCGGCCGCCGGCCTGACCCTCGAGGACCGCCACCGGGACGTGGACTTGGTCGTGGTGCTGGGGATGGGCGGATCCGCGATCGGGGCCGACCTGGTCGCCGGCGCAGCCGGCAATCGGCTCCGTGTTCCTCTCCTGGTCCAGCGCGACTACGAGCTGCCGTCCGGCCTGGGCCCGCGGACCCTGGTCGTGGCCGCGTCCCACTCGGGCGACACGATCGAGACCCTGACCGCCGCCGCCCAGGCCCGGGAACGCGAACTGCCGCTGGTCGTCATCGCCACCGGGGGACGGCTGGGCCGCGAGGCCGCTGCGGACGGAACGCCGTGGCTCCAATACGAACAGCCCGGCCAGCCGCGCGCCGCCCTGGGCTGGTCGGTGGGCCTGATCCACGAGCTCCTGGGGGCCGCCGGGCTGATCACCGATCCCGACCCGCTCGGTCCGGCCGTGGCGACGCTGGACGACATCCTCGAGCGGATGGGCCCCGGCGTAGACACCGATGCCAATCCGGCCAAGCAGCTGGCCTGGAGCCTGTTTGGCCGGATCCCGGTCATCTACGGGGCCGGATCCATGGCCGCGGTCGCCCGCCGCTGGAAGACCCAGCTGAACGAGAACGCCAAGGCGTGGGCGTCGTACGAACCGATGCCCGAGGCCAACCACAACGCGATCGAAGGGTCGCTCAATCCCCGCGAGCTGGCCGATGCGCCGGTCGTGATCGAGATCCGTGATCCGGACGAGTCCGAGGCGATTGCGGCCCGCTACCGGGTCGTCGAGGAGCTCCTGGGGGAGCGGGCCACGAATCGGAGCGCGGTGTGGGCCGAGGGCCCGTCACCCCTGGCCCGGGTGCTGGCCGCCGTCGCCGTGGGGGACCTGGTGAGCGTGTACCTGGCTGTCCTCTACCAGACCGACCCCACCCCGGTTACACTGCTCGAGATGCTGAAGGAGCGGCTCGCCAGGTCCGACTGACGGGCGCCACGAAGATGGCGCCCCCGGGCGCCTGGAGGAGTTGCGACATGCAATCGGGCATGATCGGCAAGGTCGAAAAGGCGATGCGCTACGCGCACGAACCGGACCGCGTGGCCATCCACCGCCTCGAAGCGACCTTCGCCGGCGACAACGGATCGCACACGGTCACCCTGGACGGCGAGCACTGGCATTGTGACTGCCATCTCTTCGAACAGGCGGGAGGCTGCACCCACACCCTGGCGGTCCAGAAGATGCTCGACCCCATGCTCTCCGAGGCGGCCCGCGAGACGCCGCTGTACGGGCACGCAGAGGTCGGCGCCGGGGTCTGACACTCGGCCGAATCGATCGGGCCGTCTGCTACGATCGGCCGACCAACCAAAGACCGCGTGGGGTGCCGCCGCCGAAAGGCCGGCGGATGAATGGCGAAGCCGGTTCAAGGCCGGCGCTGTCCCGCAACTGTATCCAGGCTCTCGAGCCTGGGAGCCAGGTCGACCAGCCAGCACGCGATGTCTCAACCCTCGTGAGAAAGGGCGTGACATCACTTGCGCTCGTGCCGTGTGCCCCTTCTTGGACTCCTTCTCGTGCTGGCCGTTGCCTGCCAGCCTTCCAGTCCGGGGCCATCCAGCAGCGCCAGCGCGCCATCGTCTCCATCTCCGTTGGCTCCGGCCGAGACCAGCTATCCCCTTTCCCTGACCGATGACGCCGGTCGCGCCGTTGCGCTCCCGGCCGAGCCGCAGCGGATCGTCAGTCTCGCCCCGTCGAACACCGAGATCGTGTGCGCGCTCGGCGCATGCGACCGCCTGGTGGGCGTCACCGACTTCGACGACTACCCGGCCGAGGTGGCCGAGGTGCCCGACGTGGTCATCGGCGCGGTGGTGGACGTCGAGCTCGTGGTCGAAGCTGATCCGGATCTCGTCATTGCCGCCGGCAATGAGCTGACGCCCAGCGCGGTCATCACCCAGATCGCGGACCTCGACATCCCGGTCCTCGTCCTGTACCCCGAGACCCTGGACGCGGTCCTGGACAACATCACGCTGGTCGGCGAGGCCATCAACGCCCCGCAGGAGGCGGCGGATCTCACGGCGGACATGCAATACCGGATCGACGTGGTTCGACACGCGGTCCCGTCTGTCGTGCCCACTGTCTTCTATGAGGTGGGGGTGTTCGAGGGAACCATCTACACCGCGGGAGAGGATTCGTTCCTCTCCAGCCTGATCGAGATCGCGGGTGGAATACCCGTCACCGGGGATGCGCTGACGACGTCGATTTCCCTGGAGGATCTGATCGCCGCTGACCCGCTGATCATCCTGTTGGGCGACGCGGCCTACGACCTGTCCATCACGCCCGAGTCGGTTGCCGCGCGGCCCGGCTGGGAAGCAATGACCGCGGTGACCGCGGGCCAGGTCTTTGTCATGGCCAATGACCCGGTCATCACGCGCCCCGGTCCGCGGATCGTGGACGGGCTCGAGGCCCTGGCCCGCGCCATCCATCCCGACGTATTCGAGTGAGCTGACGGTGCGGGCCTCGGTCGCCGCGCGTCCGCTGGTCGGGGGGCCCAGCCTTGCCCGCTCGACGCTGGTCATCGGCGGCGGCGTCCTGGTCCTGGCGGCCTCGATGGTCGTCGCCATCGGCCTGGGCAGCGCCGACGTGGGCCTTGGCGAGGCCCTGGCCATCATCGCTCACCGGCTCGGGCTGTCGGTCCACGAGACGTGGTCGGCCACCGCGCCCACCATCCTGTTCGAGGTTCGGCTGCCGCGGGTCCTGGCCGGGGCGTTGGTAGGTGCCGGCCTGGGGTGCGCGGGCGTCGTGTTCCAGGCGCTGCTCCGCAATCCCATGGCCGATCCGTACATCATCGGGAGCGCGGCCGGCGCGTCGCTGGGCGCCGTGCTGGCCATCACCGCTCCTATCCTGCTGCCCGCGCTCGCGGTGGGGGCCGGGTCGGCGTGGTTGGGCATCGGTCTGGCCCAGGTCCTTGCCTTCGTCGGCGGCCTGGGCGCCGTAACGCTGGTCCTTGTCGTTGCCCGCCAGGGCGGTCGATCCAGCATGGTCACGCTCCTGCTGACCGGCTATGCGGTCTCGTCCCTGCTGGCCGCCGGCGTGGCCCTCCTGCTGGTCAGCGCCGGACGGGCGCTGGCATCGGTCGTGGGCTGGCTACTCGGTTCCCTGGGAGGAACCGGCTATTCCGAGCTCGCCATCGCCGCCCCGCTCATCCTGGGCGGATCGGTCCTGCTCCTTCTGCGTTGGCGGACGCTGAACCTGCTGCTCCTGGGCGACGAGGCGGCCGCCGGCCTGGGGGTCGACCTCGTGCGGGCTCGACGGACGCTGATCATGCTCGCCACCCTCGTCACCTCGGCGGCGGTCGCTCTGGCCGGAACGATCGGGTTCGTCGGCCTGGTCGTGCCGCACGTCGTTCGTCTCGCGCTGGGGCCGGACCATCGGCTCCTCCTGCCCATGAGCTGCCTCGGCGGTGCGTCGCTGCTCGTCCTGGCGGACCTCGGGGCGCGGCTGCTGGGCGGCGTTCCAGTGGGGGTCATCACCGCACTGATCGGTGCCCCGTTCTTCCTGTGGCTGCTCCATCGCTCGGTCGGGGGGCCGGGCACCCCGTGAGTGCCGTGCCTGCCGTGTACTCGGAGCATGCGCCCATGCTGGCCATGGACGACGTCCAGTTCGCGTATCGGCGGCGCGGGCGGCCCGACCGGACCGTGCTGCGCGGCGTGAGCCTGGCCATCGCCCCCGGGGAGATGGTCGCGTTGCTCGGACCGAATGGGAGCGGCAAGACCACGCTCCTGCGCCTGGCCACCGGGCTGCTCAGCGCGCAGAGCGGCGCGGTGCGCCTGGACGACCGGTTGATCGGCGAGTGGAGCCGGCGCGAGGTCTCCCAGCGCGTGGCCGTCCTTCCCCAGATCCCCACCCTTCCAGAGGGGTTCCGGGTCGAGGAGCTGGTCGAGATGGGCCGGGCGCCGCACGCCCGTTCCCGGTTCGGGGCCACCACCGAGGACGCGGACGCGGTGCAGCAGGCGCTGGTGGATGCCGGCGCCACCGACCTGGTGGGGCGCACGATTGATGAGCTGTCCGGTGGGGAACGCCAACGGGTGGTGCTGGCCATGGCCCTGGCCCAGGAGCCGCGGCTTCTTCTGCTGGACGAGCCGACCCAGCACCTTGATCTGGCCCACCAGGTCGCTCTCCTGGCCATGCTGGAGCGGCTCCGACGATCGCGCGGGATAGCGGTCGTGGCCGTGCTCCACGATCCGGCCCTGACCGCGCTCGCCGACCCGCGCGTGGTCCTCCTCAGCGAGGGTCGGATCGTGGCCGATGGGCCGGCGGCCGACGTGCTTCAGCCGGCCACGGTCTCGCGCGTATTCGAGATCTCTCTGGCCGCCGCCCTCGCCCTCTCGGGACGCGGAGGCAGCCCGAACTAGGTCCCGGTGTCCCCCTGCGTCACCTGCGCATGCACGCTTTCGACCTCGGCCACGAACTCGGGGTCCGGCGGTCGGTACACGTCCACCCAGTGGTTCACGAAGATGACGATCACGGCCAAGATCGGGATGCCGAAGAGCGCGCCCCACAGTCCGGCGATCTGGACGCCGACCAGCAGGCCGACGAACAGGAGGATGGGGTGCAGGCCCAATGACTCCTGCATCATCTTGGGCTGGAGCACGTTCACCATGACCGTCTGGACGATGACGATGACCGCGACCGCGACCAGCGCCACGACCCAGTTCTCGCTAGTGAGGAAGGCGATGAAGATGGGCGGTACCAGGGCCAGGACCGGGCCGATCATGGGGATGAACATCAGCAGCCCCGATACGACCGCGGTCACGAAGATGTATTCCATCCCGCCCAGGGCGCGCGCGACGAGGCCCACCAGGATGACCACGGTGAACATCAAGAGGGCGAGCACCGTCTGGGCCCGGATGAACCCGCCGAATGAACGGGCGACCCCCTCCTGGAGGAGGAGCGACTGTTCACGGAGCCGGCTGGGAACGAGTCGGCTGAACCAGACCATGATCTTGTGGCTGTCCAGGACCATGAAGAAGGCAAGCAGAACGACCAGGAACAGGGTTCCGACCGCGCTGAAGGCTCCGCTCGCAATCGCCCCCGCCGAGCCGGCGAGATCACCGCCCAGGCTGCCGACCTGGTCGATGACACCGATGAAGATGACGGCCAGGTCCGGCTCCTCGAAGCCGATCGCCTGCTGGAGGTCGCGGATCTGCTGGGCCAGCTGATCTTCGCGTGAGGGCCAGGTGCCGATGAAGTTGGCCAGGTCCGAGACCATGACCGCGGCGATGACCAGGAGGAACGTGCCCAGGCCGATGAGGGTCACCCCGAACGCCACGCCAACCGCGGCGCCGCGGCCGACCTTGAGCCGATCCTGGACCCGGTGGACGAGGGGCGAGATCAGGAAGGCCAGCAGCCAGGCCATGAACAGGGCGACCAGGATGTCCTGGAAACCGGTCAGGATGTTCAGGATCAAGCCGATGGCCATCAGCCCGAAGTAGACCGTGCCGGCGATCAGGAACGCTGCCAACAGCCGACGCTCCCGGACCCACGCTCCCTGGAACAGCTCGATCACGACGTCCTCCGCCCCGCTCGCCCGGTCCCGACCGCCTCCAGGACCTCGGCCCTGGTCGCCTCGAGGATGGGCCGGACCTTGTCCGCGCCCGCCGAGAGTACCGCTTCCACCATGCCCGGATCAGCCGCGAGCACAGCACGCTTCTCGCGCATGGGCCGGAAGAACTCGATGATCCGCTCCGCCAGGAGCCCCTTGGTGTCCACGCACCCGGTCCGCGCGGTGCGCTCGCCGTCCTGGATCTGGAGGTAGTCCCCGCCGAAGTACCGGTGGAGCTGGCACACGTTGCACACCTCGGGCCGGCCCGGATCGGTGCGCTTGATGCGCTGGGGGTCGGTGACCATGTTCATCACGATCCGCTGGATCTCGTCGGGCTCGGCGAAGATCGGGATCGTGTTGTTGGCGGACTTGCTCATCTTGCGCACGCCATCGGTCCCGAGCACGACCGGCGCATCGGTGAAGACGGCGGTGGGCTCCGGAAAGATCGGTCCGTATCGGTGGTTGAAGGCACGCACGATCTCGCGTGACAGCTCGAGGTGCGGGGCCTGATCCTTGCCAACCGGGACCCGGCTGGCCTTGTAGATGACGATGTCGGCCGCCTGGAGGACCGGATAGGTCAGCAGTCCGTTGCTGTTCTCCTTGCCCTCCGCAAGCCCGTCCTTGTAGGTGGGGTTGCGCTGGAGCCAGCTGACTGGCACGACGGTGCTGAAGATCCAGCACAGCTCGGCCACCTCGGGGAAGTCCGATTGGCGAATGAGCGCGCAGCGGTCGGGATCCAGGCCCACGGCCAGCAGGTCGAGCGCCATCTCGCGGGTGAGCCGTCGCAGCTCCTCGCCGTCGTGGACGGTCGTCAGGGCGTGGTAGTCGACGATGGCGTAGATCGCCTCGTACTCGTCCTGGAGCGCGACGTAGTTTCGCTGTGCGCCGAGATAGTTGCCCAGGTGGCTCGCGCCGCTGGGCTGGATGCCGGAGAAGACGCGTTCGCGCGACGCAGGGTCGGACATCCGGCCGAGTGTACCGGAGCCGATTTCGACGGCTGGTAGAATCGGCCACCTTTCGAGGACCCGAGGCCGCCGTGTCTGAATTCGTGTTCGCCGCTTCGCCGACCCCCGCGTGGTCGCGTGCCGCGCGCGCCGGACGCCGGTTGGGGCACGTGGTCGAGTACCACGCCGAGATCGGGTCCACCAACGACCGCGCGCACGAGGCGCTGGGAGCTCCGGGCGGGGATGGGCTGGCGGTCGTGGCCGATCGGCAGCTCGCGGGCCGCGGACGGATGGGTCGCGCCTGGCTGTCCCCGGCGGGCGCGAACCTGCTGGTCAGCGTGGGACTGCAGCTGGATCTCCCCGTGGAGCGGGCGTGGTGGCTGGGTGCCGCCTCCGCCCTGGCCGTGCGAGCGGCCGCGTCCCCCTGGGTCGAGCTCCATATCCGCTGGCCCAACGACCTGGTGACGAGCGAGGGCCTGAAGGTGGCCGGCCTCCTGACCGAAACCCAGATCGAGGGCGAGCGGCTCGTGAGCGCGGTGCTCGGGATGGGGATCAACGTGAACTGGGCGCGCTCCGCGATGCCGCCCGACATCGCCCCCGGGGCGACGTCGCTGGCGGACGAGGCGGGCAGCTCGGTCGACCGGGTGGCCCTCCTGGCCGCGCTGTTGGAGTCCCTCGACGAGGAGATCGGCGCGGTCGAGTCCGGCATCTCCCCGCTCGCCCGGTTCCAGGCCGCTTCGTGGCTCACCGGACAGGCGATCGAGGTCGAGACGCCCGCAGGCCGGTTGAGCGGCGTGGCCGGCCCCGTGGCCGACACCGGGGGTCTGCTGCTCACCGGTCCCGCGTTCCAGACGACGATCAGCGTGGGCGAGGTCATCCGCGTCCACGCGCGGGGGGCGAGCGTGTGAACGCCGACCCGCGACCCGAGGCCCTCCGCCTCACGCCCCCGGAGACCGGTGATCCGGACCTGGCCGACGTTCGCGCCGCCCAGGTGGACCCCGCCGCCTTCGACCAGCTCTACCGGCGCTACGTGGATCGGGTCTACAGCTATGCGTTCTACCAGCTGGGCGACCACCACGAGGCGGAAGACGTCACCGAGCGGACCTTCCTGTCGGCGCTCGCCGCCATCGGTCGCTACCGCGACGATGGATCGACGTTCCGGGCCTGGCTGTTCCGGATCGCGCACAACGCCATTGCCAATGCGCATCGCTCGCGCGCGCGTCGCCGGACCGAGCCCATCGAGTCCATCGCGGAGCCGCACGCCCCCGGAGCCGATCCGGCCGCGGTCGTGGCCGGCGCCGATCGTTCGCGCGCCGTCCGCGAGGCATTGGCCCGCATCCCGGCCGAGCGTCGCCAGGTGATCGTCCTGCGCTTCGTGGATGGCCTGTCCTCGCGCGAGATCGGCGCGGTGCTCGATCGTAGCCCTGGAGCCGCCCGGGTTCTGCTCCATCGGGCCCTGGCCGACCTTGCCGCCGAGCTGGACCGAGCCGACCTGTAACGAAGCGGCAGCGGCGGTGTTAGCCGCGACAGGATGCATTCACGCTCGACTGATGCCGACCGGCTCGACCGTGCGGTGACCGCCGTGCTGGCCGACGAGCCAGCCGCGGTTCCGCCGACCCTCGCCGACCAGCTTGCCATGGCTCGCGTGCTGCGGACCGCGTTGTCCCCGGTTCCCGCCGGATCCGCGTTCGAGGACGCGCTCGCCGAGCGGCTCGCCCGCGGGCAGGGGACCGATCCAGGTCGGCTGATGAGCCGATTCGTCCGCCATCACCAGCGCCTCGTCGTGACCGGTGCGGTGAGCTCGGTCGTGCTCAGCACCGCCAGCGCCGCGGTCCTCGCCTGGCGATTGGTGCATCGGTGAGCGCATGAAGATCAAGTTTCCCTTCAGCCGGCGCACGGGCCCCACCGACGCGTGGACCAAGTGCCCCGTGTGCGAGAACCAGCTGTTCAACCGTCAGTTGGAGCGGGCCCAGCGGGTATGCCCGACCTGCGGCCACCACTTCCGCCTGTCGGCCGTCGAGCGGATCGAGTTGCTCATCGACCACGGCACCTTCGAGGAGCGCGACGCGAACCTGGTCAGCGGTGACCCGCTCGGCTTCGTGGACAGCAAGCCCTACCCCGAGCGCCTGGAATCCTCGCGGGTCCGGTCCGGGCTGCCCGAGGCCGCCATCTGGGGCATCGGCAAGATCGAGGGCGAGCGCGTCGCCATCGGTCTGTTCGACTTCCGGTTCATGGGCGGATCCATGGGCAGTGTGGTGGGCGAGAAGGTGGCGCGCTGCTTCGAGGCCGCCCTCGCCGAGCGGATCCCGGCCATCGTGGTCAGCGCCTCCGGCGGAGCCCGGATGCAGGAAGGGACGATCTCGCTCCTCCAGCTGGCCAAGACGACGGCCGCTCTCGAGCGCTTGAACGAGGCCGGCATCCCGTTCATCAGCATCCTCACCGATCCCACGACCGGGGGCGTGCTGGCCAGCTTTGCGTCGCTGGGAGACGTCGTCCTGTCCGAACCACGGGCCCTGGTCGGGTTCGCCGGAGCGCGGGTGGCCAGTGGAACGGTGGGGGAGGAGCTTCCCGATGGCTTCCAGAGCGCCGAGCGCCTCATGGAGCACGGGTTCGTGGACGTGATCGTGCCCCGCACCCAGCTCCGCGCGACGGTCGCGCGCCTCGTCCGTGTGCTCCCGGTCGCGGGTCAGTCCGACAGCACCGATCGCCGGGCGATTCGACCCATCGGCATGCTCCAGGGCCTGGCCCAGCGCGTCGGCGGGGCGGTCAGCGAAACAGCCGGCATCGACACCGATGTCACGCCCGGCCGACCGGCTGGTGGCGGCCGATGACCGAGACGACCGAGATGACCGTCCAGCCCAGCCCGCCCGAGGTCACGCAGGAGGCCGCCGAGGCGGCCTGGCGCCGCGTCCAGCTGGCGCGCCACCCCCAGCGTCCGCGAACCCTGTCCCTGGTCGCGCAGATGTTCGACGAGTTCGTCGAGCTCCACGGCGATCGGACCTTCCGCGATGACCCGGCCATGGTGGGTGGCCCCGCTCTCCTGGACGGCCGGGCGATCATGGTCATCGGACACCAGAAAGGCACCGATACCGAGTCGAACATCTTCCGGAACTTCGGCTCGCCCATGCCCGAAGGCTTCCGCAAGGCGCAGCGCCTGATGCGCCTCGCCGACCGTATCGGTGTGCCCCTCATCACGTTCCTCGACACCGCCGGTGCATTCCCCGGGCCTGCCGCCGAGGAGCGAGGCCAGGCCGAAGCCATCGCCAGCTCCATCCGGCTCATGACCGGGCTCCGGGTTCCGGTCGTGGTCGTGATCGTGGGGGAGGGCGGATCCGGCGGGGCGCTGGCCATCGGGGTGGGGGACGAGGTCCTGGCCCTTGAGAACGCGGTCTACTCGGTCATCTCGCCCGAAGGCTGCGCGGCCATCCTGTGGCGCTCGGCCGACGCGGCACCCCGCGCCGCCGCCGCCATGAAGATGACCGCCGCCGAGCAGCACGCGCTGGGGATCGTGGACGGCGTGATCGACGAGCCGCCCGATGGCGCCCATACCGATCTTCCGGCGACCGCGGCGGCCATCAAACAGGCCATCCTCGGATCGCTGGCCCGCCTGGATCGGCTCGCTCCCGACGATTTGCGCGCGGCTCGCTATGCTCGGCTGCGCACCATCGGCACCGTCCTCGAGCTGGAGGCCGAGGCTCTTCGGGGTCCTTCGCCCTCCTTCGGGGAGCGGCTGGGGCGCCTGCTGGGGCTCCCGGCTGGGGCTCAGGCTCCGGAGACCGATGAGGACGATCTCGACGAGGAGGGTGCATGAGCGACGATCCGGCCAAGGCCATCGCGCGCGCCGCCGCCGACCTGGTCCCTCCTCTTACCGAACGCCTGAACCGCCTGGGCCTGGGCGAGATCGAGGTCCGGCAGGGCGACATCCGGGTCCGGGTGGTGGCGGTCGAGAAATCGCCATCGGGATCCGGTTCGGGGGTCGACGTCACTGTCACCCGGCCGAGCGCGACGGATCCCGCGCCCGCGGCCGTGACGACACTCGACCAGCTGAAGTCCCCCGCGGTGGGCCATTTCGTGTACGCCGATGGCCTGGGACCGGGCCTCGCCGTGGGCCCGGGGACCGAGGTCGGGTACGTGGAGATGCTCGGCATTCGCCACGAAGTGCGGGCCAGCGCGGTGGGGGTCGTCCGCCACCTGGTGGCGGAAAGCGGGGAGCCGGTGGAGTACGGGCAGCTCCTGATCGAGCTCGAGCGTGGCTCGGGCGACGGGTCCGGAGCCTGATGTTCGCCAAGATCCTGGTTGCCAACCGGGGCGAGATCGCGGTCCGCATCCTGCGCACCTGTCGCGAGCTGGGGATCCCGGCCGTGGTCGCATTCAGCGAGCCCGACCGTGAGTCCATGGCCGTCCAGCAGGCCGACGAGGCCATCTGCATCGGTCCGGCAGAGGCCCGGCGGTCATACCTGAACCAGCCGGCGCTCATCAGCGCGGCACTCATCACCGGTTGCGACGCCATCCATCCCGGCTACGGCTTCCTGTCGGAGGACGCCTCCTTCGCCGAGGCCTGCGCCGCGCACGACCTGGTGTTCATCGGTCCACCCGCACACGTCATCGAGCGGTTCGCCTCCAAGTACGCCGTCCGCCGGATGCTCGCCGCCACTGGCCTGCCCACCGTCCCGGGCAGCACCGGGATCGTCGCCGACCTGGCCGACGCCCTGGCCCAGGCCGAGGCCGCCGGCTACCCGGTCCTGCTCAAGCCCTCGGCCGGCGGGGGCGGCCGAGGGATGCGCCTCGTCCGCTCCCCGCGCGAGATGGAGACGTCACTGCCCCTGGCCAAGTCGGAGGCCCGCGCCGCGTTCGGGGATGACTCGCTGTATTTCGAGCGGTGGATCGAGGAGAACCGCCACGTCGAGGTCCAGGTCCTGATCGACAGCCATGGGAACGGCATCCACCTGGGCGAGCGCGACTGCTCGGTCCAGCGCCGGCATCAGAAGCTCATCGAGGAGGGGCCGTCGCCGGCCATGACCGAGCCCGCCCGTGAGCGGCTGCGGGACCTCGCCATCCGCTCGGTCGTCTCCGCTGGCTACGAGAACATGGGCACGCTCGAGTTCCTCCTCGACCGCGAGGGCAACTTCTTCTTCATCGAGATCAACTGCCGGATCCAGGTCGAGCACCCGGTGACCGAGATGCTGACCGGGGTGGACCTCGTGGCCGAGCAGATCCGGATCGCGGCGGGAGAACGGCTGCTCCTGAACCAGGAGCAGGTCCAGCTGCGCGGCCATGCAATCGAGTTCCGGATCACCGCCGAGGACCCGCTCGACAACTTCTCTCCGCAGACCGGCGTGGTGACCGACGTGCAGTGGCCTGGCGGAGCGGGTGTTCGGGTGGACACCCACCTGTATCCCGGCTACGAGATCCCGCCGTACTACGACTCGCTCCTGGCCAAGCTCGTGGTGTGGGGCGAGACGCGCACCGAAGCCCTCGCCCGAGCCCGCCGCGCCCTGGCCGAGACCACGGTCGAGGGCGTGAAGACCAACCTCCCCTTCCATCGAGGGATCGTTGACAATGCGGCCTTCGTGGGGGCGGAGGTCAGCACCAACATGCTCGACCGCGTCGGCGCCGCCGCCTTCGTGGGCGAGCCCGCCTGAGAGGACCGATGACGACCGAAACGCCCGATTCCACCCTGCCGCCGCTCCCCTGGGAGGCGGCCGACATCATGGAGATCCTGCCCCACCGCTACCCGTTCCTGCTCATCGACCGTGTGGTGGAGGTCGAGCCCGGTCAGCGGGTGGTGGCCATCCGCAACGTCACCGCCAACGAACCGCAGTTCACGGGCCACTTCCCCGGCCGCCCGATCATGCCCGGCGTCCTCCTCGTCGAGTCGCTGGCCCAGACCGGCTGCGTCGCGATCCTGGCCGCCCCGGAGAACCGGGGCCGGCTCATCCTCTTTGCCGGCATCGACGAATGCCGCTTCCGACGAATCGTGATTCCGGGCGATACGCTGCGCCTCGAGATCACGGTCGAGAAGCTGGGCCGCGTCTCGGGACGCGCCCGCGCCGTGGCCACGGTCGAGGGCGAGGTCGCGGTCGAGGCCCTCCTCTCCTTCATCATGCCCCGCGATCAGGATCTGGGCGGGAGCCGCGCAGCCGGTGGTTGATCGGTCCCCGCAGCGCAGTTCGCAGGAACGAGGCGAGCGCCGGGTGGTGGTCACCGGCCTGGGCGCTGTCACGCCGCTCGGCAATGACGTGGCGACCTACTGGGACGGCCTGGTCGCCGGCCGAAGCGGGCTGGACCGGATTCAATCGTTCGATCCGTCCCGCGTCCCATCCCAGGTGGGCGGCGAGGTCAAGGACTTCGACCCCACAACCGTCATGGACCGCAAGGACGTCCGCCGCCACGACCGGTACGTCCACTACGCCTGGGCCGCGGCGTCGCAGGCCCTGACCGATGCCGGCATCGCCTTCCCGGTCGTGGCAGACGAGGAAGCGGAGCGGATCGGGGCCATCGTGGCCACCGGCATTGGTGGAGTGACCTCGCTCGTCCGCGACGCGCAGGAAGCCGCGGTCGAGGGCTATGACCGGGTCAGCCCCTTCGCCCTGCTGAACATGATTCCCGACACAGCCGCCGGGCACGTGGCCATCGCCGCCAACCTGCGCGGCCCGAACTACGCCACGGTCAGCGCCTGCGCCTCGAGCAACCACGCCCTGGGCGAGGCGTTGGGGATCGTCCGCCGCGGCGACGCCGACGTCATGGTGGCCGGCGGTTCCGAGGCCGCCATCTGCGAGATGGTGGTCGCCGCGTTCTGCGCCATGCGGGCACTTTCCACCAAGCGCAACGACCAGCCAACGCGAGCC
Organism: uncultured Chloroflexia bacterium; assembly: GCA_963816215.1. GTDB lineage: Bacteria > Chloroflexota > Limnocylindria > QHBO01 > QHBO01 > DASTEQ01. The sequence goes on along the minus strand of CAWFKB010000003.1, from coordinate 39,911 downwards.
TCGCGCCCCTTTGACGCGGATCGCGACGGGTTTGTGATCGCCGACGGGGCCGGGATGCTGGTCCTCGAGGACCTCGAGCACGCGCACGCCCGCGGGGCGACCATCCGGGCCGAATTCATCGGTTACGGCGCCTCCGACGACGCATCGCACGTGACCCTTCCCGCTCCGGGCGGTCGCGGGGCCGCGGCCAGCATGCGGATTGCCCTCGCCGACGCCGGCCTCGCCCCGGGGGAACTGGGGTACATCAATGCCCACGGCACCTCCACCCCGCCCAACGACCCGGCCGAGACGGCAGCCATCAAGACCGTCTTCGAGGCCGATGCCTACACGGTCCCGATCAGCAGCACCAAGTCCATGACCGGGCACCTCATGGGCGCCGGCGGTGGGATCGAGGCCGTCGCCTGCGTCCGGGCGCTCGAGACGGGCACGATTCCGCCCACCATCAACCTCGACAACCCCGACCCCGAGTGCGACCTCGACTACGTCCCCAACGTGGCGCGTCAGGTTCCCATCGAGACGGCGATGAGCAACGCCTTCGGCTTCGGCGGGCACAACGCCACGCTCGTCTTTCGGCGCTGGGACGGCGACTGACCGCATGGACACCGATCCCATCCTTGCCGCGGTTGACGCGCTCACCGGGCCGTTCGCGGAGAGCGACCTGGACGAGCTGGAGGTCGAGGCCGGCGGCATCACCGTGCGATTGGCCAAGCGCCGCGCACCGGCGCTCGCTGCCGCGGCCGCTCCCGCGGGTGCACCGGCGGCCTCCGGCCCGTTCGGCGAGCCGGCGCCCGGCCATCGGTTCATCACCGCTCCGTTGACCGGTGTCTGGTACGGCGCCCCGTCGCCCGGCGCCCGCCCGTACGTCCAGCTCAACGGCGAGGTGTCGGCCGGCCAGGTGGTGGGGCTGATCGAGGCGATGAAGCTGTTCAACGAGATCAAGTCCGACGTCGCGGGCACCGTCAGCCGGATCCTGGCCGACAGTGGGACACTGGTGAAGCGCCAGCAGCCCCTGTTCGAGGTCAAATTGTCGTGACGTCTCCCCACACCGTGATCACCGGATGGGGGATGTATGCCCCGGCCCGGGTCATGACCAACGACGACCTGTCGCGAATCGTCGATACGTCCGACGAGTGGATCCGGAGCCGAACCGGGATCCGCGAACGGCGCATCGCCGCCGACGACGAGACCACCGCCACCCTGGCCACCAATGCCAGCCGCGATGCGCTGGCCGTGGCCGGCCTCGATCCGGCGGACGTGGACCTGGTGATCGTGGCCACCGCGAGCCCCGACTACCTCATGCCGGCCACTGGCGTGCTCGTGGCCCGGGACCTGGGCGCCACCAACGCGGCTGGCTTTGACCTCAACGCCGCGTGCTCGGGATTCGTCTTCGGCCTCGCGGCCGGGGCGAGCTTCGTGGGCAGCGGCATGTACCGCAACGTGCTGGTGGTGGGGGTGGACCTCCTGAGCCGCTACCTGGACTGGACCGATCGGAACACGTGCGTGCTCTTCGGCGACGGGGCGGGGGCCGTCGTCCTGTCCGCGTCCGACCAGCCCGGCGGATTGCTGGGCTTCCAGCTGTACAGCGACGGCACCGGAGCCGAGGGGATCATCATCCCCGGCGGGGGGACGGCCCACCCGGCCACGGCCCAGACGGTCGCAGACCGGCTGCATTTCATGCGCATGGCGGGCAAGGAGGTCTATCGCTATGCCACCCGCCAGCTGGCCGACACCACCCAGGCGGCTGTCGCCAATGCCGGTCTGCGGATTGGCGACGTCGACCTGTTCCTCTACCACCAGGCCAACATGCGGATTCTCGACACCGTCCGCGAGCTGCTGAACGTTCCGCCGGACAAGGTCTTCGTGAACATCGACCGATACGGCAACACGTCGGCCGCCTCCGTTCCCATGGCGCTCACCGAGGCCGTCGCCGCGGGCCGCGTCCACGAGGGAGACCGGATCCTGATGGGGGCCTTTGGCTCGGGCTACACCGCCGGCGCCGCGGTGGTCGAGTGGACCGCGGATCCGCTGCGCGCGTTCCTGGCCCCCGGGGAGCAGACCCGCGCCGGCCAGCCCCAGCGCGAGCCGGTCACGGCGGGGAGCGCCTGATGTTTGACCTGACCGGCCGCACAGCGCTCGTCACCGGCGGCAGCCGGGGCATCGGGCGCGCGATCGCGCTGGCGTTCGCCCGCCAGGGGGCTGACGTGGCGGTGAACTATCGCGAAAGCGCCGCGGGCGCGAAGGCCGTGGTGGCCGAGATCACCGCCATGGGCCGTCGGGCGGTCGCCATCCAGGGCAGCACCGCCGACGGTCGGGATGCGTGCGACGCGATCGTGAAGGCCGCCTTGGAGGCGTTTGAGAAGGTCGACATCCTGGTCAACAACGCGGGCATCACCCGCGACGACCTGATCATGCGAATGGATCCGGAGGACTGGGATGCGGTCATTGCGACCAACCTGTCCGGGCCGTTCTGGATGACCAAGGCCGTCTCGCGTCCGATGATGAAGGCCCGATACGGGCGGATCATCAACATGTCGAGCGTGGCCGGACGGATGGGCAACGTGGGCCAGGCGAACTACGTGGCCGCCAAGGCGGGGCTCATCGGTCTGACCAAGACCACGGCGCGCGAGCTGGCCAGCCGAAACGTCACCTGCAACGCCATCGCCCCCGGACTGGTCGAGACCGACATCCTGAACACCCTGTCCGACGCCGCGCGCGAGGCCATCCTCCAGATCACGCCGCTCGGCGGCCTGGCCACCGTGGACGACGTGGCTGCCGCCGCCGTCTTCTTCGCCAGCGACGAGGCCCGCTTCCTGACCGGCCAGGTGCTGGGCGTGGACGGCGGCATCGTGATGGGGAACTGAGGGCACCCGTGTTCACGCCCGAGGTCCTGATCGGCATCCGCTGGGTGCATTTCGTGGCCGGTATCACCTGGATCGGGCTGCTCTACTGGTTCAACCTCGTGAACATCCCGTTCCAGCGGGTCCTGGACGCATCGGTCAAGGGGCAGGTCAACCCGCCGCTGTTCACCCGGGCCCTGGCGTGGTTCCGCTGGTCGGCGGTCGTCACCGTGACCGCGGGACTGCTGCTGATTTACGGCCTGTACTGGCAGGATGGGGACCTGTTCAGCAGCAGGACCGAGATCACGATCTTCTTCGGCGGCCTCCTGGGCGTGATCATGCTGGCCAACGTCTGGATGGTGATCTGGCCCAACCAGCGCCGCGTGCTGGCCGCCATGAAGGCGGGCCAGCCCCCGGATCCGAAATGGCCGCGCAACGCCCTCTTCGCCTCGCGTGTCAACTTCGCACTGTCGTTCCCCATGCTCTTCTTCATGGCCGGCTCGAGCCACTACCCGCTGGACCTGGTGGGGGTCGCAGTGGTGGGGTCCATCCTGACCGTGCTGGGCGCCGTCACGGTCATGACCGTGCAGAAGTACCAGGTCGCGCGCTTCTAACCGTTCGCTCACGGGGTCTCGGTGGGGCACAATCGGTCCATGCTGACCATTCGCCGACTCATCCATCCCACCCGCCACGTGGCCGCGCACTGCGACCTGCCATGTGGGGTCTACGACCCGGTACAGGCCCGGATCGAGGCCGAATCGTGCCTGCGCATCATCGAGAAGCACGACGCCAGCGAGGACGCCCTGTTCCGCGCCCGGTGCATTCACCTCAAGGAGGAGCGCGCCGAGCTCGTGAAGCACCATCTCGACGTCCTGTGGCACGACTACTTCAAGCCCGAGCACCTCGAGGCCCATCCCGACCTCCACGAGGCGTTCTGGCAGGCCACCAAGCAGGCATCCAAGGTGAAGCAGACGCTTGACGTCCAGGCCGCCAAGGACCTGCTGACCGCCATCGACCGCATCGACGAGATGTGGAAGTCCACCGGCGGCCCCGAGAAGACCAGGGTCCACTGACCGATTCCTGACCGGGTTCACGGTCACACCAGACCGATGCGCCCGGGAGGCGTCCTCGTCGTCGGCCGGATTGGCGGCTGCTGCCGCCGTGGTCGGCGTGGCTATGTCGCGCGCCCTGCGTGATCTCGACGCGGTGGCGGTCACTGGTCGATCCATGGTCCCCACCCTGGAGCCGGGCGATCGGCTGATCGTGGAGGCGCGCTCCTATCGGAGGCGCTCGCCGCTCCCCGGTGAAATCGTGCTTGGCCGCCGACCCGCGCGCCCCGCATCGCGAGCTCGTGAAGCGGGTCGCGGCCCTGGAGGGCGGGGCGGTCACGATCCTGGGCGACAACCCCGACAGCACCGATTCGCGCACCTTCGGTCTCGTGCCCGCCTCATCGGTGCGCTGGCGGGTGCTCTTGCGGTACTGGCCACCCCGGCGGATCGGGCTGGTCGGCCGACTCAGCCGGTAAGGGCGGCGACCGCCTCCCCGCACGGCGCGACCGCGGCCGGCAGCATCACGACCCCCACGCCCGCCTCCGCGCCCACCAGCCACTCGGCACCCGGACCCGGCCGGACGGCGATCCGGGCCTCGGCCGCCCGCTCGCGGACGAACGCCACCACCGGTCCCAGGCCGGCGTCGCCAAACTCCGCCCGCACCGCTCCGGTGTCGATCACGACCACGGTCGGGACCCGCAAGACGATGGCCTGGTGGAGCCGCGCCGCGTCGTTGTAGAAGAAGACCAGTGCCCCGGTCAGGCGCTCGTCGAGCATCGCGGCCAGGTCGTGGTCGCGGGTCAGGCAATAGACAAGCGGCTCCGCCGGAGTGCCCACGATCAGAGCGTATCATCGGCCTCCCATGATTCGGACCATGCAGCTCGTCCTCCTGGGAAGTGCGATCGCCGCCACGATCGCGGTCATCGCGTTCGTGGACCAGGGCTCCCACTCGGTCAGTGACACGCTGTACGGCTCGGCGATCTACGTGATGCTGATCTGGGTCGGAGCCGCCCTCGCGTTCTACGCGCTCGGCAGGCGAAAGTCATGGCCGTAACCCCCGGCGCCAAGACGCCGGCGCGTCGGCGGGCGCCGCTCAGCGCGTCCCGGCACCAGGCCCTCGGCAACCTGCTCGGTCGGGTCTGGGCGGTTGACCAGGTGGGAGTCGAGGAGCGCGCCGCGATGCTCGCCAAGCGGAGCATCAAGCGCGAGTCGAAGCTGTGGGCCCTCGACCTGGCCATCCGGATGATGGATCTCACCACCCTCGAGGGGAAGGACACGCCGGGCAAGGTTCGCGCCCTGGCCGGCAAGGCGGTCCGCCCCGATCCCACCGATCCCACCATCCCGTCCGTGGCCGCGCTGTGCGTGTACCCGAACATGATCGCCACCGCAAAGGCGGCCCTCGCCGGTTCCGGCGTGAAGGTCGCATCGGTGGCAACCTACTTCCCGTCGGGGCAAACCTCGCTCGAAGTCAAACTCGAGGACGTCCGCCAGGCGGTCGCGGCCGGCGCAGACGAGATCGACATGGTCATCGATCGTGGGGCATACCTGGCCGGGGACTACGGGAAGGTCTACGACGAGATCGTGGCCGTGAAGCAGGCTGCCCGTCCGGCCCATCTGAAGGTGATCCTCGAGACTGGCGAGCTCGAGACCTACGACAACGTGCGTCGAGCATCGGTCCTGGCCATGGCGGCCGGCGCGGACTTCATCAAGACCTCCACCGGCAAGGTCCAGCCCGCATCAACGCTGCCGGTGACCCTGGTCATGCTCGAGGCCATTCGCGACTTCCACGCCCAGACCGGTCGGGCTGTTGGTATGAAGCCGGCGGGTGGGATCCGGACCTCGAAGGAGGCAATCGCCTACCTGACCGTCCTGTACGAGACCCTGGGTCCCGCCTGGATGACACCGGACCGATTCCGATTCGGCGCGTCCAGCCTCCTGAACGACGTCCTCATGCAGATCCGCAAGGAGCGCACCGGCCGCTACAGCGGCGGCGACTACTTCACGATCGACTAGTCAGCCGGGACCGATGGCGGCGGGTGGCGACCCGCGCAGGGTTTCGCTCGCCGTACGCTTGCGTGGTGCCTCACGAATCGGGCGCGCGGCGCGTTCCACGAACAGTGAGCCTGCCGCCGTTCCAGCGCCTCGTTGACGACCATGCTATCGAGCTGCACCACTTCCTGGTGGGGTGCGTGGGGCCGGATGCGGCGGAGGATTGTCTTCAGGAGACGTTCATGGCTGCCCTTCGTGCCTACCCGAGACTCCGTCACGCCGAGAACCTGCGGGCCTGGCTGTACACGATTGCCCACCGCAAAGCGACCGATACGGTCCGCGTCCGTGCCCGTCGACCGGCAACCGTGGCGCTGGACGGCCTGACGCCCGCCACGGAGCCCTCCACCCTGCCGGTCTCCCCGGCCGATGAGGGTCTGTGGTCCGCGGTTCGGGAGCTGCCCGCCAAGCAGCGCGCGGCCGTGGTTCATCGGTACGTGCTCGACCTGGACTACCGCCAGATCGCGGAGCGGATGGGGACGTCCGAGGAAGCCGCTCGCCAGAATGTCAGCGCCGGGCTGCGCCGGCTGAGAGTCGAGGTGGACCGATGACCGATCTGGAGAAGCGACTCTCCCGTCGCGCAACCCCATCCGTGGACCCTGCGCGGGTCACCGCCGAGCTGGCCCGCCGGGCCGATGCTGCGGGGCTACTCGACGTGGCGTGGGCCACGCTCGACACGCCGCTGGGGCCGATCGCGGTATTCGTGACGCCGCGCGGCCTCGTCCGCGTTGCGTACGACCGGGAGAACTTCGGTGAGGTGGCGGAAGAGGTCGCCGAGCAGGTCTCGCCTCGGGTCCTGGTCGCCCCGCGCCGGACCGATCCGGTTCGTGCGCAGCTCGACGAGTACTTCGGGGAGCGGCGCCATCGGTTCGACCTGCCGATCGACTGGACCCTGGTCCGCGGCTTCAACGTTGGTGTGCTCCAGGCGACGGCCGAGATCCCGTTTGGCGAGACGGCGAGCTACGGGGAGGTGGCCGCTGCCGCCGGTTCGCCGCGCGCTGCCCGGGCAGCTGGCAACGCCCTGGCCGGCAACCCGATCCCGATCGTGGTGCCCTGCCACCGGGTCATCCACGCCGACGGCGGTCTCGGCGGCTACACCGGCGGCCTGGACAACAAGCGATTTCTGCTCCGCCTCGAGGGGGCTGTCGCACGCTGAAGCCTGACGGTGCGCTCAGTGCGGCGGAAGGAACCCCGCGGCGTCAGCGCAGGTCGGAAACTCATCCACGGTCCGTGAACTGAGGAAGAGGCTGACCCAACCAGTCTCCGTGGCAACGTTCATGTCGGCCTGGGAATTGGCACCGTCGAGGGTCGGGGGGTCGAAACCCAGCCCCGTGAGGACGGTCACCAGGTCGGCGGCCATGGACGAGTCGATGTACCCGCAGCGACCTTCGGCCGAGCCGGGCGGACCGGGTCCAACACCGCCTTCACCGGTTTCGACGACATCACCGAACTCCTCGAGGGGTTCCGCGAACGGCCAGGTAACTTCGGCGCCGGAGACGATCCCGTCCGGAGTAGGCGCAGGCCACACCGTCACCCATAGCAGATAGCTGGCGGCCTCGTACGGAGCCGAGTCCGCCTCCACCCAGCCGTCCGAGGTGACCCAGGCAGTGGGATCCGCCAGAAGGTGTGCAAGGCGATCGAGTTCCTGGCGCTCGGGTGAAGGGACGAAGTACAAGGCCTCGGCTTCATCCAGCCAGACGCCCGATGTCACGACAATCGGCTCCGGCTGCTCCCCGATGACGAATTTCCATGTTCCCGAGATCCCGATGGGCGCCTGCTCCGGCGGCACGGCGAGCTCCCATGGGTAGTCGGCGCTGTCCTGCAGCAGCGGGGAGCTGAGGATTGCCTCCTCGACCTGCTCCAGCCCGTCCGCGGTTAGGGTTCGGCTAGACCACTGCTCGCCGCCCTCGATCACCTGACCGTCGGCCATGATCTCCACGCTGAGGGTGAGGACGGGTGGGTTGTGAATCTCGCTGGTCAGCCGGACCAGAAGCGTGGCCGGCGACCCGGTCGGCGACGTGGTCGGCATGGTGGAAGCCGATGGCCCGGGGCTGGCGGAGTCCTGCGGTGTCATCGACGGCGATGGCGAGCAGCTGACGAGCACGGCGGCCAACATCGCCCACGCTACGCGGGCGCGGAACGGCCCCCCACCCGAGCCGATGCTGTTCATCGTGCTGACATGGTCTGCCGACCCCGTCACGGCGGCCAGTGCCGAAAGCCACGAACCCAACCGCCGAAGGAACCCCGCTCTGCGGCACCCGTTGGGCACCGTCAGTCCATAATCGGCGGCAATGGCACTCACCCGAAAGCCGGACGCCAAGCCCGCCGCTGCCTCGTGGGGCATGGGCGCGCGCGGAGTGCCCTGGGAGTATGCCGCCGCTCCGGAGTCCACCGATCACATCCGGATCGAGCGCGAATACGGGCTGTTCATCGACAACCAGTTCACGCCAGCGCGTCCGAAGGCGACCTTCGACGTCATCAACCCCGCGACCGAGGAAGTGCTCTCGAAGGTGGCCCGGGCCAGCAAGGCGGACGTCAACCGAGCCGTCACCGCCGCCCGCCGTGCGCACGACACGGTCTGGTCACGCATGCCGGGCAGCGAGCGCGCGAAATACCTCTACCGCATCGCACGGATCATGCAGGAGCGCTCGCGCGAGTTCGCGGTCGTCGAGACCATGAACAGCGGCAAGCCCATCAAGGAAAGCCGCGACGTGGACGTGCCACTCGCAGCGGCCCACTTCTTCTATTACGCGGGCTGGGCCGACAAGCTCGAGTACGCGTTCCCGAATCGCAGGCCCACCTCGCTGGGCGTGGCCGCACAGATCATCCCGTGGAACTTCCCGCTCCTCATGCTGGCCTGGAAGATCGCCCCGGCCCTGGCCTGCGGCAACACGGTGATCCTCAAGCCAGCCTCGACCACGCCGCTTACCGCCTACTTATTCGCCGATGTCGTCCGCCAGGCGGAGCTGCCTCCCGGGGTCGTGAACATCATCACCGGGCCCGGCGACATCGGGATGGAGCTCGTCCGCCACCCGCAGGTCGACAAGGTGGCCTTCACCGGCTCCACGGCGGTGGGCAAGCTCATCGCCCGCGCCGTGGCGGGCACCCACAAGAAGGTGACCCTGGAGCTGGGCGGGAAGGCGGCGAACATCGTCTTCGACGATGCGCCACTCGACCAGGCAATCGAGGGCATCATCAACGGCATTTACTTCAACCAGGGCGAGGTGTGCTGCGCCGGGTCGCGCCTGTTCGTGCAGGAATCGGTCTATGAGCCGCTCCTCGACAAGCTGAAGGACCGCCTCTCGACCTTGCGTGTTGGCGACCCGCTCGACAAGAACACCGATGTCGGCGCCATCAACTCCGCCGGCCAGCTGGCCAAGATCGCTGAGCTCGTCGAATCGGGGATCGCGGAAGGGGCCGAGATCTTCCAGCCCGACTGCGTCCTGCCGGACAAGGGCTTCTTCTTCCGGCCCACCCTGTTCACGGGCGTGAGCCAGAGCCATCGGATCGCGCAGGAGGAGATCTTCGGCCCCGTGCTCTCCGTCCTCACCTTCCGAACGCCCGAAGAGGCCGTCGAGAAGGCGAACAACACCCCGTATGGCCTGTCGGCCGGGGTGTGGACCGAGAAGGGCAGCCGGATCTTCAAGATGGTCGGGGCCATGAAGGCCGGCGTGGTATGGGCCAACACCTTCAACCGATTCGATCCCACCTCCCCGTTCGGCGGCTACAAGGAGTCCGGCTACGGCCGCGAGGGCGGGCTCCACGGGTTGGCGGCTTATACACGCATGAACGGGGCGAACTGACCAATGGCGGTTCCGCGTCGCTCCACCGCTCGCCGCCCCACCACGACGCGCCCGCGCGCCCGCGCCTCCGTCCTGGACACGCGTTCCCCGGCTCCCCTCGCCCTGCGCGACGGCGCGAGTGCAGCGGGGGAGCGCCTGGGCGTGCGAAAGACATACAAGCTGTTCATTGGCGGGGCGTTCCCGCGCACCGAGTCAGGGCGCGCGTACGTGGTACGCGATGCGCAGGGCGCGATGCTGGCCAATGCCTGCCGCGGCACCCGCAAGGACATCCGTGACGCGGTCCGGGCGGCGCGCAAGGTCCAGCCCGAATGGGCCGACAAGACGGCGGCCAACCGGAGCCAGATCCTCTATCGCATCGCGGAGCTCATGGAAGGGCGCCGCGACCAGTTCGTGTCCGAGGTCCGCGCAGCCGAAGGGGTGGGCCTCCAGCGTGCGCGGCGCCTGGTGGATGCCGCGATCGACCGATGGGTCTGGTACGCGGGCTGGGCCGACAAGTTCCCGCAGATCCTCGGTAACGTGAACCCCGTCGGCGGGGCGTACTTCAACTTCTCCATCCCCGAACCCACCGGCGTGGTGGGGATCGTGGCTGCCGAGGACTCGTCGTTGCTCGGGCTCGTGAGCCGCCTGGCGCCGGTCATCGTGTCGGGTAACGCCGCGGTCGTCCTGGCAAGTGAGTCTCGCCCGCTGCCGGCCATCACCCTTGCCGAGGTCGTCGCCACCTCTGACGTTCCGGGCGGCGTCGTGAACGTGATCACCGGCCTGCGGCGCGAGCTCGTGCCGCACCTCGCGTCCCACATGGACGTCAACGCCCTCGATGGCTTCGGGCTGGACCTCGCCAGCGTTACCGCAGTTGAGGAAGCGGCCACCGAGAACGTGAAACGCTTCTCGCGGCCGCCGAACGGTGGCCTGAACGGCTACGACTGGCTGTCGGCCGACGCGCAGTCGCCGTACCTCATCGGTGAGTTCGTCGAGATCAAAACCGTCTGGCACCCCATCGGCGTCTGACGCGCCCCGCGGCCACCGGCGCCGCTAGCTACAGGCTCAGCACCAGCCGTGCGATCTCGAAGTAGATGATCAGCCCGGTCCCGTCCACGAGGGTGGTGATGAGCGGCGCCGAAACAACGGCAGGGTCCACCCGGAGCCGCCGCAGGAGTAAAGGCAGGGCCGCGGCCACTGTGGCTGACCAGACGGAGATTGCGACGACCGTTAGGGCGACGACCAGTCCGATGTCGGGACCCACGTCGAGCAGGTAAGCCCGAATGAATGCAGCCACGGCCATGACGGCGCCGAGCGCCAGCCCAACGCGCATCTCCTTGAACACGATCCAGCCGATGTCGCGCATGGCGAGATCGTTCACGGCCATGGCGCGCACGATCAGGGTCACCGTCTGGCTGCCGATGTTGCCGCCGGTCCCGATCAGGAGCGGGATGAAGAAGCTGAGCGCAACGACCGTGGCCAGCTCACCCTGGAAGTTGCGGAGCACCGTACCGGTGTAGGCCTCGGCCACGAACAGGAGCAGGATCCAGAACACGCGCTTCCGGAACAGGAGCGACACGCTGGCCAGCCGATAGGGCAGGTTCAACGGCTGCGAACCACCAAGCCGCTCGATGTCTTCGGTGGCCTCCGCCTGCAGGACGTCGGCCACGTCGTCCTCGGTGATGATCCCCAGCAGATGGTCCTCGTCGTCGACCACCGGGATGGCCAGCAGGTTGCGGTCGGTCAGCAGACGCGCGGCGGCTTCCTGGTCCGCGCTGGCCCGGACGCGCACCGTGTCGGGCGCCATCAGCTCGCGGACCGGCGTCTCGGTCGGGCTCAGCAGGAGCCGATACAGGGACAGGACGCCGAGCAGGTGGCGGTCGCCGTCCACCACGTACACGTAGTTCACCGTCTCCGCCTCGTCGACCAGGCGTCGGATGGCGGCCAGCGCCTGAGCGGAAGTCACGTCTGCCTCCACCGCCACGAACGCGGGGGTCATGAGGCCACCGGCCGAGTCCGGCTCGTATGCCGCGAGCTCGCGGATCTCGGCCGCGTCCTCGGCTCGCATCCGGACCAGGATCTCGTCGGCCGTCGTGTCGGGCAGGTTCTCGATGATGTCCGCCGCATCGTCGGGGTCCATCCCCTCGAGCAGCTGGGCCGCCTCGGACTGCGACAGCGTGCGCAGGATGCGGGCCGCTTCTGCCGGAGGCAGCTCCTCGAGGAGCGCCGGGACCTCCTCGTCGGGCAGCCACTGGATCAGGACCGCAACCTCGGCCGGCTCCAGCTGGGGGACCAGGTCAGCCCATTCGGAGGGACCGATGCGCTCGGCAAGGCCTCGCACGCCTTCCTGCTCGCGCTCGCGAATGAGGGCCTGGACTTCGGCGAGCAGCTCGCCAGTCTCGACCTCGCTCATCGGACCACCTCCTTGGGGTGCCGCGCGACGGGCACAGAAAAACCACCTCGTCGCGGCACCGTGAAGTTAGTTGCGCGTCGGGTGGTCGTCGATCGCCGGGGTCCCGCCGGGACAATCCTCGCTAGGCGGTCACCTCGGCGCCGAGCGACCGGCGCGCGAAACGGGTACTACAACCAGCGTCCACTGGGTCGATGGAGCCTCGTATGCGGAAAAGCGCCTGATTCTAGTGCGCGATGGCTCCGGCGGGAAGTGTCCCAGTCATGTCCGGCGGCGGAACGCTTGCGTCAGCCCGGTGCCGTTCTCGGTGGCGCGCCACCTTGGCCCGGTTGCCGCAGGTCCGCATGGTGCACCAGCGTCGCCGCCCGGTGGGGGATCGGTCGATGAAGATCTCGCGACAACCGTCGTTGGCGCAGATGCGCAGCCGGCGCAGGTCGCGCCCGGCGAGGTATTCGGCAAACGTTCCGGCCACCGTGGCTCGGGCCTGGTCCAGCCGGTCGCCCACGCGCGCGAGCGCGTACTGGTTGCCATCGATGTTCGTCTCGAGCTGGTGGTAGTGGAGACCACGACGGAGGATGTGATTCAGGTCGCGGACCTGTCCACGCTGCAGCTCGCCGCCCGTGGTCAGCTCCACGGCCATCGCCCGAATCAGGTCGCGCAGGGCGCGGTAGTCCTCCAGGCGACGGCTCGCTTCTTCGGGGTCGTCGCGAAGCTGGGCGCGCTCGGCACTCGCTGCTCGATCCGAGAGAAGCCGCGCGTCGCGCAGCCAGGCCACCAGCGCGTCCCCTTGGCCGATGTGATCGGTGGACCGCCCGCGGGTGAAGGTCTCGGTGTTGACGAACCGGACCCAGAGGTCGGTGGACGGGGGTTCGGGAAGGACGTCTGTCGGGGGGCGCATTGTCGTAACCATTATAGGTAGGTTGACAAGTTACTGACAGCAATCTATCATTCGTAACCGATAAAGTGTTCTGCAATAGTTACCGATGCAAGCTGGAGTTCGCCAGTCAGGGGGCATCGGTTTTGGACAAGGAGGAAACAGGATGAGCCGCGGGCTGACCTACATGGCCTTGATCGCGTCCATCCGGCAGCGCGAGCTGCTCGAGGAGGCACACCGGGAGCGGTACATCACCGAAGTCCCACGTCGCCGCCGAAGCCGAATGTTCGGCCTGAGCTTGCCGCGCGCACTGCGCCGGACGCGATAAGCCAACCACAACCAACCAATTTCGAAGCCGGGCCGACGGGCCCGGCTTCGTGCTTTCTGCAATTCGGCTGCGGTTCGTAGAATGCGCCGATGCCACGACCCCGCCCCGTCACTCGTTCTGCCCGCGGCGGGTTGAGCAACGCCGAGCTGGCGGCAACGTTCCGGGAAGTGGGCGACCTCCTCGATCTCCTCGACGAAGTTCCCTACAAGGCGGTCGCCTACCGACGGGTGGCCGATGCCATCGAGCGCTATCCCGTGGACTTGGCTCCGCTCGTGGTGGACGGTCACACACCGAAAATCGCCGGCGTGGGCCCGGCCATCGGTGCGCGGCTGACCGAGCTGGCCACGACCGGGAAGCTCGAGTACCACCAGCGCCTTCGAGAGCAGATCCCACCCGGCCTCCTGGACGTGCTCCGCATCAGCGGAGTTGGGCCGCGGACCGCGCGCCAGCTTCACGTGGAGCTGGGCATCACCTCCATCGACGAGCTGCGAGCCGCGGCGGAAACCGGGCGCGTGCGCCAGGTAAGCGGCATGTCGGCTCGGACCGAGCAGAACATCCTGGCCGGGATCGGACGCCTGGAACAGCAATCCGGCCGGCTTCTCCTCCACGATGCCGACCGGCTGGCCGCCGAGATCCTGGCCGGCCTGGGCCGGGTGCCGGGTATTCATCAGATCGCGGCCGCCGGGTCGCTGCGGCGCCGGCGGGCTACGATCGGCGACCTCGACGTCCTGGCCGCCTGCGACGATCCAGCGGAGCTGATCAGGGTATTCGAGCAGCTACCGGACGTCGATCGGGTGCTCAACGCGGGGACCGACAAGGCCAGCGTGGTGCTGCGAGCCGACGGGGACCGGCAGGTGGACCTCATGCTGTGCCGTCCCGAGGCCTGGGGCTCGCATCTCGTCCACTTCACCGGCAGCAAGGAGCACAACGTCGAGCTCCGCGCCCGGGCCCAGGACCGGGGGCTATCCCTGAGCGAGAAGGGGTTCAAGGACGTGGAGACCGGAGAGCTGCTCCTGGCCGCGACCGAGGAAGACGTCTACGCCCGTCTGGACATGGCGTGGGTGCCGCCCGAGCTGCGCGAGGGCGAGGGCGAGGTGGCCGCCGCCGCGGCGGGCACGCTGCCGCACCTCGTCGAGCGGGGCGACATCCGGGGTGACACCCATACCCACTCGAACTGGACCGATGGCGTGGACAACATCGAGACCATGGCCGGCGCCGCCCGCGCATCGGGCCTGGAGTACATGGTCCTGACCGATCACTCCCCGTCGCTGGGCGTGGCGCGCGGGCTGTCGCCGGAGCGGGTGGCCGAGCAACGGGCAGAGATCGACCGCCTCAACGGGGAGCTCAGCCCGTTCCGCATCCTGCACGGTACCGAGATGGAAATCCTGGCCGATGCGACCCTCGACTATCCCGACGAGCTGCTCGCCACCTTCGACGTGGTGGTGGCCAGCATCCACGCCGCTCGCAGCCAGCCGGTCGATCAGCTCACCAAGCGGGCCCTCGCCGCGATCGAGAACCCCCACGTGGACATCATTGCCCACCCCACCGGGCGGATCGTGAACCGGCGCGAGCCCGTCTCATTCCACTGGCCCGAATTGTTCGAGGCCGCCGCTCGCACCGGCACCCTGCTCGAGATCAACGGCAGCCCGCGCCTCGACCTGGACGAACGGCTGGCGCGGGACGCAGCCCGGGCCGGCGTGCGGCTCACGCTGTCGAGCGATGCGCACCGAACCGAGGAGCTGGGATACCTCGATTACGCGGTCGGCGTCGCCCGCCGGGCAGGCCTCGCGGCCGAGCAGGTGGCCACCACTCGCAGCGCCGGGGAGCTGCTGCGATGAGCGCGGTCGCGGATCGCCGGCGACTCTTCCGCGCGGGACGCGTGCGGGGCGCGCGGGCCGTGAAGCGTGCGGGACCCGTCGCCCTGCCCCTGATTCTCGCCGCGCTCGTCGCAGCGGGCTGGGTCGTCGACATGGTGGCCCTGGCCGGCGTGCTGGCCCTCGAGCTGGCCCTGGCCGGCCTGGGCATGGCCGCCCTCCTGGGCGCGGCTCGCGCGTCGGTGGGGTACGCGCGTTACGCGATCCTGGCCGTGGCCACGGTATCGATCACCCTGGCCGGGCGGCTGCTGCCGCCCGGCATCGGTCCATTGGCCGCGCCCGTGGCCTGGGCCTTCCTGTGGTGGACCCTCTACACCGAGCGGATGGGCCCCACGGCCCCCACCAATCGCCTGTCGCTCGACCTGCTGCTGGTCTTCACCGTGTTCTGCGCCGCGGTCGGCCTGGCAGGAGTGATTCCGTCGGAGCTGTGGCTGCTCCAGATCGTGCTGCTGGCCATCCTGGTCGCGGTGCCCTGCCTGCGGGCCGCGGAGGCCCGGGGAGCGGTCGGCGTGCCGGCCGTAGGCCATGGGGCGCTGCACCTGCTGGTCGTGCTCCAGGTTGCGACCGCCCTGATCCTGCTCGACCTGCCCCAACCAGTGGGCTCCGCGCTGATCGCCCTGACCTTCCACGCCTGGAGCGGAGCGGCCGACGCGCTCGAGTCCGGCGTACCCAATCGGGCAGTCGCCCTGGAGTACGGCTCGCTGGCCGTCATCGGCGCTTTCGTGGCGCTCTTCCTGAGCCGGAGCTGAAATCGCGTTGACACTCCGGGGGGTCGGTGATAGAAAGTGTCGCCCTCCGACGGTTTCCGCTGGTCGAACGCGGCGCCGTTTCGCCTTTTTCATCAATTTCCGGGGAGAGTCGCTCGCCCATGACCGCCGGGGATCCTGACGCCACCACCCGCCAGCGCCGCCAGCTCGCCGAAATTGCGATTGCCCAGGCTGCGCGCGGCGAGTGGGAGGAATCGGTCGACACCAACCGCCAGATCGTGGAGCTGGGCGGTGACGTGGACGCCTACAACCGGCTCGGTAAGGCCCTGGCTGAGCTCGACCGCCTGCCCGAAGCGCTGGAGGCCTACCAGTCCGCCCTCGAGCGGGAGCGCACGAATCGGATTGCCGAGCGGAACGTGGAGCGGCTTCAGGCCCTGATCGCGTCCGAGGGCACGACCCGCGGCGACCGGCATGCGGCCCGTGCCCCCGCCGCGCTGTTCATCGAGGAGATGGGCAAGACCGGCAGCGCCCGACTCATCAACCTCGCGCCGGCCAGGCAGCTGGCGCCGCTCTCCGCCGGCGATGCGATCGAGCTCCACGCGGCCGATGGCGAGCTCGAGGCCAAGGTCCGCGGGATCAAGGTGGGCCAGGTGGAACCGCGGGTCGCGAACCGGTTGCTCGACCTCATGGCCAAGGGAAATCGGTACGAGGCGGCCCTGACCACCGTCACGAACGACGATCTGCGACTCATCATCCGCGAGGTGTTCGCCCACCCGGCGAACTTCGGTCGGGTGTCGTTCCCGGGCGCGGCGGCGGGCCGTACGAGTGACGTTCGACCGTATATGAAGGGCAGTGCCCTCCGCTACGATGACGACGACGAGTCGGAGGAGTCCGAAGAAGAGCCGGAAGAGGTCGAGGAGCTCGACACCAGCCTTCCGGAGCTCTCGAGCGAGCCCGATGAAGAAGAGGAACTGCTCGAAGAGACGTAGCCGCGATGACCTTGGCCGAACGGAAGAGACTCGACCACGTCGTCCTTCCGAGGCGCCTACCGGGACTCGCCCTGCTCGAGCGCTACTTTCCCTCCCCGGCCGATAACGTCCTCGACGCCGAGCTGGCGTCGTTCGCCACGTCGGGCGACACGATCCTCGACCCATGGGCCGGCACCGGTTGGACAGCCCGTCGCGCGGTCGCGCACGGCATGCGGGTCGTGGCCGCCGAGGCCAGCCCGTTCGCCCAGATGGCGGCCCAGGCCTTCCTCCTGGCCCCCGAGGTGGCGTCCGTCGATGCGGCGTTTGCGCAGCTCGCCTCCTCGCGTCGGGTGGACATCCCGCTCCGTCAGCACATCGAGGAGCTCTACGCGTCCCGCTGCCCGGTCTGCAGCCGCCCGGTCATGGCGGAGGAGTTCATCTGGCCCCGGGACGGCGATGCGCCCGGCCGCAAGGTGTACCGATGCGCCGCGTGTGACGTGGCCCTGGGCGGTCCTGACGAGCGCGTGGCGCCGGTGGACGAATCGGACTACGCCAAGCTGGGGCTGGAACCGCCTCCACCGGCCGAGCCAGCGGCCGGTGTCGAACCGGCAGCCGATGCAGACGAGGATCTGCCGCCCGCCCCAATGGGGCTGATCGGGGACGCCGGAGCGACCGAGCCCCCGCCGTTGGCCCCGCTGGGCGAGCCCGGCGGGCCTCCACCGCCACCCGCGCGGGCGCCCGATCCGCCGATGTCGCTCACCGCCTCGGAGGGTCCCCGCTACGCGTCAACCGTGCGGCCCACGCCGCTTCCCGCCCCAGTGGGGACCGATGTCCGCCAGGGCCTGGCCTACCAGCAGCTGCGCGACCGGTTTCCCGTGCTGGACGAGCGGGGCGACGTGGTGGATGAGGTGCTGGACCTGTACACCTCGCGCAACCTGTACGCCCTCCAGACGATCGCCAACAAGATCGATGCGGAGTTCCATGACCAGCCCCTGGCCGCCGTGTTCCGCCTTGCGCTGGCCGGCTGCCTGCTCCCCGCCAGCCGTCTGAACGGGTATCCCGGCCGCGTCGCGTCGCTGCGCATCAGCGGCGGCCACGTCCGCCAGCCCGCGTCCCGTCATCACCGCGAGGTGAACGTGTGGCGCCTGTTCGAGGTCGCCTATCAGGACGTGCGCACAGCGCTCGCGGCCCTGGGCCGTGACCGCCGTCCCGTGCGCTTCGCCGCCGATCTGGACGAGCTGGGCGGGATGAGCGCGGCCAACCTGCTGTGGATCCGATGCCGGCCCGCGGTCGTGGGTCAGTACCTGCCGCCCGAGAGCGTGGACCTGGTCATCGGTTCGCCACCGCCTCCCGAAAGCGTCGACGAGCTGAGCTTCGAGTACCTGGCCACCGCCTGGCTGATGGGGCGCGAAGCGGCCGAGACCCTGCGCCTGGAGCCGCTGTTCGGCGGCGGCTCGGCCCGTTCCGAGGGGGCGGAGGTGACCGCCTTCCGGCACGCGCTCGCTTCGGCGACAGGCGCCCTGAAACCGGGTGGCTGGTGCACGGTCCTGCTCGAGGGCGACGACCCGGACCGCGTTCTGGCCGTGGCCCTGGCTGCCGCGGCTGCGGAGCTGGAGCTCGTGCACGCCATTCCCCGAGAGTCGGGGAGGGTGGGGGATGGGGTGACCCTCCATTTCCGGCGCGCCTCGGCCGAAGATCGCCTGCGCGACGCCGTCCGCCCCAAGCCCCTCCGCCTGGGCGCCGAGGGCGGGCATCTCACCTATCCCGAGCTCGCCGGCGCGATCGAGCGGGCCGCGGTGAACCTCCTACGGGAGCGAGGCGAGCCCGCCGGCCTGGCGCGGATCGCATGCGCGGCATTGATCGAGCTCGAGCGTACCGGGCTGCTGCGCCGCCTCGTCCAGGCGCGATCGGACGGCGAGGCAGGCGACGCCCCAGGGGAAGCGGCGGACGAGCAAGCCGGGCGCGTCGACCGCGGCGGGCCAGCCCTGCTGGCCGTCCTGCTCCGGGAGGAGCTGTGGCGCGACGACCATCCGAGCCTGGTTCGGGTGGGGGACGACGGGCCACGTCCGTCATGGTGGCTGCGCGAGCCCACCCTGGGAGAGGGCACGATCGCCGATCGGGTGGAATGGGCCACGTTCTCGTTGCTCACGACGGCCGGTCGCCTCGACGAATCGGCCTTCCTGGATCGCATCTACGCCCTCTTCCCGGGCACGTCCTCGCCCGACGAAGAGCTCGTTCGTGCCTGCCTCGGCGCCTACGGGACGGTGGGGGAGCGGGGCCACATCCGCTCCGAGGAGGATCTCGCGGCCCGGATGGCGGACCACACCAGGATCATTGCCGGGATCGTGGACTTCGGGCACCGGCTCGGGCTCCGGGCCTGGGTCAGCCGCCGGGAGCAGGATCGCCCGTGGCGCCACGGCGCCCTGGCCGACCTGCTGAAGGAAGACGAGCGGCGTACCTACCTCCCGCTCGTGATTCGCGCTCCGGCCGAGGTGCTCGGCGCGGTGGACGCCCTGTGGTACGTCCGGAATCGGTCCAGCTACCTGTTCGAGGTGGAGTGGACGGCCATGATCGGTGACGCCGTCCTGCGCCGCGGCGCGCAGATCCCGACCTCGGAACAGCAGGCCCGCTTCCTCGTCATTCCCGCCGAACGAACGGAGCTGCTGCGCCTGAAGATCGCCCGCTCCCCGTGGCTGCGGGCCGAGATGGAACGCCAGAACTGGCACGTCCTGAAGTGGCCGCATCTGGAAGCCCTGGTGGCCCGCGACGGGGCCCGGATGGAGTGGTTGGAGCCGATGATCGGCCTCGATCCACTGGTCGAGCGCGGCGGCAAACAGCTCACCATGTTCGGGGAGTAGACCCGGTCGGTCGGCTTGACCGTCGCTCGTATAGTCGGGACCGGGAGTGCCGTGGTTCCCCCCTGCGGCACTCCCGTCTGCTACCCCGTGGGCGCCCCGGCGCCCCGTCGGCTTCGCCGTGCCGCCGGCCGGCCCATCGCCCTGCGGACCACCTGCATCACCTCGCGGACGTACGGCTCCCCCTGCCCCGAGTCGATCGCGTGGGTCAGGCAGCCGTCGATGTGGTCCTCGAGGACGAGCATCGCCACCTGGTCGGCGGCGGCCGTCATGGCCTCCACCTGCTGGAGGATGTCGAGGCAGTACGCCTCGTTGTCGACCAGCCGCTGGATGCCGCGCGCCTGGCCCTCGATCCGCCGCAGGCGGTTCAGGAGCTCCTTGCGGTCGCGGGAGTAGCTGTGGCGAAAGTGGGCGGGATCGGTCATGTCCATACTCCGGGGTAGTATGCCGACCGTGGCGGGCCGGGGTCAATCGCGGATGCAATCCGGGGAACAGCGAGCGCCGTCCGATACGATCGGTCCATCGTGAGCAACCGCCTGGCGGGTGAGACGAGCCCGTACCTGCTCCAGCACGCCGACAACCCGGTCGACTGGTACCCGTGGGGACCGGAGGCGCTGGCCCGGGCGCGGACGGAGGATCGGCCGATCTTCCTGTCCATCGGCTACTCGGCCTGTCATTGGTGCCACGTGATGGCCCACGAGTCGTTCGAGGATCCGGCGTTGGCGGAACGCCTGAACCGCGACTTCGTGGCCATCAAGGTGGACCGCGAGGAGCGTCCGGACATCGACGACGTGTACATGGCCGCGGTACAGGCCATGACCGGGTCGGGCGGCTGGCCGCTGAGCGTGTTCCTGACCCCGGACCTGGAGCCGTTCTTCGGCGGAACCTACTTCCCGCCAGCGGACCGCCACGGTCTGCCCGCGTTCGGGACCGTGCTCGATGGCGTGGCCGAGGCCTACCGGGATCGACGCGGCGAGGTGAGCGACGTGGCCTCGCACCTGGCGGAGCACCTGCGGACCCAGATGGCGGCGCCGGTCGCGGGTGCCGAACCGGGGGATGCGATCCTCGACGGCGCGGTGCGGCGCCTCGCGTCGGCATTCGACCCGCGGGAGGGCGGATTCGGCCCCGCTCCCAAGTTCCCGGCGCCCATGGCCCTCGAGTTCCTTCTGCGCCGCTGGCGGGATACCCGGGACCCGGCGACGCTCCACATGGTGACCTTCACCCTCGACCGAATGGCGAACGGCGGGATTCACGACCAGCTGGGAGGCGGCTTCGCGCGGTACAGCACCGATGTCCGCTGGCTCGCACCGCACTTCGAGAAGATGCTGTACGACAACGCCCTCCTGGCCCACGCCTACCTCGAAGCCTTCCGGGCAACTGGTGAAGACCGATACGCCCGGGTCGCGGCCTCGACCCTGGACTTCCTCCTTGCCGAGCTACGGACCGATGACGGCGGCTTCGCCGCCGCCCTGGATGCCGACAGCGAAGGCGAGGAGGGCCGCTTCTACGTGTGGGATGCCGATCTCGCCCGGGCGGCGCTGGCGGACGCAGGCCTCGAGCCGTATGCCGTGGACGCCGTCGCTGCCCACTGGGATCTCCGCGAGGGCGGGAACTGGGAGGGCCACACGATCCTCCACGTCGCCGACGCCCCGCACCCAGCGGCGCGCGATCTCGAGCGGGCTCGGTCCGCGCTCCTCGCGGCCCGCTCATCGCGCGTCCGGCCCGGGCGCGACGACAAGCAGCTCGCCGCCTGGAACGGGATGGCCCTGCGCGCCTTCGCCTGCGCCGCGCTCGTCCTGGGCGAGGAGCGGTTCATGATTGGCACCCGCGAACTGGTCCGGTTCGTGCGCGGCACGCTGCTGCACGACGGGGATCGCCTGTGGCGTACGGCCCGCGACGGCCAGGCGCATACCCCCGGCTTCGCCGAGGACTACGCGGCCGTGGCCGACGGCTTGCTCGAGGCCTACGGGGCGCTGGGCGAGCCAGACGACCTGCGCCTCGCGGAGGCGCTCATGGGACGGTTGCTGGCCGATTTCTGGGACGACGAGTCCGGGACGCTGTTCGACACCGGACCTGAGCACGAGCAGACCGTGGCTCGACCACGATCGCTCGTGGACGGGGCCACGCCCAGCGCGAATGCCTTGGCCGCCGACGTGTGGCTGCGGCTCGCGCTCCTCGCGGGCGACGAGGAGCATCACCGACGGGCGCGCCGGATCCTGGCCGCCGTCGGCCCGGCACTCGAACGCCAGCCCACCGGGTTCGGGCGGATGCTGAGCGCGGCCGACCGGGCGGGCCGGCCCGCCACCGACGTGGTGGTGGCCGGTATGGCGCAGGACGAGCGCTCGGTGGCGCTTCGCCGGGCCGCGGCCCGACCCTACGCGCCCGACGTGGTCATGGCGCCGCTCCCGCCGGGCGACGCCCTCGACTCACGCCCGTTGTTCGCGGGCAAGGCTCCTCGCAACGGGGTGCCGACCGCCTTCGTGTGCCGTGGCTACGCCTGCGACGCCCCGACCACCGATCCTGCGGAGGTCGAGCAGCAGGTCACGCGCCTCTCGGCACCGCCCGCGACCTAGCCGGGCAGGAACGAGAGCCGTACTCGCCGATCGCCGCGGTCCTGGTTGGGATCGAGCAGGGCGATGGACTGCCAGGTGCCGAGGGCGAGCTGTCCGCTCACGACCGGGACGCTGAGCGAGGGTCCGGCCAGCAGGGGCAGCACGTGGTCGGCGCCATGTCCGGGCGACCCGTGGCGATGACGCCATCGGTCATCGCGGGGGAGGAGCCGATCGAGCGCCTCCATGACATCGGTCTCGGAGCCGCTGCCGAGCTCCATCACCAGCACGCCGGCCGTGGCGTGGGGGACGAAGACGTTCAGCATGCCGTCGCCGGCGCCGGCGGCCTCCGCCGCGAACGCGGCGCACATCGGTGTCAGATCGTGAACGCCCCGGCGACCTGCGGTGTCGACCGAAAACTCGCGCGAATGCATGAATGGAGCGTACGGGATACGATCCGCCGTCGATGTCGCCCGCGCCGCGCCGCCTGCGCCTACTGATCCCGCTTGCCCTGGCTTTGGTCGCCGGGTGCTCGCTGCTGTCTCCGAGCGCATCTCCCAGTTCCAGCGGTGAGGCCACCGCAGCCCCCACGCCCACTGTCCGCCCCACACCGACGCCCGAGCCCACGCCGACTCCAGCGCCCACCCCCGTTCCGCTGAACAGCTCGCTCCTGTACGGGCGGATCACCGTCCTGTTCGCGGGCAATGACTCGACGCCCACCCGGGTACGAAACGGATACGGCGCGCTGACCGATTCGATGATCGTGGCCTCGGTGAGTCCCAACCACCAGCAACTGGCCATGGTCGCTCTGCCCCGCGACGCGACTGACATCCCGCTGGGCAACGGCAGCATCTGGCACCTCAAGGCCAACGCCATCCGCTTCAGCTACGACATGCCCGGGCTCGAGCGCGCGCTCGAGGCGACCTATGGCATCCCGATCGACTACTACGTCGAGATCAGCATGCCCGACCTTCCCCGGCTGGTGGATGCCCTGGGCGGGGTCTGGGTGGACGTGCCGTACGAGATCCACGACGGCGAGGTGGGCCTGAACATCGGTGCCGGTGCCCAGCGCCTCGACGGCGCGACGGCGCTCCAATACTCGCGTGCCCGACACTTCGACAGCGATTTCGCGCGGTCGCAGCGCCAGATGCAGGTCATCCTGAGTCTCGCCCAGCGCATCGCGGACCTGGGCACCCGGTTCGATCCCGCCACCATCGTGGCCCTGCTCACGACCCTCCACACGGACATCCCGATGGCCGACGTCCCCTCACTGCTCAAGGTGGTCGATGCGGCGGCGAACGCTGACGTGACGGCCACCGTCCTCGCGCCACCCCAGTTCGCGCTGTACTCCGGCCTGGAGCCTGGGACGAACCGCGGCTACGTGATGATCGCGAACGTGCCTGCGATGCGGTACTACGTGCAGTCGGTGATGGGCGACCGCTAGACCAGGTTCGCTCCCGGGGGTTCGCTACTGGCGGGTTCCGCACTGGTAGCAGACGGCGTCGACGGCCCGAATGGTCGTCCCACAGGTCGTGCAGTCGCGGGCCAGGTCCGCCTCGCACCGTGCGCAATAGACGGCTCCAGCGGGGTGGATAAGACCGTCCACCGGGCAGTACGGCGTCCCGCGGGCTGGCGCGACCGCCGTTCCCGCCGACCCGGGGTCGGGGATCACGGCCTCACCACCCACGGCTTCGGCCTCGATGCCCTGGTTCGAGGCATGGAGGTACCCGATCAGCAGATACAGGACGTACAGACCGAGCAGGGCGATGAGGGCGAGGGGGACGAGGATGGTGAGCCGCTCGGCCCAGCCGGTGGCGAGTGACTCGATCAGTCCCTTGAGGTCCATCGGTGGCCGATTCTAGCATCGGGTCTCGGCCCCAACCCTGCTGCTACACTCCCCGGAACCTCGCACCGGGTGCCGCATTGGCGCGACCGCGGATCGATCCCAAGACCGCCCTCAGCGAGCTCCACGTCCACCTTGGAGCGGCCGTTTCACCGGCCATCATGTGGGGCATCGCCCACGCCCAGGGGATCCGCCTGCCAACCAAGGACTACTGGGCCTTTCGCGAGCTCATCACCTTGGGCACACGCCGTCGCCGAACGTTCAACGGGTACCTGGACCTATTCCACTGGACCGAGCTGATCCAGTCCAGCCCGCTCGCCGTAGAGCGCAGCGTTTACGAGGTCATCGGCGGCGCCTATCGGCGCAGCAACATCACCCGGCTGGAGCTGCGATTCAACCCGATGAAGCGCAACCGCGGCGGTGAGCAGGACCTGGACCACATCATCGCGGCCGCGGTGCGCGGGATGGACCGCGCGATCCTCGAGTATCCGCAGGTCCAGGCCGGGCTCATCTTCTGCCTCGACCGCGCATTCAGCCGCAACCTGAACGAGATCCTCGCGTCCAAGGCCATCAGCTGGCAGCGCCGCGGCGTGATCGGGATCGACATCGCCGGCCCGGTCGTTGCGGACTTCCGATTTGCGGACTACCGCGACGTCATGGACGAGTGCCGCCGCGCCGGGCTGGGGATTACCGTCCACGCGGGCGAAACCGGTGGTGCGGACGAGGTCCAGGAGGCCGTGGAGGCGCTCGACCCGGCGCGCATCGGTCACGGCATTCGGAGTGCGACCGATCCCAAGGTCATGGCCATGCTCCACGAGCGGGGCGTCGTGCTGGAGGTGTGCCCTTCGTCCAACCTGAGCACCGGCGTGGTGAGTGGGCTGCCCGAGCTGCGCACCCATCTCCGGGCGCTGGTCGATAACGGCGTGCTCTTCACCCTCTCGACCGATGGTCCGGAGATCCTGGAGCGCTATCTGCGCGACGAGTTCGCGCTCGTCCTCCGCCAGGACATCCTGTCCCCCGAGGAGGTGGAGCAGGCCATCGAGACCGGGCACCAGGCCAGCTTCCTGGACCGCGTCCCTGCCGCCGAGCGGGTCCCGGGAGCGCGGCATCGGACCCGTGATCCGGCCGCCCGGGTAGCCCTCGAGCTCGAGGTCTGACCCTGTAGACTCGGCGCCGTGTCGTCGATCTGGCGGCCCGTCCGCGAACGGAATCCTGCCCGCAGCCTGATGGTCATCGTCGCCCACCCGGGCGATGAGGCGTTTGGATTCGGTGGCGCGATCGCCCAGGCGGCGGCGGAAGGGGCGTACGTCGCGGTCGTGTGCGCCACGCGCGGCTACTTCGACGCCCGGATCACGATGAAACCGGCCGCTCCCGGGGGCCGGAACCGCGACCTGCTCGAGCCGCTGGGGTGGCGCAACCTCGACACCGTCCGCGAGGACGAGATGCGCCGCTCCGCCGCCCTGCTGGGTGTCCGCGTTCTCCGCATGCTCGATTACGCGGAGGGCGACCTGGACCGCGTGGACTTCCACAACCTCGTCGGTCGCCTGGTGGAGCCCATCCGCATGCATCAGCCCGAGGTCGTCCTGACCTTCGGCCCGGACGGGATCACCGGCGACGCGGACCACGTCACCCTCTCGCGGGCGGTGGACGAGGCTGTCAAGCAGGCCAGCGAGCCGTTCGCCTACGAGGACGACCTGGAGGAGGACCAGGTGGCCTGGAAGATCGCCAAGCTGTTCCACCTCACCGTCCCACCTGAACGGCTGGCGGTCCTGGGCACCATGGCGCCGCACACCGAATACGGCTCGACCGACGCCCCAACGGTCGCCCTGTCCCTGGGGGAGCTGGCCCAGCTCAAGCTGGCGGCCATCGAGCGGCACGTATCGCAGACCGGATCCTCCGGACCGTACGCCGGCTGGGATCCCGCGGTCCGCGACGAGTGGCTCGCCACCGAGCACTACCGGCTTGCGGTGTCGAACCTGCGCGGTTTAGCCACGAATGCTGCGGCTGGCCTCTTCGACGGCCTGGCTTGAGGCGCCCGGAACGGTCAACCCGGTCCTCTGATACCCTCGGGGGGTGACCATCGTGCTGACCGACGACGCGATCATGGCTGCCCTCTCTCGGGTCACGGACCCGGAGATCGGGCGCGACCTCGTGTCGCTGAACATGGTGCGCGGGATCGACATCGAAGGCTCCCTGGTCACCGTGACTGTGGAGCTCACCACCCCGGCTTGCCCTCTCAAGGCCAAGATCGAGTCGGACATCGCCGACGAGCTGACCGGGATTGGGGCCGGCGCCGTGCGGATCGAGTGGGCGGCCAACGTGAAGCGCAGCTTTGGCGGTCCCATGGCCGACCTCATCCCCGGCGTCCGGAACACGATCGCGGTCGCGTCCGGCAAGGGCGGGGTGGGCAAGACGACCGTCGCGGTCAACCTGGCCGTCAGCCTCGCCCGCGAGGGCGCTTCGGTAGGCCTCCTGGACGCGGACATCACCGGGCCCAACGTGCCGCTCATGATGGGCACCCAGGAAGGCCACGTGACCGGCAACGCGGGGCGCGTGAACCCGGTCGTCAGCCACGGTGTGAAGATGATGTCCATCCAGTACTTCCTCACCGGCGACGCGCCGGTCATCTGGCGCGGGCCGCTCATCCACTCTGCCATTCAGCAGTTCCTGCGTGACGTCGAGTGGGGCGACCTGGACTACCTGGTCATCGACCTTCCGCCGGGAACCGGGGACGCGGCCCTGTCGTTGGCCCAGCTCATTCCGTTGTCCGGCGCGGTGATCGTGACCACGCCCCAGGAGGCGTCCCTCATGGACGCCCGCAAGGCCATCGCCATGTTCACCAAGGTCAACGTCCGGACTCTGGGCGTGGTCGAGAACATGAGCGGCTTCATCTGCCCTCACTGCGGGACCGAGCACGACCTGTTCGGGTCCGGCGGCGGCGAGGCCATGGCCCGTGAGCTGGGGCTGGAAGTGCTCGGCCGGATCCCGCTCGAGCCAGCCGTCCGAGCCGGCGGCGACGCGGGCGTCCCGATCACCTCAGCCCAGCATCCCGACTCAGATCGCTCGGCCGCGGCCGCGGCGCTGCGCGACGTTTCCCGGGTGGTCGCCGGTCGCGTCTCCGTCCTCGCCGCCCCCATGGTCGCCGCCGCGGTCAGCTGAGCTAGGCCGCCTTCGACTCGCGCTCGTACGGGCGGCCGTCCGCCGCCGGCGGGATGCTCCGGCCCACCACCCCGGCCAACACGATGATCGTGACGAGGTACGGCAGCGCCTCGTAGAACTCCAACGGGATGCTGGTCAGGATGTCGCCCAGGGTTCCTTCGGGTGGGACGAACCGGATCAGACGCTCGATGCCCACGGACGCGCTGAACAGGAGTGCCGCCCCGAACGAGCCGATGGGCGTCCAGCGGCCGAAGATGAGCGCTGCGAGGGCGATGAACCCGCGCCCGTTCGTCATGCCCCCCTGGAACGAGCTGCCGAACTCGATCGTGAGGTAGGCGCCGGCCAGTCCCGCGAAGATCCCTCCCAGGATGACGTTGCGGTAGCGCAGCTTGATGACGTCGATTCCGACTGTCTCGGCCGCCTTGGGGTGCTCGCCGACCGCCTTGGTCCGCAAGCCCCAGCGGGAGCGGTGGAGCAGGATCTGGAGCACGATGACCGATATCAGCATGGTCAACGCGATCGGCCCCACCGCGATGAACGAATCCAGCAGCCAGCCAATAACCGGTAGGTCCGTCACCGCCTTGGGCAGGCTGATCGAGCTGAAGGCGCCAGCCGTGGCCGGCGCCTGCTGGCTG
This sequence comes from uncultured Chloroflexia bacterium, assembly GCA_963816215.1. Lineage (GTDB taxonomy): Bacteria > Chloroflexota > Limnocylindria > QHBO01 > QHBO01 > DASTEQ01. The sequence goes on along the minus strand of CAWFKB010000003.1, from coordinate 11,998 downwards.
ATGAGCAGGTTCAGATATCCCGTGATCCCGATCGCGAAGATGTTGATGATCGTGCCGCTGATGATCTGGTCGGCCCGGACCGTGATCGACAGCCAGGCATGGACCGCCGAGACTGCGCAGGCGGCCGCGATGGCGGCGACCAGTCCGATCAGCAACGGGAGGGTGATCCCGAACGGAAGCGAGCTCCCCGACGAGGGGATGATCCCTTGGACGATGGAGGCCACCCACCAGGCCACGAAAGCGGCGGTCAGCATCATGCCCTCGATCCCGATGTTCACCACCCCCGAGCGTTCGTTCATGAACCCGCACAGGGCGCCCAGGGCGACCGGAACGGCCGCGGCCACGATGATGGGAGCGATCACCGGGGTGTGACCGGCGAGGTACACGACGAACTGGATCAGCAGCCCGATGACCGGGATGTCGTACAGGACTTCCACGTCGTCAGCGCCGCGCCGCGTATGAGCCGGACAGGTTCGGGACCTCGCCCAACGCCTTGGTGTCGGCCTTGACCCGGAAGATCCGCCGAACGAGCACTTCGGCGGTCAGGAAGAACAGGATCACCGCCTGGAGCACGCTCACGATCTGGACCGGGATCCCGGCCTCGATCTGCATCGGTCCGGCGCCGGCCTGGAGGGCGCCGAAGAGCAGCCCGGCAAAGAGGATGCCCACCGGGTTGGCCCGGCCCAGGAGCGCCACGGCGATGGCATCGAACCCAACCGTGGTGGCGAACGAGGCCGGCATGTAGCCCACCTCGCCCAGGATCTGGGTCGCGCCGGCCAGCCCGGCAAAGAGCCCACACAACGACAGCGTGAAGATGATCAGCCAACGCGGGTTCATCCCGGCGTAGCGGGCCGCCTCGCTGTTGGCGCCCGTGGTGCGGACCTCGAAACCGATGGTCGAGCGGAAGAGGAACCACCATACGATGGGCACGGAGGCCGCGGCCAGCAGGATTCCGATGTGCCCCGCGTCACCGAGGATGATCGGGAGCCGCGCTGCGACGATGTCGTCGGTCCGGGAGTAGGTGACGTTCTCGCCGCGAAGCGGGCCGCCGATCACGTACGACACGATGAAGACCGCGACGTAGTTCAGCATGATCGTGGTCACGACCTCGTGGGCGCCGCTGAACGCCTTGAGGATGCCCGGGATCATCCCGTACAGCAGTCCCGCGCCCATCCCTCCCAGCAGGGAGAGCGGGACTGCCACCCACGGCGAGGCGTCGTTCAGGGCGAGGGCAACCGTGGTCGCCCCCAGCGCGCCGATCAGGAACTGGCCGTAGCCGCCGATGTTGAACAGACCGGCCTTGAAGCCGATGCCGACCGCGAATCCGGCCAGGATGAGTGGGGTCGCGTTGACCAGGGTCTTGATCCACGCATCGACGGAGCCGAACGCGCCCTCGAACAGGGCGACGTACGCCGTGATGGGAAGGGTGAGGTCAAACGAGCCGCTGACCAACGGGCTGGACAGGATCATGATCACGCCGCCCGTGATGAGAGCGAGGACGATGGCCAGGAACGGAACCAGGACGACCGACCGGATCCTGGCGAGGGACAGGGATCGGTCCCCGGTCACGAGGCCGCCTCCTCGGGCTCCGCCGTCCGGCCGCCGGTGGCCATGAGAAGGCCGACCGTTTCGCGATCGGCCGTCCGGCCGTCGAGCACGTCCACGATCGCGCCGCGGTACATGACCGCGATCCGGTCGCTCAACTCGAGGATCTCGTCCAGCTCGGCCGAGACGAGCAGGATCCCGATCCCGGCGTCGCGGCGGGCGATGGCCTGCCGGTGGATGAACTCGATGGATCCCACGTCGAGGCCCCGCGTCGGCTGGTCGAGGACGAGGAGCTTGAGCTCCCCCTCGAATTCGCGAGCGACGATGACCTTCTGCTGATTGCCCCCGGACAGCGTGCCGGCGCTGACCGTGGCCGAGGGCGTCCGAATGTCGTAGCGGACCACCACGTCCTCCGCGTCGCGCAGGATCGCCGCCTCGTCCCGCACCAGGCCACGGCTGTACGGCGCATGGTAGTAGTCGTTCAGGACGAGGTTGTCGGACACGGGGAACGAAAGGACAAGCCCAAATCGTTGTCGATCGCCGGGCACGAACCCGACGCCCGCCTGGTGGAGGCGCCGTGGCCCGACCCCGGTGACGTCGGCCTCCCCCAGGCGGACCGATCCGGAGGTCGGCTTGCGGAGCCCGGTCAGGGCCTCGACCAGCTCGTCCTGACCGTTGCCGCCCACCCCTGCGATCCCGAAGATCTCCCCGGCACGAATGGTGAAGGACACGCCGTGGACGACCTCTCCGCCTCGGTCGTCGCGCACGTGGAGGTCCGCGACGGTCAGGATCGGATCGCCTGGATGGCTCGTTCCGCGATCGACCGTGAGCTGTACCTCGCGCCCGACCATCAGCTCGGCCAGGTCGTCCTCGTTCGTCTCGCCGGGGATCCGCTCCCCGACGACCTTCCCACGTCGGATGACGGTGATCCGGTCGGCGACTTCGAGGACCTCGTACAGCTTGTGCGAGATGAAGACGATCGCGTACCCCTCGTCGCGAAGGCGGCGCAGGACGTCGAAGATCTCGCGCGTCTCCTGGGGAGTGAGCACGGCGGTTGGCTCGTCGAGAATGAGCACCTTCGCGTTGCGATAGAGCGCTTTGAGAATTTCGACCCGCTGCTGCCAGCCCACCGACAGCTGGCCGACCTTGCGGTCGGGGTCGATCTCCCAGCCGAAGCGGGAGCCGAGCTCCCGGATGCGTTCTCGGGCGCCGGATCGGTCCAGGAAGATCCGTCGCTTGACCGGCTCCTCGCCCAGGAGGATGTTTTCGGCCACCGACAGGACCGGTACCAGCATGAAGTGCTGGTGGACCATGCTGATTCCGCGATCGATCGCGTCGTGTGGGCTCAGGATGGTCACCGGCTCGCCATGCAGGCGAATCTCGCCAGCGTCAGGCACGGCCAGGCCGTACAGGACGTTCATGAGGGTCGTCTTTCCGGCGCCGTTCTCGCCCAGCAGGGCGTGAATCTCGCCGGCACGCACGACGAGGTCGATGCTGTCATTGGCGGTCACCCCCGGATACCGCTTCGTGATGCCCCGCATCTCGAGCGGTGGGGCGGTGGCGCCGGTGGCGGTCGTCGTCTGTTCAGCCGTCATGGTTGGTCATGAACGCACGAGCGGGCCGATCCGAAGATCGGCCCGCTCGATGGGCTTGGTACGACTCGGCGAGTCCTACTCGGTTCCGAGGTCCTCTTCGCCCGCGTAGCACAGCCCGGAGGGCTGGCACGGATCCACCGAGCCATCGGCCATGCCACTGAAGGCATCGTCGATAGCCGTCTGGACGTCGGACGTGATCAGATCCGAGAACTGGTAGAACGGCGACAGGCCGATCCCGTCGTTGTCAGCTCCGTAGAAGACGTTGCTGTCACGCGCGTCGCCCGAGGCGAAGGTCGTGATGGCCTCGCTGACCGCCTTGGTCAGGTGCTTCTCGGCGCTGGTCACGAGGCAGATCTGGGCCGACGGGTACGAGATCCACTGATCCACGTCCACGCCGAAGCCGTAAATGCCGTGCGCAACGACGGAGTCGAGCATGCCGTTGCCGGTCTTGCCCGCGACCTGGAACAGGACGTCCACGTCGGGGTTCACGGACAGGAACTCGTCAGCGAAGGACTTGCCGGTGGTCGGGTCGTTGAACGCGACCGCCAGGTCGTTGCTGACGTACTTCAGGTCAACCACCACGTCGGGATTGACGCTGTGCGCGCCATTCTCGAAGCCACGCATGTAGTTCACGACCGGCGGAATCGTTCCCGATCCACCGAGCGCCGCTACTTCGCCGCTTGCGCTGATCGACGCGGCCACGATACCGGCCAGGTAGCCGGCCTGGGCCTCGTTGAAGATCAGCGACTCGTAATTGCCCGTCGGATCATTGCCCTGGAACTGGTCCACACCCACGAAGTGGATGTCAGGGTTGGCCTGGGCCGCCTCGAGGGTGGCCGCGCCAAGGGCGAAACCAACGGTGACGATGATGTCGGTGCCATCGTCCACGAACGACTGGATGTTGTCCGCGTAGTCCGCGGAGTTGGTGGTGACGATGCTGTTTGCCTCACCACCGGTGATCGTCGCGCCCTGAACCGCACCTTCCCAGCTGTACTGGTTGAAGTTGTGGTCATCCAGGGTGCCCACGTCGGTCACTAGACCGATGGTCAGGTCACTTGTCGCGCCAGCCGCCGGCGCCGATGCCTCGGCTGCCAGGTTGTCACCGATCTCTCGGCATAGCCCGGCACCGGTGTCGATCTGGCCGCTGCTACAGGCTGCGAGCACCAGCGCAAAGGACACAAACAACGCGCTGAATGCGTAATTCCGCTTCCGCATGCGTTCTCCTTCCGCCCTCCATAACGGGATGGATCCGCCGCGGCGTACATCACGCGGCAACGCTCGGGGCCCTGAGGGCAGAGCCCGTGCGAGACGGCCGCATGATAGCCGCCTTCTGGCGAGGGACTCAAGAAATTTCCGCCGCGGTCGGCCCGTAGAATCGGCCGCCATGGCATCCGAGCCGGTTCACGCCCCACTCAGGCTGCTCATCTTCGACCTGGACGGGGTCATGTACCGAGGGACGCAGCCCGTGGATGGGGCTCCGGAGCTCGTGGCTCGGCTCCACGAGGCGAAGATGGCGGTCCGCTACGCGACGAACAATTCGATGTCGACCCGCCCAGAGTTCGCGACGCGGCTGACAGCCATGGGGATCATCGCCACACCCGAGGAGATCGTGACCTCGGTGTCGGCCACGATCGAGCACCTCCGACGGCACTCGCCCCAGGTTCGGTCTGTCATGACCGTGGGGGCGAGCGGGATGGTCGAGGAGCTGCGCGGAGCGGGATTCGAGGTCCTTCCCGCTGCAGACGCGGCCCGGGCCGGCTCGGTGCCTCGGGTCGATGCCGTCCTGGTGGGCGTGGACTTCGACTTCGACGAGCCTCGCCTGGCCGCGGCCGCGGCGGCCATCCGAGCTGGCGCACAGTTCGTGGCCACCAACGCCGATGCCCGCTATCCCACACCCGACGGGTTCCGGCCCGGGGCCGGGGCCATGGTCGACGCCGTGCAGGCGGCGACGGGCGTCAGCCCACTCGTCATCGGCAAGCCCGAGCCGGCCATGTTCGAGGCCATCCTCGAGGGGGCCGGCGCCACGGCCGGCGAGGCGATCGTCGTGGGAGACAGCCTCGACTCCGACATCTTGGGCGCGCGGCGGGCGGGGATCGAAAGCATCGTTGTCCTGACCGGAGTGACCAGCGCCTCAGGCGCTGCGGAGGCCCCACCGGACCGGGTCCCGGACCACGTCGCCGAGGGTCCAGCCGACGTCTGGGCGATCGTGGCGGGACGGGTCAGGCGCTGAGAGGCCCGGCCGTCTCCGCCCACGCGTGCCAGGCCCGCGCTGCATCCGCGCGCCGCGACGCGAGCGCAAGCGGGGAGCTGAACCCGCGCCGGAACGCGTTGATCGCGATCTCCGCCAGCTCGTCCCCGGTCATCCCGGTCGCCACGGCCACGGCCGCCAGCTCACCGCTCAGTGTGGTGTCGCTCACCGTTCGATCGTCGGTCGAGATCGTGACGCTGACCCCAGACCGATGGAGCTCGGTCACCGGGTGAGAGGCGAGGTCCGCCACGACCCCGGCCTGAACGTTGCTGGTGGGGCACAGGTCGAGGGTGACGTCACGGTCTCGCAGGGCGTCCATCAACGGTGGATCGGTGGCGGCCGGCGCGCCGTGGGCGACCCGACTGACGCCGAACTCGAGGACTTCCCAGATCCGTTTCGTGTCGGCCGTTTCCCCGGCATGGGCGGTGAGCCCCAGGCCCGCTGCCTGGGCCGCCCGAAACGCCGCAGCGTGCGGCGGCGCAGGGTACGCGGCTTCCGGCCCGGCCAGGTCGAAGCCGACGACCGGGTGGCCGAACGCCCCCGCGTGCCGAGCGAGCTCCACGTTGGCGCCCGGCGGATGAGAGCGCATGGCGGTGACGATCAGGCCGACAGCGGGCGGCTCGTCGCGACCCTCGAGGGCATCGGTCACGCCCTCGGCCACCGCCTCGATCACCTCCCTAACGCCCAGGCCCTGCTCGAGGTGCAGGCGGGGTGCCCATCGAATCTCGCCGTAGGTCACGCCGTCCGCGGCCAAGTCCTCGACCAGCTCGTGGGCGGCACGCCGCAGCGCGCCATCGGTCTGGAGGAGGCGAATGGGAAGGTCGAAGTAGGTCAGCAGCTCCGCCTGATCGCGGCAGTGCGGGGGCGCCACCAGCCGTTCGCGGGCCTCCGTGAGGGTGAGCGTCTCACCGATCTCGGCGGCCAGCTCCACCGCCGTGGCAGGCCGGATGGCTCCGTCGAGATGCTGGTGCAACTCGGCCTTGGGGAGGGTTCGGATCGTCTCGACCAGCCGTGTGGGCGCGCCCTCCATCACGGCATGATAGGAGGCGCGTGATCCGAGTCGCCGCCTTCATCGCCGCCGTCATCCTGCTCCTGGTGCTCCTGGGCGCTCGATCCGCCGACCCCGACGTGTCGGACCCGGTCCGCACTGCGTGGCTCGCGCTGGTCGGTGCGTCGCAGGCCACCGCGGCCGATCAGTCGCTGGCCGATGCCGAGGAGCTCATGCTCGCCGCGACCGACCAGGCCAGGCAGGGAATGAGCGCGATCGTGGCCGGGAACGCAGACCCCGCGGTTGGCCTGACCGCGGCGGCCAGTGGTTTCGAGGGGGCCGCGCCATCGGTGGGCGATGCCCAGACCAATCTGACCGCGCTCCGATGGACGCTCCAGGCCCTGGACCCCAACGCCGCCGCGCCCCAGCTCACCATCGAGCAGGCCGACGTCCTCGCCATCAGCGCCCAGTGGCTGGCGGCCGTGCCGCCCAGCGCGGCGCTGACCGACCTCCGCCGCCAGGCCGAGGAAGCGGTCACACGCTTGACCGACGCCGTGGCCGCGCTCGATGCGGATGACCCCGCGGCCGCGCTTGCCTCGCTCGACCAGGCCGAAGCCGCCCTGGAGCCGATTCGCGACCAGTCGGACCAGATCCCCGCGCTGGGTGTCTGGATCGAGACCGTCGACGCACTGATCACCGCCGCGCGGGACATGGCGCTCGCAGCCCAGGCCGGCGACCCGGTCGCGCTGGCCGAGGCGCAGGCGGCGTACGAAGCAGCGGCTGCCGACGCGGCCCGGGCCGACCAGGCCCTGACCATCGCCATCGGCGAGACCGCGGCCCAGATCGTGCGGCCGGCCTCGGCCTCGTCTGCCGAGGCGTTGCGAGCCGTAACCGCCACTCGGGACGAATTGGCGGCGCTGTCTATACTCCGCTGACCCGCCCGTCAGACGGGCTCACGCACGAGAGCAGGAGATGGCATGCGGCTGCGCGCCGAGGCGAAGGATCCGGCATCGGTTGAGGCCAATGTCCTCGCTGTTCCCATCTACAAGGAAGACGATCCGTTCGCGGAGGACCTTGCCAACCTGGACGCCGCCGCCGGGGGCGTGATCCGTGGGGCCATCGAGTGGGGCGGCTTCAACATCGCGGAAGACTACTCCGCGCTGATCGGCGGCGGGGACCTCCCGGTGGAGCACATCCTCCTGCTCAACGGCGTGCGACGTGGCCGCGGCCCCTGGCGTGCCCGGCGCATGGCGGGCGTCGCCACACGCGCCCTCCAGGGCAAGGGCGCCCCGCGCATGGCCCTCTGGCTGCGCGACGGGGAATCGGCTGATGCAGTCGAGGCGGCCGCGGTGGGCGCGGTGGGCGGCGCGTATCGACCCATGGACCTCTACGGACGCGTTCGCGACACGGAGGCCATGAAGCGCAACGTCGAGGAGGTCGTCTTCCTCGGCGCCGATCAGGGGGTATTGGACCGCGCGGCCACCATCGCGGACGGGGTCGAGTGGTGCCGCGACCTGTCGAACCGCGCGGCGAATGACCTATACCCGGAGAAGATGGCCGAGGAGGCTAAGGCCCTCGAGGCGGATGGGTGCACGGTCGAAGTGCTCCACGTTCCGCAGATGCGCCAGCTGGGGATGGGCGCGCTCCTGGGCGTGGGCCAGGGGGGCGAGCATCCGCCCTGTCTGATCGCGATCAAGCTCCCCGGCTGGGACAAGGCCACCGATCGTCGGCTCGCGATCGTTGGCAAAGGCGTGTGCTTCGACTCGGGCGGCCTGAGCCTGAAGTCCGCGGACAAGATGGACGAGATGAAGCACGACAAGTCCGGCGCCGCGGCGGTGATCGCGGCCGCCCGCACGCTGGCTCGGATCGCACCGAATGCGGCGGTGATGGCCGTGGCGCCCATGGTCGAGAACATGCCCGGCGGACGCGCGCAGCGCCCCGGCGACGTCGTGACGGCCATGAACGGGAAGACGATCGAGGTCACCAACACCGATGCCGAAGGTCGCCTGATCCTGGCCGATGCCCTGGCCTGGGCCGAGTCGCAGGGAGCCTCGCATCTGGTGGACGTCGCCACCCTGACCGGTGCCGCCGCGATCGCCTTCGGCGAGCTCATCAGCGCGTACTTCGCCAAGCCGCGCGAGTGGGGGAACGAGGTACAGGCCGCGGCCGATGCCACCGGCGAGTGGATCTGGGAGATGCCCCTCGCCACCGAGTACCGGACGCAGCTGGACACTCCGTACGCCGACATCGTGAACAGCGGGTCGCGCGACGGGTCGCTCATCAAGAGCGCGCTGTTCATCCACGAGTTCGCGACCAAGCCGTGGGTTCACCTGGATATCGCGGGAACGGCCTGGTCCGCGTCGGACAAGGCGACCTTCCCGAAGGGCGCGATCGGGGTCGGGGTCACGAGCTTGGTCCGGCTGGGCATGGAGTTCTCGTCCGGGGAGCGGGGCGCCTAACCGTGCCCTGGCCGGCGGTCGCCGCCGCCGCGTTCGCCGCCGTGGGCGTTGCGGCCGAGCGGGTCGCCAGCGTCTGGCCCGCGACGGAGGCCCGACACCGCGGCCCGAGCTGGCGCACCGCGGCCATGGGACTGGCGGCCGGAGCGGCGGCCTATGGGCTGGCGACGCTGTCTCACCTTCCGGTCTGGGCCCTGCTGATCCACCTGCTGATGCTGGGCCTGATGACCTTCCTGGTGGCCACCGACCTCGAGCAGCGCCGGCTGCCGCACCTGCTGCTCGACCCGCTCATCGTGGTCGCGGTCGGCTTCGCATTCATCAATCCTGCCCTGGAGACAGTCGCGACCTTCGCCGGCGCCGCGGCCGCAGTCCTGTTCCTCGGGCTGCTGGCTCTCATCATCCGAGGCGGCATCGCGCTCGGTGACCTGTACCTGGCGGTGCCCATCGGTCTGACCCTGGGCTGGCCGCTGGTGTGGAGCGGCCTGTTCACTGGGGCGCTGCTGACCGCCGTGGTCAGCCTCTTCCTGATCGTGACCGGGCGGGTGGGCCTGAAGTCGTACATCGCCTTCGGTCCATACCTGGTGGCAGGCTACGTCATCACCCTCCTCCGGGAGGGCTCGCTGCTCGCTCCCTCGGTGACCGCGGCCCTCGGCTTCTAGCCTGGCCATTCGACCGAATTCGGGACGGCTGGTACCCTTTCGCCCGATGCATCCAGCCATGCAGCGGCGCCGTCGGCAGATGCTGACCCGCCGGAACACTCGGCGCGGGTCCCAGCACCGAGGGCTCATCCTGGCGTTCCTCGTCGTCTTTGGCATCTTTGGGGTGCTAGTCGGCGGAACAGTGCTTGGCGCCGGCGCCGGAGCGCTCATGGCCTACAACTACTTCGCGACGGGTCTTCCGGACCCGCACCTCCTTGATTCCGTCCCGCTGCCGCAATCGAGCCTGGTCTACGACCGCAGCGGCACCGTCCTGCTGGCGCGGTTCGAGTGCCAGAACCGCGAATCGGTCACCTTCGACCAGATTCCCGACGTGGTGGTCAACGCGACGGTTGCCAGCGAGGACCAGACGTTCTGGACGAACAACGGGGTGGACTTCCCGGCCATCGCCCGCGCCGCGTACGCCAACCTGCGGGCTGGAGGGATCGTCCAGGGCGCATCCACGATCACCCAGCAGGTCATCAAGTACGCCGGCTCCATCGCCTTGTCCCAAGAACAGACCGGCGACGCGATCGCCCTGCCCACCCTCTCGGAGGACGATGGTCAGGGCACCACCGACGAGGACGTCTGCCCGCCGCCGCGCCTGACGTTCCTCGAGGGCCGCGGGTTCGAGGACAAGATTCGTGAGCAGATCATGGCCATGCAGGTCACCGCGGCGTATCCGGGCCGCGAGGGCAAGGAGAAGATCCTCGCCACCTACCTGAACCTGATCTTCTACGGCAATGGCTCGTACGGGATCAAGGCGGCGGCCGCCAACTACTTCGGCGTCAGCGACCTGAACGAGCTGACCCTGGCCCAGTCCGCGTTCCTGTCGGCCCTGCCCAAGCGACCGAGCGCCCTGGACCCGTACCAGAACCCCAACGGACCGGTGGACGCCATGCGGGAGCGGGACACGGTCCTGTTCAACATGCTCGGCGAGGGGTACATCACCCTCGACGAGTACAACACCGCCAGCAAGACGACCTGGGAGGAGATGGGGCCCAGCCGCGTCGTGCACCCATTGCTTGAGCCCCACTTCACGTTCCGCGTCCAGCGCGAGCTGGTGCGCATCCTGGCCGCGATGGGCGTGCCGGACCCCGAACAGGCGGCTCGGACCGGTGGCTACACGGTCACCACCACCCTGGACTACCCCCTCCAGCAGGTCGCCCGCTCCGAAGTCCAGCGCTGGGTCCGTGCCCTGGCGGACAAGAACGTGCACAACGGGGCGCTGGTGGCCATCAACTCGGCTACCGGCGAGATCGTGGCCTACATCGGGAGCGTGGACTACTACAACCAGGAGGACCCGCGGGTCCAGGGCCAGTTCGACGTGGCCGGTCTCGCCCGTCGGCAGCCGGGATCGGCGTTCAAGCCCATCGTCTACACATCGGCCTTCAAGGCGCGGGACGCCACGGTGTCCACCATGTTCGTCGACGCGATTACGAACTTCGGCAGTCCATCGAACCCATACCTGCCGAGCAACGCCGACATCAAGGAGCACGGACCGGTCCTGGCCATGGACGCGCTCCGCTACTCGCTCAACGTCCCATCGGTCCAGATGCAGGGTGTCGTGGGACCGGAGACCAGCGCGCACCTGGCTGACGCGATGGGCATCGCCGGATATGACTACATCATGGCCCAGGACCCGGGCCTTTCCTTGGGCCTGGGCACGGTGCCCGTCAACCTGACCAACTTTACCCAGGGATACAGCGTCTTTGCTCAGCAGGGGACACTGCACCCGGCCACCGCGATCCTGGAGATCCGCGACCGCGACGGAACGGTCATCTATACCCGCGCGGCCAACGGCCCCGAGGCGACCAACCCCCTGTCGCCGGCCGAGGCCTACCTGACCCACTGGATCATCCAGGGCAACACCGATCCGGCTACCAACCTGCTGTGGGGACCACGGGCCCGCCTGAACGATCCAAGCGGCGCCCGCCGCCAGGCCGGCTTCAAGACCGGCACCACCGACGACTTCAAGGACGTGTCCGGCATGGGCTACATCCCCGGCAGCCTGACGGTGGGTGTGTGGATGGGCAACAACAACCAGGAGCCGATGTCCAACAAGCTGGGCCAGGGCCTGTTCTCGGCCGACGGACCGCTGTACCTGTGGCATGACTTCATGAACATCGCGATCAACCAGGGATGGGACTGGAACGGTCACCAGCCAGTTCCGAACGAGCCCTACACCATGCCGGCAGGGGTCGAGATGGCGAAGGTCTGCCGGTTCAGCGGCATGACCCCGGGCGGCTGCGGGCAGACGATCACGGTCCCGTTCCTGGAGGGCACGGTCCCTCCCAAGGACAACGTCCACCACACCGACGAGTGGCATCCGCAGGGCTGCTTCGACATCGTCCAGTACGTCCAGCAGAGCGGCCGTCCTGATCTGTGGGTCTCGGCCGCTGCCGGTTGGGTTGATCGCCAGAACAACGGCAAGGGCGCGATCGCCAAGAGCCAGTACGCCGCGGCGCCGC
>CAWFKB010000002.1:0-283461 GCA_963816215.1 uncultured Chloroflexia bacterium | reverse complement strand
CGAGGTCGGCCTCGGTGAGGCGGGCCTGGCCGCGCAGGCGCGAGGCGATGTCCTGGAGGCGGGTCGAAAGCGCGTCAAACATCGGTCAGTTGCCGCTCATGGTGCCAGCAACCAGTCGATGTAGGCGTCGGCGTTGAATGGCGTGAGGTCGTCGAGCTCCTCGCCGAACCCGGTGAACACGATGGGAATGCCGTACCGATCCTGGACCGCGAGGGCAACCCCGCCCTTGGCCGTGCCGTCGAGCTTGGTCAGCACGATGCCGGTCACCCCGGCATCCGACAGAAACGATTCGGCCTGCGAGAGCCCGTTCTGACCGATGGTCGCGTCCAGCACCAGCAGGACGTGCCGCGGCTGGTCCGGATGCTGGCGCTCGATGACCCGCTTGATCTTGGCCAGCTCGGCCATGAGGTCGCGCGAGGTCTGGAGGCGCCCGGCAGTGTCCACGATCACGACATCGGCCCCGCGGGCATCCGCCGCGGCCACGGCGTCGAAGGCCACCGCCGCGGGATCGGCGCCAGGGCGCTGGGCCACCACCGCGAGCCCCAGGCGATCGCCCCACAGGCGAAGCTGCTCCACCGCTCCGGGTCGGAACGTATCGGCCGCGGCCAGGATCACGCTCCGTCCCTCGCGCTGGAAGCGCGCCGCAAGCTTGGCCGCGGTCGTGGTCTTGCCCGTTCCGTTCACCCCGACCAGGAGGATCACCGCAGGTGCGGGCCCCGGCTCGAAGGCGGCCGCCCGCTCCGCGGCCAGGCGGGATCGCAGCTCCGCGGCCAGGGCATCGGTCGCGGGCGTGCCATCGCGGGAGGCCCGGTCCCGGGCTGCCGCCACCACGTCGGTCGCGAGCTGCGGTCCGAGGTCGGCGCCGATCAGCGCCTCTTCGGCCTCCTCCCATTCGACGGTGCCGGCCCGACCTCCGCCGAACACGGCCCGCAGCCGGGCACCCAGGCCGGAGCCCCGCCCCGGCATGCGATCCACGATCAGGCCTCGACGGCGACGGGCAGGTCGGCCAGGCGGAGGGAGAGGACGCGGCTCACGGCCGCATCGGTCATGGTCACGCCGTAGATCGTGTCGGCGGTCTCGATCGTGGCCCGGTTGTGGGTGATCACCACGAAGTCGATCGTCTCCGCCAGGCGGCGGAGGGCATCCGCGAAGCGGCCGATGTTCGCCTCGTCCAGGGCGGCGTCGACCTCGTCCAGGACGCAGAACGGGACCGGGTTGACGGTCAACATTGCGAACAGGAGGGCGACCCCCGCCAGCGCCCGCTCCCCACCGGACAGCATCGCCAGGCGCTGCAGCCGTTTGCCCGGTGGCCGGACCGCGATCTCGATCCCGCCCGGTGCTTCCGAGTCACCGTCCTCGCTCAGCTCCAGCGAGGCGCTGCCGCCCGCGAACAGGAGCTGGCAGTACTCGTCGAACTTCTGACCGATGGCGGCGAAAGCCGCCGTGAACTGGTGGCTGATGTCCTCGTCCAGGCGCGCGATGAGCGTCTCCGTCGACTCCACCGCGGAGCGGAGATCGGTTTCCTGGCTGCTCAGCTCCTGGAGCCGGGTCGACAGCTCGGCGTGCTCCTGGATGGCGAACGGGTTGACCGATCCGATCTGGTGCAGGGTGCGCCGCGTCTTCCGCATGGCCTCATCGAGCGCTTCGTCGGTCAGGTCCGCCACGTCGATCGGCTCATCGCCGTCGACCGTGGTCGCGGCCATGGCCGCGTCGGAGCGTTCGGTTTCCTCGGGGAGCCCCTCCAGCGCGAGCTCCTGCTCCCGGGCCAGGCTGGCCAGTCCCTCTTCCAGCCGGGAGGCCTCGATGGCGGCGGCCTGCTGTGCCGCCTCGAGCTCGGCCAGGCGGCCACTGTCGCCGCTCAATCGCCGCTCGGCGTCGAGCAGGGCCTGACGCTCGGTCTCGCGCGCGGCTTCGGCCGTCGCGCGCGTGGCACCGGTCGTGGCCTCGATCTCACGGGCCGAGGCCAGAATCGCCGCCGCTTCGGCCAGAGCCGCCGAGACGGTCGCGCGGTCCAGTTCCAGCCGCTCGACCTGCGCCCGCAGCTGCGCCTGGCGCACTTCGTAGCGCGCGGCTGCCGCGCGCCCGTCCGCGGCGGCGGCGTCGTGCTCATCGGCCGCGGCCACGGCCGTCTGCCATCGCTCCCGGGCCGCGTCCCGGGTGGCCCCAACGGCATCCCGCCGGCCGCGCGCTTCGCGGGCCTGGGCTTCGAGACGGGCCAGCTCGTCGTCCATGCCGGTCCGTGGCGGCGAGAGGGGTTCGGCAGGCGGAAGGGCGGCGAGCTCCGCCGTGAAGCGATCCAGATCACCCGTCAGCCGCGCAACCTGCGTTTCAGCCGTAGACGCGTCGTCGTCTGCGCGCCGGCGCGCGATACGCGCCGACTCCACGGCGGCCATGGCCGCGTCCGCGACGCGCATTGCCCGCTCCTTTGCCGCCTCGGCATCATTCGCGCGGGACTTGGCTTCCGCAAGCTGTGTGGCCAGCACCTCGGAACGGGCCGCGAGCTCGGCGCGGCGGGCGCCCGGGCTCGTCGTTGCGCCGGGTCCCCGACGTCCGCGGACCGTGATCATGCCGCGGGCATCGGCCACGTCTCCGGCCAGCGTCACCGCCGCCCATCCGTCGGGCAGGCGAGACCAGCCCGCGAGGAGTGACTCCATGCCCGGAGCAACGACGGTTCGGTGGAGCAGCTCCGGGGCCGTTGGAGCCTCGAGCAGCTCGGCCAAGGTCTGGAGCCCACCCACCGCGTCCAGCGCGGCCGTGCGACCGGCCGGGGCCCCATTCGCGGGACGCAGGAGCTGCGCCTGCCCGGCAGCCCGATCCACCGGGAGAGCGGACGCCGAGCGCCACACGAGCGCCTGGTTCAGATCACCAAGCACCGCGGCCACGGCCGCAGCGACGTCCGGTGGGACCGGACCCAATTCGTCAGCGAGCCCATCCCAACCGGCGGAGCGAAGATGATCGGCCAGGTCGGGGTCCCCGTTCTGCTCCGGACCGAGCGTGGCCAGCTCCTCGGTGGTCTGTCGGCCACGCTCCTCGATTTCGCTGAGGGCAGCTGCGGCACGGGTGGACTCATCGGCCGCCGACGCACGGCCGGCGGCTGCCTCGGTCCAGCGCAGCTCGGCTGCCTCCAGGGCTTCGGCAGCGGCATTGCGCACCAGGCCCAGCGCGCCGGCGTGCTCCTGGGCAGCGGCCAGCTGGGCGGTCGCCTGGGCGAGCTCGCGGTCGAGCCGCTCGCGTCGCTGCTGACCGACGGCTTCCCGCTCGGCCCAGCGCCCCGCCTCGGACAGGCGATCGGCTTCCCGACCCCGCATGGATGCCAGCGCGTCCTCGGCGGCGAGCACCTCCGCATCCGCAGTCCGGGCCGCCTCCGCCGCAGCGCGCCAGGCCTGCTCGGCCTCGACGGCCTCGGTCCGACGTCCATCGCTGGCCCGGCTCGACGCGGTAGGGGCGCCGCCGGGCGTCTCGTCGCCCAGCTCGGTCAGCTCCCTTCGCGCGCGCTCCAGGTCCGCCCCAAGGTCGAGATCTCGCTCGACGAGGCCGTCGTGCCGGCCCTCGGAGCGAATCACCGCCTCGCGGGCCACTTCCCAGGCCGAGGCGGCCTGCCGGCTGGCCTCTTCGGTGGCCCAGTATCGCTGCTCCGCGTCCCTAACCGCCTGTCGCCCCGCGGCCTGCGCCCCCCGCTCGGCCTCCAGGTCGGCGGCCACCGCGGCTGCGCGGCGTCGGGTCTCGCCCAGGCTCGACTGCAGCCCCTGCGCGCGGCGGGCGTGATGCTCGAGGACGAGGGCCCGGGCCTGGCCACCCAGGCGGTCGTGGGCCTCCTGGTGCTCGGCCTGGAGCGCGAGCCGGCGGACCTGCGGCTTCAGCTCACGGACGAGATCCGAAACCCGGATGAGGTTGTCGCTGGCCTTGGCCAGCTTGGCCGTCGCCTCGTTGCGTCGGACCTGGAGCGACTTCACGCCCGCGGCTTCCTCGAATAGCTGGCGCCGTTCCTCGGGGCGCAGGGAGAGCGCGGCATCCACGGTCCCCTGCCCCACCACGACCAGCTCGTTCGCCCCCAACCGTCCGGCGGCCAGCAGCTCGATCACGTCGCGCAGGCGCGACTTCGTCCCGTTGATCAGGTACTCCGGATCGCCGGACCGATACGCCCGGCGGGTGATGGTGACTTCCGCGAACTCGATCGGCAGCCACCCATCCTGGTTGTCGAGGGTGAGCACGACCTCGGCCATGCCGATCGGCTTGCGCGACTCGGATCCTCCGAAGATGACGTCATCCGCGCGCCGCGTCCGCAGCGACCGGTTCGACTGCTCGCCCAGCGCCCAGCGAATGGCGTCCGCCATGTTGCTCTTGCCGCTGCCGTTGGGACCGATGATCGCGGTCACGCCTCGCTGGAACACGAACCGGGTCGGTTCCGCGAAGCTCTTGAACCCGTGGAGGCGGACCTCCTTCAAGCGGCTCATGCGCGTACCCGCGCGCTCGTCCCGCCCCCGTCGATCAAGGCCATGGCCGCTTCGGCGGCTTCCTCCTCGGCCCGCTGGCGGCTGCTTCCCCGTCCCGTCCCCAGCCGATCGGCGCCGACCACGACCTCGACCGTGAACTCCTGGGCGTGGGCAGGTCCGGCGGCCTCGACCAGCTCGTACATCGGGCGGGTTCCGTGCTGGCGCTGGCTCCACTCCTGGAGGCGGCTCTTCGCCGACTTGGGCGCACCGGCGTCGGTGCTGGGGGCCATGCGGGCGGTCAGGATCGGTCCGAACGCGGCCTCGGTGGTCTCGAGCCCTGACTGGAGGTAGATCGCGCCCACCAGCGCCTCGAGCGCGCCGGCGAGCAGGGACGGCCGGTGGGAGCCCCCCGCTTCGAGCTCGCCCCGACCGAGCAGCAAGTGCTGGTCAAGACGCAGTTCCTCGGCCACGCTGGCCAGCGAGGTGCGGTTCACGAGCGCGGCCCGGTGAGCGGTCAGCGCCCCCTCATCGGCATCGGGAAATCGGCCGTACAGGATGCGACTCACGATCACGCCCAGGACGGCGTCGCCCAGGAATTCGAGGCGCTCGTTGTTCCCGCTGACGAGGTCAGGGTTCTCATTCGCGAAGGAGGCATGGACGAACGCCTGGCGAATGGCTTCGGGGTCGGAGAATGCGATGCCGAGTTGCTCACCCAGCTCGTGGATGGTGGGTGAGTTCACGGAGAAACCTTACTGCTGGCGTTCCTCGATGTACTCGACCGCGTCGGAGACCTTCTGGATCTTCTCGGCGTCTTCGTCCGAGATCTCCATGCCGAACTCTTCTTCGAGACTCATGATCAGCTCGACGAGGTCCAGTGAATCGGCGTTCAGGTCTTCGACAAATGCCGCTTCCGGCGTCACATCGCTTTCTTCGACGCCGAGCTGCTCGACGATGATCTTCCGGAGGCGCTCGAACGTGGTGCCGTCGGTCACCCTTTGTCTCCCTCAGGTGCGGGTCTGGCTACGCCTCGGAGAACGCCGCCGACGAGTCGGCCGGCCGAGTCCCCGGCGTATGTTCGAGCGAGAGACACGGCATCGCGGATGGTCCCAGCGCCCGGAAACGCGGCGGAGTATAGCACCTCAAACAGGGCACTCCGGAGGATCGATCGTTCGACCCGCCCGAGTTCGGAGACCGGGATCTTTGGCGCACGGACCGCGATCTCGGCGTCCAGCGCCTTTCGATGCTCGAGCACGCCGGCCACGATGGTCCGGGCGTGGTCCGCGACCGGTGGCTCGACGGCCCATTCAGTGGCCAGCCGTTCGACGGCGGACGGGGCGGACTGGGGCGGAAACTCGGCCTCGAAGAGCGCCACGAACGCCAGCCGCCGCGCCTGGAGCGACGCGCGCTCGCGGGCCGACACG
Source organism: uncultured Chloroflexia bacterium (assembly GCA_963816215.1). Taxonomy (GTDB): domain Bacteria; phylum Chloroflexota; class Limnocylindria; order QHBO01; family QHBO01; genus DASTEQ01. The sequence continues at coordinate 277,607 of CAWFKB010000002.1, read as the reverse complement.
CTACGGGGCCGGTTCGACGGGGATGGCGGTGGGCTCGTTGGCGGGCTCATCGGGCTCGACCATGGCCGGAGCGGATCGGCCCGTCAGCCCGGGATGGCGCCGGCTCCACTCGGCAATGACCGTGGGGAGGTCCGCGGCCGAGGCTTCGGACGCCACCCGAATCGCGTTCTCGATCATGCGCGCCTTGGCTCGACCATGGCTGACGATGCTCACCCCCTTGACTCCCAGGAGGGGGGCGCCCCCGAACTGCTCGTAGTCGAACCGATGGCGAAGCCGGTCGATGCCCGGCCGGAGGGCCAGGACCGCGATCGGGGCCACCGGCCCGCGCAGCAGGTCTTCGCGGATGGATCGGAAGATGTACGAGGTCAGGCCTTCGGTCAGCTTGACCATGACGTTGCCCACGAATCCGTCACACACGACGACGTCCGCGACGTGGCTGGCCAGCTCATGCGGCTCGACGTTGCCCACAAAGCGCAGATCGGAGGCCTGGAGCTGACGGAAGGCCTCTCGGCTGAGCGCATCCCCCTTCTCCGGCTCCTCCCCAATGTTCAGAAGCGCGACCCGCGGCTTGGCCACGTGGAGGACGCGCTCGGCGTACAGCGAGCCCATGGCCGCGAACTGGACCAGGTTGTGGGGCTCGGAATCGACGTTCGCGCCCACGTCCAGGAGGACGAGCGGGCCCGACGCAGTCAGGAAATAGGCCGGCAGCGCGGGACGATCGATCCCTTCCAGGCGACCGAGGCGAAAGATGGCGGCGGCCATCGTGGCCCCCGTGGACCCCGCACTGACCACCGCGTCCGCGGCGCCGTCCCGCACGAGGTCGGTGGCGACCCGAATGGACGAGCGGCGCCGGCGCAGGGCGGCCGCCGGTGACTCTCCCATGGTGACGACCTCCGGCGCGTCCACGAACGACACGCTCGCGGGCCGGCCATGCCCGTACTCGTCGACCTCACGCTCGAGGCGCGGCACGTCGCCGACGAGCATGACCTCGTCGGCATTCGTGGCGGCGTAGTTGATCGCCCCCCGGACGACCTCGCGCGGGGCGAGGTCTCCGCCCATCGCGTCGACCGCGATGCGCATCGACGGCAGAGTTAGCGGCCGCTCTCGGTGGGAGCGGGCGCGGGCGGCGGCACGACCTCCCGGCCGTTGTGCCACCCGCAGTTGGGGCACACCGTGTGAGCGCGCTTCAGCTCGTGGCAGTGATCGCATTCCACGAGGGTCGGCGCGCGGAGCGCGAGATGCGCGCGGCGCTCACCTTTGCGCGACTTCGATACCTTTCGCTTGGGGACGCCCACGGGGCTCTCCTGTCAATCGGGATGCGGGACGCCGCAGTATAGCCGTGGGGTCGTCAGGCGACCACCGGCTCAGTCGGTCGGTGGTTTCCAGTCGGCCAGCGAGGCCAGACGGGGATCCACCTCTCCCCCGTCGTGGTCGTGCGAACCGTCCTCCAGGCGGAGGCCGCATGTCGGGCACAGGCCGCGGCAATCGGGTCGGCACAGCGGTTGCATCGGTTCGGCCAGGGCCAGCTCGTCGGCAATGACCGGCCCAAAATCGATCTCGTGGTGGGAGTCGATGCGCGCCACTACGACGTCCTCCGGATCAACGACCACGGCCTTCCCCGTCTTCGGGTCGAGGGAAGGCAGGAACTCTTCCTCGAGCGAGAAATCCACCGGCTCGTCGAACTCGTCCAGGCAGCGGATACACGTGCGCCGAACCACCGTGCGCAGACGGCCGCTGGCCAGGATGCCGCGGTTCGTCCGCTGTAGGCGGAGGGTGCCCAGAAGCGGGCGACCACCGGCGGTGCTGGGGTCAACCCAGCCCAGAGACCCGACGTCCACCGCACGAATGGTCCCCGGTGGCTCGCGGAGCAGGCCGGCGACCTGCAGGCGGGTCACCCCGATATCGGGGTTCCGGCGCGCTCCGGTTCGGGCTGGACGGGGATGGCGTCGATGATCGTGGGGCCGCGACGCTGATCGAGCATCTCGATCCCGTGCTTGATGCTGGTCAGGGTCTTGGTGACCTCGCCCTCGAGGCGAATCAGGACGCCCGCGGCGTACTCGTCGGCGCCGCGTCGAACGTCACCGGCCTCGCGGTTGGCCTGCTCGAGGATCTCCCCGGCCCGCTGCTGGGCCAGCCGGACCAGCTCGCGCTCTTCGAGCATCTGGGCCGCCTGCTCCTGGGCGCGCGCGATGATCGCGTCGCCTTCCTCGCGGGCGTGCTCCACGATGCGGCCGGCCTCGCCGGTGATCCGCTGCGCCTGGCGCACCTCTTCGGGCATCGAAACCCGGACCTGATCCACCAGCTCGAGCACTGCCCCCTGGTCGACCATGACGTTGTTGGTGAGTGGAACCTTCTTGCCGGTGGCGACCAGTGTTTCCAGTCGCTCGACAAGGAACAGGATGTCCGTGACGCTGACCTCCGTCGGCGGTTGCCGGAGATTCTACTCCGATGCGCCGATGTCGTACAACGTCATACCACGCGCTCGCGCAGCGCCTGCGCCACGCCGGCGGGAACCATGGCTGAGACGTCTCCACCGAGCATCGCCACTTCCTTGGCCAGGGTCGAGGAGACGTAGCCGAATTCCAGGCTGGTCATCAGGAATACGGTGTCCACGCGAGATGACAGGCGGCGGTTGGTGTGCGCCATCTGGAGCTCGGCCTCGAAGTCGCTGATCGCCCGTAGTCCGCGGATCAGGAACCCCGCCTGGTGGCGCGCCGCGAAGTCGACGGTCAACCCCTCGAATGCTTCCACGCTGACCGATGGACCCAGATCGGCGACCTCGGCCTGGATGAGGGTCACCCGCTCCGCCGACGAGAAGGTGGGCGTCTTGCGCGGGTTGGTGAGCACACCGATGACCAGCTGATCGAACAGGGCGGCCGCGCGCTGGATCACGTCCAGGTGGGCGTTGGTGATGGGGTCGAAGGATCCGGGAAAGACCGCGACGCGGGTCATCGCTCCTCCTCGCGCTGGGGGTGTGGCTCCAGGAAGGTCAGCGCCGTTTCCCCGAAGCGACGGGTGCGGGTGACGGCCAGGGACGGGATGTCGGGGATCGCGGTCCGCCAGAAATGCTTCACGACGACGATTCCATGCGGGGCGAGATGTGGCGTGGCGGCCTCCATGGGCGGCCCGAGTCTACGCTCCTCGTACGGCGGGTCGAGGACGACGACGTCCCACGGTCCGGTCGGCGAGGCCAGGAACCGCAGCACGTCCCCGACCTCGACCGTGGCCTGATCCGCGAAGCCGGTCCGGGCCAGGTTTTCCCGAATCGTCCGCGCCGCCGGTCGGTGGTGCTCCACGAACGTGGCGTGGGCCGCGCCGCGAGACAGGGCCTCGATGCCCACCGCCCCGCTCCCCGCGTACAGGTCCAAAACCCGGGCGTCGAGCACCCGCGCCCCGAGGCTCCCGAACAGGGCCTCCTTCACCTTGTCACTGATGGGCCGGGTCCCGTCTCCGCGGGGCGCGGCGAGCAGGATCCCCCGCGCGGTGCCAGCGATGACGCGCACGCGCTCCTCAGGCCGCCTCGCCGGATGCATCCGGCGGGCTGAAGGCGCGCTGCTCGCGCGCGAGCTCCACCCGGGTCGTCAGCTGCGGGTCCTCGGCCACGAGGCCGCGGGCCAGGATCCGGGCGCGGGCCGCGAGTTCGAGATGGCGCGGATCGAACAGGGACGCGACCCGCAACGGTGGCAGGCCGGACTGTCGTGTGCCAAGCACGTTGCCCGCGCCCCGGAGCGCCAGATCGGCCTCAGCGATGGCGAAGCCATCGGTCGACCCTTTCACGACATCCAGCCGCTGCTGCGCGATCTCATCGGTGGCATCGGACAGGAGGATGCAGTAGGACCGATGCGCTCCGCGGCCAACCCGGCCGCGGAGCTGGTGGAGCTGCGCGAGGCCGAAGCGCTCCGCGTCCTCGATCAGCATCACGGTCGCGTTGGGGACGTCGATCCCGACCTCGATCACGGTCGTGGCCACCAGGATGTCCACCTCGCCGTTGGCCACGCGCTGCATCGTTTCCTCGCGGATGGCAGACGGCTGCTGGCCGTGGACCAGGCCTACCCGGACCTTCGGAAGCTCCTTGGCCAGGCGCTCGGCCTCGGCCTCAGCCGACGCCGCGGTAAGAGCGTCGCTCTCGGTGATGAGCGGCACGACGACGAAGACCTGGCGGCCGGCCTTGACCTCGTCGGCGAGGAAGGCCTCGATCTTGGGCAGGGCCGCGCGGTTGCGGATTTCGGTCCGGATGGGCTGCCGTCCCGGCGGCGACATGCGCAGGGTGCTGATCGCCAGGTCGCCGTACACGGTCAAGGCCAGCGTCCGGGGGATAGGCGTGGCGGTCAGGGCCAGCATGTGCGGCTCCAGGTCACCGGCCTTGGCCTGCAGGGCGGATCGCTGCGCCACGCCGAATCGATGCTGCTCGTCGACGACCGCCAGCCCGAGCCGCTCGAAGGTCACACCTTCGCTGATCACGGCATGGGTGCCCACCACCACGTCAAGCTCACCACGCCCCAGGGCCTGCTGAATGGCGCGCTTCTCGGCCGGTTTGAGCGACCCCGACAGATACGCGCTGCGCACCCCGAGCCGGGTCAGCAACGGCTCGAGGCCGTCGTGATGCTGCCGGGCCAGGATCTCGGTGGGCGCCATCAACGCACCCTGCCATCCGCCGCGCGAGGCCGCCGCCAGGGCCACGGCGGCGACCGCGGTCTTCCCGCTCCCCACGTCGCCCTGGAGGAGCCGGCGCATGGGCAGGTCGGAGGCCATGTCGGAGGTGACCTCGCGCACGGACTGCGCCTGGTCATCGGTCAGGACGAATGGGAGCTCGTCGGTGATGGCAGCCAGCACGTCGTCGGGCACTTCGATCCGCGGGGCCTGCCGTTCCGTGCGAGCCGCGGCCGCCTGGGCCAGGGTCAGCTGGAGAGTCAGCAGCTCATCGAACGCGAGGCGGTCGAGGGCGGGCAGCAGGTCCTCCATGTCATCGGGGAAGTGCGCCGTCCGGATGGCGACCGCCAGGTCCAGCAGGCCGACCCGCTCCCCCGGCCGCAAGGGATCCACGATCGCGGGCAGGCATCGGTCCAGGACGCGGGCCAGCAGCTCACGGACGCGACGAATGGTCACCCCCGCGGTGAGCGAGTAGACCGGGACCACGCGTGCGGTGTGCACCGATTCGCGCGCCGCGGGCGAGAACTCCGGATTCGCGAACTGCATGCGCCACCCCTGGGCGGTGACCTTGCCGCTGACCACGATCTCGTCCCCCGGGCCGAGCCGGCGTTCGATGAAGCGGCGGCCGAACCAGATCGCCTCGGCCGTGCCGCTCGAATCCGAGAGCTGGGCAATCGTGCGCGGCGGCCGGCGCCCGAACCCCGGCTCCGACTTGATGTCGTCGACCCGGACCCGGGACGACTGCTTCTGGCCCGGGTTGAGATCGGCCAGGGACCGCAGGTCGCTGAAGTCGTCGTACCGGAACGGGAGGTACAGGAGGGCCTCGCGCGGAGTCCGGATACCCAGCCGTTCGAGCACGCCCAGGCCGACACCAAGCTCCGGGAGGACCTGGCGGATGGGCAGGTCCAGGCGGTCCGGAGTGACCGCCGGAGGCGATGCACGCGGCGTGCTGCGAGGGGAACGACCCGCGGCGGCCGGGCGCCCCGGGCGCGATTGCATGGCCCGATCGTAGCGTGCTAGCATCGGTATCGGTCCGGCTGCCCGTCGGTGGGCGCCGGTATCTTTGTGAGTGGGAGACCCATGGCCCGCGTCTGCGAAATCTGCGGCAAGCGCCCCATCACCGGCTGGAACCCCCAGTCGGTCGGGATGAACAAGAAGCGCGCGGCGCGCCGCTGGATTCCAAACCTTCAGACACTGACCGTCACCAAGAACGGCCAGACGTCCAAGGTGCGCGCCTGCTCCCGCTGCCGGCGAACCGCCACCAAGGCCTAGCTCCCGAGGTCGCGCTCCGAATCCAGGACCAGGGTGAACGGACCGTCGTTCACGAGCGTCACTTCCATCACCGCGCCGAATCGACCGGTTTCGACCGGTACCCCTGCCGCACGCAGCTGTGCCACGAAGCGCTCGACCAGCGGTTCCGCCACGTCGGGGAGCGCCGCGTCGGTGAATCCGGGTCGCCGACCACGGCGCACGTCGGCCAGGAGGGTGAACTGGCTCACCACCAGGAGGGCCCCGTCCACGTCGGCGAGGGCGAGGTTGGTGCGACCTTCCGCGTCGTCGAAATAGCGCAGACCGATGAGCTTGGTCGCCATCCGGTCGACGGTCTCCACGGTGTCGCCGGCCGCCACGCCGGCAAGCACGACAGCGCCGGGGCCGATCTCGGCGAGCAGATCGCCGTCCGCATGGACGGACGCCCGGGAGACGCGCTGCACGACGAGGCGCATCGGTCTAGGGAGTCGAGGCGGGGCTCGGCGCCGGGCTGGCGGCCGAGCCGCCGTCCGCGCTCGTGACCAACGCGTACTCCTCGCCCGCGATCGGCCCACCCAGCGCATCGGTCGTGAACTGGGCGCTCGCATTCCAGATCATCCAGCCCGCGGTTCCGTTGTCGGCCGCGGCCTGCATCTCGGCCTCGATGTCGGCCGCGGTGTAGGGCCGGAACTCCCCGTAGCCGAAGTCCTGGAGCCAGGGCCGGATCTTGAGCTGGTACGGGGCCGCCTCGGCGTTCATGATCTCGAGCGTCTGGTCGATCATCTCGTACGGGTGCTCGTTGGGCTCCGCGATATCGAACACGCCCGGGTAGTAGTGGCTCGGGTAGACCATGGGGCTGAAGTAGTCGACGTACGGCATGATCACTTCCGGCCGCTGGCCGATCCCCTGGTCGTCGGTGGCGATGAACGCAATGGGGAACACGTCGGCCGACAGGAACGTCCGCGTCCAGGCCAGCCGATCGGAGATGACCCGCATCACGCGCTGGATGGTCGGCAACCGGAACGACTGGGTGTGGGGCAGGTTCGTCTCGGCGAGCTCGTACGGGCCGTCGCTGTAGAACCGGATGTAGTCCAGCTGCACCTCGTCGAATCCCTTGTCGGCCAGGTCGCCCGCGATGTCCGCCACGTACTCGGCCACGCCCGGGTTGCCGGGATCGAGCCAGATCCCGCCGTTCCAGTCCATCCACGGACCGCCGGTCTGCGTGTTGAGGACCGCCAGGTCGGGGCGCGCGGCACCGAGCGTGTTGTCCTTCATGACCACCATCCGGGCGATCGTGTAGATCCCGCGGGCCTTGAGCGCCGGTAGCAGCTCCTCGAGGTCGAAGACCGGCGTGGTCATCACTGCGCCGGACGCCACGACGTCGGGCAGGTCGGTGCTGTAGTAGACCCAGCCGCCGGTCTCCTTGACGTCGATGACCATGGCGTTGGTCCCGCTCTGGTCGATCAGGTTGAGCATCTCGTCCAGTCGGCCCGACGCCTCGAACACGGCCGACGGGGCATACAGAGCGCGCGCCACGAACGACGGCAAGGTGACGCTCACGTCGTGGTCGGGACCGATGGGAATGGCCCCCAGCCGATAACCGGCAGCTTTGTAGACCAGGGTCCCGGCCTCCGGCACGCCGGTCAGGGTGTAGGTGCCGTCTTCGGCGGTCCGGACCCCGGTGCCGGCCCCTTCCACGAAGACGCGGGCCATGGCGATGGGCACGCCGTTCTCGTCGTGCACCGTGCCGTGGATCGTGTTGTTGCGCAGGCCGATGGCCAGGCCCCCGTCCTGCGGCACCGTCCCCTGCCCGTCATCGAAGCCGATGGCGGTCACCGGCATCGGGTCGCCTGCAGTGGCGACGACGGTTGCCGTGCCGTCGGCCGTGGTGGTGGCTCCGGCGGACCCACTGCCAACCTGCGCCCCGATGACCGGCTGGCCCGTGTCGCGGTCGGTCACGCTGATCACGACCGGTCGCGGGGTTGGTTCCGGGGTCGGGAGGATAGGGCCAGAGCAGGCGGCGACCACGGCCACCGCGAGCAGGAAGAAGGTTGGGCGGAACCGACGCCTCATCCGTCCGCCATGGCCGCGGCGCGGAACGCATCGACCACGTCGTCGAGTGGTCCGTCAACGTCGTACAGGGCCGATCCCACGACCAGAACCTCGCCGCCGGCCCGGTACGCAGAGCCGATGGTCCGCTCGTTGACGCCCCCATCGACCGCGATGGGGACGGTCAGGCCGCGGTGAGCAGCCTCGGCCGAGAGCGCCTCGATCTTGGGCAGCACCTCCGCCAGGAACGTCTGGCCGCCGAAGCCGGGATGGACGGTCATCACCAGCAGCAGGTCGATGCGCTCCAGGTGGCGGAACACGGACTCGGCCGGCGTTTCGGGGTTCAGGGCCAGCCCCGCCTGGCGGTCCGCGCCGTGAATGGCGTCGATCACCGCGTCGGGATCGTCGGCAGCCTCGATGTGGAAGGCGATCAGGTCGCTCCCGGCCGAGACGAAGTCGGCCGCGTAGCGGAGCGGGTGGTCGATCATGAGGTGCGCGTGGAAGGGCACGCTCGAGTGCGCTCGGAGCGCAGCGACGACCGGTGCGCCGAACGAGATATTGCTCACGAAATGGCCGTCCATCACGTCCAGGTGGATGGAATCCACGCCGCCGGCCTCGGCCCGGGCGACCTCCTCGCCCAGCCGCGCAAAGTCCGCGTTCAGCACGCTGGCGGACAGGTGGGGTGGTCGGCGATCCGGCGATCGGTCAGCCATGGGTCAGACCGTCACCAGGTCCAGCTCGGGGAGCGCGCCTGCACGTCGGAGCGGCCGCTTGGCGAGCTGGGCATGGAGCTGCCCACAGGCAGCTTCGATGGACCGCCCCCGGGTGTCGCGAATGGTGGTCGTCACGCCGGCGTCGCGCAGGACGTCCGCGAAGCGATCGATTCCCGCGCGCGGCGTCCCGCTCCACGGCGATGCGGGGGTCGGGTTGAGCGGAATGAGGTTCACGTGGCACAGCCAGCCCCGCGCCAGACCAGCGAGGCGCCCAGCTTCCTCGGGGCTGTCGTTCACACCATCGATCATCACGTACTCGAGGCTCACCCGGCGCCCAGTCCGTTCCGCGAACCGCTGCCCCGCGTCCAGGACCTCGGCCACGGGCCACTTCTTGTTGATCGGGACGAGCTCGTCGCGCAGCTCGTCATGGGCGGCGTGCAGGCTGATGGCGAGGTTCACCTGGGGCAGCTCATCGGTCATGCGCAGCATGGCGGGCACCACGCCCGACGTGGACACGGTCAGGTGGCGCGCCCCGATCCCGACCCGCGCCGGGTCGTTCAGGATCCAGACCGATTCGAAGACGCGGTCGGCGTTGTGCAGGGGCTCCCCCATTCCCATGAAGACCACGTTGAGGTGCCGCTCCGGGTCCAACGCGTGCTCCGCGGACCGACGCCACCACAGGACCTGGTCCACGATCTCCGCAGCCGTCAAGTGACGGCCGAATCCGCCCTGGCCCGTCGCGCAGAACGGGCAGCCCACCGCGCAGCCGGCCTGGCTGGAGATGCAGATCGTGGTCCGCGCCGCGTGGCTGCCCCGCGCCGGGTAACGCATGAGGACCGACTCGATGCGCTGACCGTCATCGAGCTCGTGGACGGCCTTCTCGGTCAGGCCCTGGTCGGTGCGAAGGACCTCGGTCGCGGCGATGCTCGAGAACCGATAGTCCTCGGCCAGCGCGGTACGCAGGCGCAGCGGAAGATCGGTCAGCTCGTCGAATCCGCGGGCGCGACCGGTAGACACACCGGCGATCACCTGGCGGGCGCGGTACGCGGGCTCGCCCCGCTCGGCGAACCAGGCGACCAGCGTGTCGCTTGCGACCTCGCTGATGGCCGGCGCCGGCCCAGCGGGGCGGGGATCAGTCACGGCGGCCCATGACGAGGCTCACGTAGTACAGGAAGGTCAGCATCGCGGTCAGCGCGGCCGCCACGTAGGTCCAGGCCGCGGCCTTGAGCACGGCCTTGGCTCCAGCCTGCCGCTCCCCAACCATGCCCAGGCTCTCGACGAACGCGAGTGCCTTGCCGCTGGCGCCGATCTCCACCGGCAGCGTGATCAGCGTGAAGGCGAAGGCAATCCCGAATCCGATGACCCCGATCACGGCGAGGCCGGTCAGGTGCATCCACAGCCCGGCCACGATCAGCCATGGCGCCAGCGACGAACCGATGTTGGCGGCGGGCACGATGACCGATCGTGCGGCGAGCCACCCGTCGCCCTGCCGATCCTGGAGGGCATGGCCCACCTCGTGGGCAATCACCGCGGCGGCGGCCACCGACAGCTGCGGCGCGCGGCCACCCGACAACGCGGGAACGGCGGCCACCGATTGGCTCACCCGCAGCACCTTGGCCCGCGGGTCGTAATGGTCGGTCAGCTGGCCGGGCGTGGGCTCGATCCGGACGCTGGTCAGGCCCTGGCGGTCCAGCAGTCGACGGGCAAAGTCGTACGGATTGAGGTCAATTCCAGAGTCGACGGTGGCCCACCGGGCATAGGTCGAACGCACGCGCCACGCGGCCCACCCGCTCAGGCCGATCATGAACACCAACAGGATCAGGTACACCGGATCGAAGAAGAACATGGTTCAGGCGCCACCTCCCGGCACCGTGTTCGAGTATACCCAAGGGCGCCGGACGGGCCCCGGAGCGGCCCCGGTCACGCGGGCGCCGCGTCGCCACCGAGCAGGACATGATCGCGGGCGAGGCCCCGTCGCCAGTCGGCGGCGGGCATCGGAGAGCGGCCCTCGGGCTGAACGAGGTCCAGGACGAGGCCCCCGCGCCCGCAGGCGACCACCGGAGGATCACCGGGCAGCAGCGAACCGATGGGCAGCCCCGGCAATCCGGGATCTGGATGTGCTCGGCGGACGTGGAGGCGCCGACCCTCGACCGTGGTCCAGGCGCCGGGCCACGGCTGGAGGGCGCGGACCTGGCGATCGATCTCGTCCGCGCCGCGCCGCCAGTCGATCCACCCATCGCGGCGGCTGAAGGCCGCCTGGTAGGTGGCCGCGCCGTCGTCCTGCGCGACCGGCTCCAGCGCGTCCCGGCTCCACGCCTCCAGCTCGCCCGGGATCCGTTCCGCGGCCAACGCGCCGAGCGCTGCCTCCAGGTCGGGCGTCTCCTCGCGCCCGGTGAGCGGCACCGTCCACTGACGGACCACCGGCCCCGCGTCGAGGCGCTCGGTCATGACCATGAGGCTGACCCCCGCCTGCGTGTCGCCGGCCAGGATCGTGGCGGCCACCGGCGCCGCTCCCCGGTGACGCGGGAGGAGCGAGGGATGGACGTTCAGCGGCGGGCGCGGCGCCAGGTGCAGGAGGTCGGGCGGCACGAGCTCGCCGTAGGCCACCAGCAACAGGCCGTCGGGGCGGAAGTCGGCGATTGCCGCTCTTCCCTCTTCGGACCGCAGGCGCGCCGGGGTCGCGAGATCCAGGCCCAGCTCGCGGGCCACGCTCGCCACGGGCGCCGCGCGGGTTCGCAGTCCGCGGCCCGCGGGCTGGTCGGGACGGCTGATGACGAGCAGGGCGTCGGCGAGGTCCGGCAGCCGTTGGAGGAGCGGGACGCCGAACGCGCCGCTGCCGAGGAACGCGATGCGGCCCAGCACTAGATGCCGGCCGCCGCCTCTTCCTTCACCGCCTCGGAGGCCTCGCTGACGCGAACGAGCTCTTCGAGTGACTCGAGGTAGTCGATGTACAGGACGCCATTGAGGTGGTCGATCTCGTGCTGGAGGGCCCGCGCAAACAGCTCGTCGCCCTTCACCCGGAACTCCTTGCCGTGCCGGTCGCGCGCCTTGACCGTGACCTTCTCCGAGCGCGCGACCTCGGCCACGAACCCGGGGATCGACAGGCATCCCTCCCAGTCCACGCTCGAACCGGAGCGCCGCACGACCTGCGGGTTGATGAGCTCGGTGATGGTGCCGTCGATCTCGATCACCGCGACCTGGAGCGGCACCCCTACCTGGTTCGCGGCCAGACCGATGCCGGGGGCGTCACGCATGGTCTCCAGCAGGTCGTCGAGGAGCCGATGGAGGGACGCGTCGAACTGGGACACCCGCTTCGTCTTCTCGTGCAGGATCGGTTCGTCGGCGGTCAGGATGCGGCGAATGACCATGGCCGCATTGTAGAGGAGCCGGTCAGCCGCCTAGAGCAGCGACCCGGGGTCCACGTCGATGCCGATCCCGGCCGGCGTCCGGGCCACGGCCTCGGCCCGGACCGATTCGTTTGGCGCGCGAATGACGATCTGCCAGCGCCACCGTCCGGCGCGCCGCGGCACCCAGGCCGGCAGGGGTCCGAGGACCTCGACATCGGGCCCGCGCACCGCCTCGGCCGCTGCACCTGCCCGTTCCTCACCGCGGCGCCGGTCGGCATCGGCCACCAGCAATCGGGCGAGGGCGCCGAACGGCGGATAGCCGAACGCCTCGCGACGGGGCAGCTCCTGGTCGATGAACCCGTCGACGTCGAGGCGGGCGGCCGCCTGGATGGCGGAATGCTGCGGGGCGTAGGTCTGGATCACGACCTGGCCGGGCATCGGTCCACGACCTGCCCTCCCCGCGACCTGGGCCAGGAGCTGGAACGTGCGCTCCGCGGCGAGGTAGTCGGGCAGGTGGAGCGTGACATCGGCGGCGACCACCCCCGCCAGGGTCACCGTGGGCAGATCGAGTCCTTTGGCCGCGACCTGGGTGCCGACCAGGACATCGGTCCGGCCAGCTACGAAGTCGTCGTAGATGGACTCGAAGCGGCGCCGCGCGCTCAGCGCGTCCGAGTCGAGGCGCGCCACCCGAAGGCCCGGCAGCTGGGAGCGGACCTCGGCTTCCACCCGCTGGGTCCCCGCCCCGAAGTAGCGGATCCGCCGGCTGCCGCAGGACGGGCATTGCGACGGGAGCGGGGCCGTTCGGCCGTCGTGATGGCAGCGCAGCTGGGTGGTCGCCAGGTGATGGACGAACGGGAGCTGACACTCGGGGCAGCGGAGCGGCTCTCCGCAGTCGCGGCACAGGACGAACGTGGACGCGCCGCGCCGGTTGATGAGCAGGATCGCCTGCCGCGTGCCATCGCCCGGCAGCGCGGCGAGGGCGTCGGCCAGGGTCGCCGAGAGGACCGACCGATTGCCGTCGGCCAGCTCCGCACGCATGTCAACCACGGTGACCGTTGGTCGGGCGCCGACGCGACGGTCCGCCAGGCGCACGCGCTGCGCGACGCCCGTGCGCGTCCGGTGGGCCATGACCACGTCCGGGGTTGCCGTGGCCAGGACCAGGCGGGCGCCGGTCAGCGCGGCGCGCTCTCGGGCGACCCAGCGCGTGTCGTAGCGCGGCGCGCGATCGGACTTGTATCCCTGGTCGTGGGCCTCGTCGAGCACGACCAGGCCCAGGTTCCGGACCGGGGCGAACGCCGCTGAGCGGGTGCCGACCACCACCTGGCCCGACCCGGCCAGGATCCGTTGCCATTCGTCGTGGCGCTCCCCGTCAGAGAGGCCCGAGTGGAGGACTGACAGCGCATCGCCCACGGTTCCTCGGAGGCGGTCGGCGATCTGGGGGATCAGGGCCAGCTCCGGGACGAGCACGATCGCTCCCCGTCCGGCAGCTACCGTCTCCTCGACCGCGGCGAGGATGACATCGGTCTTTCCAGACGCCGCCACACCCTCGAGCAGCAGCTCCGCCCCGGGCGCCAGCGCCCGAATTGCCTCCAGCGCCGCAACCTGCTCCCCCACCAGGTGCTCCGCCGGCGCCGCTCCCGGTTGACGGTGCTCGAGCGGGTCTCGACGGTCAGCCACGCGCTCGAGATCCACCCAGCCAGCCGCTTCGAGTCCCTGCGCCGCGGTGAGCAGCGATCCCGGCTGTCGGCCCAGCCGCTCGGCCAGCTCGGGCAGGGTCGCCTCGCCGTCCGGCAGCGCATCGAGCAGCGCCCGTTGGACGCTTCCCCGCACCGCGCGACCGGCCTCGGCGCGGCGCCGGACCACGATCATCGAACGTGGACCGGAGGTCGGCGGGCGGAGACGCCAGGCGGCGCGAATAGCTCCCGCGCGCCGCCGCGCCTCGATCCAGCGTGCCGTCATCGGTAGCCCAAGCCGTCGCAGCTGCCCTTCGGTCAGCGTCTCGCCGGTGAGCGTTGGCGCTCCCACTGCCTCCCCGTCGAGCACTTCCCACCGGCGCTGGAGGCGGGACTCCAGGCCCGGAGGCAGCATGGCGGCCAGGGTCAGCCCGATCGGCGCCCGGTAGCGGACGGCCACCGATTCGGCCAGCGCCAACAGGTCTGGGGTCAGCACTGGATCGGACACGACGGTCTCCACCGCGACCGCGTCGTCGACCGGGTCGGGCTCGCCTGCCATCAGGTACCCCAGCGCCAGCCGCGGCCCGTAGTGGACGAGAAGGAGGCTCCCCGGCTCGGCCCCTTCGCCCGGGCGCATCCGGTAGGTGAACGTGCGTTCCGGCCGGTCGACCTGGGCGTCCACCGCCACCCGGACGAGCGCGCCGCCCGGATCGGTCATCAGCGCGCGGTCACCACGACGCCGTCACAGCCGCACCTGGCGGGGTGGATCCCGCCGGGCCTGGGCCTGGATCACCTCCCAGATCCGCTCCGCCGACGCGGCGATCTGACCCGTCTCATTGACGACGATCTCGTCGTAGTCCGTGGCCGCGGCCATCTCGTCGGCCGCGTTGTGGCGCCGGATGGCGAGGTCCGTCGCGTCCTCCGACCCCCGCCCCGTGAGGCGGTCGTCGAGCGCCTCGATGGACGGCGGCATGACGAAGATGAGCAGCGCATCGGGGACGAGGCGACGGACCTCGCGCGCGCCCTGTGGATCGATGGTGAGGACCGCGTCCCGGCCCGCGCGCAGGATCCCTCGGATCTGGTCGAGCGGCGTTCCGTACCAGTGGCCGTGGACCTCGGCCGACTCGAGCAGCTCACCGTCCTCGCGCAGGCGGGTGAACGTGTCAGCGTCCAGGAAGTGGTAGTGGACGCCGGCGACCTCGCCGTCCCGCCGCGGCCGCGTGGTCGCGGTCACGATGGGCACGACCTGCGGGTGGCGGCGCGCCAGCTCGGCCACGATCGTGCTCTTGCCCACCCCGGACGGGCCGCTGACCACGACCAGCATGGGGTTCTCGAAGGTCATCCGGCGACTCACGACGACCCTCCCGCCTCGCCCGGCGCGTCGCCGACCGCGCTTCCCACGCCCACCGGCAGGGATGCGGGCTCCACGTGCGCGGCAGCGAGACAGGCCATGAGGTCCGGCGGCAGCTCACTCCAGCTGTCCACCCGTGCCCCGTCGCTTGGGCGGCGGAAGGTCAGGCGCACGGCATGGAGGAATTGGCGGCGGAGTTCGCCCGGACCCGCCCCGCCCCCATAGCGGAGGTCGCCCACGATCGGGAGCTTCAAGTACGACAGGTGTGCGCGCAGCTGGTGCGTTCGCCCGGTGTGCGGCCGCAGCCGCAGCAGGGTATGGGGCCCCTGTGAGCCGATGACCTCGTAATCGGTCACGGCCGAACGTCCACCGGCGACCACTGCCATCCGCTGCCGGTCATGGGGATCTCGACCCACCGGGGCCTCGATCCGGCCCCGTGCCGCAGGAGCCGGGCCACGCACGAGCGCCACGTACTCTTTCTCCACCTCGCGGGCCTCGAACTGGCGCATGAGGCTCGCCTGGGCCGCGTCCGACTTGGCCACGACCAGCAGACCGGACGTATCGCGGTCGAGGCGATGGACGATGCCTGGCCGGCCCACCCCGGCGATGGACCCCAGCGACTCTCCGCGTTCGATGGCCCGACCCATCAGGGCATGGACCAGGGTGCCGGTCTGATGCCCGGCCGATGGGTGGACGACCATCCCCGCCGGCTTGTCCACGACCAGCAGGTCCGCGTCCTCGTAGGCGACCCGCAACGGGATGGACTCCGGGACGAGGGTCGGATCAGCGGGCGCGGAGAGGGTCACGGTGAGACGTTCGCCGCCCACCAGGCGGTCGCTCGCCCGGCGCGGGACCCCGTCAACGGTCGCGCGGCCGTCGGACAGGAGCCGTTGCGCGTGCGCTCGTGAGATGCCGGCCATGGCGGCGACCGCCAGGTCGACACGTCCAGCGGAGGCGGGGCCCTCGAGGATCCGCTCTCCGCTCTCGATCATGCGGCGCGGGCGGCGGCCCGCCGGTCCAGCACCGAGAGTGCGACCACCAGGCCCAGGATGCCGGTCACGACCGCGGCGTCGGCGACGTTGAACGTCGCCCATCGGACGCTCCCGATCCCCACCGACACGAAATCGGTCACCGTCCCGCCTGATAGCCGATCGGTGAGGTTGCCCAGCGTGCCGCCCAGGACCAGGCCCATCAGGACGGCCGGGACGGCGCCGGGGATACGCCCCGTCACGTGAACCCAGCCGATGGCGACCAGGGTGACGACCCCGATCACCACGAACAGGATCCCGCCGCCCTGGAGCAGGCCAAACGCCGCGCCCGCGTTCTCGGTGTGCCAGATCTGGAGGAAGTCACCCAGCACGTTGACCTGGGCCCCGACGTCGATGTTGGCCACGATCCACGCCTTGGTCACCCGATCGGCCACGAAGACCAGCAGCGCGACCCCCAGCAGGAGGCCGCTGTCCATCCAGCGGTGGCGGATCGATGCGGTGGTCATGGCCTCCGAGCGTACGCCATCACTCCGCGCGGCGCAGGGCGAGCCGGAGGGCGACGCCGTCCAGGTCCACGGCCTCGCGGGTGGCGGCCCGGTCCAGGTCCGCGTCGTCGCCCAGGGTCAGCTCGCGTGCCAGCGTCTCCTCGGCGAGCCATGCGCGATGCGGTTCGAGCTGGGCCAGGACCGCTGTCGGGGCACCGACCGCGACCACGATCCGATCGTCGATGGCCAGGCCCGCCGACTTTCGCAGGCCCTGGATCCGGTGGGCAACCTCGCGGGCCATCCCTTCGGCGGCCAGGCCATCGTCGATCGCGGTGTCCAGCGCCACGAGCAGGTCACCGTCCACGGCGATCTCGTGGCCCGGGTGGGCGCGCGAGGTGACCTCGAACTCGTCAGCGGCCAATTGAACGCCGCCCGCTTCCGCGGTCCCGTCCTCGAGAATCCGCCAGTCCCCCGCCTGCACCGCGGCCATGACCCGGGGCACGTCCTGCCCGTGGCGCGGACCGATGACCGGGAGCAGCGGATACAGCGCCCGGTCCACGAGGCCAACGTCATCGGTGAGCAGCTCGACCGCCTTGACGTTCAGCTCGTCGCGGATGTGCCCTTCCAGTTCGGCGGACACGGCGAGGTCCGCGGCAAACGCGCCCGCGCCACCGGGAAGGCGCGCGCGCAGCCGGGGCAGGGGCTGGCGGGTGCGGACCGCGCTGGCGGCGCGTGCCGTGCGCCCCAGGGCCACCACCCGGCGCGCCAGGGCCACCGAGCGGTCAACCTCGACGTTCGCGCGCCCGGTGGGCGCCGGGAAATCACTGAGGTGCACGCTGTCCGGCGCGGCCGGGTCCACGGCCACCACCAGGTTCTGCCACAGCGCGTCGGACAGGTACGGCACGAACGGCGCCATGAGCCGGGTGACCGTGGTCAGGACCTCGTGCAGCGTGGCGTACGCCGCGTGCTTGTCTGCGTCCAGCTCGCCCTTCCAGAAACGGCGGCGGTTGCGACGCACGTACCAGTTCGACAGGTCGTCGACAAAGGCCTCCACCACCTTGGCCGCGCGCGCCGCGTCGTACGCGTCCAGGGCCGTCCGCACCTCGGTCACCACGCCATCCAGGCGGGACAGAATCCATCGGTCCATCAGGGAGGTCGGCTCGGTGCTCGGGTCGGGATCGGTCTGGCCCGGCGTCCACCCGTCCAGGCGGGCGTAGGTCACGAAGAAGCTGTACGTGTTCCACAGGGGGAGGAAGAAGCGTCGCACGACGTCCGCCCCGGGGCCGTATCCGAAGTTGATGTTGACCGATGGGTTGGCCGAAGCGAACAGCCAGCGCAGGACGTCGGCACCGATCTGCTCGGCCGCGTCGTCGAACATGATCGAGTTGCCGCGGCTCTTGTGCATCTCCTCCCCGTGCTCGTCACGAAGCAGCGCATGCCCCAGCAGGCTGCGCACCGGCGGACGACCGGTGAGCACCGTGGACATGGTCAGCAGGGCGTAGAACCAGTTGCGGAACTGGCCTGGAAAGGACTCGAGCAGGAAGTCAGCCGGGAACCACTGCGCCCAGTACGCCTCGTCCGTCGCCCAGTTGAGGGTCGAGTAGGCAACGATGCCCGCGTCCAGCCACGGGTTGCCCACGTCCTCGATCCGCCGCGACCGCCCGCCGCACGACGAGCAGTCGATCTCGACCTGGTCGATCCAGGGCCGATGCGGACTGTGCCCCTCGAACGCCTCCCAGCCGGCGACCGCCCGGGTCCGGAGCTCTTCCTGCGAGCCGATGACCTCCCACGTCTCGCATTCGCTGCACACCCAGAACGGCAGGGCCAGGCCGTAGTAGCGCTTCTTGCTGATCATCCAGTCGCTCATGTTCCGCAGCCAGTCGAGCTCGCGCTCCTCCAGGCCAACGCCGGGGGGGACCCAGTTGACCTGCCGGGTCACGTCGCTGATCGGCTCGCGCAGGGGGTCCATGGCGATGAACCACTCGTCCACCAGCCGGAACAGGAGCTGGGTGTTGCAGCGCCAGCACACCGGATAGTGGTGGGTGAAGTTCTCGCGTCGGACCAGCAGGCCCTTGGTCGCCAGGTCATCCGCGATCTGCGGAGCCAGGTCGTCCTTCGCGTCCGGGGTGGCGCCGGCGAAGTGCCCGGTCTGCCAGCCGTATCCCTCGCGGAACACGCCGAACTGGTCGATCGGGTCAAGCACCGCCAGACCGTCGCGCTTGGACAGCCCGAAGTCCTCCTCCCCGCATCCCGGGGCGATGTGGACGATGCCGGTCCCCTCCTCGTCAGAGACCTGGTCCCAGGCGATCACGTGGTGCTCAACGCCGTCCTGGACGGGGAGCTCGTCGAACGGGCCGCGGTACTGGAGGCCCAGCAGCTCCTGGCCCTTCGCCTCGCGGACCACGGCCGCGTCCGGTGCCACGCGGGCCTTCGAGCCGCGGCTGAGCCACCAGCGCTGGCCATCGGTTCCCTGCACCAGCTCGTAGACGAGCTCCGGGTGCACCGCGGCGGCCACGTTGCTGGACAGCGTCCACGGGGTCGTGGTCCACACCAGGAGCGACTCGCCGTCGTGGCCGGCCGCGGTGATCGGGAGCCGGATCGTCAGCGAGAGGTGGCTGAGCTCGCGGTAGCCCTCGGTCGCGATCTCCATGTTCGACAGCCCGGTCCCGCAGCGCGGGCACCAGGGCATGACGTCGTGGCCGCGGTACAGGAGCCGGCGCTCCTGGCAGACCTGGAGGAACCGCCAGATCGTGTAGTTGTTCTGGTCGGAGTTCGTGAAGTACGAGTGGTCCCAGTCCATCCAGTAGCCCAGGCGCTTGCTCTGCTCGGTGATCCGATCGGCGAAGCGCTGGACGCGGGCCTTGCACTGCTCCACGAATCGGTCGATGCCGTAGGCCTCGATGTCCCGCTTGTTCGTGAAGCCCAGCTCGCGCTCGACCTCGACCTCGATCCACAGGCCCTGGCAGTCGAACCCGTTCTGGTAGCGCTGCCGATCGCCCAGCATCGTGTGATAGCGCTGGTACAGGTCCTTGTAGGTCCGGCCCCAGGCGTGATGCACGCCCATGGGGTTGTTCGCGGTCATCGGTCCGTCCAGGAAGCTGAACCGGGTTGCCGAGTCGTCGTTCCGGGCCAGGTAGCGAGCCACCGTGTCGCGCTCGTGCCACAGCTCGGCCATCTCCCGCTCCAGGGCGGGCACGTCCAGCGTGCTGCTCACCGGTTTGAACACGTTGCTCGCCACGTCCTCCACCAACACGAAATCCCGCCCCGACACTGCCGGGACGGGATCCTCTCCCGCGGTACCACCCGCGCTTGCGCGCCGCCCCTGGGGGAGGCGCTCCACTCGTCGTCGCGCTATCGGGCGACCTTCCGGGAGGCGTTACCCACGACGCGTCGCGTCGCTTGGCGCCTCCGGCTCGGGAGTGATGTCCGCGTCAGTCGTGGCCGCCCGCTCTCACCGTTCGGGCTCGCTGTGGGCTCGTGCCGTGCGGCGCTGGCTCCGTCAACGCCGATCTTTGATTGGCGCCGATGGTATCAGCCGATGAGGGCGCGGCCCACCAGGAGCAACGCAACGAGGGCGGCGACCGAGCTGAGACCGGCCAGGCGCGGCCATCGGCTCTGGGCCATCCAAATGGCGAGGACGGCGATTGGGCCGCTCAGGAGCAGAGCGGCCCCGAGCGGATCGAGCCCCGCGTCCTGCGTTGGCTGAACGATGACGACCGAAGCGATCCAGATGGCGAGTGCCCCAAGCAGCGGGGCGGCAAGGAGGAGCAGGTTCGGCGTCAGAGCGGGGGCGGCGACCCGGCGGGCCTGCGGGCGCGCGGGGCGACGTCGCGGGCGGGTGACCTTCGGAATGGCAACGGTGGTCGCCGCGATCCGTGGGGTAGGGGCCGGGGCGGCCTGCGGGACCGCGACCGCGGCCATCGCCGCAACCGGCGACGGCAGCGGGACGGGAGACACGCGGGCGGGGCTCAGGGCCGCGGTGGCAGCTGACATGCTGGCCGCGGCCTGCTCCTCGCGGGCGCCGGTGAGAGCCGCCCGGCGCTCCTGGACAAGCCGCTCCTCCATCCACATGCGCTCGATCCCGGTGAGAGGTCGAGCCGGTGGGGCCGCGGTCATGGCTGCGGCGGCCGGCGCGGGCGGGGCCACGGCGGCGGCGACCGCGGCCGGGACGGAAATGGCCGGAGCAGCCGGCGCGGTGGACGCGGTGGGCGCAGTCGCCGGGGCAGGCGCGGGACGCATGGCCCGGGTATGGGAGGCGACCATGAGCGCCTCC
The DNA here is from genome assembly GCA_963816215.1 of uncultured Chloroflexia bacterium. Classification (GTDB taxonomy): domain Bacteria; phylum Chloroflexota; class Limnocylindria; order QHBO01; family QHBO01; genus DASTEQ01. The sequence goes on along the minus strand of CAWFKB010000002.1, from coordinate 256,829 downwards.
ACCAGCTCGCTCTCGGACTTGGCAGCAACCGCCACCCGCCCCCGCTCGGTGGGCACCAGAACCACCGACGCCGTCTCCCCGAACCGAATGACCTCGATCTGTTCTCCTGCGGGGAGCGCCGTGCGGCTGGTGAGACGAGGGGTTCCTGGGAGCGCGGCGCCCAGCTTCACACGCCGCGGGCCGGTGGTCGCGAGCCGGGACAGCTGGCCCGGGGCAAGGTGATAGCGGCGATCCATGCCAATCGCCTTGAGGTGCAGGTAGTCGACTTCCACGAACAGCTGGACGGTCATGGCGCGGGCCGCCAGCACCACGCCACCGACCGCCACGATCGCGCCGAGGATGGCCATGGCCAGACCGGTCGCCTGGCCCACGACCACGAGCCCCAGGCCAGCCAGGGCGAGCCCAACCACGACGAGCAGCGCGGGCACCGCCAGGACGCGGACGGGGTTTCGGGCAAGCGCAATCTCGGCGACGCGCATTGGCGCCGGGGTCGCGGTCATCGGATCACCCCCTTTCGCCGCACGGGCGGCGCCCTCAGTAGACCGGGGTCAGCCAGCCGCGATACGCGTCCGAGCGGCCACGGACCGCGTCGAAGTAGATCGTGTGCAGCCGGTGGGTGATCGGGCCGGGTGCCCCTCCGCCGATCGACCGGTGGTCGATTTCGACGACCGGCGCCAGCTGGGCGCCGGTGCCGCACAGGAAAACCTCGTCGGCCTGGTACAGCTCGGTCCGGTCGACGACCCGCTCGACGACGCCGATGCCCAGGTCACCGGCCACCTCGATGATGTGCCGCCGGGTGATGCCTTCCAGGATGTTGTCGGTCCCCGACGGGGTGATGAGGACCCCGTCGCGGACGAGGAACAGGTTCTCCGCGCTGCCTTCGCTGACGTGGCCATCCTGGGTCAGCATGATCGCCTCGTCGTAGCCGTTGGACTGGGCCTCGGACTTGGCCAGCGCCCCGTTCACGTACCCGCCCGTGATCTTGGCGCGGGCCGGGATGGCGTTGTCGTCGTTGCGGCGCCAGCTGCTGACCATGGCCCGGACGCCGCCCTCGGTGTCGATGTACTTCCCGAACGGCAGGGTGAAGATGACGAGGTCGGACTCGAGGTTGTGGAGCCGCACGCCGATTGCCTCGGTGGACTTGTACAGGATGGGGCGGATGTACGCGTCCTCCCGCATCTCGCTGCGGCGGAGCATCTCGCAGGTGATCTCCACCAGGTCCTCGGGGCTGACCCGGATGTCGAGCTGGAGGATGGGCGCCGACTTGTGGATGCGACGGTAGTGGGCCAGCAGGTCCAGCCCGTACAGCTGCTCCTGCTCGGGGTTCCAGTAGGCGCGAATGCCCTCGAACACCGCGGTGCCGTAGTTGAAGGCGTGGGTGGTGACGCTGATCCGAGCGTCCGTGAGGGGGACGAGCTCACCCTGGAAGTAGGCCCACAGGCCGTCCGTGGAGCGGGCAGCGGGCTTCACGCCAGCCGGTGTCTCCTGCTTCAACACGGCAACCTCTCTACCGGCCGGGCCGCGTGGGCGGGACGAGGTCTCGGCACCGGGCGAGAGTATACGCCGGGCCCCGAGCGATCTCGGTTAGCCGGGCAGGCGTCCTCACGCGCCCCCGGCAGGCAGCAGGATGACCGCGAGGATGTACAGGGCGTAGATCGGCCCACCGATCAGCAGCAGCTTGGGACTCAGCCGTCCCGAGCGCAGCATCGGTCCCAGGATGAGGAGGGTGGCCAGGATCGCGGCGCCGGCGGAGGCGAAGGACAGCGCACTTTCCGCCGTGAACTCCCAGTCGGTGAAGAGAAGGCCGATGGCCACCGGGAAGACGGCCTGGAAGACCATGGCCCCGGTGATGTTGCCCAGGGCCAGGGTGTCCTTCCCGGATCGGACCCACAGGACGCTGTTGAACTTCTCCGGCAGCTCGGTCGCGATGGGCGCCACGATCAGCGCGAACAGGCGCGGATCGAAGCCCATCTCCAGCGAGACGTGCTGCAGCGCGGTCACGAACACGCGGGCCCCAAGGACGATGCAGGCCAGCGCAACCAGGGTCTGGGCCACGATGATCCACATCCGTGGCAGACCATGGTCTTCGACCTCCCCGCCGTCCTCGGGCTGGTGAATGCCCAGCGACCCGCGCATTCCCGGCACCCGGGTGGCGTGGAGGCGGGCCAGGTCCGCGTCCTGGTCGGCTGCCGTCGCCGAAAAGTGCGCACGGACGTAGATCGCGTAGATCACGACCAGGATGATGACGAGCAGGACGTCCGCCCAGCGCCATTCCACCGGGAGGAAGGCGGCACCAATGGCCAGGCTGTAGGCCACCAGGAAGAAGACGACGTCCTGCGCCATGACCCGCACGTTCACGTCCATGTCGGGCCCATGGCGGCCGGAGCGGGCGTAGTACAGGACGGCGATGCCCGTGATGAACATGGCCAGGGTGGCCAGCGTGAAGGGGGCGCCCAGGATGGCCCCGACGCCAACCTCCTCCGAGCCGACCGACGCCTCGGTGCCGGCCAGGATCGGGCCGATGATGGCGATGACCGGAATCAGGGTCTCCGGCAGCGCGGTGGCCACGGCCGCGAGCACGCTGCCGACCGCGCCTTCCCCCAGGTTCAGGCGATGGCCGAACCACTCGATGCCGTTCGTGAACAGCTCGGCACCGAGCAGGATGATGGCCAGGGCGAAGATGAAGACGACGAAGTCCATGGCGACGCTCCGTCCTTCAGGGGCGGGTGGTCAGATCGGTTGAGAGGTCAGGGCCGAAGGTGCTGGGGAGCGATCGGGAGGAGGGCCACCTGGCGCGCGCGCTTCAGGGCCACGGTGAGCATCCGCTGGTGGCGGGCGCAGGTGCCGGTCTTGCGGCGCGGCTCGATCTTGGCGCGCTCGGACAGGTAGCGGCGGAGGCGGTTGACCTCCTTGTAGTCAATCGTCTCGACCTTGTCGACACAGAAGTTGCAGACCTTGCGCCGCCGCCGATCACGGTAGTAGTCAGCGGATTCGCGGCGTCGGGGACGGGCTGGTGCGGGCATGCGCGATTGATCCTCTGGCTAGCCTAGAACGGGATGTCGTCGAGGTCGACGGTGTCGGATGACGTCTCTCCCCCACCCACGGCCGCGCCGCGGGGCAGGGCCGCCGGCGGGGCGTCGCTGGCAGCGTCACCGATGCCGAAGCCCTCGCCCGGGTCGCGCCGCTCCAGGGACTGGACCCGCGCAAATCGGATCTCGACCGAGCTCCGCTTCTGGCCGTCGTTGCCTTCGTACTCGCGCACGCGGAGCTGACCCTCGGCGAAGACCTTGTTCCCCTTGCGGAACCGCTCGGCGGCGCGCTCGGCGGCCTGGTCCCAGAGCTCCACCCGGAACCACTGGGTCTCCTCGACCCACTCGCCGTCCGGGCCGCGGTGGCGGTCGTTGACGGCCACGCGCAGGTTGGTCACGGCTTTCCCGGCGGGCGTGTAGCGCAGCTCGGGGTCAGCTCCCAGGTTGCCGATGATCATCATCTTGTTGAGCGTCACGTCGCCACCTCCTCAGGGGCGTTCAGATCGGCGTCCTCGGGGTCCACCTCGAGCGCGTCGATGGGGCTGATGGGGGCCTCGAATATGACCTCCGGGGGAGCAGCGAGCTCCGCGTCGTCGCTCTCGTCAGCGCCGTCGGCTCGCTTGCGCGGCTGGAGCACGACCACGAGGTGGCGAAGGATTTCCTCGCTGATCAAAAGGCCACGCTCGATTTCGCGGACGGCGGCCGGCTCGATGTCGAAATGAATGAGGAAGTACGAGGCGTCGCGATGGTGCTGGATCGGGTACGCCAGCCGCCGCTTGCCCCATGGCGAAATCTTGGTGAGGGCTCCGCCCGCGTTCACGATGGCGCGGGTGACGCGTTCGACGGCCGACTGGAGCTGGTCATCCTCCAGGTCGGGCCGGAACAGCAGCATGAGTTCGTATCGGCGCACGGGCCGGGACACTCCTCTCTCTGGGTTTGCGGCGCACGCACGACGACGGCGCGGCAGAGGGGATGAACGGTGGCCTCCGGGTGGAGGCGGGGCCGAGTATAGCCCAGGTGGGTGGGTAGCGCCCGACGCGGTCCGAGTCTATTCTGATGGGCCCCGTGCCACTGAGAGTGCCGTGTCCAACCGTCCCGTAATCCTCGTCTGCGCGCCCGATGATTCCCTGCGGGCGGCGCTGCGCGCTGCGCTGACGAGCTCCGACCAGGACGTCCGCGAGGCCGCCACCCCGGCCGAGGCAGTGGTGGCCCTGGGCGAGGGCGGGATCGACCTGGTCATCGCCGAAGGGTTGGCCACCTCCGGAGCAGTGGGCTCCCTGCTGGCCGCCCGGACCGATGAAAACGTGCCCATTCTCATGGTGGCCCCGCCGGACGACGTCGAGGCTCGCATTGCCTTCCTCGAGGCCGGAGCCGATGACGTGATCGAGGCCGGATTCGCGCGCCGTGAGCTCGAGGCCCGGGTCAACGCGCTTCTCATTCGCGCGGGCACGGTGGCCCCCGGACCCGCCACACCGGGCACCGGGCAGCTCATCGCGTTCTTCTCGCCCAAGGGCGGCGTGGGGACGACGGCTCTCGCCGTCAACACCGCCGCCCTCCTGGCCTCCGGTGGAACGGGTACCGAGGTCAGCGGGACCCGGGTTGCGCTCGTGGACCTCGACCTCCAATTCGGCCAGGTCGCCACGCACCTCAACCTGAGTCCCAAGCAGGACATCGCCCGGGCTGCGGTGGATGACCTCGCGATCACCGATCCCGAGGCGCTGGCCGGCTATCTCACGCCGCACAGCTCCGGGCTCCAGGTCCTCGCCTCCCCCACCAGCCCCGACAGCGCGGCACGGATCTCGGTCGAAGAGGTCGAGCGGATCATCGGTACGTTGCGCACGACCTTCGACTTCGTGGTCGTGGACTGTGGGACCCGACTCGACCCCCGCACGATGTGGGTCCTTGAGCAGGCACAGGAGAACGTGTTCGTCGTCTTTCCCGAGCTCGGCGCGCTGCGGGCCATGAGCGAGCTGATCCATTTCCTGGGCGAGGCGGCCGTCCTCCAGGGTCGAACCCACTTCGTGGTCAACCACATCTCGGCCCGCGAGCTGCTCAAGACGCGCGACGTGGAGAACCTCCTCCGCTCGCGACCAACCGCGGAGATCCCGTTCGCGGACGTCGACATGATCCGGTCAGTGAACGAGGGGTCGCCCATCGTCCTGTCGCGACCAAGCTCACCGGTCGGCCTTGCACTTCAACGTCTGGCCGCGGCGCTCGTCGGCGCGGAGCTACGCTCCACGCCTCGACCGTCCAAGGAGCGACGCGCGCTCTTCAGCCGCGGCTGAGAGGTAGGAGGCAGGGATGGGAAAGAACACTCGGCGGCGGATCCACGTGGTCATCAATCCGGCTGCGGGTAAGGACGAGCCGGTCCTCAGCGTCCTCAACGATGTCTTCCGCGAGCACGACGTGGATTGGGACGTCAGCGTGACGCACAAGTACGGCGATGCCACCGTGCAGGCCCAGGCGGCGATCGCCGATGGCGTCGACCTGGTGGCCGGGTATGGCGGTGACGGCACCCAACACGAAATCGCAAACGCCGTCCTGGTTGCGCAGGCCAAGGCCGGCCGAACGATTCCGATGGGCATCCTGCCGGGCGGCACCGGCAATGGCTTCGCCCGCGAGATGGGCGTGCCCGGGACGCTCCGTGAGGCCGTGACCGTGCTGTGCGCGAGCGCGAACACGCGCTCAATCGACGTGGGCCGGCTGGTGAGCGTTGGGCAGGCGCAGGTCGAGGATCGCTACTTCATTCAGCGGCTGTACATCGGCGTCGAGCCCGAGCAGCAGACCAGCCGCGCGCTCAAGGACAAATACGGCGTCCTGGCGTACGCCGCGTCCGTGGCGAAGCAGGCGAAGGCCAGCAGTAGCCGCTTTGTGGCCGACGTCGACGGCGAGCATCTCGAGTTCGAGGCATCAAAGCTGTACGTCGTGAACTCGGGAATGATGGGCACGGGCGTCAAGATCACCCACACCTACTCCATCGAAGACGGGCTGCTGGACTGCTTCGCGATCGATGTGCGCCGCATCGACAGCGTCACCGCGGCCGCGGCGCGGTTCCTGCCTGTTCCGGCGTTGAACCACATGAACTACATCCGCCAGGCGCGGAGCGTGACCCTCGAAGTCGAACCGGACCAGCCGGTGTGGACGGACGGCGAGTACATCGGGCGGACGCCCGTCAAGATCGAGGCTCTTCCGTCGGCCCTGACCATTGTCGTCCCCTGAGGGGCCGGATCGGCTCGACGCGTTCCACTGGGCGTTCCACAAGCTCTATCCAGCGATTCGATTCACCTATGAGCGCCTCTTCGGTCACGCCTGGTTCACGCAGATCACGCCCTCCCTGTGGATCGGCGGAGCGCCGACCTACCGGCGCGACTACGACGCGCTGATCGCCGACGGGATCACGGCGGTCCTCGATGTGCGGGCCGAGGGCACGACGGATCTTCCGTTCTACGACGCGCATGGCATCTCCCACCAGAGATTCCACGTCCCGGACATCGGCGTCCCCGACGGGAACCAGCTGACCGAGGCGATGGGCTGGATCGACGCGCAGCTCGCCGACGGTCGGACCGTCCTCGTCCACTGTGCGAAGGGCCGAGGCCGCTCGGCGACCGTGCTCGCGGCATACCTCATGCGAACTGACCGGATGAGCTTCGATGAGGCAAGCGGACTCCTGCACTCCAAGCGGTCCCTCGTGAAGCTGGAGGCCCGACACCGCCGCGTGCTGGATTCGTGGATCGCGAAACAGCCAATGGTGCCGGAGGAGGGATTCGAACCCCCACGCCCCCAAAGGGGCAGCGGAGTTTAAGTCCGCCGCGTCTGCCATTTCGCCACACCGGCCCTGGGTCACGGCGCCCGGACCAATCCGTCCGGTGCCGGGTGCATTCTAGGTTCGCTCGGAGGATCCCTCGCCGCTGGACGCGAGCTGTCGGACGACCTCGGCTTCGCGTGCCGCGATTTGGGCGCGTTCTGCCTGACGGGTGGCGAGCTGCGCTTCCTGACGCTCGCGTCGGTTCTTCAGTTCCTCTGCCGCCTCTCGGCCGGCCTGCCGCTCCGTCACTCGGCCCCCGATCTGTCCCAACAGGTATGCCACGGCGCCGGCCACCAGGATCACCACGGCGACCTCGAGCGCCAGGAGGAGTCGGTCACCTTCGGGGACTGAGGGCGACACGAGCAGCCAGAACCCCGCGGCCAGGGCCGCGACGACACCAAGGGTGACCAGGGTCGTGCCGGCTGTGACCACGGGCGAATCGTCCTCTCGGCGGCGCTGGTGTGGATTACCGGGGAAGCTGGAGGCGACGACGGGATTCGAACCCGTGTGCGCGGTTTTGCAGTAGCCACGGGTGCGTGCGCCGAAGTACGCCTAGGGCCGATCTTACGCGTGCAGCGCCCTGGCCTGGCCGCCTCCGTCCGCCGGCGTTGCTACCAGCCGCTGCTACCGAGGGTCAGGCGTAGGCTGTGGCCCGTGACAGAACAGGCGTGGGCTCTCCTACTAGTGGCCCTGGTTGGGCTGCTCTTCGTCGTGAGGGGCTTCGTCGCGCCCGCCATCATCCGCCGCCGTCGCGCTGGCCAGCTGACGAACCGGGCCGCTCTGTGGCTCTACGCTGCGGTGCTCGGCGCACCCTATGTTCTGCTCCTCCTGCTAGTAGCCATGTCGTCGCCTGGAGCGTTGCCCATCGTGCTGCTGCTCATGGCGCTCACCCTGCCGGTGTGGATCATCGCGTGGGCCGCCCTATACCGGGGCGTGCCCTAGCGGCGACTGCCGGCTCCCGACGCCCACCTCGGCTCCTGCAGCTCCCCGAGAGGTCGAATCGCCGGGAGTCCGGTGGAGTGCCAACCACCGTCACCCAAAGAGGGACCAGGGAAAGGAGAGCCACCAGGGAATAGTCAGTTCGCGTTCCCTCGCATGCACAAGCGCGTCGATCAGACTCCAGATCCCCCGCAAGAGCAAGGCCCCGGCAGCGCCGAAGAAGAGGTACACCCAAGCGTAGTTCGCGAGCGTGTCGGGCTGCTCATCGAGCTGAGCCAGGACACCGAGAAAGAAGGTCGCGCCGATACCGATAACCGCGACTGACAGCAAGGCGATGCCCGCGGCGATGCCCCGTCCTCTGATGAAGAGGCACGCGAGTCCGACCGCGACGGGCGGCGCCAGGAGGAAGGCAATGACGAACGCGGGCGTATATCTGGGGGCCTCGAGCGCGATGGCGAGCCCCGCGAGCGCGAGCGCGAACCACAAGCCCACGGTGAGCCAGCGCAGGAGGGGGCCGACCCGTTCAGACCACGAATGCGCGACGGTCCCTGGTGCGGGGACGCCAGAGTCCGCGCCTCCCGCCACTAGAGTTTGACCGGCCGCGGGTGCCTCGGCACCGCGGAGCAGCCCGCAGTTCGGGCAGGCCGCCATGTTCTGGCCCGCGGAAGTGTTGCAGCGGTTGCAGGCCCACTGTTCGGACATGGGCGCACCATACGCTCCGTCCCTGCGGCCATACTGCGGTTGGCGTTTGTGCCACTCCAGCCCCGGCTCCAGACGCCCCCGGCGGTTCCCTAGACTCCCCGCCAGGTTGATTTCGCCGAGTTCGGATAGAACGGCGACAGATTGGCTACAGAATCCGAACGCCGCTCCAGGTCGGAGCGGCGTTTTCGTGCTCAGAAAGGTGGAGGCGACGACGGGATTCGAACCCGTGTGCGCGGTTTTGCAGACCGCTCCCTGGCCACTCGGGCACGTCGCCCCGGATCTCGCTGGCTGCCCCGCGAGGATTCGAACCTCGGTTCACGGATCCAAAGTCCGCTGTCCTGCCAGCTAGACGACGGGGCATCCGTGGTTTGAGGCTAGCAGAGCCATTGGGGCAAAGAAATGGAGCGGAAGACGGGACTCGAACCCGCGACCCTCACCTTGGCAAGGTGATGCTCTACCAACTGAGCCACTTCCGCCCGGTCATTCGCCCGCTGCATCCTAGGTGGTGCCGAGGGTCAGATTCGAACTGACGACACCCGCCTCTTCAGGGCGGTGCTCTACCAACTGAGCTACCTCGGCCTGCGTCGTCAGCAGAGGCCCTCGCCTCCCAATTCGCGCATCGGGCGCCGTCAGAGCATACCGATCGGCTCGCAAGGGGGTCAACTGGACGATCCGGCTATCGCTCCCGTCGGTGCGCTGCTGGCGCCGGCCAGCTGCTCGAGGACCCGGATCCGCTCGGCGAGCGGCGGATGGGTGTCCCACATCGAGCGCGACCGTTGCTCGAAGCTCTTGATCGGGTTCACGATGTACAGGTGCTGTGTCGCCTTGTTGGCGACTTCCAGCACGTCCGGATCGTCGGCGATCGTGCGCAGCGCGCGGGCCAGGCCCATCGGGTTGCGGGTCAGCTCCACGCCGCTGACGTCGGCCAGGCTCTCGCGCCGGCGACTGGCGGCGAGCATGACCAGGCGACCGACTATCGGGCTGATCACCGCCAGCAGCAGTGCGACGATCGCGACCACGGCCACGATGGCTCCCCCGCCCTCGCCGCTCCCTCCGCTCCCCCGCCGTCGGCCGCCGAGGCCGCCCCAGAACGAGATCCGCAGGAACCAGTCGGCCATGAGGGCGATGGAGCCGACCATGACCCCGACCAGGAGCATGAACCGGATGTCGAAGTTGCGGACGTGGCTCATCTCGTGGGCGATGACGCCCTGGAGCTCCTCACGATCCATCTTCTGGAGCAGGCCGCTGGTCACCGCCAGTGACGCGTGCTTGGGGTCGCGACCGGTCGCGAATGCGTTCGGAGCGCTGTCCTCGATCACGTAGACGCGCGGCGGGGGCACGCCGCCGGCGAGGCGCATCTCCTCGACCACGTTCATCAGCTGGCGATAGGGCTCGGGCGGATTGGCCCGGTCGATCTCCCGAGCGGCGCTGGCGGCCAGGACGAGCCGATCTCCGCCAAAGTACGACGAGGTGGCGAGGATGGTGGACAGCACGATCGCGAAGACGACTCCACCCCACCCGTATCCAAGGGCATAGCCCGCGGTTCCACCGAGCGCCACCAGGAGCAGGGTGACGGCGAGCATGAGGAACAGGCTCGACCGTCGGTTGGCCGCGATCTCCGAGTAGAAGGTCGGCCGCGAGGCGGTCACCTCGCCGAGTGGTGGTTCACCACGATCAGCTCCGGAGGTTCACCTCGGGCACAGCGGTATCGGCCTCCTCGATCTGGAAGTACTCGCGCTCCTTGAAGCCGAAGACGCCTGCCAGCAGGAGGTTCGGGAACGTCTGGATCGACTGGTTCAGCTCGCGGACGGTGGCGTTGTAGTGCTGGCGCGAGAAGCCGATCTGGTTCTCCGTCGTGGTCAGCTCCTCCTGGAGCTGCATGACGTTCTGGTTGGCTTTCAGGTCGGGGTAGTTCTCGACCAGGGCGAACAGCTGGCGGAGGGCGCCGGTCAGGAAGTTCTCGGCACCACCGGAGGCGGCTGCGCCCTGACCGGAGGCGCTGACCGCCGCATTCCGAGCTTCGGTGACCCGGGTCAGGGTCTCCTGCTCGAACTCCATGTAGCCCTTGACTGCGTTCACCAGGTTCGGGATCAGGTCGTGGCGGCGCTTCAGCTGGACGCTGATCTGGTTCCAGGCCTCGTCGACCTGGTTTCGGAGCCGGACCAGGGTGTTGTAGATGAGGATGCCGCCGAGGACGATGACCGCGACGATGATCAGGACGATCCATTCCATCGGGACGAAGGTCTCCTCGGGTGGGGGTGGTGCGAACCATGGTACAGGGGTGGTGGGCGGTGAGGGGCTCGAACCCCCGACTTCCTCGGTGTAAGCGAGGCGCTCTAACCAGCTGAGCTAACCGCCCTCTGCCAGCCTAAACCACGCGCGCCGCTCGAATGAGCGGCGCGATCGGTCTGTGAAGTGGTGCCCAGGCCGGGACTTGAACCCGGATGAGTTGCCTCATACGCCCCTCAAACGTACGCGTATACCAATTCCGCCACCTGGGCCGCGAGTGTGGTACCGAGGGAGGGACTTGAACCCACACGACCGTAATGGTCACTAGGTCCTGAACCTAGCGCGTCTGCCTATTCCGCCACCTCGGCGTGGCCCCGGATATTACACGGCTCTCCGCAGAGGGACGATCCGGACTTTTGGACCGTCAGATGGTCTGGAGGTAGAGGGCCAGGACCGAGAAGGTGACCCACAGGACCGCGAGCACGATGGTGAGCCGGAACAGGGTCCGCTCGATGCCACGACGGCTGCGGTAGGCGGTGATCTCACCACCGAACGCGCCACCGACACCGGCGCCACGCTGCTGGAGGAGGATGGCGACGGTGAGCGCGACGGCCAGAATGGACTGGACGAGTGTGAGTGCGTTCACAGGTCGCGCAGTATAAAGCAGGTCATTCCGACGGCGCCGGCCAGGCCCCGGGCGATTCGACCAGCAGGCTGCGGGCGGTCATGGTCGCGGGCGTGGAGATGCCCATCAGCTCGCACAGGGTCGGTGCGACGTCGGCCAGGACCCCGTCGCGCAGCGTGGCGTCGCGCCACCGCTCCCCCACCAGCACGAACGGGACGTCGGCAGTCGTGTGGGCGGTGTGGGGTCGCCCGGCCGCGTCACGCATCCTCTCCACGTTGCCATGGTCGGCGGTCAAGGCGAGGGTGATCCCGGCATCCAGCACGGCGTGGACGATCCGCGCCAGGCACGCGTCCACCGTCCCCAGGGCCGCGACCGCGGCATCCCAGATCCCGGTGTGGCCCACCATGTCCGGGTTGGCGAGATTGGCCAGGACGAACGAATACGCCTCGCTTCCGATGGCCTGCTCCAGCTGCTCGGTGATGGCCACGGCGCTCATCTGCGGGGCCAGGTCGTAGGTCGACACGTCGCGCCGGGACGGCACCAGGGCGCGGTCCTCGCCCGGGAACGGCTCCTCGACCCCGCCGTTGAAGAAGTACGTCACGTGGGCGTACTTCTCGGTCTCGGCCACGTGCAATTGGCGGAGCCCGAGCTCCGCGAGGTGCGCAGCCAGCCCGTGGACCACGACCGGCGGGAAGGCGACCTCGACCGGCAGCTCGTTCGTCGACTGGTACTGGGTCAGGGTCGCGACCATCAGCCGCTCGGGCATCGGTCCGCGCTCGAAGGCGGAGAAGTGCGGCAGCGCCAGGGCCTGGGTCAGCTGGCGCGCCCGATCGGCGCGAAAGTTCAGATGGACGACCGCGTCTCCGGGACCGATGCCGGCGCCCGGCAGCACCACGGTCGGCTCGACGAACTCGTCGCCCGCGCCTGCCGCATACGCGGCGGCGATGGCCGAGGCCGCGTCCGGAGCGGTGGCCCCTTCTCCCCGGGCCAGGGCCGCGAAGGCGAGCTCGGTCCGATCCCATCGCTGGTCGCGGTCCATGGCCCAGAACCGGCCCGACACGGTGGCCACCGTGGCTCGATCCGCCAGGCGCGCCTGCAGGGCCTCCATGAACCCCGCCGCCGAATGCGGGGGCGTGTCGCGTCCGTCGGTGAAGGCGTGGAGCAGGACGCGATCGGCGGGAAGGCCGCGGTCGTGGGCCAGCGCGACCATGGCCAGCAGGTGATCGTCATGGGCGTGGACGCCGCCGGGACCGATGAGCCCCATGAGATGAAGCCGAGCGCCACCACGGGACGCGTGGGCGCAGGCGGCTCGGAGAACGGGGTTTGTCGCGAAGCTGCCGTCCGCGATCGCCCGGTTGATGCGGGGCAGGTCCTGGAGGACCGGGAACCCGGCGCCCAGGTTGAGGTGGCCAACTTCGCTGTTGCCCATCTGGCCCGGGGGGAGGCCCACGGCTTCTCCGGCCGCCTGCAGCCGGCAGTTCGGCCACTCGGCCATGAGGCCGTGCCACGTCGGCATGGGGGCAACGGTCGTGGGATCGACCGATGGCTCGTCCCCGATCCCGAACCCGTCGAGGACGACGAGCACGACCGGGTGCACGGCGCCCGTCACAGGTTCGGCGCTCATTCGGCGCTCAGCCCGCGGCGGCCCGGACGATGGCCGCAAACACCGTGGGATTGAGCGAGGCTCCACCGACGAGGGCACCGTCCACGTCCGGTTCGGCGAAGAAGCCGGCGGCCGTCGCGGCGTCCACGCTCCCGCCGTACAGGATCGGGACCTCCTCGGCGCCCTCGGCATCGATCTCCCGAAGGAGTGCTCGAATGCGCGCCGCCGCCCGCTGGGCATCGTCCGGAGAAGCGGCGTTCCCGGTGCCAATGGCCCACACCGGCTCATAGGCGACGACCAGGCCGCTTCCCGAGATCCGTTCCAGGCCGGCGATGGCGGCCGCGAGCTGTCGGTCGATGACCTGCTCCGTGTCGCCCGCGGCGCGCTCTTCCGCCGTCTCTCCAATGGCGGCGATCGGGATGAGGCCGTGGCGCACAGCGCTCGCGACCTTTCGGCCGACCTCCTCGTCCGTCTCACCGTAGAAGCGGCGTCGCTCGGAGTGGCCGACGATGACGTAGCTCGCGACCTCCGCGACCATGGCCGGGCTGATTTCCCCGGTGAAGGCGCCGGCATCCTCCGCGTGCATGGTCTGGGCTCCGACCGCGACGCTCGAGCCTCGGACGGCGCTGGCGACAGCCCGAAGCCAGATGGCCGGTGGGCAGACGACGACCGTCACCGGCACGCCGGCCGTCGCCCCGGCCACGCCCCGAGCCAGGGCCAACGCCGCTGCACGATCGGACGGATGCATCTTCCAGTTGCCCGCGACGAGCGGACGGCGGACGGCGCTCACCCGGCTGCTCGGCGTCGTCTCGATGGCGTGGCGGCGAGCTGCTCGAGCCGTCGCAGGCGGTGGTGCACCGCCGATCGGCTGATGTCCAGGCCGGTGGCCAGCGTCTCGAGGTCTTCGGCCGGGTAGGCCCGTCGCGCGTCGGCCACGGCCCGTAGGCCCGGGGACAGGGCGTCGAGCTGATGCGTGGCGTCAAGCTGCTCGATGGCCCGCACCTGGCGTTCCGCGGCCCGCACCGTCCGGTTCACGTTGGCCGCCTCCGCGTTGAGCAGCCGGTTCAGGCGGTTCTGGACGTCGCGCCCCACCTGGTCCGCGGCGAACTCCAGGAGCGCGCTGTGAGCGCCGGTCAGCTGCAGCAGGCTGCCCACTTCCTCGCGGCCCTTGAGATAGACCACGGATCGGCCGCGGCGCTCGCTGATGGACGCCCGGATCGCGACGGCGGCCAGGCGTCGCCGCAAGGTCCGCGCCCGCGCAGGACCGCGGAAGACGAATTCGATGTGCGGTCCCCCCGACGAGAACGAGAGCGAGCCGCTGCCCAGGACCACGCCCCGCAGGAACGAGCGCCGGTCGCAGTCGGCCGCCGCGCCCCAGCGCCACGGGACCTCGGCCTGCGGCACCTCCACCGCGAGGTGGTGCCGGGCTCCCGATCCCCGTTCCACGCCGTCGCGGATGGCCGGGCCTGCGCCCAGGCGCATCGCGACGCGGGCCGTGGACGGATCCAGGGTCCGGATCCCCGACCCTCCCTGGAACAGGAGGCCTTCGAGCTCGGAGCGGCGGCAGCAGGCGCGGGCCGGCTCGATCCGGGCCAGCTCCCCCTTGACGTCAGCCGCGAATCGCATCGGTCAACTGGCGTTGGCGACCGGTCGGCGAATGCGCTGACGGGGTCGCGCCGGTTTGTCCTCCTGGAGGAGACGAAGGAGGATCCCTGCCAGCTTGTCGGGATCGTGGTGATGGGCATTCTGGTCGTCCACGAGATCGTCCTCGACCACCACCACCGGCAGCTCCTCGAGCTCGCGGGTGTCGAGCGCCACGGGCTGGCCCTGCCAGCCGGCTGGCCGGCGGGCAGATCGGTTCCGGTTCAGGAGCACGATGTCGATCAGCTGGTCTCCGACGTGGTCGAACAGGGTGGTCAGGTGCTGTGAGGCAGTGAAGCCGCCCGTTTCGCCGGGTTGGGTAGCCACGTTGCCGACGTAGACCCGGAGGCCCTCCGCCGCCGACAGGGCGTCATGGATGTCGCTGATCAGCAGGTTGGGCAACACGCTCGAGTACAGGCTTCCCGGACCGATCACGATCAGGTCCGCCTCGAGGATCCGCTCGATGGCCTCGGGGTTGGCCCGCACGTCGGGCGGATCGATCTGGACCCGTTCGATCGGCTCCGTGGCCTGGCTGATGGCCGCCTGGCCGGCCACGAAGCGGCCCGACTTCAGTCGGGCGGTGAGGTTCAGCGGGACGCTGGTGGCCGGCAGGACCTGGCCCCGCACGGCGAGGACCCGGTTGGATTCGCGCACGGCCTCGTCGAAATCCCCGGTCACCGCCGTCATGGCCGCGATGAACAGGTTCCCGAACGCGTGGTCGTCGAGGCCCGAACCCGGGGGGAATCGGTACTGCATGAGCTGGGTCATCAGGGGCTCCGCATCGGCCAGGGCGGCGATGCAGTTCCGGATGTCACCGGGCGGCGAGATGCCGAGCTGCTGGCGCAGGCGCCCGCTGCTCCCTCCGTCGTCGGACACGCCCACGACCGCGGTGATGTTGGCCGAGTACGCCTTCAGTCCGCGCAGGAGCGTGGACAAGCCGGTCCCGCCGCCGAGGGCCACGATCCGTGGGCCGCGGGCCAGGTAGCGCTTCGTGTACAGCACCTCCATGACCGAATCGCCACGGGCCACGAAGGGCGACACCAGCGATCGGGTGAGCTTCCACATCCCGAACCCGGTCAGGGAGACCCCCGCGACCAGCACGATGGCCGCACGGATGGGTCGCTCGAGCTCGGCGCCGGTGAGGGTCGCCAGGTTCGGGAAGTTGACGATGAACTGGCGGTAGGCCTCGATCAGGAAGATGGCCGCCCCCAGGGCGAGCATGGTCAGGCCCAGCAGCACCGCGCCGAGCCAGCGCTTGATATGCATGCCCGGGTACAGCCAGCGCGGCATGGGCGGTCGTTTCATCGGCGCAGCTCCCGGTGGCTGACCGATACGGACGCGTGCTCCAGGCCGCCGAGGCGGCCGGCCAGCTCCTCGGCAAGGGCGATGGAGCGGTGGTAGCCGCCGGTGCAACCCAGAGCCACGACCAGCCGCTTGCGGCCAGCGGCCCGGTAGGCCGGGACAGTGAGCTCAAGGAGCTGGACCACGAGGTCCAGGAATCGCTCAGCCTGGGGCTGCTCCAGCACGAATCGCTTGACCGGAGCCGAGAGCCCCGACAGCGGCTGCAGGTCCGGGACCCAGAAGGGGTTGGTCAGGAAGCGGACGTCGAAGACGAGGTCGGCGCGCTGCGGCATGCCGTACTTGAAGCCAAAGGTCACGATCTCCACGGCGAGCTCGTCGCTCGGTGCGGTCGCGTTGGCGACGGGTTGGGGAGCGGTTTGCGGCACGCTCGACTTGCGCCGCGGCTGCGAACGCTGCGCCGGGCGCTCTGCCGGAGCCGTCGAGGTACGCCGGGATGGCACCGTTTCGAGTATAGCCGTCATGCTCCAGCCGCCCGGTCGGAGGCGCTGGCCATCCCGGTCAGCAGGCCGGTCACGGTGGCCGCAGCGCTCGCGCGCAGCGCGTCCAGGTCGTAGCCGCCCTCGAGGAGGACGGTGACGCCCGGAATGTGGAGACGCGCGGCCAACGCGCCGATCCCGTGGGCGACGGTTCCGAATCCGTCGGCGGTCACGCGCAGGCCGGCCAACGGATCGTCACGGTGCGCGTCGAACCCGGCCGAGACCATGATCGCCTGCGGCGCGAATGTCTCGGCCGCAGGAAGGATCACCTCCGTCCAGGCGGCGATGAACTCGGGGTCGCCGCTCCCCATCTCGAGCGGAACATTCAGCACGGTCGTGGGACCCTCGCCGGCAGCGCCGGTCCCCGGATACCACGGGTACTGGTGGGTCGAGGCATAGAAGACATCGGGATCGTCCTCGACCATCGCCTGCGTTCCATCGCCGTGATGGGCGTCCCAGTCGAGGATCGCGATTCGGCTGACGGCTGCCTCGTCGCGCAGGGCGGACGCCGCAATGACCACGTTGTTCAGGAGGCAGAAACCCTTCCCCTGGTCATGGTCCGCGTGGTGGCCGGGCGGGCGACTCGCCGAGAATGCGACCGCAGCGTCGCCGCGGGCCACGGCCAGCGCGCCCTGGATCGCGGCCCCGGCCGCCAGGCGCGCCGCGTTCCACGACCCCGTCACCACGTACGTGTCCGGGTCAATCCATCCCCCACCCTGGCCGGCGGTGTCCACGAGCCAGGCGAGGTACCCCGGTTCGTGCACCGCCGCCAGTCGGGCGTCGGTCGCGGGCACGACGAGGGGCCTCTCCACCCGTGCCTCGGATGCCCCGGACGCGGCCAGCACCCCCGCCACCACGGCCTCGAGGCGCTCCGGCCGCTCCGGATGGCCGGGCGATACGTGCTCGGCCATGGCCGGATCGGTCAGCAGGACGACGATCTGCTCAGACCTCGGCATCGGTGCCGCTGGAGGCCGACGCTTCGGGCGGGTCCGGCGTTTCGGGTGGCTCGGCCGCCTCGGGCGATTCGGCTACGACGGGCGACTTGGCATCGCGCTGGATGCCACGCACCACGACCAGGGTGATCTCGAACAACGCGTACATGAAGAGCGAGAGCATGACCATCGAGAACGGGTCGCCCCCGGGGGTGGCCACCGCGGCCACGATCGCGATCAGGACGATGACCGATCGGCGACGCGAGGCGAGGAAGCGCGGTGTCACGATGCCGAGCCGCGACAGGATGATGAGCACGATCGGGAACTGGAGCATGAGCCCGAACACGAGCATCAGGGTCGTGACGAACCCGATGTACTCGTCGATGGTCAGCAGCGGCTCGACGCCTTCCCGCGCGAAGCCGAGCAGGAAGTTGATCGCGTAGGGAAGGAGCAGGTAGCCGATGACGATGCCCGCCACGAACAGCAGAACGCCGAACAGGACGAACGGCCACAGGAGGCGCCGCTCCCCGGGAAGCAGCCCGGGAGTCACGAACCGCCAGAGCTGAAACAGGATCACGGGCATCGCAATCGCGATACCGATGAATCCGGCGATCTTCAACTGGGCCGTGAACGCGCCGCCGAGGGAGTTGAAGTAGATCGTGTCGTACTGATCAGGGAGGGGCGCCCGGAGCAGGTCGATTGCCGGACCTGACACGATGAAGCCGGCGATAGCCGCGATCCCGATGGCCGCCACGACGATGATCAGCCGGCGGCGGAGCTCCTCGAGGTGCTCGACCATGGTCATGCTCGAGCGATCGTCGCTCACCGGCGCAGGAGGCTGCGAGGCACCGGGCTCGACGGTGGAGCCCGGGTCAGGAGTGGCGGTCAGCTCTTGTTCGTGGTGTCCGACTTCGGCTCGCCACGGATCGATTCCTCGATCTCGGTCGATGCCTTGCGGAACTCGCGGATGCCTTTCCCGATCGCGTTACCGATGTCGGGCAGCCTCCCCGGTCCGAAGAGGATGAGCACGATCACCAGGACGATGATGAGCTCCGGGGCGCCAATGTTCGGCATGTGCGGCTGATGCTCCTAGGTGGTGGGATCGAGTGTAGCACCGGCGTTGCGCATTTCCTCAATCCAGCCCTGGGTCGCGGCGGCGGCGGCTGTCTGCCAGTCCGGGCCACTGGCGGCCTCCGCGATGGCGCGCGACACGTTCACCAGGCCCGGCGCGGTGGTGCCGTCGCAGCAGGCAACGGCCGCCGCCAGATCGCCGCCCTGGGCGCCGATTCCCGGGACGAGGAAGCCGGGCCCCGGAACGGCGGCCCGCAGCCGGCGCAGCTCGTTGGGCTCGGTGGCTCCGACCACCAGTCCCACCCGTCCGTCGGGCCAGCGATCGGCCGCCCAGCGGGCCACGACCTCCGCCAGCGGAGCGCCGTCGACGACGAGGTCCTGCAGCCTCCCGGCGCTCGGGTTTGAAGTGCGGGCCAGCACGTACACGACCCGATCCGGCCAGGCCAGGAATGGCTCGATGGCGTCCTCTCCGAGGTATGGCTGCAAGGTGACCGCGTCGGCTTCCAGGTGTCCAAAGATCGCCTCGGCGTATCTCTCGGCCGATGGACCGATGTCGCCGCGCTTGGCATCAATCACGACCACGGGGCCCTCCGGGATGGCGCGGCGCACCCGTTCGAGGGCGGCCCAGCCCGCGGCCCCGAACGCCTCGAAGTAGGCCGTGTTGAGCTTGACGGCCAGCACGGCACCCCCGACCGCCTCGACCAGGCCGCGCGCGAAGGACTCGAGTCCCTGGACGTCCGCCCCCAGCCCGTCCGGCAGGCGATCGGGTCGAGGATCCACCCCAAGGCACAGCGGCGCTCCGATCTCGACGCGTCGCCGCCGGAGCCGCTCGAGAACCGTGGAGGAATCCGTCATTCGCCGGCCGCGACCGGTACGGGAACGATGCGACGCCGTCCGGCAATTGGTGACGTCTCGGTCGTCGCGTAGTCCATGACCCGGAACTGGAGACGGGGATCGCCGTCCATGGTGCGCTGCTCCAAAGTTCCCACCACGTCGAGCGGCTGGCCGGGCTCGGGCATCGCCGCGTCCGTGCCAATCCCGAAGGCGATGGCATCCATCGTCTCGAGTCCGCGCCGCAGGCGGAACGAGAGATGATCCTCGCCCGCACCCACCCGCCGCGCATCGCCGACGGTCAACCCGGTCACGGCCAGGACCGGCTCCGCATTCCCCGGTCCGTACGGGGCGAGGCGGCCCAGCTCGTCGAGCAGGTCCCAGGTGAGCATTCGGGCCGGAAGCACCAGATCGACGGCCAGCCGTCCGGGTCCTCCAGGGTCTTCCATGCGGCCCTCGGGGAACGGGCGGGGCAGTGCCCCGAATACGGCTGCGAACGCATCCCATGTATCGGGCTGGGTGCTGAAGCCGCCGGCCGCCGCGTGCCCGCCCCGCTTGGTGAGCCACGCGCCGCAGGCCTCCAGCGCGCGCACGACGTCGAAGTCAGCTGTCGCGCGCACCGAGCCACGGACCTCCGACTCGACCAGTGCCGCAGCGGCAACGGGACGTCCCAGCTCGTCGGCCAGGCGCCCAGCCACCAGCCCGAGCAGGCCGGCCGGCCAGGTGTCGTCCCGGAGGGCGATCGGTCCGGTCGCGAGCGCGGCCTCGGCAGCCAGGGCGCGGGCGGAGGCAATGGCCGTCTTGGTCAGCTCGCGTCGCCGAAGGTGCACCGTCTCGAGCTCGTCCAGCAGCCGTTCCGCGGCTGCCGGATCGCGCTCCACCAGCAGGTCCAGCGCCAGCTCGGCGTCGGCAATGCGCCCGGCAGCGTTCAGGCGCGGCACGACCCCGAACCCGATGTCGCGATCCGTGGGATGGGCGGGGTCGGCGCCGGCTCGCCGGAGCAGGCCCTGCAGCCCGGGGTGCCCGGTCGTCGCCAGCTCGTCCAGCCCCAACCGAACGATCACCCGGCTTTCCCCGGTCATGGGCGCCATGTCGGCGACCGTCCCCAGGGCGGCCACCGCGGCGAGGTCCGGCACCGTGATCCCGTGCCGCGCCACGAGGGCCGAGGCCAGCCGGTATGCAACCCCGGCCCCGGTGAGATCGGGATCGGGGTAAACGCTGTCCGAGCGATGGGGGTCGACCACGGCCACCGCGGCGGGGAGCACCGGTCCGGGGATGTGGTGATCGGTGACGATGACGTCCATCCCCAGCTCGGCGGCGAGGGCGACCTCGGGCACGTCGCCTACCCCGCAGTCGCACGTGATCACAAGCTGGACGCCTCGGGCCGCCAGCGAGCGCAGGCCATCCGAGGACAGGCCGTACCCCTCCGCCAGCCGCGAGGGGACGTAGCGGACCGGGTCCACCCCAAGGCCGCGCAGGGCGAGCACCCATACCGCGACCGCGGTCATGCCATCGGCGTCGTAGTCGCCCCAGATCGCGATCGACTCGCCGGTCGTCAGCGCCACCTCGATGCGTTCCATCGCGCGCTCGGCATCGGGCATCAGGGACAGGGGCGGGAGATCCTCCAGCCCCATGCCCAGGAATCGCGCCAGGCGCTCGGTCGTGTCGATCCCCCGTCGGGCGAGGAGCGTCGAAACCGCCGGACCGAACCCCGGCAGCTCGGGCGGAACCTCAATCGGTACCGGAAGGAGCCACTCGAGACGGGGCGGAATCATGTCCCGCCATGGTAGAGGCGGGACGTGGGGCGCGACTTACCGGGTCGCCGCGCGGCGGGCGGCCTTGCGCCGCGCCGCCCATTCCTCCCACACCACCAGCACCTGGCTGGCATTGAAGATCGACGAGTACGTCCCGCTGATGATTCCGATCAGGAGGGCCAACGCGAACGTTCGGATGCTGACCGGTCCAAGCAGAAGCAGGGCCGACAGGGTCACGATCACCGTCAGCGAGGTGTTGATCGAGCGACCAAGGGTCTGGAGGATCGAGTGGTTGACGATCGCCCCGAACGGCTCACCAGCGTGTCGGAGCCGGTTCTCCCGGATCCGGTCGAATACCACGATCGTGTCGTGAACCGAGAACCCGATGACGGTGAGGATGGCGGTCACGAACAGGGCATCGAACTCGAGCCCGAAGAAGAAGCCCAGGATCGCAAACGCGCCTACGACCACGATCACGTCGTGGATGAGGGCCACGATCGCCGCCGCGCCGAACCGGAAGTTCCGGAAGCGATACCACAGGTACAACATGATGAAGAGCTCGCCCACGGTGATGATGATCAGCGAGCTGCGGATGAGCTCCGAGCCGATGATCGGGCCGATCGTGTTCAGGACGCGCGTCTCCGAGAAGCCGAACTGGTCCTCGAGGTCGCCCACCAGCTGCTCGATGGGCGTGCCGGCCACCGTGGGCGGCGGCGCCGGAGTCGGGCTCGCGGTGGGCGTTGGCGATGGCGTCGCGGTTGGCGAGGCAGTCGGAGATGGGCTCGGCGTCGGCGACCCGCTCGGGCTTTCGCTTGCCGAGGCGGAACCGCTGGCGGATGCGGTTGCGGAGGGTGCTGGCGACGCCGACGGTGCCGGCGAGCCGCTTCCGCTGGCCGACGGCTGCGGCGTAGGAATGCCGCCCACCACCGGGAACTCGATCGGCGCCAGCCGGATCTCGAGGAAGCCGCCGTCGACGGCCCGCACCGTGGCCTCCGTGTGGCCCAGGTCGACGAGAGCGGTCTGGACCGCCTCGGGCGCTGGGTCGTCCAGGAATCGGACCTGCCAGACGGTTCCTCCGGTGTAGTCGATCGAGGGTTTCAGGCCGCCAATAACGACGAAGAAGAGGCCCGGGATGGTGAGCAACGCGCTGAACAGGAAGTACCAGCGTCGCTTGCCGACGATGTCCCACATCGGTCAGCGCTCCACGTGGTAGTACTCGATCCGCCGCCCGCGTTCGCGGTGGATCACCATTCGGAGCAGGGTCCGGGTCACGACGATGGCGCTGAACATCGACACCAGGACACCGATGCCCAGGACGAGCGCGAATCCGCGGACCACGCTGGTGCCCAGCCAGAACAGCCAGGTGGCGATGATCAGCGAGCTGACATTGGAGTCGAGGATGCTCGACCAGGCCCGGTTGAAGCCGGCTTCGATGGCTGGGCCGAGCGTCTTCCCGGCTCGGATCTCCTCTTTCATCCGTTCGAAGATGAGGATGTTGGCGTCGACCGCCATACCGATGCTCAGGATGAAGGCGGCGACACCGGCCAGGGTCAGGGTGACCGGGATCAGCCGGAAGATCGCGTACACGACGAGGGTGTAGAAGAGGAGGGCGAGGGACGCCAGGAGGCCAGGTAATCGGTAGTACGCGATCATGAAGAACAGGACCAGGGCGAGCCCGACTGCGCCGGCCAGGAGGGCCTGGTCCAGGAAGTTCCGGCCGAGGGTCGGCTGGATGGCGACCACTTCCTGGACCTTGAGGGTCACCGGCAGGGCGCCGAACCGGAGCTGGTTGTAGAGGGTTGTCTGCTCCACGGCCGCCTGGGCCCCCACCCCGACCGTGACGATCGTCCGCCCGCCGCAGATCGCGGCCTGGATGGTCGGGGTGGTGATGACCTCCGCATCGAGGGCGATCGGTCCGGGCTGCCCCACGTGGCCGGTCGTGAACTCGCACCAGATCTGCTGCGCCTCCGGCGTCAGCGTGAAGCTGACACCCAGCTCGCCCTGCTGGCTGGTATCGGGAACCACGCTGCCCTGGGTGATCTGGCCACCGTCGAACAGGACGCTGATCGTTCCGGCCGCAAGGAGGTCCGTCACGTTCTGGCCCTGGGTGAGGGTCTCGGCTTTGGGGTCGAGGAACACGAGCTGGCCCGTGGAGCCGACGAGCTGGAGGACCTGGTTGCGATCGGTGAGCCCGGGGATCTCCACGATGATCCGCTGCTGCCCGTTCGCGCCTTCCTCGGTGCGAACCGTGGGCTCGGTCACGCCCAGTCCGGCCACGCGGCGCTCGATGATCGCCCGTGCCAGCTCCACCCGCTCGGCCGTGGCCGGCTCCCCGTTCACGGGCTGAACCTCGAGGGTCACGCTGATGCCGCCCTGCAGGTCGAGCCCGAGCACCGTCCGGATGCTGTCGGGGAGCGGCAGGAACGACGTCCCGGTCGTCTTCCGCGGGATGGTGATGTAGAGGGCCAGGAGGGTGATGCCGAGGATCACCCATGGGGCCACGCGGCGCCAGGTCATGCTTGGCCGGGAATGCCTCCGGACAACAAATGCGCCGCCATGCGGCGGCCGGCGCAGAGTATAGGCGCGGCCCCTCGGAGCGGCAAGGAAGACGACCTCAGGACGGCCGTCGGGTGTCGAATTGGCCATCGGGCGGCGTCGCCGAACACTATGATCCCGCGTAGCCCGTCGCCCTGTTGAGTGCCCAGGAGTTCCATGGTTCCTCGGTCGGCCCGGCCTGCCCACGCTAGGGGCAGAGCGCTTCTCGGATGGGGAATCTTCGCCGTCGCCGCATTCCTGGGACCCACCGCCGGGACCGCCAGCGCCGTCGACGTGCCACCGGCCGGCGGGTTCTACATCCAGACCTCGGGCCCCAACGCGGGGCTTGGGATCGGCGACTGGTACAGCTCGAATACCGCCGGCGCCGGGGCGGGCTACCACTACGTCGAGATCACGATTCCGTGTGGCTGGCCGTCCGGCACACCCCTGTACTTCGATCTGTTCAGCCCGGAGATGAACCAGGTTGCGGGCTCCCTGGGCCTTGGTGACGAGGTCCGGAACAGCTACGACTCGACCCAGTTCGAACTCTACGGGCCCGGCGTCGCCGTGGGTCCGGGCTACGCAAGCCCCGCGCCAGGGACCGGGATTGCGGGCACCCAGATCACGTACCCCCCGGGCGCACCAGCCGTCCCGGAGGCGTGGGTGCGGTACTGGACCCTCAATCCGGTCACCTGTGGCACGTACCTGCTCCGGGCGGCGGTTGGCAACGACGACGACAACGGCTGGCGGCTGCGAGTCGGCACCGACAACGACGGCGACCCGACCAATGCCCCACCGGCCAACTCGGACAACCCCGACGGTGTCCCGGGCACGAACGACGAACTGATCGTGGGGCAGACCCAGATCTCGTACCAGCAGGACACCGGCGGCGTGGCGTGCCTGACGCTCCACGAGTACGTCCCGCCGGGGCTCGCCAGCGTGACGATGCACAACTTCGACATGGACGGCAACACCCGAGTCCGCTACTACGCCCCGTCGGACGTCCTTCGACGCGACCGGCGCTGACCGGCGGGACGGCTGGGACGCTCTCGGTCAACAGCGAGTGGAACCAGGGAATCGCGGGCACGCACACCCGCGTTGGGGACGTCCTCGCCAACCCGGAGGCGGGATGGTGGCGAGTCGTGAGCTGCCTCAGCTCGACCAACCAGTTCATCCAGGAGGCCCAGGCCGGTGTGGGCGCCTACTTTGGCCAGCCCCCGATCCCCGCCCTCGCCGTGGACAAGTCCGACGGCGTGACCGACGCCACCCCGGGCGACACGCTGACCTATACGGTCACCATCTTCAACCTCGCCAGCGGCCCCACGGCCGGGGCCGCCCACCAGGTCGTGCTCACCGATCTGCTGCCCGCGGACACTACCTTCGTGTCGTGTGGCTTCGTGGCACCGACCACCGGGACGTGCTCCGAGGCCGCCGGAACGGTGACCGCAACCCTGTCCGGCTGGATGAACGCGGGGACGAGCGCCCAGGTCCAGGTCACGGTCACGGTCGACGCGGACGCGACCGGCACCCTGACCGATCAGGCCAGCGCGACCTACGAGGACGTCCTCGGCAACCCCTTCCCGGCGGTCTCCGCCACGGACGTCGACGCCGTGCTGCCGCCAACATTGCCGAACACGAGCATCGGGACGTCGCCTGCCGTCCTGGGCGGGGTGGCTGCCACCTTCCTGATCGGCTTCGTGGTCCTCGCCGACGTGAACCAGCGGTCGCGGCGCCGGCGAGGGTTCATCCGCTAGGCGAGGCGCCCCTCCCGGGCGAGCGCGCTCTTCAGCTTCTCCGCCAGGGCCTGGCTCATCAGCGGCGCCGCCGCGATCTCGTCCACCGAGGCGTCATGGAGCGCGCGGACGCTCCCGAAGCGGCGCAGGAGCGCCGCACGCCGCGCGGGGCCAATCCCCGGCACGTCGTCGAACACGCTGCTCAGCGCACGGCGGCCGCGGACGTTGCGGTGATACGTGATCGCGAACCGATGGGCCTCGTCCCTGATGCGCTGGACCAGGTACAGGGCCGGGGCGCGGGGCGGGAGGATGATCGGATCGGATCGGCGCGGGACGAAGAGCTCTTCGAACCGCTTGGCCAGGCCTGCGATGGGCACATCGGTCAGGCCCAGCTCGCGGAGGACGCGGGTGGCAGCCGACAGCTGGCCCTTCCCGCCATCCACGATGACGAGATCGGGCAGGGCCCAGACAGGGTCGGCGGTGTCGTCATCGGCGCCCACCGCTGACGGCTCAAGCGCTCCCGTCTCGCGGCGCAGGCGGGCGGCCCGCCCAAATCGGCGGCGCAGGACCTCGGCCATCATCCGGAAGTCGTCCGGCGTCTCGCCGCTCCGGATCCGGAATCGCCGGTACTGCCGCGGATCGGGCGCGCCATCGGTGAAGACGACCATGCTGCCCACCGCGCTCGTACCCTGGATGTTGCTCATGTCGTAGCACTCGATCCGGCGGGGCGGGGCAGACAGGCCCAGCGCCTCGGTCAGGCCGGCGAGTGCTTCGGTCCGGGCCCCCCGGTCTGCCAGCCACTCCGCCCGGTCCTTGGCCAGCGCCTCGGCCGCGTTCTCCGAGGCCAACGCCACCAGCTGGCGCTTGGGCCCGCGCTCCGGGACCCTGATCTGGACGCCGCTCCCCCGCCGCTCACCGAGAAAGACGGCCAGGGTTTCCGGGTCGTCCGGCAGCTCGGGCAGGAGGACCGAGCGGGGCGGGCGCTCGGTCGTGGCGTAGTACTGCTCCAGGAACGAGGCGAGGACCTCGCCGGAGGTCGAGTCTCCCGCCCCCTCCACGATGAAGTGCTCACGGCCGATCATCTTCCCGGTCCGGATGACGAAGACCTGGAGGCAGGCCTCGGTCCCGTCGCGCGCCAGACCGATGACGTCGTGCTCCGCGCGACTGAAGGCGGCCACCTTCTGCTGCTCGATCGTCCACTCCACCGCCTTGAGCTTGTCTCGGGCGATGGCCGCCGCCTCGTAGCGCAGCGCGTCGGAATGGCCGGTCATCTCGGTCCGCAGGTCGTCCGCGATCCCCTCCTGCCGCCCCTCGAGGAAGTCCACGACCTGGTCGATCGTCTCCCGGTACGGACCGGGCTCCACGGCTCCGATGCACGGGCCCTGGCAGCGCTTGATGTGATAGAGGAGGCATGGGCGTTCGAGGACCCGCTTCCCGGCCGGGATGTCCAGGTCGCAGTTCCGGAACGGGAAGATCTTGCTCAGCAGGCGGAGCGTCTCATCGACCGACGAGGCGGAGGCGTATGGGCCGAAGTATCGGCTCCCGTCGCGCACCAGCTTTCGGGTGCGGACGATGCGCGGGAAGTCCTCGGCCATGGTGATCCGGACGAACGGGTAGCTCTTGTCGTCGCGGAGCCGGATGTTCCAGCGCGGGCGGTGCTCCTTGATGAGGTTGCCCTCGAGGAGGTACGCCTCGCCGATCGTGTCGGTGACGATGTACTCGATGTCGGTCGTGTCGGCGATGAGCTTCGCGTGGCGCGGCTCCTCCTGGCCACCCGCCCCAAAGTGGTTCCGCACGCGGCTCCGTAAGGAGTTCGCCTTGCCCACGTACAGGACGTGGCGTTCGGTCCCGCGGAAGACGTATACGCCCGGAGAAGCGGGGAGCTGCCGGAGGATCGCCCGCAGATGGGCCGACTGCGGCTGGGAGGACGCCACGAGCCGATTCTAGGCGGGTCGTCCCCGCATCGGTCAGGAGCCTCCCGGTGAGCCCGATGGGATGGGAACGGGCGTCTGGATGGGCTGGGCCAGCTGATCGGCCAGGTACGCGTGCAGCGGGCCGTAGTCCGCGCCGTCGGCGCGGCCGATGACGACCAGGACGTAGCGCCCGTCATCGGTCGTCGTGGCCTCGAGGATGACGCCCTCCGCGAGCGCGATCCGCCGATCGGGTGACAGGTGGCTGCTCAGCAGGGCCAGGTCGATCGCGGACAGGTCGGTCGCGAGATGGGTCGAGAGCGCGTCCATGAGGGCCAGCCCCGGACCGATCGACCCCGGGAAGCCGTCGCCCAGCTTGGTGCGCAACGCCGCCACGATCCGCTGCTGGCGCTCGGAGCGGGCGAAGTCGCCGATCTCGTCCGGGTTGGAGGTGTAGCGCGCGCGGGCGTAGGCCAGGGCGGCTGCCCCGTCCAGCTGAAGCGGGCCGGCTTCGAACGACCCGGCATCGAACACGCCGCCATGGAACTTCACCTCGTTCATGGTGTAGGCGAAGGCCCGTGGGTTGTCGATCGAGACCCCGCCCACCGCGTCGACCACGGCGGACAGACCGTCGAAGTCCAGCGCGATCCAGTGGTCGATGTGGAGGCCGGTCACCTGCTCGACCACGGTGACCCCGTCCTGGCCCGCCTGCTGCACCCCGCCCGTGTCCCAGCCCACCGCGAAAGCCTCGTTGATCTTTCCGTTCTCGGGAAAGAGCGGCTGGCCCTCGACCCACAGGTCGCGGGGAATGGCGATCAGGGTCGTGGTGTCGGTGTTGGGGTCCACGGACAGGACGATGATCGAATCGGCCAGGTAGGTGCCCCCATGGCCCTCCTCGCCCGCGTAGCCGAAGAAGGCGATGTTCACGGGCTCCGTACCGCTCAACGGACCGAGCAGGGCCGACGAGAAGGCCGGCGCGCTGCTGACCGCCCTGTTGAACGCCTCGGCGCGCTGCCAGATGAGCACGCCGGCGAGCGTGGTGCCGGCGACGAACAGGAGAAGACCGGCCAGCAGGACCCGTTTGATCGGAACCGATCCCCCTTCGGCACCGCGTGCCGCGTCTGCGCGGACCGAGGCGTCCCGGGCGGCTTCGAGCTGCTCGCGCCGCATGCCGGTGTCGATGCCTCGCCGGCGGAGTCGTTCCTCACGCGCCACCGCGGCCTCCAGGCGGCGGGTGCGCGCAGACGGACGCGCCTGGGCGCGTCCCGCGTCGCGTCGGAACATCACTCGGAAATCACGTCCTGTTGGGCTCTCCAGCGGTCTGAGCGCCGCGAAGGATAGCCGGAATCCCGCGATCAGCCCGCGGTAAGCGCCGTCGGCCAGGCTCTGCTCCGTGGGACTGGCTGTAGACGCGCTCCTCGCGGGCCTTGACCAGCAGCAACGCGTGGCCGCCACCCTGGGACCGGGGCCGGCGCAGGTCATCGCGCCTGCCGGGAGCGGGAAGACGGCCACGCTCGTGGCCCGGATCGGCGTGCTCATCGCATCGGGAGTACCGGCAGAACGGATCCTGGTCGTGACCTTCAACCGCGACGCGGCCGCCGAGCTCACCGCGCGGATCGAGGCGCGTCTCGGTGTCGCGCCGGGCCCCGGCGGGCCCGAGGTCCGGACCCTCCATGCCCTCGCCCGACAAGTGGTGCTCGACGCGGGCATCGCCGCCCGGCTGGTGGCCGACCGCCTCCCGCTGATTCGTCATGCGCGGCGCCAGGTCGCCGCGTCGCTTGGACCGGAGGTCGTCGTGCCACCCGCCGAGGAGCTCGATGCCGCCGTGTCGCTGGCCATCCTCGAGGACCGGCGCCACCCGCCCCCCATCCAGGCCGTGGTCGAGGGATACCGGGCGCTGCTGGCGCTCCGGGGCCTGATCGACTTCGACGGCCTCCTGGCCGTGGCCCTTGCCCGACTCCGCACCGACGACGCCGTGCGAACCCGCTGGCAAGCGCGCTACGACCACGTGCTGGTGGACGAGTTCCAGGACGTCGACGCGGCCCAGATGGATCTCGTCGGGCTGCTGGCGGAACCCCAGCGCAACCTGTTCGTGGTCGGCGACGACGACCAGACCATCTATGCCTGGCGCCTGGCCGACGTCCGAAGAATTCTCGAATTCCCGGTCCGCTACCCGGACGCCCGGCGCGTGATCCTCGAGACGAACTACCGATGCCCGGCCCGGGTGGTCGTGGCCGCCAATCGGCTCATCGGGACGAACGTGGAACGGGTGCCCAAGCGGTTGCGCGCGGCGCCGACGCGGAGCGGGGCCGCACCCGGGCCTGTCCTCTGGACATGGCCGCTGCGCGGATCGACACCGGAGGACGCTTTGGCGGCCGCGTTGCCCGCTCTCGTCGCCGACCACGGCCGCGTCGCCGTGCTGGCCCGGACCCGCGCCGAGCTTGCGCCCGTGTCACTGGCCCTCCTGCGAGCGGGCATACCGCACACCGCCACCATCCCGACCCCGCTGCACGCGGAGGTGGTGAACATGCTTCTCGAGGACCTCCGGACCGTCGAGCCTGGCATTGGGCCCCTGGCCGCGCTCCTGCGTGCCCGCGCCGCCCGCGGCTGGCGCCGCCACGACCAGGCCGACGCCCTGGGCGAGGAGGATCACGCCGCCCTCGATGCCGCCATCGGCTGGGCGGTCGGGCATCGGCATCCCGATTCGTACCTCGCGGCCTTCGAGGGCGCGCGGAGCCGGCTTGATGCTCTGCGCCAGGCGGACGCACCCATCGAGCTCGCGACGGTCCATGGCGCCAAGGGACGCGAGTGGCCGGCGGTGGTGGTGCTGGGCCTCGAAATCGATCGATTCCCGAACCGGCGCGCGCTGATCGACGCCGCCGATCCGGTCCGGGCCCTCGAGGAGGAGCGGAGGCTCGCCTACGTCGCCGTCACCCGGTGCCGCGAGGTGCTGATTCTCGCGTTCGATCCGGAGCGTCCGTCGCCGTTCGTGGCCGAGCTGATGGGAAATCGGGCCGCACCAGCGGCGGTGGCCTACAGCCCGACGTCGGGCGCAATCGCCTCCAGGTAGCGAACCATGTTGACCACGTGCTGGTCGAACTCGAGGCCGATCTCTTCCGCGCCGGCCAGGAGCATCTCGCGAGGCACGGCCCGCGCAAACGCCTTGTCCTTCATCCGCTTGCGGACGTTGGCCGGCTCCACGTCAGCCAGCTTGCGGCTGGGTCGCATCAGGGCTACCGCCACGAGGAAGCCCGCCAGCTCGTCGCAGGCGTACACCAGGTGGTCGAGCCGGCTGGTACGCGGCACGCCGAGCATGTCGTTGTGGGTGCGAACCGCGTGCACCACCTCGTCCGGGTACCCCAGCCGGACGAGCTCATCGGCGCCGATCGCGCCATGGGTGGCGGGATCGGGGAAGCGTTCGTAGTCCAGGTCGTGCAGGAGGCCCGCGATGCCCCACGTCTCGACCGTGGCGGCATCACACCCGTCATCGGTCGCGTAGCCGCGAACCCCGGCTTCGACGAGGAGGCCGTGCTTGCGGAGCGAGGGGTTCTCGTTCCACTCGTGGAGCAGGGCCTCCGCATCGGCCCGGGTGGGCATCAGTCAGGCAGCCTTGCGCTGGGACCAGACCTGGAGGACGCCGCCCACGAACAGCGCCGCGGTTGCCATGCCTGAACCAGCCATTCCGTTCCCTCCAAACAGCGAGGAGGCCCGATCATACGGTCGCGTCAAGCGGACACCGCGGCGGGCCGACGGGCGGACCTCGAGCGCCGCGCCCGGGCGATCGGCTCGGGCAGACCGAGGACCCGGCGCAGGTAGGTTCCGGTATGGGACTGGGGGTCTTCGGCCACCGCTTCGGGAGCGCCGGCGGACACCAGCGCTCCTCCCCCGTCACCGCCCTCCGGCCCGAGGTCCACGACCCAGTCCGCGGACTTGATGACGTCGAGGTTGTGCTCGATCACGATGACCGTGTTGCCCGCGTCGGCCAGCCGCCCGAGCACCTTGAGCAGCCGGGCCACGTCGTCGAAGTGGAGCCCGGTGGTGGGCTCGTCGAGGATGTACACCGTCTTGCCCGTCGCCCGCCGCGCCAGCTCGGTGGCCAGCTTGACGCGCTGCGCCTCCCCGCCGGACAGCGTAGTGGCGGGCTGGCCGAGATGAACGTAGCCCATGCCCACGTCCTGGAGGGTCTGCAGTCGGGTCCGGATGGCCGGGATGACCTCGAAGAAGGCGAGCGCCTCGTCCACCGTCATCTCGAGGATCTCGGCCACGTTCTTGCCCTTGTAGTGGATCTCGAGCGTCTCACGGTTGTAGCGCTGGCCCTTGCACACCTCGCACTGGACATAGACGTCGGGCAGGAAGTGCATCTCGATCTGGACGATGCCCGCTCCCTCGCACGCTTCGCAGCGCCCGCCCTTGACGTTGAAGCTGAATCGTCCCGGCTTATAGCCGCGCAACCGGGCTTCCGGTACGGCGGCCAGCAGCTCGCGCAGCGGTCCCCACAGCCCGGTGTAGGTGGCCGGGTTCGAGCGCGGGGTGCGGCCGATGGGGCTCTGGTCGATGTCGATCACCTTGTCCACCCACTCGACTCCGTCCAGCCCGGCGTGTCGTCCGGGGCGCTCCCGCGCCCCGTGCAACCGCTGGGCCAGGGCCGGGTGCAGGATCTGGGACACGAGGCTGGACTTGCCCGAGCCGCTCACCCCGGTCACGGCCACCATCCGGCCCAGCGGGAACCCGACGTCGATCCCGCGCAGGTTGTTCTCGGCCGCGCCGCGGATGGTCAGCCAGTTGCCGCTGCCCGTCCGACGGCGCCGCGGGATGGGAATGGACCGATCCCCCCGCAGGTAGTCCGCGGTGATCGACCGCTCGTTGCGCAGCAGGTCCTCGAGGGACCCGGAATGGATGAGCCGGCCGCCGTGCTCGCCGGCTCGCGGACCGATGTCGATCACCCAGTCCGCGGCCCGGATCGTCTCCTCGTCGTGCTCGACCACGATCAGGGTGTTTCCCAGGTCGCGCAGTCGGACGAGGGTCGCGATCAGCCGCGCGTTGTCCCGCTGGTGAAGACCGATGGACGGCTCGTCCAGGATGTACAGGACGCCCATCAGGCTTGAGCCGATCTGGGTCGCCAGCCGAATCCGCTGGGCTTCTCCCCCGCTCAACGTGCCCGACGCCCGGTCCAGGGTGAGGTAGTCGAGACCCACGTCCACGAGGAATCCAAGCCGGGCCCGGATCTCCTTGAACACCTGGCGCGCGATCGTGTTCTCGCGATCGGTCAGGCGACCCGGCAGTGACCGATACCACTCCAGGGCCTCGGTCACCGACAGGCGCGTGGTCTCGATGATGTTTCGTCCGGCCACGGTCACTGCGATCGACTCGGGGCGAAGCCGCATGCCGTTGCAGGTGGGGCAGGGTCGGGTGGCCATGTAGCGCTCGATCTCGGCCTTGACCGCGTCCGAGCCCGTCTCGCGGTACCGGCGCTCGAGGTTGGGAATGACGCCCTCGAACGTGGTCTGGAAGTCGTGCGTGGCGCCCGAGCGGGCCTGGTAGGTGACGGTCACCCGCTCCCCGCCGTTGCCGTACAGGAGGATCTGGCGTGCCTCGTCGCTCAGCTCACCAACGGGATCCTCGGCCGAGAACTCGTAGCGCTCGGCGACCGCCTCCAGGATGCGGCGGAACCAGGAGTCGGTGACCGCCATCCGCCGCCAGGGGACGATGGCTCCGTCCCGAATCGAGCGCTCCGGGTCGGGCAGGACCAGCTCGGGATCGATCTCCAGCCGGTTGCCGAGCCCCGTGCAGGTTGGGCATGCTCCGTGCGGCGAGTTGAACGAGAAGTTCCGCGGAGCGGGCTCCTCGAACGATCCGCCGTGCTCGGGGCACGCGTAGCGCTCCGAGTAGAGGCGATCGCTGCCTTCCGGGCCGTCATCGGGCTGGTTCACGAGCACCGTTCCGTCGGCCAGCCGGAGGGCGGTTTCGATGGAGTCGGCCAGGCGAGAGGCATCCGGTCGTTCGCCATCGGTCCCGCCGTGGTTGATCACGAGCCGATCCACGACCACCTCGATCCGGTGGCGGAACTTCTTGTCGAGCGGGATGTCGTCGTCCAGCTCGCGCACCTCGCCGTCCACCCGAACCCGAGCGAAGCCCGCCTGCCGGGCGCCGGCGATGACCTTCTCGTGCTCGCCCTTCCGGTCGAGGACGACGGGGGCCAGGACCAGGATCCGGGTCCCGTCCGGGAGCGCGTAGAGCTGATCCACGATCTGCTCCACGGTCTGCCGCTCGATCTCGCGGCCGCAGACCGGGCAGTGCATGCGGCCGATCCGGGCGAAGAGGAGCCGGAGGTGGTCGTAGATCTCGGTGACCGTCCCGACCGTGGATCGTGGGTTCCGGCTGGCGCCCTTCTGGTCGATGCTGATGGCGGGCGACAACCCTTCGATCAGGTCGACATCGGGCTTTTCCATCTGGCCCAGGAACTGGCGCGCATAGGCGCTCAGGGACTCGACGTAGCGACGCTGCCCTTCTGCGTAGATCGTGTCGAACGCCAGACTGGACTTCCCCGATCCGGAGAGCCCGGTGATGACGATCAGCCGGTCACGGGGCATCTCCACGTCGATGTTGCGGAGGTTGTGCTCGCGCGCGCCGCGCACGACGATCCGGTCCGAGGGCATCGAACCGATGATATCAGACCGATGTGAACACCTGTTCGGTTTGCCCCGGCCCGCAGGCCGGGGCAACCGATTGGGTCAGGGGCGGGTCAGATCCGGGAAGCCGGAGGCTCCAGGACGTAGTCCCCGATCGTTTTGAGCTGGAACACGATCGACAGGACGGCCAGGCCAAGGGCGGCCAGCCACCAGCCGACGTTCTCCAGGATGATCGCCCGGACGACGCCGTCGCCCAGGTCGGCCACGGCGATCGATCCGAAGATGACCAACACTCCCGCGATGAGCACGTGTGCTCCCCCGACGGCCGTGATCACCACCAGCGCAGCCAATGGCACACCGGTGACGAAGGCGGCTACCGCGAATACCGCACCCAGGAGCAGGCCGATGGCAAAGGCCACGAACCCGGTGTCCGAGAAGCCAATGAGGGTCATGAATCCCCAGCCGAGCCAGTAGCCCACCGACGCGAAGACGATGACCACGGCCACGTACCAGAACAGGTACGAGAGGACCGCGAACAACAGGCCGATGATGGCACCGACAATCCAGCTGGCGGTCGTCGCCAGGAAGCCGTCGCCGAAGAAGTCCTGGAGGACCTGGGCGCCGAACAGGAATCCGGCAAAGAAACCCCAGATGGGCAACAGGATCAGGGCGAGGCGGTAACCCAACGTCATGAAGGCCGCGCCCATGGCGATGGCCACGATGCCGACGAGGAGCGCCTGGAAGTCCATCGAGTCTCCTTTACACCTGGAAACGGAGCCATCTGGCTCATTGTCGGCCCGTATCTTGCGCCATCGGTGCCCGAAAAGGCACCCCCCTAGTGCACGAGCCCGTCGGTCGCGGTGACCACGAACGTAGCCCGGCAATGGTCGATTTGATCGGCTGGGCAGTCCTCAGCGGCAGGGTCGTCGAAGTGCCCGGTGGCGACCATCTCCTCGAGCATCACGTTCCAGCCTGCCGGCTGTGGTCGAGGCGGAAATGGCTCACCGGTTGGCGCCGCCAGGCGCAGCCCGATGGCTTCCAGGGCGGCCTGGGAAGCGCCAGGGGCCGGCTGCTCCTCGAGCAGCAGGTTCAGCGGGCACGGCTGGCTCAGCCACGTCGTCGCCGACGGGGTGTCTGCTGGCGGCACGCAATCGGCGTCCAGGTTGGCGTACCAGCCCACGACCTGGAGCTCTTCCGACCCGAATTGCGCCGCGGGATCCGCCACGGCCAGGACGTCCGCGACGGCGATCTGCTGGAGCTCGGCGCGGGGTGGGCCAGCTCGACCAACGGTCAGGAAGAGCACGAGGAGTCCGATGAGGATGGCCGGCACCGCGAGCCAGGCCAGTCGCTCGCGGCCGGCGGCCTCGGTCACCGCCCGCGTAGGAGCTCGGCCGCCCGCAGGTCGTCCGCGATGGCCAGCCGGATCGCCCGCCGGACGCCGTCTGCGGCACCACCCGCGCCATGGATGGCCTCCAGGAGAGCGTCCCGGGCCTCGTACAGGCGGTCCACCGGGTCACCACTCGACAAGTCCTGCTCAGGGGCCGTCCGGCCTCCGAGCGAGGCCACCAGGCCCGCGTCTTGGTCGGCCAGCCAGGTCACCGTGCCCGCATCGGCTGAGTGGGCATCCAACGCTGCGGCAAGCTCCTCGCGGGCGAGCTCGGCCCATCCAAGCCAGGTCGTCAGCTCGCTCGCAGAGGGAGCCAGATCGTCGAGGGAGAAGGCGGCCCGACTCGCTGAAGGGCCATTGGTCTGGCAGGCGACGCGCTCCACCTCGTACCAGTTGCCCACCGGCTCGACGAGCGCCTCGCCCCGCGCCTGGAGCCACGCCACGAACGTGGCGACCCGCGCCGGCACCGCGGCCACCGCCTCTTCGGGCGTGGCGGCCATGGTGGCGCACCCCGGGAGCTCGGCCGCCCAGGCGACCGCCCGTCCGGCGTCGTCCACCCCGGTTTCCACGAAGACGGCGTGGGGAAGTGTGCCGGCCATCGGGCCTACCGCCGACGGGCCGGCCGGCGACGGGTGCCCGCCGGGATGATGTTCGGGCGGGCCGCGGTCGTGAACATCTGGCGCCGCGCACCGGATCCATCGCCCCAGCCGTCGCGGCCCGCCTCGGCGGCCGCCACGTAGACCTCCGCCGGGATCTCGCCCGGGGCGGCGGCCAGCTCCTCGCGAAGTCGGCGGAGGGCCACCAGCTCATCGCGCAGCGCAGCCGCCCGTTCGAACTCGAGGTTGCGGGCGGCTTCGCGCATCTGGGCCTCGAGCCGGCTGGCCAGCTCGGCCACCTCCTCGCTCCCCCGCCCCTCGAGATCCAGCTCGCGCCGTTCCTCGGCCACGCGACGCAACCCGTCGTGGATGTCGCGGATCGCCTTGGTGATGGTCTCGGGCACGATCCCGTGCTCGGTGTTGTAGGCGGCCTGCTTGACGCGCCGCCGATCGGTCTCCTCGATTGCCTGGCGCATGGCGGCCGTCTCGCGGTCGGCGTACATGACCACGTGCCCGCCCACGTTGCGCGCGGCCCGGCCGATGACCTGGATGAGCGACCCGCCGCTTCGCAGGAACCCCTCCTTGTCGGCATCCAGGATGGCGACCAGGGTCACCTCCGGCAGGTCGAGCCCTTCGCGCAGGAGGTTGATCCCCACCAGGACGTCGTACACCCCGAGGCGCAGGTCGCGCAGGATCTCCACTCGCTCCAGCGTGTCCACCTCGCTGTGGAGCCACTGGACCTTGATCCCCAGCTCGGCGAGGTAGTCGGCGAGGTCCTCCGCCATCTTCTTGGTCAGGGTCGTGACGATGGCCCGCTCCCCGCGGGCGATCGTCTCGCGGATCTCGGCGATGAGATCGTCGATCTGGTGCTCGGTGGGGCGAATGACGATCTGAGGGTCCACGACCCCGGTCGGGCGGATGAACTGCTCCACCACCCGCTCCGCGCGTTCCGACTCGTACGGGCCAGGGGTCGCGCTCATGGACACGACCTGGTTGAGGTGGTCCTCCCATTCGGCAAAGGTGAGCGGCCGGTTGTCGAGGGCGGACGGCAGGCGGAACCCGAACTCGACCAGGATCTCCTTGCGGGTCCGATCGTTCTTGTACATGCCGTGGACCTGCGGGATCGTGATGTGGCTCTCGTCCACGATGAGCAGGAAGTCGGTCGGGAAGTAGTCGATCAGGGTCCACGGCCGGCTTCCCGCTTCGCGTCGGGAGAGGTGGCGCGAGTAGTTCTCGATCCCCGGCGCGAAGCCCACCTCGCGCATCATCTCGAGGTCGAACGTCGTCCGCTGCCGAAGGCGCGCGGCCTCGAGGGCGTGCCCGGTGGCCTCGAGCTCGCGGGTTCGGATCTCCATCTCGGCCTCGATGTCCTCGACCGCTGCCAGCAGCTTGTCGCGCGGGGTCACGTAGTGGGTGGCGGGGTAGAAGTTGACCTCGGTCCGCTCCGCCAGCACCTCGCCGGTCAGCCCGTCCACCTCGACGATTCGCTCGACCTCGTCCCCGAAGAAGTCGATCCGGACCACCTCCTCGCCGTGCGGGGGCTGAACCTCGAGGACGTCACCGCGGACCCGGAAGCGTGACCGCGCCAGCGCAGCGTCGTTGCGCTGGTACTGGAGGTCCACCAGGTGACGGAGGACGCCGTCCCGCCGGTAGTGGCCGCCGACCTTCAGGTTGATGACCGTGGCCCCGTAGTCGATCGGCGCACCCAGGCCGTAGATGCAGGACACGGACGCCACGATGATCACGTCCCGCCGCTCGAACAGGGCCCGCGTCGCGTTGTGGCGCAGGCGGTCGATCTCGTCGTTGCGGGTCGAGTCCTTCTCGATGTACGTGTCCGAGCGCGGCAGGTAGGCCTCGGGCTGGAAGTAGTCGTAGTAGCTGACGAAGTACTCGACCGCGTTCTCCGGGAAGAACTCGCGGAACTCCTGGTACAGCTGCGCGGCCAGGGTCTTGTTGTGGGCCATCACCAGCGTCGGTCGCTGGACCGCCTCGATCACCTTGGCCGCGGTGAACGTCTTGCCCGTCCCGGTGGCCCCGAGCAGGACCTGGTGCTTCAGCCCGCCCTGCAGCCCATCCACCAGCCCGGCGATGGCCTGGGGCTGGTCTCCGGTGGGCTCGAACGGTGCGTGCAGGACGAAGTCGGGCATGGCGCGATGGGAGGACCTGTTTCGGGGAAGACCGATTCTAGGCGTCGAGTCTCCCCAGTGCCGCCGCGACCTGACGGCGCGTCTCATCCAGCGATGCAGACCCGTCGATCACGACGTCGGCGGCCGCGCGGAAGGCCTCGTCCGATGCCTGGCGAGCCATGCGGTTCCGGGCGTCCGCCTCGGTCATCCCCCGCTCCGCGAGGCGTTCCAGCGCGTCCTGGGGCCGGCAGACGACGACCCAGACCTGGTCGCACTCTGCCCGGAGCGGTGACTCGAGCAGCTTGATGGCCTCGACCACGACCACCGGCGTCCTTACCGCGGCGAGGCCCACGAGTGCCGCGCGGACGCGGTCGCGGACGCGCGGATGGATGATCGCCTCCAGGTCGGCGAGGGCCGCCGGGTCCTGGAACACGATGGCCGCCAGGGCGGGCGCCTCGCGGGTCCCGAACCGGGCCTCGATCGCCGCGCCTGCGTCTGGATCCTCGTCACGGATCGCGCGGGCCACGTCATCGGCGTCGATGATCGCGACGCCCTGCTCCCGGAGCAGGCCGGCGACGGTGCTCTTCCCGCAGCCGATGCCTCCCGTGAGACCGATGACCTTCATGTCACCGATTCAGGCGCGGGTTGGCAGCGCGGGCAGAAATGGGTGGCCCGCTGGCCGACCACGATCCGCTCGATCCGGCGTCCGCACCGGAAGCACGGCTCGTCGGTCCGCCGGTACACCCGCATCCGCTCGGCGGCGAGTCCCGGTTCCCCGTCCGGGTCGACGTAGTCGCGGTACGACGCACCGCCGCCGGCCAGCCCTTCGCGGAGCGAGGCCCGAATGGCGCGGTGCAGGCGCTTGATCTCGGCATCGGTCAGCGTGTCGGCCCGGCGCAGCGGGTGCAGCCGTGCGCGCCACAGCGCCTCGTCGGCGTAGATGTTGCCCACTCCGGCGATGAACGACTGGTTCAGGAGGAGTGATTTCAGGACGCCGGTCCGACGGCGAAGCCGCTCCGCAAGTCGCGCGGCGGTGAAGGAGGGGGCCAGCGGCTCCGGCCCGTGGCGCGCGAAGACGTCCGCCACGCGTCGCCGGCCGCGCCCCGGGTACAGCCCGATCCGACCGAACTTGCGCGCGTCCCGGAAGCGCAGCTCGCGGCCATCGGCCAGGTCGAACACGACCCGGGCGTGTGGATCAGGCGGATCCCCCGTCGGCACGACGAGCAGGGCGCCGGTCATGCGCAGGGCGACGGTCATCACCCGCCCATCGACGAGGTAGACGACCACGGACTTCGCCCGACGGCCAACGCGGGAAATGATTCCGCCGGCAATCTCGGCCTCGAATCGCTCGGGCGGCTGCGGGTAGGCGATGGTGCGTCCCCACAAGACGTGGGCATCGGCGATGGTGGCTCCCGGCAGCCGGGTCTGGAGGCGCCGGGCGACCGTTTCCACCTCGGGCAGCTCAGGCATCGGCCAGGGCCAGGGCCGGGTCCTCGACGTCGACTTCTGTGGGCTCGGCCGACTGGGTCTCGTAGCCGCCGCCCGGAGCCGGCCGCAATCGGTCCATCCGGTCCCAATCGGTCCCGACCTTGAGGTCCACGGTCAGTGGCACGTCGAGCGGGAGGGCGCCCTCCATCGTCTCGGAGGCGAGCGCCGCCAGGGCATCACGCTCATCGGCATCGGTCTCGAACACGAGCTCGTCGTGGACCTGGAGCAGCATCCGGGACGCCATCTGCCGCTCGTGCATGAGCTCGTCCAGTCGAACCATGGCGATCTTGATCCCATCGGCCGCGGTGCCCTGGATGGGCATGTTGATCGCCATCCGCTCGCCTGCAGCCCGGAGCGCGCTGTTGCGGGCGGTCAGCTCGGGAATGTACCGGCGTCGCCCCAGGAGCGTGGTCACGTAGCCCTGGTCGCGAGCGCGGATTCGGATCTCGATCGTGTAGCGACGGATGCCCTCGTAGGCCGCGAAGTAATCGGCGATGAACTGGTGCGCCGTCTCCCGATCGATGTGCAGGCGCTCGGCCAGGCCAAAGTCACTCATCCCGTAGGCCACCCCGAAGTTCACCATCTTGGCCATCGAGCGCTGCTCGGGCGTGACCTGCTCGGGCGGGATGCCCAGCACCCGGGCCGCGGTGGAGCGGTGGATGTCCTCGCCCGCGGCGAAGGCCGCCTTCAAGCCGGCGTCGCCCGAGACGTGGGCCAGGATCCGGAGCTCGACCTGCGAGTAGTCCGCGGCGAGCAGGAGCTTGCCGGGCGGCGCGACGAACACGCGCCGGATGCGCCGGCCCAGCGCCGTGCGGATGGGGATGTTCTGGAGGTTCGGGTCGGTGCTCGACAGGCGTCCCGTGGCCGCCACCGCCTGCGAGTAGGTGGTGTGCAGCCGGCCATCGCTGTCCACCAGCCCGGGCAGGGCATCGGCATAGGTGGACTTCAGCTTGGCGAGCTGGCGGTGCTCGAGGATCTGGCCCACCACCGGGTGCTGGCTGCGGAGCTCCTCCAGGACCGATGCATCGGTCGACCGCGCGGTCTTGGTCCGCTTGGTGGAGGGCAGTCCCAGCTCGTCGAACAGGATCTGCTCGAGCTGGCGAGGTGAACCGATGTTGAAGGAATGGCCCACCGCCTCGGTGATGCTTCCCTCCAGCGCGGCGATCTGCCCCGCGAACTCCTCGGACATGGCCGTCAGCGCGTCGCGGTCGATGAGGACGCCGGCCACCTCCATCCGGGCCAGGACCGGGAGCAGGGGCATCTCGACCTCCCGGAAGAGGTTGGTCAGCTGGACGTCGGCCATCTCCTGCTCGAGCGTCGGGCTGGGCCAGCAACGCGGTCAGCGCCTCGGCCGCCGCTCGACGGGCGAGCGTGACCTCCTCGGCGCCGCTCTCCGCCGATACGGCCCGGGGCGGCAGCTCGGCCCCGAATCGTTGCGCGGCCAGGTCGTCCACCGACTGGGCCCGGAGCGCCGCGTTCAGCATGTAGGAAGCGACCGCGGTGTCGAACGCGGGGCCGGCCAGCTCGATCCCCCGCCGCAGGAGCATGGTCCACAGCGGTTTCAGGTCATGACCGATGAGCGGGCGATCCGCCCGGGCGAACCACCGTGGAAGCCGGTTGGCGTCGCCTTCCCAGCGCAGGTACCACGAGCTCCCGTCGCGGCCGGCCATCGCGATGCCCAGCAGCGCTCGACTGAACGGCCGGCCGCCACCGGCCGCCGCGCCGATGCCCACGTCCTGGCCGTGGGCGGCCAGCCACGCCTCCAGCTCCAACAGGTCCGCCTCGTCTCCCACGGTCCGTGGGTCGACGTGCTCGATGGCGCCCTTGGGGTCCGCCTCCGCATTGGGCTGGACGGCGTGCTCGGTCCGAACGGGAGGAGTGCTGGATGACACGGCCACCGGACCTGCCGCGCGCGCCACCGATCCGGTCGCGCCCAGGAGATCGAGCGACAGCTGGAGCCCGCCTCCGTCGTCATCCTCCGGGACCGCCGGGATTGCCGGTCGTGGGCGGCAGCCGGTCGATCAGGGAGCGGAACTCGAGCTCCCGGAAGCGCTGGGCCAGCGCTCGCCGGTCGTACCGCCCGGTCCGGGCCGCCTCGAGGTCGAGCGTGAGGGGCAGATCGGTCACGATGCGGCCGACCTGGCGACTCATGAAGGCCTCGGCCCGGTGCTCGTCCAGGCGTTCGCGGAGCTTGCCCTTCACCTCGTCCAGGCGCTCGTACATCGCGTCGAGGGTGCCGAACTGCTGGAGGAGGGCGACCGCGGTCTTCTCCCCCACTCCCGGTACGCCAGGCAGGTTGTCCGAGGTGTCGCCCTTCAGCGCCTTGTAGTCGAGCATCTGGTCGGGCCGCAAGCCATAGCGCTCCTGCACCTTGGCCCGGTCGTAGATGACCGTGTTGGCCACGCCCATCCGGGTCGTGAACAGCCGGATGTGCTCGTCCACGAGCTGGAGCCCGTCCAGGTCGCCGGACACGATGTACACGTCGACCCCCGCCGACGACGACTGGACGGCGAGGCTACCGATGACGTCATCCGCCTCGTAGCCCTCCAGCTCGATGATGGGCATGCCCATCATCCCCACCAGCTCGCGCACGATCGGGAACTGGGCGCGCAGGTCATCGGGCAT
Organism: uncultured Chloroflexia bacterium; assembly: GCA_963816215.1. Lineage (GTDB taxonomy): Bacteria > Chloroflexota > Limnocylindria > QHBO01 > QHBO01 > DASTEQ01. The sequence goes on along the minus strand of CAWFKB010000002.1, from coordinate 214,801 downwards.
CGAGGGTCGACCGGCCTTGTAGTCCGGGTACGCGGCGAACCGGAACGCGGGCTTTCCGAGGTCGAAGCTCACGATCGCGTAGTCCGGCTTCAGGTCCTGCATGCCGCGCAGGACGATGTTGAAGAAGCCGAAGATGCCGGTCACCAGCATCCCGTTCGAGGTCGACAACGGGGTCTGCATCATCGCGAAATAGGCCCGGTAGACGATGCTCGGGCCGTCGATGAGCATGAGAACCGGTGGCCGATCCTGCATTCGATGGGAGTCTAGACCGCTGGTCGGGGCGGGGCGCCGCTAGAATCCGGGGATGCCAAGTCGCACCGCGCGCAACCCGTACGCGGTCCTCGGAGTGCCCCGCGAAGCCACCCTGTCGCAGGTGTCTGCGGCGCACCGCCGGCTCGCGAAGTCCCACCACCCCGACCTCCATGACGGCGGGGCGGAGGCGGCCGCGCAGATGCGTGAGATCAACGAGGCGTGGCAGGTCCTGTCGTCACCCGAACGGCGAGCGGCGTGGGACCTCGAGCACCCGGGCAGCGGCACGTCCACGGGGAGCAGTCATTGGAGCGGTCAGCGCACGCCGGTGGCGGTGCGCTCGTCGGCGCGTGCGCAAGTGTCCACGCCATGGCGCACGGCCGCCGGTGACCCCAGGAGCGCCCGGCGGGGCACGCTCAAGGTCGGACCACGGCCCGCTCGCGAGGAGCCGAAACCGTCTGGTTTCCTGGAGACCGGGTGGGCCGCGGTCATCGCGGGAGTCGCCGCGCTCGCCATCCTGGTCGCGGCCGTGGTGGCGGGGCGCCTGATCGGGGCCTGATCCCCGACTGAACTGGCCTCAGCCGGCCGGACGACCGGATGGTGTCGAGTCGCTGGCAGACACGCGTCGAAGGACGAAGGCCAGCACGAGGAGTCCCAGACCGAGGACCGCGACCACGAGCCAGGCCGTCTGATCACCGGCGCCGAGCGCAAGCTCGTCCGTCGCGCCCGGGCTCTTCTCCCCTCCGCCCGCGACGGATCCCATCGATTCCATGTCACTTTCGCGAGCGCCCGGAACGACTCCCCCGGCTGCGTCGGTGGGGCTCCCGTTGTCGGTGGTGATTTCCGGAGCGGCCGCTGGCGCGCCCTCGGTGCTCGCCGACCGATCGAACAACGCCAACCCGTCGGGACCCAGCACGCCGGTCGCGCCCACTCCTCCGACCAGGAGCAGCACCATGCCGGCCACGACCATGGGGGCGAAGGCACGACCCAGGGTGACCCGCCACCCGCGGGACGCGGGCGCCGGAACCGGCGGCACGTATTGCAGGCGGCGGGGCGGCATGCGGTCGGGCAGCTCGGCCAGCGCGCTCCGCAGGATCGTGAGGTCGTGCACCTGGGTGGCGCAGGACGGGCAGCCAGCGAGGTGATCGGTCAGTCCGCGGTCCGCGAGCGCTTCGGCCTCGCCCTCGGCGAGGGCGGACAGGCGCTCAGGATCGGGATGTGCAGGCGAATTCATGCTCATCGGTACAGACGCCCTCAGTCCTCGAACAGTTCCCGCTGGTCGGCCAGCAGCTCGCGCAGCCGAAGCCGGCCGCGATGGATGCGCGATTTGACCGTGCCCACCGGCGACTGGATGGTCACGCGCCACCTCCTGGTAGTCCATCCCGTACACGTCGCACAGCACGACGGCCGTGCGCTGGTCCTCGGGGAGCAGGCGCAGCGCCGCGTCCAGGGCCCGGTGCAGTTCAGACCGCACCGACTCCGCGGCCGGGCTGAGGGCGCGGGGATCGGCGATATCGGGCTCGCCTGCCTCGAGATCAGGGAGCTCAGTCGTTGGACGACGCTGCGCCCGGCGGAGGATGTCGTACGAGGCGTTGGCCGTGATCCGGAGAAGCCACGAGCGGAACGCACCGCCCCGGTAGGACCGAATGTGGTCGTAGGCGTGGATGAACGCGTCCTGGGTCGCGTCGGCGGCCAGGTCGGGATCGCCAAGGAGCCGCCAGGCGAGGCCGTAGCAGGCCCCCTGGTAGTGCTCCATCAGCGGGCGAAGGCGGTCCGATCTCCCTCCGCGGCGGCAGCGACGACCGCGGACTCGTCGGCCAAGGGGCCGGTCCGCGTGCCAGGGGGCCTCGGATCGGGATCCGACATGGGCTCCCTATAATCACACCCCCGCGCGCCGGAGTGGCGGAATTGGCAGACGCGTCGGTCTCAAACACCGATGAGTGCAAGCTCGTGTGAGTTCAAATCTCACCTCCGGCACCATCCGTTCCAGGCAGCCGAGGTGGGCGTCGCTACGGGCTGGTCGCGGCGGCCCCAAACCAGAATGACTGCACGCCGGCATGATCACGCCGTCGGGCACGACCCACATGCCCTCGACCATGTCCTCGATCTCGCGAGACATGTCGAGCGCCGTCCAGGTCGAGCCGTCGATCGAAACCCATCCTTCGTTGGCGCCCGGCCATGGCTGGCCGGTGAATGGATACGGAACCGGGCCGAGCGTCACCATGTGGATCCCATCGCCGGGCGTCAGGCCGTAGCAGAATCGGACGGCGGGGTTGTCTCGCTCGAGCGGCTGCCACGTCTGGCCATCCGCAGAGGACCACACGGCCCAGACCGTTGGTCCGCCGATGACTATGTCCCGATAGCCGTACCACCCCAACAGCCCATCGGCACCAACGGTGACGCCCGCGAAGTCGCCGATGCCCGGGGTGCCTTCGAGTAGGCTCCCAACGACGCTCACCGTTGCGCGGGCCCAGGCCACTCCATCGGTCGAGAACCAGGCCGCCGGGGTTGCCGTCTCGATCTGCGGACCGGCATGCACCGAGCCGACGAGGACGAACCCCTCGGCATACGCCACGACCTCGTGGAGGAGTGCGCTGGGCGAGTCCGCCGGCAGGGCGGCCTTCGTCCATGCCCGGCCATCGGTCGAGTGGAGGATCACAGGAATCAGCTCGTCGTCGCTGTACGAGTTGCCGATGGCGACCAGGCCGTCAGGCCCAGCGGCAACGTCGACCAGCCCGGAGGTGATTGGGACCTGCATATTGGACCAGCCATCCGGCATGAAGCCAACGCGCGCATCGGTCCAGGCCTGCTCCCAGCTCGGGCTGTCGACGAGCGACCAGGTCGAGCCGCCATCGGTCGAGCTCCAGATCAGCGCGCCGTAGTAGGTTGAGCCGGGTGGGGCCCCGATTGCCAGACCCTCGGTCGTGGCGCGATGGCTGAACGCGAGCAGCTCGTCACCCAGGCTCGCGAGATGGCGTGGATAGCGATCGAAACCGGGGTCTTGCTGCTCGGTGACGGTCCAGTTCAGTCCGTCGGGCGAGGTCATGAAGGCGGCCTCGCTGCGGGTGGCGTCGACCTCCACCTCACCGACCGCGACGTAGCCGTCACCCCACGGCACCAGGTCATGCACGTGGACGACGAAAGTGGGGGTAACTGGATCGGACCATGTGAGGCCGGTCCAGGCTGCTACGGGTTCGGGCGTCGACTCGGGAGTAGCCGTCGGCTCGACGGTCGGCGTCGGAGCTTCGGCCGTCGGTGACGCTCCGCTGCTCGGCGGCGGACCCGTGTTCGTGCGTGGCAGCAGAACCACCACGAGGGCCACGACAACAACCGCCACGATGGCGATGATCGACAGCCGAGTGGGAGTCACCACGGAGCGAGCGTGGTTGCCCTCTTCGGGGCCGGTTGAAGGCAATGCCACGAAATACCTCCGCGGCCGGGCCTGGCGCAGATGCGCCGATCAGATGGTCTCGGGCAATCGCTCGACCGCTTCTCGAGACCTTTCCACGATCATCCTCACGCCTGCCCCCGTCGCGTAGAAGAGCCCGACGGCCTAATCCGCAGGGCGGATCGGCACCTTCTCGCTGCGGATAGGCGAAACCCGCTGGCCACCTTGGATCGAACTCAAACACCGATGAGTGCAAGCTCGTGTGAGTTCAAATCTCACCTCCGGCACCACCTCGATTCGCGCTCAGAACCGCCCGGATTGGCCCACCGTGAGAAGCCGCCGGTGCTTGGTCGAAGCCGGACTCCGGGCGATTCGACCTCTCGGGGAGCCTAGGGAGCCGGGTCGGCGTCGGGAGCTCGGCGAGCGCGCATTGCCATCACGGCTCCGACCCCGACGAGAACAAATCCAAGGACGGCGATGAGAATGGTGGTGTTCCAAGTGGCTCCGCCTAGCACGAGGCCAAGGACGACCAGGAAAACGCCGACCGTCACGATCACCCATCCCAGCGTGCGATTCTGACCCATCGGATTCCTCCTTCTTACCTCCCGCTTGGGCGTTCCCGCTACAAGGAGGGATCGCATCGTTGCCCCGTGCGCCGGTCTTGAAAATAGGACCATGCGGTGCCCCGCCTGGTAGCAGCGGTGTGAAGAACGACCGCGAACGTCGGCGCGCCCGATCTCACCTCCGGCACCATGTCCTCAATCGGATCTGGCATCAGCAGCCCCTAGCTCACGGCCTTCTTCACGAGGGCAGCGATCTTGGCCTCGTCGGCGGCGGTCAGCTTCTTCAGGGCCCAGGACGTCGGCCACATGGTGCCCTCGTCGAGCTTCGCGGACTCGTCGAAGCCGAACGTCGCGTACCGCGCTTTGAACTTGTCGGCGGCCTGGAAGAAGCAAAGAACCTTCCCGTCCTTGTAATAGGCGGGCATCCCGTACCAGGTTCTCGGGGCAAGGTCTGGCGCAGTGGCCAAGACGATGGCGTGGAACCGCTTGGCCATGGCACGGTCTGGGGCCGGCATCTCGGCGATCTTGGCGAGGAGGTCCTTCAACGCCGCCTCCTTGTCCGATGCGGCCTTCAGCTCCTTCGCCCGCTCCCTCATCGCAGCCTTTTCCTCGGCCGTGAATCCGGAGGACGAGGTGTCGGGAGCGGCCGAGCGCTTCGCGGGCTTCTTGGTGTCGGGCATGGCAGGTATTCCTCCCGCTGCTGTCGATGAAGGGAACGACGCTGATTCTAGGGCCGGCGATCTCAGCGGCTCACGTCTATACCGATGTTGACGGGAGCAACGCCCTACTCGCCGGCGGCGCAAGCTCGATTCGGATGACGAAGCAGTTGCTGAGGCTTGGTGGGTTTACGCGCTGCAAGTACTCAGGGCGCACCACGAGCCCGTGGGTCATGGCATCGCGCAGCAGATCCAGCATCCCGCGTCGAACCGGGAGATCCTCGTCATCGCGCAGTTGGAAGCCGAACGTCTGCGTGCGATAGCTGTCGAGTCGGAAGACGACCTCGGCGTCAATCGCGTTTGATCGGCCTCCTCCGAAGCCAGTCCCCAGCTCGTGAATCCGAAGAAACGTGACCTGGCCTGCGCGTCCGCGCACGACCTTGAGCTCGTCCGGTCGGTCAGCGTCGGTCTTGTCCTTCTTCTTCTTCCTGTTCGCCACCAGTCACCTCCTGTGAATCCTCGAGCGCAGGATGCGCCCCCTCGATCGCTCAGTCCAGAGTGTCTGGAACCGCGGCCGGAGGTACCTGGGAGGGCCGCAGAACGGACTAGGAGCGCCGCCCACGGAACGGGCGTAGGGTGGGTTTCGTGCGCAGTTCTGTGGCGCCTGTCGCTGGCGCCACCGATGCGCAGGACCTGCAGCCAATTCGACTGTACCTGGAAGAAATGGTCCTGGTCGCATCGGTCAGTCCCGGCGACGAGCGCATGACCGACATCCTGCAGGCGGGCGGCGATCTGCCCGTGCTTCCGGGCGGCGCCGAGTCCTGGGACGCCGACGCGTGGCTGCGCGTCCCGATTGACGAGCTCCAACTCATCGTCCCGCCACGACGCATCAGCGCCCCGGATAAGCGAGTCGAGCGCCAGAATCACCCGGTCCGCTTCAAGGTCGGGACCTGGCTCGTGGAGGGGACGGCCCACCTGAAGCCGGGCGCCGAGCAGGATGCCGTCCTCCTCTCGACCCAGCCCTTCCTGCCCCTGACCGATGTGACCCTGTCCGCCATCGACGTCGCGGACAGCGCCGAGCGGCACGAGGTCGTGATCGTCAACCTCCGCCACGCCGAGGTCCTGCTCGACTGAACGGCTGAGGTCTTAAGGGACCTCAACCTTCGCTTGACCGAATCAAGGTTGCGTTCGCGGGTGGCGGTGCTAGCCTACGGCGCGATTTCAGACTGCTGCCACCCGCTTCGAGGTCATTGCGTGTCCACCTCCCCTGTCCTGCGGCGCGTATCCGTTGTGTCGGTGCTCGCGTTGCTGTTCTCATTCGCTGCCGTCCCGGTTTCCGCCGGCTCCGGCCTCTCGATCACCACCCCCTTCCCGGCCGTTTCCGTGGCTGCCGGCACGAAGGTCAGCTTCGACATCACCGTCAGTGCAGCCGCCAACACCAGGGTTGCGTTGTCGGTCGGTGGAGTGCCCACCGGGTGGACCGCCACCATGCGCGGCGGAGGCTTCGTGGTGGACGCGGTCCAGACCGATGCGGCCGGCGCCGCCAAGACTCGCCTGGACGTCACCGTTCCCGGTGACGCGACGCCGTCGAGCAATCGCATCACCGTGACGGCCACTGCGGGAAGCTCAGCCACGCTGCCACTGGACATCACGGTCAGCGATGCGGTGGCTGGCGCGGTCACGATGACGACCGCCACCCCGACCCTGCAGGGCGCAGCTGACACGACCTTCACCTTCACCCTGACCCTGCACAACGACACCGCCGAGGATCAGACGTACGCGGTCACCGCCCAGGGCCCCGAGGGCTGGACCGTCAACGCCACCCTCACCGGCCAGGCGCAGGCCGCCAGCGCGGTCGTCGCGGCCGGAGCGACTTCTAGCGTGACGGTCACCGCGACCCCGCCCAACCCGATCGACGCGGGCGACTACACCATCCAAGCCGTCGCCACCGTTGGTGAGCAGACGATCAACGCCGACCTGGGCGTGCGGATCACGGGCACCAACAACGTGACCTTGACCACGCCGGACGGAACCTTGAGCAACCGTGGATCGGCCGGCGGCAACATCACCCAGCAGCTCCAGATCGAGAACAACGGGACGTCCGATCTGACCAACCTGACGATCACGTCCACCGCGCCGCGCGACTGGACGATCACCTACGACCCGTCGGACACGATCGACACCGTGGCGGCGGGTGAGACCCAGCTGGTTACGGCCACCATCGTCCCGTCCGGCGATGCGATTGCCGGCGATTACGTGGTGACGTTCACCTCGGCCTCCGGCCAGGTCAGCGACCAGATCGAGATCCGGGTGACGGTCGAGACCTCGCCCCTGTGGGGATTCGTGGGCATCGCCCTGATCGTGGCCGTCCTGGCCGGCCTGTGGTGGGTCTTCCGGACCTACGGTCGACGGTGACCGCCGGCTCGGCGTCCGCCGCCCCCATCGTCACGGAGGGCCTGACCAAGGTCTACGGGGATCTGACCGCGGTTGACTCGCTCGACCTCGAGCTCAACCGGGGCGAGATCTTCGGCCTGCTGGGCCAGAACGGGGCCGGCAAGACGACCACCATCCTCATGCTCCTGGGCCTGACCGAGCCGACCGATGGCACGGCACGGGTCCTGGGCTTCGATCCGACCCACGAGTCCCTCCAGGTGAAGCGACGAGTCGGCTACCTGCCCGACTCGGTGGGCTTCTACGGCGACCTGACCGGGCGCCAGAACCTGCGCTACACCGCCCGGCTCAACGGGCTTCGCGGGGAAAGCGCCGAGGAGCAGATCCAGCGCGTCGCGGATGCGGTCGAGCTGTCCGACCGGATCGACACGCCGTCCGGCACGTACTCGCGGGGCATGCTCCAGCGGCTGGGCATTGCCGATGCGCTCCTCAAGGATCCGGAGATCCTGATCCTGGACGAGCCGACCACCGCCATCGATCCGATCGGCGTGGTGGGCATCCTGGGCCTCCTCCGCGACCTCGTGGATGAGCGGGGCGTGACGGTCCTCCTGTGCAGCCACCTGCTGGTCCAGGTCCAATCGGTCTGTGACCGGGTGGGGATCTTTGCCGCCGGACGGATGATCGGGCTGGGGACGGTTCCCGAGCTCGCCACCCAGTTCGGCGCCGATCGGTCGCGGGTGGAAGTCAGCTTCGAGGGCACGACGAGCGAAGCCACGGAGCGCATCCGTGCCACCCTGGCCGCCATTCCGAACGTCACCGACGTGGAGCCCGGCGAAACGCTCGATGATGCGTGGGGCCTCACCGTTTCGCCGGCTGATGCCGGCCGCCAGGTTCGCGAGGCAGTCCTCGCCGCGGCGGCCTCGGGACAGCTGGGCCTGACCGCGATTCGCTCGGTCAATTCCTCGCTCGACGAGATCTACCGCAACGCGCTCCATGCCGAGGGCCTCGCGGCATGACCGTCACGACCGTTCCCGCTCCAGTGGACGACAGCCGCGCGGACCAGGCGCCGCCCAGCTCGGGCTGGATGGTCGTCGCCGCGAAGGAGTTCGCCGACCAGTTGCTGAGCGTCCGATTCGTCGTCCTGTTCCTGATCCTGGGCCTGGCTGCCGCCATCCCCCTGTTCCTCGCGGCCGAGCGCATCCGCTCCCTGGCCGAGGACGTCAGCGGCGCGCAGGCCGTGTTCATCGCGCTGTTCATCGTGGGTCCCCAGGACGTGTCGATCTTCGGGCTGGACTTCACGGTGGCTGCCTTCGTGGGCCTGACCGCTCCCCTGCTCGGTATCGCCTTCGCGTTCGACGCAGTGAACGGCGAGCGGGCGCTGGGCACCTTGCCGCGACTGGTGGCCCAGCCCATCCACCGCGACGCGATCATCAACGGCAAGTTCGGCGCCGCGCTGCTCACCATCTCGATCGTGCTCGTGTCGGTCATCACGATCGTGTCGGGCATCGGCATCCTGCGCCTGGGGCTGACCCCATCGGCGGCCGAAATACTCAGGCTCCTGGTCTGGATCGCGATCACCATCCTGTACGTCGCCATGTGGCTGGCGTTCGGAACGCTGCTGTCCGTGCTCTTCCGGCGCGCCGCGACGGCCGCCCTGGTGGGATTTGGGGTATGGCTGCTGGTCGCCCTGTTCGGGAAGTTCCTCCTGAACCTGGTGCTGGCCATCTTTGCGCCCATCGACAGCAGCCTCCCCGCCGCCGACCAACTGGCGAGCTACCAGTGGTACGCGTTCCTCAACCGATTGCTACCGCCCACGCTGTACACCGAGGCCTCGACCGTCCTGCTCAACCCATCGGTCACCCAGACGTCGGTTCCGGCCACGCTGGGGCAGCTGGACCAAGCGCAGCAACAGATTCCGACCCTTCTGTCACTCGACCAGAGCCTGCTGCTGGTCTGGCCGCACGTGGTGGCCATGGTGGCCATCACGGTCCTGTGCTTCGCGTACGCCTACATCCGATTCATGCGCGAGGAGGTCCGGGCCTAGCCGATCGTCCGCGTGCTAGGCTCCCCGCCGATGGCCAACGACGCGCTGGAGTGCGCCAACTGCGGGCATGCCAACCCGGCGTGGGCCCAGGTTTGTCGATCGTGCGGCGCCCCCTTGCGGGCGCCCGTGACCGAGCAGGCCACCCTGACCGCCGGGCCGTTGTCCGTATCGCAGGGGTCGCTCATCGCCATCGGCGGAGCGCTGGGGACGATCGTGGTGGGCATCCTGATCGGGGTCATCCTGGGCGGTCTGCTGCCGCCGGCCCCGCCCCCGATCGCCGAGACCACGCCCACCCCGATCGCGACCGCCACCCCGGAGCCGACCCCCCAGTTCACGCCCAACGCGAGCGGATTCACGCCCAATCCATCCGCCACGGCGGCGCCCGTGCTGCCCGGGACGCTGACATTCGGCCTGGGGCTCAACGCGGAAACGCAGCGGGTCACCAATCCCAGTGACACGTTCACGGCTGGCACGACCTTCGCCCACTCGATCGAGCTGACCGCGCCGTTCGGCGTCACCCAGATCGGCGAGGGGGTCATCAAGATCAACGATGACGGGACCGAGACGGAGGTCATCAGCGCGGCGGAGAACACCCTGACCGTGGATCCCAACGCCACGGTGGACGGGTTCACGGTGCCTACCAACTCGCTGCTCGAAGCCCTGGGCGCGGGCACCTTCGTGATGCGGGTCTACCGCGGGTCCGAGCTCCTGGCCGAGGGCCGGTTCATCCTGGCCGAGTAGCGGCCTTCTTCGCCTTGGCGACGTCCTCCCAGGCATCGGCATACAGGTCCGCTCGAATGGGCAGATAGCCCGGGTAGGCGACCCGCGCCGTGGCGATGACCGAGGACTCGAGCGTGACCAGGGCCAATCGGTCCGTGGTCTCGACCAGCGCATAGCCGCTCGGGTCGATGGCGACCGACGGGCCGCCCAGGAGCACCCCCTTCTCGGGGTATGGGCGGTTGACCGACAGGACATACGCGGACGAGGTCATGGCGTTGGCCCGGAACACGACCTTCCAGCGCTGGTAGGTGGCTTCCTCCGAGGCCCGCGGAATGAGGACGGCCTCCGCGCCCAGCGCTCCCAGCAAATGCGAGCCCTCCGGCCGATTGGTGTCCGAGCAGATCTGGACCCCGAACGGCATCCCGAAGGCGTCGATCGGCCGCGCCACGGTCGTGCCCGGCTGGTAGTGGCTCGTCTCCCAGAACCCGGGCTCCTCGGGGAGGTGGATCTTCTCGTAGGTCGAAACGAGCTCCCCCGCCGCATCGAATACGAGGGCGCGGCTCGTCCGTCGACCCGCGTCGTCGCGGTGGATGATCCCGCCTACCAGACCGATGCCGGCGCGGCGCGCGGCGGCGGCCTGGGCCGTCATGCGCGGCCCGCCCATGGGCTCCGCCTCGTCCTCGACCGAGGTGGTGGTGGCCGGGCTCCACGGATGGAGCGGCAGCTCGGGGAGCAGGGCGACATCCGCGCCACGCCGCGCGGCTTCATCGAGGCGCTCGTCGAGACGGCCGAGGCCGTCCGGCTCCCAGAAGACCTCGCTGATGAGGGCGACGGTCAGCCGCCCGTCGGTTCGTCGCACCGCGCTCATCGCGCACCCGCCTCGGCTGCCAGCAACAGACCGATGAAGTACGACGCATTGCGGCTCACATCGGCATAGTCGCTCGGCCGGAGGCTGCCGATCTGGTTGTAGCGCTCGACAAACCGCTCGCCGGCCCTGCGGCCGTCGCTCTGGCCCCAACCGGACGACGCCGGGGTGAAGAAGATCTCGCCCGTGCGCGCGATGCCAACCGTGAATGGCTTGCCCGTCACCGTCTCCATCGGCCGCCCTTCGAACCGTCGGGCCAGGACAACGAAATCGTCGTAGGTCATGAGCCTGCCGTCCGCGGTCATTGGTCTGCCTCCTCGTTCAGGAATTCGCGGACCAGGTTCTGGAAGTGGTAGACGCCGTTCTCGCGCAGGGCGCTGAATCGGCCGGTGTCGTAGGCGCGCGAGCGCAGCCCGCGCTGGACCTGCTCGCACAGGACGATGTCCTCCTGCTGGATCTCGTCCGAGAAGGCAATCCCCTGCTGCATGGACTCCCAGCCGAGGCCGGTTCCGGGCTCGGCGAAGAACCACTCGAAGATGGTCAGCGTGCGGTCGTGGCCCAGGGGGAGGATCACGTTCGACGACAGGTTGTCGGGGTAAATGTTGAACATCGTGTTCGGGAAGACCCAGTAGTACAGGGCGTTCTCCTCCCCGTCGGCGGTGCGCATGAACCGCCGGTCGCGGCCCAGCTCCTCGCCGGGTTTGAGCTCGCGGACCGGGGCGTGCTGCTTGGAGTAGTAGCGGAACTCCTCGACCCGGTAGGCGTCGTAGTCCAGCTCGCGGTACAGCTGCGGGTGGGCGATGGGCAGGTGGTAGCCCTCGAGGTAGTTGTCGACGTAGACCTTCCAGTTGCAGTCGATGACGTACTCGCGCCGCTCGACCAACCGCATGTGGTCGAGTTTGAAGCCGGCGGCCGCCACCTCGCCCGGGATGGCGCCCAGGAACTCGGCCAGGGGCGGGGCGTCGGCGTCGAGATTGGCGAACACGAACGGACCCCACTGGTCCACTCGCACCGGGACGAGGCCGAAGTCCTCCTTCCGGAAGTTCTCCGTGGCGTCCATCTCGGGGCACGCCCGCAGGCTGCCATCGAGGCCGTAGGTCCACCCGTGATAGCGGCACTGGAGGCTCTTTCGGTTGCCCTTGGCCAAGGCCACCTGTCCCGCCCGATGGCGGCACACGTTGAAGAAGCCGCGGAGCTCGCCCTCAAGGCCGCGCGTGATCACGATCGGCTCGTCGAGGATCGTGGCCGGCACGAAATCGCCCACCCGGGTCAGGTCCTCGCCGCGGGCCACGAGCTGCCAGGTCCGGCCAAAGACCGCATCGCGCTCGGCCTCGAACACGGCCGGATCGAGGTAGAAGCGGGCCGGCAGGGTGGCCGCCTGAGACAGCGGGGTCGTGGCCGGCGGGGCCGCGCTCACGAGTCCAGCTCCCCGGTCGAGATGCGGTCGCCTTCCGCGTCACGGCGATAGGTCAGGTGCGAGCCGTCATCGGTCGTCGCGTCGAGAGTGAACGTGCCGTCATCCGCGATCTCGGCCGAGCCGGTCAGGGCCAGCCCATCGGAGAACGCGCAGTCGTCGAGCGTCACTCCGTACCCCTGCGCATTCGCCTCGTAGGAGATGGTCCCGCCCTTCATGCAGCCCACCTGGAGGATGTGCTCGCCGTCCCAGTATTCCCACTCCGTGTTCGTGTTGATCTCGTCATCCACCGCGCCCAGCGCGGCCCGGGTGGATCCGTAGTCGCTCACGTCCTCGGCCGGGATCGGGACGTAGTCATCGGCTCCGAGGAAGTCGCAGTCGATCCGATGGCTCGCGGGCAGGGTCCCGTCCAGCAGGTAGGCGGTGATGTCGTCGTCGGGGCAGGACTCGCCGCGCAGGTAGATGACGTGTGGGCCACCCGGCTGGACGATGAGGTAGGCATCGGGGATGTTCTCGGCCAGCCGCTCGGCGTTCGGGAAGGGGGTGTACGGGTCCCACGTCGCGCCGAGCACGAAGAACGGATAGTCGTGGTCGGTCAGGTACGCCGGCCGTTCCTGGGGTCCGTGGGCCGGCCACCAGGCGCAGGGGAAGTCGATGTAGTAGCCGCTCCCCAGTCGCAGGTCATCGACCCCGGCAGCCTTGCCCGCCGCGACGTACGCATCCGCCCGCTCGGCTGCCGAGCCACTGCCGTACGCGTAGTCGCCGCAATCCACCGCGAAGTACATCGCGTCGGACCAGGTCGGGTCGGGGATCGCCGCCAGGGAGTCCGGGTCCTGGCCGAACGAGGAGTAGAGCATGTGGGCCAGGGGCTGGAGCTCGCCACGCGAGGCTTGTGCGATAGCCCGCTGCAGGTACATCCGGTCGGCGGACGGTGAGAGCGCGTAGTCCGTGGCGGACTCGAGATCGTTCAGGGTGAGCTCCCGATGCTCCGCGTCGCCGGTGGAGGTCACGAACTCAAACGAGACCGGGCCGGAGCGCAGCTGGGCGGCGAGCGCGTCGTAGGCCGCGCCGGCATCACCACCCTCGACATCGGCCGCGCAATGGGGGTCATCGGTGCAGTCGTCGAGGACCAGCCCCAGGACGTCGGCCGCGGTCGCCGCGGTCTCGGTGTAATAGTCGGTTCCCTGCCTGGTGAGATCCACCGGTCCGTCCACGATCAGCGCCTGGACGTGGTCGGCGTGGGCCGCGGCGTACTCCTGGACGAACTGCGTGCCATAGCTCTCCCCGTACAGGACCAGCGTGTCGGTGCCGTTCCAGGCCCGAAACGCTTCCAGGTCCTCCACGGCCTGCTTGGTGGAGTAGTACTGGAACTCGTCGGCCGGGACCCCGGTCTCCGCCACGCAATCGGTAACGAACTGGTCCGAGGCCGCCGCGTACGCCTGCGTGTCGGCGTCCGGGCCGGTGGGCGAGGCATCCACGGCGTACCACGCCAGGGCGGCGTTCGGGCACTGCAGCGCCTGGGACGTGCCGACCCCGCGCTGATCGAAGAACACGATGTCGTAGGCCGCGGTCACCTCGGACGGGAAGTAGTCGGTGTACGAATCCGCGGACGGGACGCCAGCTTGGCCCGGGCCGCCCACCGCGATCACGATGACCCCCTTGCGCGGCGACACGTCCGCCAACCGTAGAGCGAACGTGACCTGCCACTCCGTCCCGTCCCCGCCGAAGTGGTCGCGCGGCACGTTGAGGATGACGCACGAGAAGGCGCTGTTCGGACACGACTCCTCGCTGACGAACGTGTGGTCAGGCTCGATGAGGACCGTGGCCGCCGCCCAGACCGCGATTCCCACCACGACCAGCAGGCCGAAGAGCAGCAGCGGGCGTCGCGACGGGGAAGCGGGCATCGATCGGATGCTAGCAGCCGCCTCGCACGACGCTCAATGGACATGGCCATGGCTGATGGTCTTGCGGCGGAGCGCGCCGCGGTGTTACAACCATGGCACAGGCGCGCGGCCCATGAGGAACGCGCTCGGAGGGTTCCTTGCTCGCGCCCAACGGAGGAGACCCGATGCGGCTTCTAGGACGCGGTGCGCTGCTGGTCGGTGCGATGATCGTTGTCACGGCCTGCCAACAGCAGGGCGGCGATCTCGAGTCGATCACGTCCAGCGGCACCATCCGGGTGTCAACAGACGCCAACTATGCTCCGCAATCGTTCTTGAACGACCAGGGCGAATTTGAAGGTTTCGACATCGACGTCTCGAAGGAGATTGCTGACCGGCTCGGCGTCGACGTGGAGTTCCAGACCCCGACCTTCGACCTCGTCCAGGCCGGGGGTTGGAACGGGCAGTGGGACTTGAGTGTGGGCTCGATTACGGTCACGGAGTCTCGCAAGGAGGTCCTCAACTTCACCGCGCCGTACTACTACACGCCGGCTCAGCTGGCCGCCACCGAGGCATCGGGGATCACCACCATCGATGACTTCGCCGGCAAGAAGATCTGCGTCGGTGCGGCGACGACGTACTTCGACTGGATCAATGGCGATCTCGCCCTCGGCGATGGTTCCGGATCAGCTCCGGTCCCGGAGGGTGCGGAGGCCGTCGCCCTCGAGACCGACGCGCTGTGCGCGGAGGCAATCAATGCCGGCCGGAACGACTTCGACGGCTGGCTGAGCTCGTCGACGACGGTAGCGCAGGCCATTGGCGATGGGGTGCCCATCGTCCTCGTCGGGGACCCGGTCTTCTACGAGCCGCTCGCGGCGGCCACGGACAAGGCGTCAGCCGCCGTGGAATCGGGGTTGCAGGACGAGCTGGACCGGATCGTCAACGAGATGCACGACGATGGAAAGCTGACCGAGCTCAGCAAGAAGTGGTACGACGGCATCGACCTCACGGTGAAAGCCGACTAGGCCGCCGGACTGCCCAGCAACCAACCGAACGGGGACGCGCAAGCGTCCCCGTTCGCCGTTTCGTAAGGAGTTCGCATGACCGCCGCCGCTCCACCTCTGCCCGGAACGACCCCCATCCTCGAACAGGTCAAGGAAGCCCAACGACGGAGCAAGCTTTCGTTCCGGATCTGGTTCGCACTGACGTGGGCCGCCCTTGTCGGGACGCTCCTGATTTCCCTGTGGGCCACGGGCAACATCAACGCCGACTTCATCGCGTCCGCGGGCCCGTACATCATTGGCGGCGCCGGGATCACGATCTTGATCTCGCTGACGTCGATCACGATCGCTGTCGGTCTGGCGCTGCTCGGAGCCCTCGGGCGGTTGTCGAAAAACCCGGTCATCAACGGGGTTGCCTCGTTGTACGTCTCCCTCGTCCGGGGGACCCCGCTCCTGGTCCAGATCTTCTTCGTGTACCTCGCGCTGCCCCAGCTCGGCATCCTCCTCCCGGTCCTGGTCGGGGGCGTCGCGGCTCTCGCGTTCAATTACGGCGCGTACATGACCGAAATCTTCCGGGCCGGGATCCAGGCCGTCCCCAAGGGCCAGCGAGAAGCCGCGCTGGCGCTCGGCATGCCGGAGCGGAAGATCATGCAGCGGGTCGTGCTGCCGCAGGCGTTCCGGATCGTCATCCCGGCCATCGGTAACGACTTCGTGTCGATGATCAAGGACAGCTCGCTGGTATACGTGCTCGGCGTCCAGGAGCTCCTGTGGCGGGCCTCTACGATCGGGCGAAGAGAGCTCTCCAGCCTGGAGGCGCTCCTCATCGCTGCCGCGGTGTACTGGGGGCTGACCATGATCTTCAGCGCATTCCAGGATCGCCTCGAGCGACGCATGGCGCGAGGTGACCGATGACGGGCTCCGCATCGATCATCAGCCACCCGATCGACACGAGCCGCCTGGGCGAGCCAATCGTCCGAGCCATCGGGATCGAGAAGTACTTTGGCGACAACCACGTCCTGCGCGGTGTGGACCTCGAGGTCCGTCAGCGGGAGGCCGTCATGCTCATCGGCCGATCCGGCAGCGGCAAGACGACGTTTCTCCGGTGCGTGAACTTCCTGGAGGAGCCAACGGTGGGCTCCATCGAAATCGACGGCGTCAAGGTCGTTGGCGATCCGCTCCACGCACGCTCGCGGGCCCACCTGGAGCAGATCCGCCAGATCCGCATCCGCTCCGGAATGGTGTTCCAGGACTTCAACCTGTTCCCCCACATGTCCGTCCTCCAGAACCTCATCGAGGCGCCAACCAACGTGCTGAGCGTCCCGAAAGCCGAGGCCACCGAGCGAGCGGAGTCATTCCTGGGCAAGGTCGGGTTGGCGGACAAGCGGGACGAGTATCCGGCTCGCCTGTCGGGCGGTCAGAAGCAGCGGGTGGCGATCGCCCGAGCGTTGTGCATGGAGCCCAAGGTGCTCCTCTTCGACGAGCCGACCAGCGCGCTCGATCCGGAGCTCATCGGTGAGGTGCTCAAGGTCATGGAGGACCTCGCCCACGAGGGCGCCACCATGATCGTGGTCACCCACGAGCTGCACTTCGCCCGGGAGGCGGCGGACCGCGTCGTGTTCCTCCAGGAGGGGCGGATCGTGGAGGAAGGGCCGCCCGAGAAGGTTCTCAACGACCCGGAGGACGAGCGGACCCGGCAGTTCCTGCGCCGGTTCCTGACCGACTAGCCCGAGGCGGCATCAGCCGTGCCGGATGGGGACGCGGCAGCGCGAGCCGCCAGGTATGCCTCCCGCCGCGCCTGCTCGCGCGCCTCGGCCCGCCGTCGCATGGGGATGACCACGCCGCGGAGCCCCACGCCAACCAGGGCGGCGATGGGGATGGCGATGATGCCGCCCACCAGGCCACCCAGCGTGATCCCGGCGGTGACCCCCAGCATGACCACGAGCGGCGAGACGCTGACCGCCTTGCCCTGGACCATGGGTGTGACGAAGGTTCCCTCGATCTGCTGGATGACGACTTGCCAAACGATCATCAGGACGACGGCCGCCGGGCCGGATTCGACCGCCGCGATCAGCAGGATGGGGATAAGGGCGAAGAGACCGCCGATGTACGGGATCGCCGCCGTGAAGAACGCGACGAGGCTCATGGGCAGGGCATACGGGATCCCGATGAGCAACATCCCGATCCCAGTGGCAACGCCGATGAATCCCATGGACACGAGCAGCCCCCGGAGATAGCTGCCCAGGCTGTCGACCCCCTGGCGCAGGATGTACCGCGCTGCGGGCCGATCCTCGCTGTCCATGAACTCGATCACGCCGTTCAGCAGGCTGGTGCGCTCGATCAACAGGAAGACCTCAATGATGACGATGACCACGACGCTCGCAATGACCGCGATCGTGGATACGGTGAGCCCCAGCAGCCCGCCAAACGGAATCGAGGCACTCTCGGACTCCGGGAACAGCTGGTTGAAGGCCTCCGTGCCGATGAGCCCCTCCAGCCATGCTCGGACGCTCTCGACCAGGGCCGGGACGGCGGCCACGAACGCTCCTATCGCGGCCAGGACCGGCCGTGCGGCGAGCAGCACGAGAATGACCACGGCCCCCACCACGATGACGTTGATCAAGATGGCGGCAATTGGACGAGAGAAGCGGCGCTCCAGGCGACGGGCGCCGGGCAGCAACCCAGCAGCGAACAGGAGGGCCAGGAAGACGTTCAAAACCATCCCCCGCAGCAGCCAGGTGATGGCCAGCAGAATGCCGGCCACGATGGCCACCGCGATGACCCGGACCGCGACGCCGACCGGGCCCACGGGCTCAGCCGGGACGTATTCCGGTGCCGGGGGAAGTTCGCGCGCCATGTCGGCCGAGATGTCGGCCCCTGACCCCTCCGGCGCGATCCGGTGGCGGAGCCCGGTAATGGCACGCTTGAAGCGAGCAGTCACGGCCACAGACCCTCGATGACGGGAGTGACGATCAGGTGTCCCCGGGGGCGGCCTCGACTGCCGGGGCGAGATCCGATTTGGCTCCCCGTTCGGCCTGGAGCGGGAAGACAACACCGGTCAGAACGACGTCGATGATCGCCACGACCGGGATCGCGAGCAGACCGCCGACGATGCCGGCCAGGGTAAAGCCGGCGAGCACCGCGAACATGACCGCCAGCGGCGAGATCTCGACGGCGTGGCTCTGGATCAGCGGCGTCACCACCAGGCCCTCGAGCTGCTCCAGGATGATGATCCAGACCACGATCAGCACGGCCGCCGTGGGCGAGACGGTGAGACCGATGATGAACGCGGGGACGACCATGAGCAGGGTGCCGATGTACGGGATGGCGGCGGCGAGGAACGTGATCCCTCCCAGGGCGAGGGCCATGGGCATGCCCAGCACGTAGGCGCCGATGGCCACGCCGATGCCTTCGTAGGTCATCGTCCCCAGCAGGCCACGCAGGTAGCCGCCGAGCTTGTTCACGGCCTGCATGCCGAGCTCGAGGGCGCGTGGGCGCTCGGGGCCGGGCAGGAAACTCGCCAGCCAGCGGCCGATCTGTTCGCGGGTGCCCAGCAGCATGGCCGTGAAAATGAGCGTGGTGATCACCAGGAAGCCGAAGTTGAAGAGACCGGCCCCGATCGCGAAGAGGGTCCCGAAGGACGGCGGTGCCGGTGGCTCACCGCCAGTCCACGAATCCACCGTGTCCTGCCCCACGATGCCGGCCAGCGTGACCTCGAGATTCGCGATCAGGTCCGGCAGCTGCCGGACGAACTGGCCGATCTGGCTGAGAAGCGGGGGGACGACCACGATCAGCAACAGCACAACCGCGCCGATGAGGGCCAGGAGCACGATGGCAATGGCCGCCCCCCGGGCCATGCGCCGCTCGAGGGCCCGCACCGGGCTCAGGAGGCCGGCCGCGAGGACCACGGCCATGAACATTTGGATCAGGAGCCCCCGGATGATCCAGCCCACCGCCACCAGGATCACCAGACCGATGAGGACCAGTCCCACCTGGAAGGCGGTAGCGGCGGGGCTGCGCGGAGTTGTTGTCACGGCCGGACCCCGTAGACGTCAGCTCGCGGAAGCCGCGCGGCCTCCGCTTCCGCGCGCACCCGCGATGTGGCTGGCCTCAGCGCGACCGGGGTATCCCGGGGGGTGCCACCCTCACGATCCACGAGCCACCTGAGGCCGACCTCGGTCAGCTTCGCCCCTCCGGCGCGCCCCGGCTCGATGAACGGGGCGATCAGCAGCGCGCGCCGGTGGAGGCGTTCGACCACGAGCTGCAGCTCGATCGGATCGATGGCCAAGTCCGCCGCGAGGCTGGCCAGGTCTCGCTCCTGGTTCGGCGCGGCGCGGAGGTGGCGCAGGACGGCGGCGGTCAGCGCTTTCCCGTCGAGAGTCGAAGTCCCGGGCGATGCCACGCGGCGGATGATAGTCGCCGGACCCTTCTGAATAGAAGCCCCCGCGGTGGTGCAGCGCGTGCCGCGTTACGCGCCGGACGAGACCGCCGGCCTGGCCGAATCCGGGCGGCGTTCAACCGTCAGCTCGACCGGGACCTCGCGGCGCAGAACCGCTTCCAGGTCCTCGTCCCAGGCGGTGGCCTGCGGAAGGCGGACCTGCCGTGTGGCACCCGCGACCGGGACGGCCAGCACGACGGGCAGGGCACCGGGACGTTGGCGGACGATGGCCGTCACCGACTCGATCGCGTCGAGCAGGGTGTCGGCCGCCAGGTCCGGACCGAACGAGATCCACAGCGAGCCGGCCGCACCCTCGGCCACTGCGGGGATGGGCACCGCTCCCTGGGGAGCTGCGGCCTCCTCGGTGTCCGCTGGCGGCGGCTCCGCGCCGCGTGGGCGGGCCACCGGCTCTGTCGGGAGGGGCGGAACTGCCGTTGACGCGCAGGGGTTGGTTGGCGATGGTGGCCGATCCCCCGTTGCGCGGGCCGCGCGACCGAAGGATCCGGTCCCGCTCCGTGCCGAATGCCGCCGCGCCCATGCGCTGGGCGTCGTCCCAGGCCATGACCGTCTCGCACAGCAGCTTGGCCTCTTCGTCCCGATGGTCGACCCGGCCGCTGACCAGCACGACCGAGTCCTCGGTCCAGGCGTTGACCGTATCGGTGAAGACCTTGGGGAAGACCACGACCTCGAGGCTGCCCTGGAGGTCTTCGAGCTGGACGACGAGCATGGTCGAGCCCGCCCGGGTGATCACCCGACGGGTGCCCTGGATGATCCCGCCCAGGGTGACGCGCGCCTGGTCGGATTCCTCCGCCAGGTCCCCGGTGTAGGCGGTGACGAAGTCCGGGAGCTGGTCCGCGATGTCACCCAGCGGGTGCTCGGTCAGGTACAGGCCCAGGAGCTCCTTCTCCCAGCGCAGGCGCTCGCGACGCGAGATCTCGCCGCGGCCAGCATCGGTCCCTCCCGCGCCGCCGTCGAGTCCCCCGCCGTCGATCGCACCGCCATCGGTGGCCATGGGCACGGCGAACAGGTCGAACAGAGTCGACTGGCCGGCAGCCACGTCCCGGTGGTGACGCGCCGCCGCATCCATGGCGCTGTCCAGCCGGTCGAGCAGCGCGGCCATCGGCCCGAGCGAGGCCAGGGCATTGACCTTGATCAGGGATTCGACCACGCGCTTGTTGATGCGCTGCGGATCGACTCGCCGGCACAGGTCGTCGAGCGAGGAGAACGGACCGCCGTCGTCCGCGGTGCGGGCCGCCACCAAGGAATCCACGGCCGATTCACCCACGTTTTTCACGGCGGCAAGCCCGAACCGGATGGCACGCGTGCCGTCGGGATCGGTTTCGACCTCGAACAGGGCAGCCGAGCGCTGCACGTCCGGCGGACGGACCTCGATCCCCAGACGTCGGCACTCGGCCACCACTGCGGCGACCTTCTCCGACCGCTCGCGGAACCCGTTGAAGACCGCGGTCATGAACTCCACCGGATAGTTCGCCTTCAGGTACGCGGTCTGGTACGCGATGAGCCCGTAGCACGTGGCGTGGGCCTTGTTGAAGCCGTAGCGCGCGAACGGCTCGAAGGCGGCGAAGACCTGGTCCACCACCCCCGGCGGGATGCCCTTCTTCTTGGCGCCGGCCTTGAACTTGGCCTCGTGCTCGCGGAGGACCTTCGCGTTCTTCTTGCGGATGGCGTAGCACAGGTTGTCCGCTTCGGGACCGGTGTAGTCGGCCATGGCGATGGCCGCGGTCATGATGTCCTCCTGGTACACGAAGATCCCGTACGTGTCGTGGAGAGCCGGTTCGAGCGACGGGTGGAGATACGTCACCGGCTCGTCGCCGTGCTTGCGACGGATGTAGGCCGGGATGTTGGCCATGGGGCCCGGGCGGAACAGGGCGACCATGGCCGCGATGTCGCGCAGCTCGGTCGGCCGAAGGTCCTTCACGTAGCGACGCATCCCCGAGCCCTCGAGCTGGAAGATGCCGGTCGTCTCCCCGGTCGAGAGGAGCTCGAAGGTCTTCGTGTCGTCCAGCGGCAGGCGATTGACGTCGATCTCCACTCCCCGGTGGCGGCGGATGAGCTCGACCGCATCAGCCAGGATGGTGAGGTTGATCAGCCCCAGGAAGTCGAATTTCAGCAGGCCCAGCGCCTCGCAGGCGTGCATCTCGAACTGGGTCATGACCGTCTCACCGTCCGTCGCCCGCTGGAGGGGCATGATCTCGGTCAACGGCTCCCGACTGATGACGATGCCCGCGGCATGGGTCGACGCGTGGCGCGCCACCCCTTCCAGCTGTCGGGCTGCCCCGATCAACCGGTCCACCCGCTCGTCGGCGGCCATCTGCTCGCGCAGCTGGGGACTGGTCTCGACCGCCCGCTCGAGGCTGATGTTCAGCTCGTTGGGGACCGCCTTCGCCACCCGGTCCGCCTCGGCATAGGTGAGGCCCATGGCCCGCGCGGTGTCGCGGATCGCGGCCTTGGCCCCGAGCGTGCCGAACGTGATGATCTGGGCCACCCGGTCGGCGCCGTACTTGTGGGTGACGTACTCGATGACCTCGCCCCGGCGGCTGTCCTGGAAGTCGATGTCGATGTCCGGCAGGGTCACCCGGTCGGGGTTCAGGAAGCGCTCGAAGGGCAACCCGTAGGCCAGGGGGTCGACCGGCGTGATGCCGAGCGAGTAGGTCACGATGCTGCCCGGTGCCGATCCCCGGCAGGTGGTGAAGATCCCCTGCTCGCGGGCGAATCGGGTGAAGTCGGCCACGATCAGGAAGTAGCCCGAGTACCCCATCCGGTCGATCGTGTTGAGCTCGTACTCGAGGCGATGACGGATCTCCGGGGTGACCTCCGGGTAGCGCTCGGCGAGGCCGCGTTCGCACTCGCGCCGGAGCCAGCTCTCCGCCGTCTCGCCATCGGGGACTGGATAGTCCGGCAGGCGCAATCGGTCGAACGCGAGCTGCAGATCGACCATCTCGGCCACCCGCAGCGTGTTGTCCATGGCGTCGGGCAGCTCGCCGTTGAACAGGCGGCGCATCTCGTCTGGTGACTTCACGAAGAACTCGTTCGTGTCGAACCGAAGCCGATTCGGGGTGTCGAGGTTGGCGCCGGTCTGGATGCACAGGAGCAGGTCGTGCGCTTCGGCCTGCGTCGGCAGGGTGTAATGGGTGTCGTTGGTGGCGAGGAGCGGGATATTCATCCGGCGCGCCAGCTCGACCAGCTGCTGGTTCAGGCGGGTCTGCTCGGCGACTCCGGCGTCCTGGATCTCGATGAAGTAGTTCCCGTCGCCCAGGATGGACCGATAGTCGTCGGCGACCTGCATGGCCGCCGGCTCGTTTCCCTCGGCCAGGCGGCGAAGGACCTCTCCACCCAGGCACGCGCTGGTCGCGATCAGCCCCTCGCTGTGGGCGGCCAGCAGGTCGCGGTCGATGCGGGGCTTGTAGTAGTAGCCGTCCAGATGGGCCGTCGTGACCAGGCTCAGCAGGTTGCGGTAGCCGACCTGGTTCTTGGCCAGCAGGATCAGGTGGTAGTAGTCGGCATCGGTCTTGCCTTCGCGATCGGTGTGGCGCCTGGGCGCGACGTACGCTTCGACGCCGATGATCGGCTTCACCCCGGCTGCGGCGGCGGCCTGCGAGAAGGCGATGGCCCCGTACAGCGCCCCGTGATCGGTGAGGGCCACCGCCGGCATGCCGAGCTCGGCCACGCGGTTCGTGAGCTCGGGGAGCCGGGACAGGCCGTCGAGCAGGCTGAATTCCGAGTGGACGTGGAGGTGGACGAAGTCGTCTCGGGTGGCAGGCACGGGGGGTCATGGTACTTGCCGGCCCGGTGGGCATCGGGCGGTCACCGGCGTGGAACCCGGCATGACCCGATGGTTCTAACGGGTCATGGCCGTCGGTACCCTCCGCTCGTAGCCTCACTCGCGAATGACCGCCCGACCCGGGGTGCTCCGTCCCGAGCGGACGGCGGCCCGGCCGGCGCCTGCGGTGCCGACGTCGGAGCCCGCCGCCGCCGTGCTCGCGCGCCCCGGAGCGGTGAAGCGCCGGGCGCTCCTCGCGGCCCTCATCGTCGGCGCGCTGGCGTTCGCCGGCTGGCAGGGATTGGGCCAGGTCTTTGCGTGGTGGAACCTGGCCACCCTTGCCATCTCCGCGGGTCTTGTCCTCCTTGTCGTGATCGAGGGCCGTCGCATGGCCTCCGACGAGGATCGCCCGTTCCGCAGCGCGGTTCTCGTCGCCGCCAGCCTGTGGTGGGTCCTCCAGGTCCTGGCGCTGCTCGAGGGCGTGTTTCAGACCCACGTCGGCTCTCTCCTGGGTCAGCCCCTCACGATCGTGTTCGGGGCCGCCTGCGCACTCTGCTGGCGCGCCGCGGTCCGCGGCCGGCTGGTCGGGATCCAGGCCTCGGCCATCTACCTCGACTCGTCGATCGTCTTTGCGGCGGTCGCCGCGGGCGCCCTGCTCGTGCTTGGCGGGTCGGGCATGGGCAGCCCGAACCAGGTCTACGCCCTCATGTTCGCGGCACTGTTCTTCGGGATGGTGGGCGCCACGGCCGTGCTCAACCTGGCCCTCGCCCCGGTGCGGAGCCTGGGCGGGTGGGTATCCGCGGTCGCGGGACTGACCATCGCAGGAGTCGGTTTGGCATCGTGGTTGAGCGATCCGGAGCCCACGCGCTGGAGCGCCGGGCTCGCCGCCGCGGCCATGGGCACCATCGTCACCGGCTATGGCGGTGCCACCTGGACGCGGGCTCCCGACCTCAGTGAACGCTACCGTCGGCGAGCGCTCCAGGTCCGCGAGGCCCTCCCCCTGCTCGCCGCGGCGCTCTCCCCCCTCCTGTGGGTGGCGAACGAGCTCCTGCGCCCCGAATTGCAGGCCCAGGTCAGCTCGGCCGTCGCCGGGGCTGTAGCCGCGGTCCTGATCCTATGCGTCCTGCGCCAGACGGTCCTGCTTCGGGAGCGGGACCGGATTGTGGGCGAGGCCCAGGCGGCCGCGTCCCGCGAACGGACCCTGCACGGCGAGCTGGAGGCCAGCGAACGCCGCTTCCGCACCCTCGTCACCAACTCCACCGACGTGGTCATGATCGTAGGCCGCGACGGCCGGATCGCGTACCAGAGCCCGGCCGTGGAGCGGGTGCTGGGCCACAGCCCCAGCAGCCGCCTGGGGCATCCCGTCGGCGTAATGGCCCATCCACACGACGCGGAGTACTTCCGCACGGTGCTCAAGGAGCTCTCGGCGCTCCCCGGTGCCGAGCGCACGCTGGAGCTCCGGACCCGGCATGCCGACGGATCGTGGCGCATCCTGGACGCCACCGCCAAGAACCTCCTGGACGACCCGGCCGTGTCCGGCATCGTCATCAACTGCCGCGACGTGACCGAGCGGCGCGCCCTCGAGGAGCAGCTGAAGCACGAGGCGCTCCATGATCCGCTGACCACGCTCGCCAACCGGGCCCTGTTCGTGGACCGCGTCGGCCATGCCCTCTCCCGCCGCGACAACCCCGACTCGACCGGCGTCCTGTTCATGGACCTGGACGACTTCAAGACGATCAACGACAGCCTGGGACACGCCGCGGGCGACGAGCTGCTGCAGGCGGTGGCCCAGCGCCTGAAGGGAAATCTGCGGGTCGAGGACACCGTGGCCCGGCTGGGTGGCGACGAGTTCGCCGTCCTGGTGGAGGACTCCGATCCGGACATGGTCATCCAGGTCGGCCAGCGCCTGCTCGACGCGCTCCGCGCGCCGTTCGAAATCGCCGGCAAGCAGGTCCACATCGGCGCCAGCGTGGGCACCGCCATGAGCGGGGTCGACAACCGCCAGGCCGAAGTCCTGCTCCGCAACGCGGACGTGGCGATGTACACCGCCAAGAGCCGCGGCAAGGGTCGGCTCGAGGTGTTCGAGGCGAGCATGCATACCGCCGCGGTCACCCGCCTGGAGCTGAAGGCCGATCTCGAGCGTGCGCTCGATCGTGGCGAGCTCCGGGTCCGCTACCAGCCCATCTTCCATCTCGAAAGCGGCGCGCTCGACGGGTTCGAGGCGCTGGTCCGATGGCGGCATCCGGATCGGGGCGAGGTTGGCCCCGGCGACTTTGTGCCGCTGGCCGAAGAGACGGGCTTGATCGTGCCCATCGGTCGATGGGTGCTGGTCCAGGCCTGCCGCCAGGCCAAGGCCTGGCAGACCGCAGGCGGTGCCGGGGTCAAGGTGAGCGTCAACCTGGCGGCGCGGCAGCTGCGCGACCCCGAAATCGTGACGATGGTGTCGAGTGTCCTGTCCGAGACCGGTCTCGATCCGGATGCGTTGACCCTGGAGCTGACCGAGTCGAGCATCATGCAGGACGACGAAGGTCGACTCCAGGAGCTGCGCGGGCTGGGCATTCACCTGGGCCTCGACGACTTCGGGACCGGCTACTCGTCGCTGAGCTACCTGTCCCGCTTCCCGATCGAGACGCTGAAGATCGACCGCTCCTTCACCTCCCGCCTCGGTGGACCCGACGAGGAGACCGCGCTCGTCCGATCGGTCATTCAGCTCGCTGCGTCGATGGGCATGGAGACCGTGGGCGAGGGCATCGAGCGCCCGGAGCAGCTCGAGCGCCTCCGTGAGCTGGGCTGCACGTACGGCCAGGGATTCCTGCTGGCCCGCCCCATGGACGCCATCCGGGCCACGAGCCTGGCCACGACCGGTCACCTGGAGCCAACCGCCGTCGAAGCCTGATCGGGTCTCCGCTACCATCCGGGGGTGCCGTACGACTACAGCCGCGTCACCGTTGCGTCCATTGCCGCCGAGACCGATGTCGCGCTGGCCGAAGCGAACGCCCTGGTCGCCCGGGCAGTGAGCGCCAACGATGTTTCCTTCGAGGCGCGGGTCGCGCCACTCGAGCTGGCCGGAGCCCGATTGACCGAGGCATACGGCCGCGGTGCCTTCCTGGCCCAAGCCCACACCGACGAGGCCGTGCGGGACGCCGGCTCCGAGGCCGAGGAGCGCCTCACGAAGTGGCGGGAGGCGCTGCCGTTCCGGGAGGACCTGTATCGCTCGGTCTCGGCGGTGGCGGAGGTTGGAACCGAAGCGCTGTCCGATGAGCAGCGCTACGTCCTTGAGCTGTGGATGCGCGACTTCCGTCGGGCCGGCCACCTCCTCACGCCCGAGGCGCGCGCCGACCTGGAGGGCATCCGATCTCGGCTGGTGGAGCTTCAGATCGTGTTCAACCGAAACGTGAACGAGTTCGAGGACGGCATCGACCTGACCGCCGCCCAGCTCGCCGGCCTCCCGGACGAGTTCGTGGACCGCCTGTCACCGGGCAGCGCCGAGGGCACGAAGCGCGTCAGCCTCGACTACCCCGAGCTCTACCCCTTCCTCGCGCAGGCTTCGGACCGCGCCGCCCGGAAGGCCCTGTTCGACAAGCATTGGAGCCGGGCGGTGGTGGAGAACCGGCCGATCCTGGCCGAGGCGCTCCGCCTGCGGCAGCGGGCGGCCGAGCTGCTGGGCTACCCGACCTGGGCGCATTACGCGATCGAGGTGAAGATGGCGGAACACCCCGAAGCGGTCGCCGCCTTCTACGACGGGCTCATTCCCCGCCTCGCGGAGGTGCGCGACCGGGAGCTCGCCGCCCTGACCGCCGCGTTCCGCGCCGACGTTCCGAAGGGGCCACTGAGCGCGTGGGACTGGGCCTACTACGACGAGCAGATCCGCCGCGCGGAGTACGGCGTGGACGCCAACCTGGTCGCGGAGTACCTCCCCATGGAGGCGTGCCTGGCAGGCATGTTCGAGCTCACCGGGGAGGTATTCGGTCTCGACTACCGCCGCGTCCCCGATGCCCAGGCCTGGCATCCATCGGTCGAGCTGTACGAGATCTGGGACCGGGCCAGCGGAGAGCTGGTGGCCCACTTCTACGCGGACTGGTTCCCGCGAGAGGGAAAGTTCGGCCACGCCGCCGCGTTCCCGCTGGTCGTCGGCCATCGCCGCGCCGACGGGACCTACGAGCGGCCGATCAGCGCGATCTTGGCCAACTTCACCCCACCATCGGGCGACCGCCCCTCGTTGGTCCAGCACAACGAGCTCGAGACCCTGTTCCACGAGTTCGGCCACATCCTCCACATGTCCCTCACCCAGGCGTCGTACGCGCGGATCAGCGGCGGGGAGGCGGAGGTCGACTTCGTGGAGGCGCCATCCCAGATCATGGAGCACTGGACCTGGGAGCCATCGGTCCTCGGCCGGTTCGCTCGCCACTACCGAACGGGAGAGCCCATCCCGCCCGAGCTCGTGCAGCAGATGATCGCGGCACGCCAGCTGCACATCGGGCTGAAGACGATGATCCAGGTCTTCTACGGCCAGGTCGACCTGGGCATCCACGAGGGCGAGGCAGAACCCGATCTCGATGCGGCGCTGCGCCGGGCGTACGCCCACGTCGGCCTGCCGTACCCGGAGGGGACGTTCCTCCTCGCGGGCTTTGCCCACACCATGGAGGGTTACGACGCGGGGTACTACGGCTACCTGTGGGCCGAGGTCATCGGTGACGACATGTTCGGGCGCTTCCAGACGGAGGGCGTCACCTCGCCCGCGGTCGGCGCCGCCTACCGTCGGGAGATCCTCGAGCCGAACGGCTCGCGACCGGCCGCCGACCTGGTGCGGGCCTTCCTCGGGCGCGACCCCACCTCCGACGCCTGGCTCCGCCTGAAGGGAATGGCCTAGGTTCGCCCAGCAGCCCCAGCAGCGCGTCGTGGAGCAGGCCGTTCGTCGCGAGGGCCGTGGGGCCGGACCGCGCCGGCGTCCCGTCGAGGTCGGTAAATCGACCCCCGGCCTCGGCCACGATCAGTGCCGGGGCGGCGAGATCCCAGGGCTTCACCCCCACCTCGAACATGGCATCTGCCGATCCCTGGGCCACGAGCATGTAGCCCCAGAAGTCACCGATGCCGCGGTCGCGCGACGCCCCGTCGAGCACGGCCCGGACGCCGGCCGCGCGGCCGTCGCGGTCCAGGTCCCCGATCCCCGCATGAACGATGGACGCGTCCGAGAGGCGGCTGACGGAGGACACGTGGATGGGGACGTCCGAGCCGCCGCGGGACGTGGTGGCGCCCCCTCCCCGGTACGCCGACCACCGCTGGCCCAGCGCCGGGGCCGAAACCGCCGCCGCCAGCAGCTCGCCTGCGCGCTCCACCGCAATGAGCGTGGCCCACACCTGGATGCCGCGAGCGAAGTTCACGGTCCCGTCGATGGGGTCGATGATCCAGCGGGTTCCATTTCCCGCAACTCCGGCCACTCTCCCCGAACTCCTCGCCCAGGATGCCGTGCTCGGGGTAGCGCTCCTCGATCCGTCCGCGGATCAGCGATTCGGCGCCGGTGTCAGCCGCGGTGACCGGGGTGCCGTCGGCCTTCGCGGTGGCACTGGGGCCGGCGAGGAACGCCGGCAAGGTGATCTGGTCGGCCTGGGCGGCGAGCTCGCGGGCGAAGGTCCACAGCTCGCGGGCGTCATCCATCCTGATCGCTGTCCAGGCGGCGGCGGAGCTCCTCGTTCACGGCTTTGGCATCGCCCTTTCCACCGAGCCGCTGCATGACCTGGCCCACCAGGAACCCGTAGACCTGCTGCTTGCCGGACCGATAGTCCGCGACGGCCCCTTCCTCCGCCCGCAGGACCGCGTCGACGGCCTCACCGATGACGACCCCGTCGCGCACGACCGCGAGTCCCTCGGCCAGGATCACGACCCGCGGCGCCTCCCCGCTCTCGAAGCAGCGGGCCAGCACCTGCTTCGCGGCGTTGGGGCTGACCCGTCCCGCTTCGACTTCCTCGATGAGCTCGGCAAGGCCTTCCGGTGGAAGCGCCACGTCGCGTGCACGAAGACCCTCAGCCGCATGCTGGTTCAGGAGGCGGCTGAACTCTCCCGCCACCCAGTTTGCGGCCGCCTTGGCCGGGACGCCGGCAGCGACCACCGCGTCGAAGTACTCGCCCAGGCTGACGTCCGCCGTCAGCACGCCCGCGTCGTAGGGCGACAGCCCCAGGTCGGACACGTACCGCGTCCGCCGGGCAGCGGGGAGCTCCGGAACCCGGGCCCGCACTTCCTCCACCCACTCGCGGGACGGGCGGAGCGGCGGCAGGTCCGGCTCGGGGAAGTAGCGGTAGTCGTTCGCCTCTTCCTTGCTCCGTTGCGGGATGGTGCGCCCGCCCCCTTCGTCCCAGCCGCGCGTCTCCTGGGTGATGGGCGTGCCGTCGGCGAGGGCCGCGGTCATGCGGTTGACCTCGAATTCCATCGCTCGCTCCAGCGAGCGGAACGAGTTGAGGTTCTTCACCTCCACCTTGGTTCCGAACGCCTCGCTCCCCAAGGGCCGGACGCTGACGTTGCCCTCGATCCGCATGGAGCCGGCCTCCATGTCGGCATCCGACGCACCGATGAAGCGCAGGACGTCGCGGAGCGTCTCGCCGTAGGCCCGGGCCTGGGCCGGCGAGCGAAGATCCGGCTCGGTCACGATTTCCATCAACGGCACGCCCGCCCGGTTGAAGTCCACCAGCGAATGGTCCCGGCCGCCGTGGAGAAGCCGTGCCGTGTCCTCCTCGAGGTGAGCCCTCGTGATCCCCACCGTGATCTCCTGCTCCTCTGCCGCCACCGGCACGAGGAGCCGCCCATTGGCGGTCAGGGGCAGGGCGTACTGGCTGATCTGGTAGCCCTTGGGCAGATCGGGATAGAAGTAGTTCTTGCGCTCGAAGCGGACGGCATCGGTTTGGACCTCGGCGTCCAGGGCCAGCCCGGTGAGCATGACGAGCTCGACCGCACGTCGATTGATGATCGGCAGGGTGCCCGGCAGGCCCATGCAGATGGGGCATACCCGGGTGTTCGGGGCGTCGGGCTCCCCGGGGAGCGGGGCCGTTCGGCACCGGCAGAACATCTTCGAGGCCGTGCGAAGCTGGGCGTGGACCTCGATCCCGATGACGGTCTCGAGCGCGCTGCCGATGGCCACGGCCGGATTGTATGCTCCGGTCCATGAAGATCGGTGAATGGGAGGGTCTCGGTCGATCCCGCGCCCTCGTCCAGCGTGAGCTCGGGGAGTTGGGCGTCCCCGAACTGGCAGCGCATGTCGCCCACCACGCCGACGGCGAGCGGCAACGGATCCTGGTCGCGACCGAGATCGGGCTCCTGGACTACAACTACGGCCCGTCGTCGCCGGGCGCCGCGACCTACGACCTCCGGGGCGGCCTGCACCGCTGGTCCTCGATCCGGGGGCTGCGCCTTCAGAGCGACGCCCAGTGGGACGACAACACCCGCACCGCACGTTCGGTGTGGCGGCTGGTGGCCGAGGAGCCCAGCATCGAGCTCGTGGCCGAGTCAAGCGACACCACCCGCGCCGATGTCACCGCCCTCCTCGACTTCGCCCGAGCATGCCTCTCTTCAATGGACCGATGAGCCCCGGCGCATCGATGCGCCCCGCCTGGGTGGTGATCGTCGTCATCGGCGCCCTCCTCCTTACCGGCTGTCAGTCTTCGACCAGCGGCTCCCCAAGCCCGACCACCACGCCCAGCGCCAGCGCGCCATCGGAAGCACCCTCGTCAGAGACCGCGGACTGCGTTGCCCCACCGACGGTCTGCAACGGTCCTCTTCCGGCCGGCGGCTACGTGTCTGACGGCACCGGCGCGCACGTAACCTTCAGCCTGGACGAGCACGATTGGGCCGGATCCCAAGACGAGCCGGACGAGGGCTTTGCCCTGTTCCTGGCCGACGTTCCCGAGGGCGGTATCTACGTCGTGCGCTTCGGTGGCGAGGTCTTTGCCGATCCGTGCGCCGATGCGCCGGGCGACATGGCTCCGCTCGATCCCAATCCGGCCTCGTTCGTGGGCTACCTGGCCGGGTTGACCGGCATGACCGGGAACGCGCCGGTCGAGCTGGAGGTGGGCGGGCGCCCCGCCCTGCAGGTGGACGTGGCCTTCGACTACCAGGCCGCCTGCCCGGGGGGGAGCGGCCCGAGCCTGTGGCTATTCCCGCTTCCGGTTCACGGGGACCTGCACATGACCGACGGAGAGCTGGATCGGATCTACGCGGTGGACTCGGGGAGCGGCCTGGTGACCATCTGGGTGAGCGTCACCTCAGCCGATGCGGACTACGACCATCTCCTGGACCACGGGGCCGAGCTGCTCGACACGATGGTCATCAGCCCGCTCGACTAGCCGCCGGACGCTCCCGGGCGAAGGGCTCAGGCCTGGTGGCGCTCCACGAAACGCTCGATCCGGTTCATGGCCTCCACGATGTCCTCGTACGCCGTCGCGTAGCACGCGCGCACGTGGCCCGCACCCGACGGCCCGAACGCCTCGCCCGGGACGACGGCGACCTGCTCCTCGGTCAGAAGGGCCTGGGCGAAGTCCTCGGCCGACAGCCCGGTGGCGGTGGTGACGTCCGGGAAGCAGTAGAACGCGCCCTTTGGCTCGAAGCAGTGCAGCCCGATCTCGTTGAAGCGCCGGGTCATGAGCTGTCGGCGGCGGTCGTACTCGGCCACCATGTCCTGGACGAACGGCTCCCCCACGCGGAGCGCCGCAATGGCCGCGTGCTGGGCCGCCGTGGGCGCGCACATGATTCCGTACTGGTGGATTTTGGCGATCCCGACCATGAGCTCGGCCGGCGCGGCCACGTACCCGATCCGCCAGCCGGTCATGGCATATGCCTTCGAGAAGCCGCCGATCAGGACCGATCGCTCGCGCATGCCCGGCAAGGCGCTGAACGCGGTATGCCGATGGTCGCCGTACACGAGGCGGTCGTAGATCTCGTCGCTGATGACCAGCAGGTCGTGGCGCTCGGCCACGGAGCCGATGGCCGCCAGCTCGTCGTGGTCCAGCACGGCTCCGGTCGGGTTGTTGGGATAGCCCAGGAAGATCGCCTTCGTGCGGGGTGTGACGGCGGCCTCGATCTGAACGGCCGTGACACGAAAGTCCGTCGCATCCGAGGTGGCCAGCGGAACGCCCACGCCCCCGGCCAGCGCGATGCACGGCCCGTACGCCACGAAGCACGGCTCGTGGTAGATGACCTCGTCGCCCGGGTTCACGATGGCCCGCAGCGTGGCATCCAGGCCTTCACTGGCCCCGACCGTGATCACCAGCTCCCCGCGCGGCTCGTAGTGGACCCCGTAACGGTCGGCCAGGTTGGCCGCGACCAGCTCGCGCAATTCGATCATCCCGCCGTTGGCCGTGTAGTGGGTCTCTCCCGCCTCCAGCGCGGTGATGGCGGCGCGCGTCAGCGGCTCGGGGGTGGTGAAGTCCGGCTCGCCAATTGTCAGGCTGATGACGTCGGGCATCTCGGCCAGCATGTCGAAGAAGCGGCGGATCCCCGACGGCTGCATGTGCCGGACCGTGTCGTTCAGGAAATCGGCTGGAGCCCGGACGGTACGCGTCGCGTCGGTCTGCATCGGCTGTGCAGTCTAGCCCGACGCCGACTGGCCGGAGAACCCTACCGATGGCGGCAGCTGCTCCCCGGCCGGGATCCGAATCGGGAGCCGATTGCCCTGGGGCGGCAGCGGACAGGTGGCGAACGGGCTGAACACGCAGGGGACGTTGTAGGCGTAGTTGAAGTCCACCACGACCGATCCGTCCGCGGCGACGGGCTCGGTCACCAGGAAACGGCCCGCGCCATACGTTTCGACACCGTTGGTGGCGTCGCCGAAGATCAGCCACAGCCGGTCGCCCTCCTCCTCGAGGGCCGCCAGCCGCTGCTCCCCGCCCGGCAGGGGGAGGACGACGGTCCCTGGCGACGGCATGGGCAGGACGTCACCGATGACGTCGGGAACGGGGATCGTTGCGCCCGCCGCCGATCGGTCGAGACGGCCGGTCACCCGCCAGGCCAGATCCACCGGAAAGCGGTGCACCCCTTCGAAGGCGGCCAGGACCGGCGCCTCGCGGTCGCGGATCCGCAGAGCCAGACGCTCCCCGTGGGCCCCGCGCCGGATGAGGTGCATGCGCAGCGACCCCAGCTCGACAACGGTTGGGTCGCCGTCTCGGTCGTCCCTGAGCGGCAGCTCATGGACGATGGGCTCGCCGCCATGGATCAGCCCGGCGCCGTGGTGCGGGCGGATCGTGGCTTCGAGGTCATCGGTGACGAGTAGGTGGCCGGCGAGCGGCGGGATCTCGTGGCCGGTCAGGTGGATGGCATTGCTCGGGTGCTGGCCGATCTCGTGCTCCCCCGGCGAGAGCCAATGGAGACCGACGAGCGCCAGCCAGCCGTCCGGCGAGCGGAGTCGTTCGTCGCGCTCCGCGTCCCACTGGGCCACCTCCGCGCGATACGCGGCCTCATCGACCGTCGCGGACTGGTCCTCAGCCACTCGGGGGCAGGAAGATGAGGGTCGGTGCGTCCACCGGTCCCAGGCGGACGTACCGGGCCGGTCCGTCGCTGATCGGGTTGGTCGGCACCGCTCGCCCCACGCGTCCGCCGCCGTCCAGGGCCACCGCCACCGGTCCTTCGCCGAAGCGGGCAAGGCAGGCCGCGACGTACCCCTCCCCCGTGGGCTCGGCCAGCACGAGGACGCTTCGACCAAGGGTCACACGCTGGCAGCGCGCCCCGAGGACCGGGTCGTCGCCGACCTCGAGCCATTGCGCGTCATGGACGACGGGCGCCAGGTCGGTGGCTGCTCGCTCCATGTCGACCGTGGCCAGCACCACGCCGCGCGGCGGCTCGGTCCAATCGTCCACCGGTCGCGGCCAGAGGCCGCGCTGCGCCTCGTCGGCCGGTGGCTGCGCGGTCAACATCAGGGAGCCGCGCACGCCGTACCAGCCAATCCTGGCCCGCTCGCCGTAGTCGGTCGTCAGCCACTGTGGGAACGACTGCGCCCCACCCTCTCGAAAGATCCGGCTCAGGGTGGCTTGCTCGGGAGCGACGAGGTGGACTCGGCTGATCTCGACCATCGGTTCCGCAGTCTAGCCCGTACGATGGGCCACGCATGCGCGGCGAATTCCTCGAGCTTCCCGGCGCCCGTCTCTACTTCGAGGTGGAAGGCACGGGGCCTGCCCTGTTCCTGATCCACGCCGGCATCGCGAACCTGCGCCAATGGGACCCGCACGTGCCCGCGTGGGCCGAGCGGTATCGCGTCATCCGGTATGACACGCGGGGCTTCGGCGAGACGGAGACCGAGCAGGTCGAGTTCGCCAACCGTGAAGACGTGGCCGCTCTCCTCGACCACCTGGGCGAGCCCCAGGCCCACGTCCTGGGCTGCTCGCGAGGCGGGATGATCGCGATGGACTTCGCGGTGACGCATCCCGAGCGGGTGCTGAGCCTGATCGAGGTCGCGGGCGGCGTCGGCGGATACGACCCGCAGCTTCCCCCGGAAGAGACCGCGCTCGGCGAGGCCCTATGGAAGGCCTCGGAGGTGGCCTTCGAAGCGAAGGACTGGGGGCGCCTGGCCGATCTCGAGACCGCGTACTGGGTGGACGGGCCGGGCCAGTCCTCGACCCGCGTCGACCCCACGCTGCGGACCCTCGTCCGGGGCTGGATCCATGACTCGTACGCAAAGGACCAGGACGGCATTGCCCAGCCCCTGGACCCGCCAGCCGTGGCCCGCCTTGCCAACCTGACCGCCCCGCTGCTGGTGGTCATTGGCGAGCTCGACGAGGCCGAGACGAATGCCGGGCTGCGCTGGCTGGCGTCCGAGGTGCGCGGCGCGCGGTTCGAGGAATTCCGGGGAGCCGCCCACATGCTCAACCTGGAGCAGCCCGGACGCTTCACCGACCTCGTGCTGGAGTTCCTGGACGGGGTCTGACCCTAGTCCGTCGCGGTCGGCGGCCGCAGCTCGCCGAATCCGGCGAGGCGTTCGTAGGCATCGGCCACACGCAGCACGGTGGACTCGTCGAAGGCGCGACCGATGACCTGGAAGCCCACCGGGAGACCGTCGGAGAGGCCACACGGCACCGAGATGCCGGGCAAACCAGCGATGTTGACCGGCAGCGTACAGGCGTCGTTGAGGTACATGAGGAGCGGGTCCTCGGTCTTGGCACCGATGGGGAAGGCGACCGACGGCGAGGTTGGCGCCAGCAGCGCGTCAACCGTCCCGAGCACCGCGTCGAACTCGGCCTTGATCATGGTCCGCACCTGCTGAGCCTTGACGTAGTACGCGTCGTAGTAGCCCGCCGATAGAGCGTAGGTGCCCAGGATGATCCGGCGCTTGACCTCCGGCCCGAACCCCTCGCCCCGGGTGAGGCGGTAGTTCGCCAGCAGGTCGTCCACGCCGGCGGTGTGGCCGAAACGGATGCCGTCGTAGCGGGCCAGGTTCGCGCTCGCCTCGGCCGGGGTGATGATGTAGTAGGTCGCGAGGCCTTTGTCGGTGGACGGCAGGGAGACCTCCACGATGTCGGCCCCGGCCCCTTCCAGGACGGCGATCGCGGCCCGCACCGCCTGCTCCACGCCGGGCTCCATGCCGGAGACGAAGAACTCGCGCGGGACGCCCAGTCGAAGTCCGTGTACGTCCCCGGTGAGCGCGGCCACGTAGTCGGGAACCGGCAGGTCCACGCACGTCGCGTCGCGCGGGTCGTGGCCAGCCAAGGCGCCCAGGACCAGGGCCACGTCGCGGACCGAGCGTCCGAACGGGCCGCACTGGTCGAGCGACGAGGCGAAGGCGACCATCCCGTATCGGCTCACGCGGCCATAGGTGGGCTTCATGCCCACCACGCCGCTCAGCGCGGCGGGCTGGCGGATGCTGCCGCCGGTATCGGTGCCTGTCGCGAAGAAGGCCTGGCCGGCGGCCACGGCCACGCTCGATCCTCCGCTCGAGCCGCCCGGCACGAGCGACTCGCCCCACGGGTTGTGGACCGGGCCGTAGGCGCTGTTCTCGTTCGAGCTGCCCATCGCGAACTCGTCGCAGTTCGTCTTCCCGAGGAGGACCGCCCCGGCGGCCGTCAGCCGGTCCTCCGCGTCGCTGGCGTATGGGGAGAGGTACCCCTCGAGAATCCGGGAGCCCGCGGTCGTGGGCAGTCCCCCGTCGGGCTGGCCCTCGTCGTCGAGGGCGCGAGTGACGAAGATGTCCTTCAGGGCGTACGGGACGCCCAGCAGCGGGGCCTGGACGCCATCGGCCCGTGCCCCGTCGGCAATGTCGGCGGCTGCCAGGGCTCGCTCCGCGCCGACCGCGAGAAAGGTATTCAGGCGCTCGCCGTCACGCTCGATCCGTGTCAGGCAGGCTTCCACCAGGTCCCGACTCGACACTTCACGCCCCTCCAGGAGTGGAACGATCTCGTGGATGGGCCGATCGGCGAGCGGGAGGGTCCCGGCAGCAGCGGAGCCGGTGCCCATCGGTCTAGCGCCCTTCCTTGAGGACGCGCGGCACGCGCAGGTGCTCACCCTCGCGCAGCGGGGCATTGGCCAGCGCGGCTTCGCGGGAGATGCCGTTGGTCGGCTCGTCATCGCGCATGACGTTCTCCAGGGCAAGGACGGTCGCCGTGGGACCGACGTGGCTGGTGTCGACGTCGCGGAGGACCTCGATCGCCTCGAGGATGCGCGAGAGCTGGACCTGCATGCGGTCAAGCTCTTCATCGGTCAGGTGGAGCCGAGCCAGCTCGGCGACGTGCTCCACGTCGCCCCGGGTGATCATGCGCCGATGCTAGCAGGCGAGAATGGGCCGATGACGGAGGCGAGCCGGTACGAATCACTGCCCATCCCCGGCGGGCGCATCGAGCGGCTGACCATAGGGGGCGGGCCCGGCGCGCCGCTCCTGGTCGTGGGTGGCGTGGAGACCGGCCTGCGGCTGCTGGCCGGGACGGAGGCGCTCCTCGAGCGCCGCTGGGACAGCCGACGGCGAGCACGACCGGTCATCGTCGTCGGTCGCCCGTTGCCGGACGACCCCGAGGAGGCGGACGCGCTGCTCCATCCGCGGGCGAGCGCGGCGGCGATTGCCACCGCCCTCACCGCGCCCGGCGGGGCGGAAGGGCCGGTCGCGGTGGAGGCGGAGTCGGGCGGGGGCCGGATCTCCCTGTGGCTCGCGGTGGATCACCCACACCTCGTCTCCCGCCTGGTCCTCGCCGCGACGGCGGCCGAGACGCCGGTGAGCTCTGCGATGACGGGGCGGATGGAAGAGTGGATCGGGCTCGGTGAGCGCGGCGAGTGGGGCGAGTTCTTCGCCCGCATGGCGTCCCAGATGCGCCCGGGAGGTGATCTGTCGGATGCGCCGCCCGCCAGCTCGTTCGCGGCCGCGGCCAGCCTCCAGCCGGTCCCCTCCACCCCGCAACGCTTCGTGGCCGAGCTACGGGGCACGCTGGACCCCTCCTCGTTCGTGACCGCGCGACTGGACGAGATCACGGTGCCCACGCTCGTGCTGGCCGGTGGGCAGGACCAGGTCGTGCCGTCGGCCTCGTCGCAGCTCGTCGCCGAGCACATCGCGGGCGCCCGGTTCGAGGTCGACCCCGCGTGCGGTCACACGGTTCGAGTGTCGTTCCGTGGCTATGACGAGCTGGTCGAGGCCTTTCTCGCCGAGGGCGACGGGTAGCGCCGGGCACTTCCGGCGAGCAGGAGCAGGCCCACCGTCCCGATGGCTGCCGAAACCAGGAAGGTCATCGGGTAGCCAGACGCCGCAGCAACGAGGCCGAGCAGGACTGGCCCCACCCCGAAGCCAACCTCGATGAACGCGCTGGTCGTTCCGAACAGCACCCCCCGCTCCAGGTCGGGCACGCCCACCTGGGCCATGGTCAG
The DNA here is from genome assembly GCA_963816215.1 of uncultured Chloroflexia bacterium. Classification (GTDB taxonomy): domain Bacteria; phylum Chloroflexota; class Limnocylindria; order QHBO01; family QHBO01; genus DASTEQ01. The sequence continues at coordinate 176,600 of CAWFKB010000002.1, read as the reverse complement.
GATCGCCGGCGGCAGGAATGCCACGCCCACGGCCATCACCGCCGTCCCGATGTACAGGCCCAGCGGGCTGACCACGAGGCCCATGACCGCCAGCCCGACCATGATCGCGACGAGAGCGGCAGCTCCCAGGCGGCGCCCGCCGAGGCGATCCGGCGCCCACGGCGCCACGGCCCGAATGGCGATCACGATCCCGGCATACAGGAGGAACAAGGGAGCCACCGCCGGCATGCCCATCTCCTCCCCGTACGGCTTGGCGAACACGAAGAACCCGGCCATGCCCCACGTCCCGGCCAGGACGATGAGACCGGGCACGATCCCGGCCGGATGGATGAACCGATAGCGGCCCGGCGCCGGCGGGGCCGAGCCCGCAGCGGCCACGGGTCGCGTTTCGGGAACGCGCAACGCGGCCAGCGCCGCGAGACCGGCGAGCGCCGCCGCCGCGATCCACACCGCCCAGAAGCGGTCCTCGCCGAGCACGGCTTCGCCGATGAACGGACCGATCGCGACGCCTGCGTACAGGGACACCGAGATGAGGCTCAGGGCTTCGCCGCGGCGGCCTTCCTCGGCCAGGTCGCTGGACATGGTGAGCGCCGCCACGAAGAAGGCGGCCTCGGAGGCACCGAGCAGCAGGCGCATGACGATGAGCAGCTCGACGCTCGTGGCCAGCAGGTGGCCGAGCATGGTCACCACCAGCAGGAACGCGCCGCCGATGAGGACCGGACGGCGGCCCCGGCGATCGGCGAATTGACCGACGAATGGCCGAAGGGCGAGCGCGGTCACGCTGAAGGCGCCGAACACCAGGCCGAGCGACACGTCGCCCGACGCCAACGGCCCGGCGACAAACACCGGCAATACGGGGAGGGTCATGCCCTCCGCTACGAAGTAGATCAGACTCGCCGCCGACAGGGCCAGGAACGGGCCGGTCATGAGGCGTGGCCGAGCGGTTGAGGCGGGGGGCGGCGACATCGGTCGGGGCAGTCTAGACTCGGCGCCGATGTCCGGACCGATCGGTGAGCCCTGCGCCTGCCCGCCCGACAAGCGTGCGGACGAGGCGGAGCGCATCGGGCGCCACTTCGACGAACGCTTCCAGGATTGGCAGCCCGTCGGCCCCGAGGCGACCGATCTCATGTTCGGGTGGGTCCGCGAGGCGGGACTGCCCGGCTCCACGTTCATGGACGTCGGGTGCGGCACCGGTGAGCTGATCTTGCGCGCTCTCGAGGCAGGGGCCACCCAGGCTACCGGAGCCGACCTGTCGTCCGAGGCCATCGCCATGGCGTCAGACCTCATGCACGAAGCCGGCTACCGCGACCAGGTGGACCTGTGGGTTGGTGATGCGGCGGTTGAGTCGCTCGAACAGCACGACATCGTGGTCCTGGACAAGGTCATCTGCTGCTACCCCGACGCGGACACCCTCATCGCGCGCTCCACCGCGGCGGCCCGCCAGGTCTACGCCTTCGCCCTCCCCGAATCGCGCGGGTTCTGGGGCGTCATCGCCAAGACCCGCTGGCTCGTGTTCGACCTGATCGAGCGGATCCATGGCGAGCGCCTGCCGCGGTTCATCCACGACCGATCCGAGGTGGAAGCGAAGGTCCTATCGGCCGGATTCAGACCGCTCCACACCGGACGACGATACGTGTGGTTCGTGGGGGTCTACGCCCGCCGCTGACGGGCAACGGTTCGCTCAGGGCGCGCCCGTCTCGAGGAGTTCGCGGAACGCGTCCTCATCCAGGACCGATACACCGAGTGACTGAGCCTTCTCAAGCTTCGATCCGGCCTTCTCGCCCGCGACCAGGTAATCGGTCTTTGCGCTGACCGATCCAGCCGGGTGGCCGCCCGCCGCCCGGACGGCGGCCTCGGCCTCCTCGCGGCTGAACCCAATCAGCGTCCCGGTTACGACGACCGTCTTTCCCGACAGCGGACCGTCAGCCGCCGCCGGCCGTGTCCCAGGCTCAGGCGCCTCGGCCGTGACCCCGGCCTCGACCAGATGCGGCAGGACGTTACGCGTGTGCTCGTCGGCGAAGAACTGCGCGATGCTGGCCGCGACGACCGCGCCCACCCCGAACACGGCCGTCAGCTCGTCGACCGTGGCAGCCCTGAGGCCCTCGACGACCCGCTTCGTCCAGTGCTCCTCGCTCTCGGCCTCCGCACGCGGGTGCTCGCTGGTCAGCCATGCCGCCAGGTCGATGGCCGTCTGGCCGCCGACGTGCCGGATCCCGAGGCCGTGCAGGATCCGCCACAGCGGCCGCCGCCGCGAACGCTGAATGGACTCGAACAGGTTCTCGGCACTCTTGCGCGCGAATCGGTCGAGGCCTTCGATCTGCTCGGTCGTGAGCCGATACAGGTCGGCCGGCTCGGTGAGCAGCCCACGCTCGACGAGCTGCACCACAACCGCATATCCCGCGCCCTCGACGTCCATCCCGCCGCGCCCGGTGAAATGGAGCAGACCTCCAAGCCGCTGCGCCGCGCAGAACGGGTTCGGACACCGGGCGACGACCTCGCCCTCCTCCCGCTCGACGGCCGTCCCGCACACCGGGCACTCGTCGGGCATCGACCATTCCTGCTCGGAGCCGGTCCGGGCGTCGAGGACCGGGGCCACGACCTCGGGGATGACGTCCCCGGCCCGCTGGAGGACGACCATGTCGCCGACCCGAAGGTCCTTGCGCCGGATCTCATCGATGTTATGGAGGGTGGCGTTGCGCACGGTCGTCCCTCCCACGAACACGGGCGTGACGTGCGCGACCGGCGTAAGCGCGCCCGTGCGGCCCACGTAGACCTCGATCGCCTCCAGGCGGGTCGTCACCTGCTCGGCAGGGAATTTGTAGGCGACCGCCCATCGCGGTGAGCGCGACACAAAGCCCAGCCGCTCCTGTTCGGCCACTGAATCGACCTTGACCACGACGCCATCGGTCTCGTACTCGAGCTCGTGGCGGCGGTCCTGCCAATCGGCCACGAAGGCGAGGACCTCGTCCACGCCGCGGGCCTGGCGGACGTGGGGATTCACCGGAAGGCCGAGATCGCGGAGCAGGTCCAGGGTCGCGGACTGGCTGGCCACGTCCGCCACCCCAACCAGGGAGTAGCACCACACCGAGAGCCGCCGACTGGCGGTGACCGCCGGGTCCTTTTGGCGGACCGTTCCGGCTGCGGTGTTCCGCGCATTCGCGTAGCGGGGCTTGCCCTCCGCCTCGAGCTGCTCGTTGAGGGCCGCGAAGGCGGAGCGGGGCATGTACACCTCGCCCCGGGCTTCGAGCGCGTCACCGGGTGGATCGGCACGCAGGGTGAGCGGGATGGCGCGCACGGTCCGCAGATTGGCGGTGACGTCCTCGCCGGTATAGCCGTCACCTCGGGTGGCGCCGCGCGCGAACGATCGACCCTCGTAGCGGAGACTGACGGCGAGGCCGTCGATCTTCAGCTCGCAGACGTAGGCGACGCCCGGATCGGCATCGGTCAGACCCAGGCCCTTGCGCACGCGGGCGTCGAACTCACGCAGCTCGTCGGCGCCGAAGGCATTGCCCAGCGAGAGCATGGGGACGGCGTGCCGAACCTCGGCGAAGAGGGCCGACGGCGTGGCCCCCACCCGCTGGGTGGGCGAGTCGGGGGTGAGCAGCTCCGGATGCGCGGTCTCGAGCTCCTCGAGCTCCCGCAGCAGCCGGTCGTACTCCGCGTCGGCGATGGTCGGCGCGTCGAGGACGTAATAGCGGTGGTTCGCCTCCTCGAGGGCGGCGCGCAGCTCCGCCGCCTGTGCGGACGGCTCAGTCATCCTCCGCTTCGGCTCCCGCCGTGAACCAGGCTCGAATGTCGCTGGTGTGCTCGCGATAATGGTCCGCCCCGTCGTCGCGGACGATCTCCTCCAGCGTGTCCCCGCCCGCGTCCCGCTCGTCAAGCCACGCGGGATCGATCTCCAGCACGCGCTCGCGCAGCGCCTCGAAGGCCTGCTCCTCGCGCGATTGGACCGTCCGCAGGGTCGTCTCGCCCGCCACCCGGGCCACCACCGCGTTGCGCTCGTCCACGCTCGGCACGTCGACCTCGAATTCATCCAGGCGGTCCTGCGAGGCGTGGTGGATGGCTTCGCCGGCGTGGCCCGCCCAATAGCCGAGGTGGGCCAACAGCTCGCGGGCCGACCACTCGCCCACCAGTCCCGGACTGGTCAAGAGGGCCGGGTCGACGTCCGCCAGGGCGGCCATGAAGGCGTCCCGGGCCGCGACCAGCTCGTCGGCCAGGGCATCGATCCGCGGGTCAGCCACGATCCGATGGTAGCGCCGGGTCATTTCCGAAGCTGATCCCGATCGCCCGGGCGGCCCGGACCAGCTCCCCTTCGACGGGCACGGTTCGGATGCGACCCATGCCCGCCGACAATGGGACGGGAACGATCGAGGAGCCGCGCACGGCCACCATCGTGCCGGTCCGGCCGGCCGCGACGGCCTCGACCGCCGCCACGCCGTACCGGGTGCAGAGCTGGCGATCCCCGGCGATCGGGGCACCACCGCGCTGCAGGTGACCAAGGACCACGGCCCGCGACTCGTGGCCGGTCCGAAGCTGGATCTGACGGGCGACGCGGAGGCCGATGCCACCGAGCCGCCGCTCCCCGGGCGCACCGCCGCCCCCGACCGTCGTCACGTACCGCCCGCCGACGGCCCGCGCCCCCTCGGCCACGACGACCACGGCGTGGGGCAGGCCGCGCGCCCACCGGTCGTCGACGACATCGCACACCGCGGACCAGGCGAACCGGATCTCCGGGATGAGGATGACGTCCGCACCGCCGCCGATGCCGGCATGGGTGGCGATCCATCCGGCGTGGCGACCCATGACTTCAAGGACCATGACCCGCTGGTGGCTCTCCGCCGTGCTGGCCAATCGATCCACGGCATCCACCGCGACCGCCACGGCCGACTCGAATCCGAACGTCGTGTCGGTTCCGGGCAGGTCGTTGTCGATCGTCTTGGGGACGCCGACCACCGGCACCCCGGCGGCCGCGAGCGCCTGGCCAATCCGGAACGAGCCGTCACCCCCGATGCAGATCAGCGCGGTCAAGCCCAGCTTCTTCGCGTTGGCTGCCGCCTCAGCGACCACCGCCGAGTCGAGGCGAGGCTGCCCGCCGGTGGACGAGCGGTGGGAGAATCGACCCCGGCTCGAGGTGCCGAGGACCGTCCCTCCGCGGAACAGCAGTGCGTCCGTGTCGCGGACCGTCACGGTGCGGTGGGCTGTCGGCGGGAGCAGTCCTTCGAACCCGCCGAGGATGCCGATCGTCTCCCAGCCATGCCGATCGGCGGCCATCACGACCGCGCGGATGACCGTGTTCAGCCCGGGGGCGTCCCCGCCACCGGTCACGATGCCGATCCGCGTCTTGCGGCTGCTGCTGGCCACGGCTGCGCCCTACCGAAGCCGCTCGAGGCCGGCGTAGGAGCCGATGAGGCGGCGGACCCCGTGCCCGTTGAAGGCGACCGTGACCTCTTCGTCGCCGCTGACCAACTGCGAGTTCACCACGATCCCGTCGCCGAACCGCTTGTGCCGCACCTTGTCCCCGGCCCGCCACGCGAGCTCCGCGTCCGCGACCGGAGCGGCGGCGCGCTCAAAGGTCCCACTCCCCAACTCTGGATCGGGGAGCGGCGGCCGATCCGCGACCTGGAGATCGGGCAGGCGGTCGGGTCGCAGCGGTTCCAGGCCCGGCCTGGTCCGTCCGTAGACACCGTCGGCCCATCCCGTTCCTTCGTCCATCCCTTCCTCACGGACCCAGCCGGGGCCCGTCGGACCGCGCCGGCCGCCGCCAACCTCGAGCAGTTCCTCGGGCAGGTCGGCCAGGAAGCGCGAGGGCTCGACCTCCACCCCGCCGCTGCCCCAGGCGGATCGGTGTCGCGCATGGACCAGGAACAGGCGATCCTTGGCACGGGTCATGCCCACGTACGTCAGCCGGCGCTCCTCTTCGAGCTCCCGCTCGTCGTCCAGGGCGCGGGCGTAGGGCAGCAGACCCTCCTCCATGCCCACCATGAACACGACCGGGAACTCCAGACCCTTGGCCGCGTGAAGCGTGATCAGGGTGACCCGGTCCGGGCGCTCTTCGAGCGTGTCCTGGTCCGAGACGAGCGCCACCTCCTCCAGGAAGCGTGCCAATCCTTCCGGCGCGGTGATCTCGTCGAACTCGGCCGCGTGGTTCCGCAGCTCCACCAGGTTGGCCCACCGTTCCTCGCCTTCCTCCGAGCCGTCCTCGAGCGCGGACCGCAACCCGGATTTCTCGAGGCACGCCTCGAGCACGGCCGATGCCGGCTCGGCCTCGGCCACCGCGTTCAGCGCGCGAACGAGCTCGGCAAAGGAGGCCAGCGCCGTCCGGGAGCGGGTCGCAAGGTTCGGATTGGAGGCGGCGGCCTGCACGGCCTCCCAGACCGATGTGTCCCGCCCATCGGCCCACGCGCGCAGCTCGCTGACCGTCTTGTCACCGATCCCCCGCGACGGCACGTTCACCACCCGCTCGAGCGCCACCCGGTCGGCGGGATTGCGGGCCAGGCGCGCGTAGGCCAGCGCGTCCTTCACCTCGCGCCGCTCGTAGAAACGGACCCCGCCCACCAGCTGGTACGGGATCCCAAAGCGCATGAACGCCTCTTCCAGGACCCGGCTCTGGGCGTTGACCCGGTACGCGACCGCGATGTCCCCGAATCGCATCGGTCCTGCCGCCGAACCACTCGCCGCAGCGCCGGCAGGTCCCGGATCGTCGTCCTCGGCCCGCTTGGTGAGCAATGCCGACCATCCGCGCCGTCGGTCGGCGGACGAGGCCAGGCGCTCAACCTGGCGGCCCACGAACTCGGCCTCCTCGTACTCGTTGTAGGCGTCGAATACGGAGATCTGGGCCCCCGCCCCCCGATCGGTCCACAAACGCTTGTCCTTGCGGTCCGCCAGGCGAGACACGACCGCGTGGGCGGCATCGAGGATGGTCTGGGTGGATCGGTAGTTCTGCTCGAGCTTGACGACCTTGGCATCGGGCCAGTCCTGCTCGAAGTCGAGGATGTTGCGCAGGTCCGCCCCGCGCCACGAGTAGATGCTCTGGTCGTCGTCACCCACCACGGCCAGGTTGCGGTGCACCGCCGAGAGCAGCCGGCACAGGCGGTACTGGACCCGATTCGTGTCCTGGTACTCGTCCACCAGCAGGTAGCTCCACCGTCGCTGGTAGCGGGCCAGCACGTCGGGGTGCTGCTCGAACAGGAGCACGACGCGCAGGAGGAGGTCGTCGAAGTCCACCGCGTCCGCCTCGGCCAGCTCGCGCTGGTAGGCCTCGTACACCGTCGCCCCGGTTTCCTCCCAGAAGTTGCTTGCCTGGCGCCGGGCGGTGGCCGGGTCCGCCATCTCGTCCTTGCGCTGACCGATGAACGAGAGGAGCGCCGTTGGCGCGAAGCGCTTGTCGTCCAGGTCGAGCCGGCGCAGGACGTTCTTGATGACCACCAGCTGGTCCGCCCGGTCGTAGATCGTGAAGTTCCGGGTCAGACCGATGCGCTCGCCCTCCCGGCGCAGGATCCGTGCGCAGATGGCGTGGAAGGTGCCGATGGTGGCCTGGCGGGTCGCCTCCGGACCGATGAGCCCCGCAATCCGGTCGCGCATCTCCCCCGCCGCCTTGTTCGTGAAGGTGACGGCCACGATCTGGGTTGGGGACACGCCCGTCGCCACCAGGTGCGCCACGCGATGGGCGAGGACCCGGGTCTTGCCACTGCCCGCCCCGGCCAGGATCAGGAGCGGGCCGTCCACGTGCTCCACCGCCTCGCGCTGCGGGCCGTTGAGCGATCCGAGGATCAGATCGGTGGTGCGGGTTGCCATCGCGTCCGATTCTATCGGCCGGTGGGATCTCCGCTGTTGCTGCCAAGCGGCCGGCGCCTGGATCGGGGGCGGATTTGGCGTCGGCTCGAACACCGTGACCGACTCAGTGTGTTGGGTGCGGCCGACGATGCTCTCAGGGAGCTCCGAGCATGGTCAGGAGCTGGACTCTCGTCGCCTCGGTCACCGCGCCCGGGCCGCCCACGATGACGATGTGCGTTGGGTGCAGGCGCAGGATCTCCTGACCGACGACGATCGGGACCGAGCTCGGTCGGACGAGCAGGACCGGGACGTCGAGGGCGCCAGCCGCCGCACTTCCCGAAAGACCGTCGGGGAAGTTCACGCCGGTCGCCACGTACACGGTGTCCGAGCGGTTCCAGGTGGTTCTCGAAATCGCCGCGCTGGTGCCATATCGGTCAGTGCCGGCCAACCGGACCACCGGGCCGCTGGTGTAGGGGTCGAGGCTGGCGAGGACCGCGTTCGAGATCACCGATGAGCCCCCGAGCACGAAGATGCTGCCCGGCCCCAAGCGGGCGAGCTCGTTCAGCGTGGCCTGCGGAATGGTCCCCTGGCGGGTCAGCAGGATCGGTCCGCCGTAGTGAGCCGCGGCGGCACCACCGGCCAGGGCGTCAGGGAAGTTGGCCCCGGTCGCCAGGACGGCGGCCCCCACTCCGGGCGCGAAGGTCGCCGCGCTGATAGCCGCAGCCGTCTCGTATCGGTCGACTCCGAAGAGGCGCGTGACGGAACCAGCCGTGTAGCCCTGCAATTGGGCCATCACCGCATCGGACACCACCGACGGGCCTCCGAGGACACGGATGGAGCCTGGGGTAAGCCTCGCCAGCTCGGATGCGGTCGCAGCGGGAATCCCGTTGGTCGTAACCAAGAGCAGCGGGCCACCATCGTGGGCGGCCGCGGCAGCCCCGGCCAGCGCATCGGGGAAGTTGAGCCCTGTCGCCACGTAGGCCACGGGCACCCCCGGTCCCCAGGTTGCGGCGCTGACGGCGGCTGCCGTGGCATAGCGGTCGGGGCCTGCCTGTCGGGTGGCGGTCGGGGTGGCGACCGAGATTCGAATGACCTTGTCGTCACTCCCGTTCGAGGTGGTCAGGTACAGCTGACCGGCCGGCCCGCGCACCACGGCCCGCAGCCGTCCCCAGGTGCCGTCGTAGAGGACCGCGGCCTGGGTCATCGTCATGCCGTCGACCGACGGCGTGAATCGGCGGAGGTCAGTCTCCTTCAGCTGGGCGACGAACAGGTTGCCGTCGAAATCGCCCCACGAGACGCCATCCGCAAAGGTGAGACCACTCGTGGCGAGGGTTGGCGTCCCCGATGCCCAGGTGGGATTCAGGTAGCTGCCCGCCGGACCACACGAAGCGTCCGCCGAGTTCACGTTGCCCGCGCCGGTGTAACAGGGCCACCCGTAGTTTCCGCCCGCGACGATGAGGTTGACCTCGTCATCGGTATTCGGCCCGTGCTCGGCCGCATAGACACGGCCCGTCCCGGGCTGGAACGCGATGCCCTGTGGATTGCGGTGCCCCATGGAGTACACCGCGGATCGTCCGGCAGCCCCGGGCATGATCGGGTTGTCCGAGGGGATCGATCCGTCGCGGTTGATGCGCAGGATCTTCCCGTTCAGATCGTTGGGATCCTGGGCGCTGAAGGCGGCACCGGCGTCCCCCATCGAGACCCATAGCTTGCCGGACGGGTCCATCTCGACCGCGCACCCGTCATGGTTCGAGCCGGCCGTCATGCCGGTGATGAGGCGAGTCAGGGCGGTCCAGCTCCCGTCGGCGGCAACCGTGAATCGGAGCACCTCGTTCTGCCAAACGCTGGCCGTGACATCTCGCGTGGCGCACACGTACACGAGCCGGTTGGCGGCGTAGTCCACGTCCACCGCAATCCCCATCAGACCGGACTCGCCCACGGCGTGGACCGATGGAATCGTCACCGTCCGTACCAGGCTTGAGCCAACCGCGCCGCTGGAATAGATGCGGACGCGACCGGGGCGCTCGGTCACGAGCATCTGGCCGTCCGGGGTGAAGGCAAGATCCCACGTGTACTGGAGCCCACTGCGCACGACCGTGCTGGTCAGCGTAGGCGAGACCGCCGCGATCGTCGGGGGCGGGGTACTCGGAGCGAGGAGTAGCACGCTGGCCATGGCGCCAGCCATGACCCAGGAGGCCAAGCGTCTCATGGCGACCGAGTGTATGGATGGCGTCGACCGAGAGGCATGGCCCATTCGGGTTCGCGAGCGGGACCTTTTGGCCGACGCTCGCTACCGGAACGGCGCGTCAGTTCACGAGCTCGGCGCAGGCGGTGTACGTGCCGAAATCGGTGTTCGAGGCGTGAATGTTCAGCGCCAGGTCATGGCCAAAGAGGTCATCGATCGGTTCGCTGACGACTGTCTCCGAGCCGCCGTCCACGACGTTCTGCAGGGGATACAGCGGCTGCGGAACGAGGTCCGTGCACGTCCCCGGGTGGATGTGGGCTGGCATGTCCGGGTGGCCCGCGGGATCCACGGTGACCTCGACCCGGGTCGTGCCGTCGCCCAGGTCGGTGAGCACCGCGGTTCCGGTCACGCCGGAGTCGTTCAGCGTCTGGAGGGTGACCGTTCGGCTGGCATTCGAGGTGCCGCCGCAGGCCGCCAGGGCGGCAACCAGCGCCACCAGGCACACGATCCGGCCGACCCGCTGTCGTCGCATCAGGATCCGAGCGTAGCGGAAGCGTCGGGGGTGGGATGCCGGCGGCCGCGCGCCGCGGTTGTGGGCGCGTTCGCCTTCTCGTCGGCCATCGCCTGGCGCATGGCTGCCACGAAGGTCATGGCCAGCTGCGGGTCGAGCTGCGTCCCGGCGGCCTGGGCGACGCGCGCCAACGCCTCATCACGGGACAGCGCCTTGCGATAGGGCCGGGTGGTGGTCATGGCCGAGAACGCATCGGCCACCGCCAGGATCCGGGCCAGGTGCGGAATGGCGTCGCCCTGCAGCCCGTCGAGGTACCCACCGCCATCCCACCGTTCGTGGTGATGCCGCACGCCGGCCCGGACCTCGGCCAGCTGTGGAACGGCGCCGACGATGGCGTCGCCCAGGGCCACGTGCTGCTTGACGATGTCGTACTCCTCTTCGGTCAACGGGGCTGGCTTGCGCAGGATGCCGTCGGGAATACCGATCTTGCCGATGTCGTGCAGCAGGCCCGCCAGGCGAAGGAGGCGCCGCTCCTCGTCGCTCAGGCCAAGCGCCTCGGCCAGGAACAGGGCGTGGCCGGTGACGTCCTCGGAGTGCGATCGCGTGTAGTGGTCCTTGGTGTCGACCGAGACGAGCAGACCCTCGAACACGCCGAACACGGTGTTCTGGGCCGCCAGGGAACCAATGGTCGACTGGTCGGCCACCTTCGTGACCTGGCCGCCCGAGGTCTTCGCCTCGCGGAGCGCGGCCTCGGCCACCGACAGCAGGTCCAGCGCCCCGCGGCCGTCCTGCGGGACGCGGGCCACGCCCGCTGACACGCTCAACGGCAGTCGCTCGGAGCCGTCGAACCGCAGGTCCACTTCGGCCAATGCCACCGCCAGCGCCTCCAGGGTTCGGAGGAGGCGGCCCCCATCGGTGAAATCGGCCAGGAGGAACTCATCGGGACCGAAGCGGCCGTAGAGCTGCCCGGGCTGGGCCACCGCCGTGAGCACCGCGGCCGTGCGCTGCAGTGCCTCGTCCCCGGCCCGGTGGCCATGTCCAGCGTTCAGGAGCCGGAAGTTATCGACGTCGAGGATGGCCAGGGTTCCCTGGGGATCGGGCTGGTCGAGGTGGCGGTTGAGCTCCTCGAGCAGGAACCCGTGGTTGGCCAGCCCGGTCAACCCGTCCCGGACGGCCCGCTCCCGCTGGAGTCGGTTCTGGCGAGCCAGCAGGCGCGACGAGCCGGCAAATGCGAACCACAGGATCGCGAACAGAAGGCCGGAGGCGACAAGCGCGAGAACGAGGACGTCGCTCCGGGTCTCGCCGACGAGGGCTTCGATCCCGCGCGCGTCCTGGTACGCCTCGTACACGCCGATCGGGTTGCCGTCGACCGTTCCCCGGATCGGGACATAGAGCTCCAGGAACGGGACGGGGAGGTCAACCGCGCCCGGGGTTTGATCGGCTTCGTCCTCGGCTTCGTGCCCGAACTCGGCCACCGAGTTGCCGGCGAAGGCCGATGCCAGCTGCGCCCCGGTCGAGAAGCGCTGGCCGCGGAGGGCCGGGTCGGACGAGAACACCGCACGCCCGTCGCGCGACCAGATGATGACCCGGGCCTGCTCGCTGCCCTGGACGAGGCGGACGAGCTGCTCGTCGAGCGCGGGGTCGAGCGTCCCGCCCATGTCCAGCTCCTGCGCACTGACCGCAGGGTCGATCGTGGCCCGGACCACCGACTCGGCGTGCTGGAGCGCGGCATCAACGGCCAGCTGCCGGAGGCGCTCGGCGAAGAGGTTGGAGGTCACGACCGCGGTGGCAACCACGATGGCCACGCCGCCGGCGGCGACCCAGATACGCAGGCTTGGCCGCCACCCGCGCACGGCGGCCCGCAGCCGATGGGCATAGGGCAACGCCACCGTGACCGGGGGCAACCCGTCGCGGGCCGCGTCCGGCCCGTCAGCGTCCTCTCGGATTGGCATCGGACCGACCCTAACCATCCCTATGTATGACCTCCATAGCCGCTTCGTACTGGCGGATTTCCACGAGGGGCCAGAACTGCGACACGAGAGGTGTCGCGGCCACCGCCCACGATCAGCCCATGAACACGAACGCCGCCTCCCCATCTCCCGATTTCGACCCGGTGCTCGACGTCGTCGGCGACCGGATCACCGTTCACCTCGAACTGACCGATGCGGGCCTGGCCCGCTTCGTCGAAGGCGTCCCGGCCGAGGATCGGCCGGGACTCGCCGCGAATGCGCTGCGGGTCGGTCTCCAGGCGCTGGCCACGGCCGGTACTGGGGCGCATCTCGACGTCATCCGCTCCGAGTTCGGGCGCATGGTCGAGCAGATGACTGCGACCACCACGCGCGCCGCGGAGGCGCTTGATGCGTCGCTCCGCGCCAACTTCGCCGACGGGGAGGGCCGCGTACCCCGCACGCTCGAGGCCTTCCTGGGCGACACCGGGCGCTTCCAGCGCCTGACCGCCGACCTGTTCGACCCCAACCGGCGCGACAGCGCCGTTGGGCAGCTCAACGAGGCCCTGGGCCGCTATTTCGACGGAGACGGGTCACGACTCGCCCTCCTCCTGGATCCCACCCGCGAGGCGAGTCCGCTCCATCAGTTCCGGACCGAGGTCACCGGCGAGTTCCGCAGCCTCAGTGAGCGACTGGCGTCGCTCGAAGCGGCCAGTGGGGCCCGATCGGACGAGCGCTCGCGAGGGACGGCCAAGGGCCTCGAGTTCGAGGACGCTCTGGCCCTGCGCCTGGACGAGCTCGCGCACGGGACGGGCGACTTCCTGGAGCGGACCGGCACCGAGGCCGGCGAGGCGCTGCGGTCCAAGAAGGGCGACTTCGTCCTGACCGTGGATCCCAGTCGGACCGGCGGCCGGGAGCTGCGGGTCGTGATCGAGGCCAAGGACCGATCGTTGAGCCGCCGGGTGCTGGCCGAGGAGCTGACGGCGGCGCGGGCCAACCGAGGAGCAGCCATCGCGTTGGTGATCTTCACTCCCGAGCATGCGCCCGGCAGTACCTCGCCCTTCGCCCTGGTGGGAAACGACGTCTACGCCGTGTACGACCCCCAAATCGATGACGGTGCCGGGCTCGAGGCCGCCTTCCGGGTGGCCCGAGTCATGGCTCTCCTGACCCTGCGCGAAACGGCCGGCACCGTGGACGTGGCCGGCGTGACCGAGGCGCTGGGTGACCTCCAGTTCGCGGTGGACAACGTCCGCAAGATGAAGAGCCGCCTCACGTCCATCGGGACGGCCGCGCAGGAAGTGTCGACCCTCCTCGACGACCTCCGGGAGCGGGTGCTCGCATCTGCGCGCGACATCGAGGACCTGTTGCGCGCCAGCGACGGCGCACCGGGGGCGATGCCACTCTCCGCGTAGGTCCGGGGAGCGAGGCCGAGTTCGGGCCGATTGGCTCTTGCGCGTCCTCGACGCGTGCGTTGATCGTGTGGATCGGGAGTCATCACGGGGCGATTCGCCACAAAGGAGGTTCAATGGGACCCGCATCACCGACCAACGTCGCCGAGCCGCCGGCGCCGAGCCGCTTTCATCCGGGCGTCAGCGTCGGGCTGGCCTTCTCGATCGGAACACCGATGGAGTTCAAGACCCTGGTCCACCGCGAATTCGAAGCGCGCGGAGCGCAGCCAACGATCATCGGGGAGGCACAGAGCAAGAACGTGCTTGCGCGAGCGATGATTGTGACCATCCGTGCCGATGGCCAAGAGGGGATCTCCCTGGGCCCCTCGGTCGCCGAGGCCCTTTCCGCAACGGCGGACGCCCTGCGTCCCGCCTACCAGCAGCCGCTCCGCCTTCAGGGTCACATCATCATCGAGGTCGAGCCGACCACCGACTACAACTTCGGCATCGCCGTGCCGCTTGAAGCAATCGAACAGATCGCTGCCGACTACACCAGTCTGGAAGGACGAGGGGGGAACCGACAGTGGCTGGCCGGCCGATGGATGTCCCAGGAGGACCGAGCCATCGAGCTGTTTCGCATGAACCTCGCGGGTGAGAGGGAACCAGGTGGGTTGATCTACGTCTGAGCTGGTGGTCTCGGGGGAGCCGCCGAGATGTCCGGGCAGCATGAGAGGCGGGTACCCGCGGAGGGAATGCCCGCCTCTCGGCGCGTTTCGGGCGTCGGTCCGACTGGCGCGGACGCCAGCGGACGTTATCGCTCCCTCTAGTAGTCCATGCCGCCGCCGCCCATACCGGGCATTGGCGCTTTGTCCTTCTCGGGGATGTCCGTGATGATCGTCTCCGTGGTGAGCAGCAGGCCCGCCACCGACGCCGCGTTCTGGAGCGCGGATCGGGTGACCTTGGCCGGATCGATGATCCCGGCCGCGAACAGGTCGCCGTACTCGCCCTTTTCCGCGTCGTAGCCGCTGCCCGGCTTCAGCTTGCGGACTGCCTCGACGACCACGGAGCCTTCCTGGCCCGCGTTGATCGCGATCTGGCGGAGTGGCTCCTCCAGCGCGCGACGCACGATGGCCACGCCAACCTTTTCGTCACCAAGGACCTCGAGCTTGTCGAGCGCGGGAGCCGCGTGGACCAGGACCGAGCCGCCACCGGCGACCATGCCCTCTTCCACTCCGGCCCGGGCCGCGCTCAGCGCGTCCTCGATCCGGTGCTTCTTCTCCTTGAGCTCGACCTCGGTCGCCGCGCCCACCTTGAGCACCGCCACCCCACCGGACAGCTTGGCGAGGCGCTCCTGGAGCTTCTCGCGGTCGAAGTCGCTGGTGGTGTCCTCGATCTGGAGCTTGATCTGGCTCATGCGGGCCTTGATCGCCTCCGGGGCACCCTTGCCATCGACGATGGTGGTGGTGTCCTTGTCGGCGGTCACGCGGCGCGCCTGGCCGAGATCCTCGATCGTCACGCTGTCGAGCTTGCGGCCGACTTCCTCGCTGATGACCCGCGCACCGGTCAGGGTGGCGATGTCCTCGAGCATGGCCTTGCGACGATCACCAAAGCCCGGTGCCTTGACGGCCAGGGCGTTGATCGTGCCCTTGAGCTTGTTCACGACGAGGGTGGCCAGCGCTTCGCCGTCCACGTCCTCGGCGATGATCAACAGCCCACGGCCCACCTGGACGACCTTTTCGAGGGTCGGCAGGATGTCCGCCACGGCGCTGATCTTCTTGTCGGTAATGAGGACGTACGGCTGATCGAGGTATGCCTCGAGCTTGCCGCCCTCGTTCGAGGTGATCATGTAGGCGCTGACGTAGCCGCGGTCGAGCTGCATGCCATCGACGTACTCGATCTCGAGCTTGAGGCCCTGCGACTCCTCGACGGTCACGACGCCGTCCTTGCCGACCTTGCCCATGACCTGGCTGATCAGCTCCCCGATCTCCTTGTCGCGGGCACTGATGGCCGCGATGTGGGCGATGTCCTCGGGGGTGTTAACCGGCTTGGACAGGCGCTTGATCTCGATGACGATCGCGTCGACCGCCTTCTCGATTCCGCGCTTGATGCCCATAGGGTTGGTGCCGGCGGTGACGTTCTTCAGGCCCTCGGTGATGATGGCCTGGGCCAGCACGATACTGGTGGTAGTCCCGTCACCGGCGATGTCGTTGGTCTTGGCCGCGACCTCTTCGAGCAGCTGGGCCCCCATGTTCTCGAAGGGGTCCTCGAGCTCGATGTCACGGGCGATGGTCACGCCGTCGTTGGTGATGGTCGGCGCGCCGAACTTCTTGTCGAGGACCGCATAGCGACCCTTGGGGCCCAGCGTGACCTTGACGGCCTCGGCCATCTTGTCCACGCCGCGCTTGAGGCCGCGTCGGGCCTCCTCGCTGAACTGGAGCTGCTTCGCCATGTGTGAGTGATTCCTCCTCGGTAGCGCGCTGGAACCGGTATGGGTCCTGCGCGAAGTCGGTTATTCGAGTACGGCCAGAACGTCCTTCTGGGACAGGATGAGGAGGTCCTCCTCGTCCAGTTTGAACTCGGTGCCCGCGTATTTCTGGAACAGGATCTTCTGGCCCGCCTTGAGCTCCATCGGCTCGCGGGTGCCGTCGTCCAGGGTGCGACCCGGGCCGACGGAAAGAACAGTCCCTTCCTGGGGACGCTCCTTCACGGTGTCCGGCAGCACGATGCCGCTCTTGGTCATCTCTTCACGTGGACTGGGCTTGACGACCAGGCGGTCGCCCAGGGGCTTGAGCTGAGTGGCGGTGGCTTTTGCCGATTTGGCCATGGATGCGGTATCCCTCTAGACGTTTCACAGACCGATGCCGAGGCGGCACCGACCGGGATGGTGTTTGGTGCACGGACGCTGGGATTGCCGGATGGACCGATACGATCCGTTTCCCCGTTGGGGGTTCTGGCACTCAACCAGCGAGAGTGCTAATGCAAGGTATCAGGTGCGCTCGACGACTGTCAAGGTGAGAGCGCGCCTCGGTAGGCTGCCGCGGCGGCTGCGGCGACGATTTCGGGTGTCGATTCGCGGAGGACGGCGAGCGTGGCCGCGGTACGGAGGACGGTCGTGGGCTCGTTGCGCTGGTCCGTGGCCGGCCCGAGGTACGGGGAGTCGGTTTCGACCAGGAGGTGCGTGGCCGGGATGGCGGCGGCCGCGGCCCGGGGTCCGACGTTCTTCGAGAAGCTGACGGGCCACGCGAACGAGATCAGGTAGCCGGCCTCGACCAACGCCTGGGCCATGTCCGCGTCCCCGGAGAAGGCGTGCAGGATGCCGGGCACCGCGGCGGTCGTGGATCGGGCCGCGTGGGCGGTGAGCGCAACGGCGACCTCCTCGTGTGCCTCACGGTCGTGGACCACGACCGGTTTGCCAACACGGGCCGCCAGGTCGAGCTGGCGAGCGAAGGATTCCCGCTGCGCGTCCGGGGGCGAAAGGTTCCGGTAGAAGTCCAGACCGATCTCCCCCACCGCCAGGACACCGGGGTCCGCGGCGAGGGACTCGATCGCATCCCAATCCGCCTCGGACGCGGCCGCGACGTAGTGCGGGTGGATGCCCACCGCCGCGTCGAGCAGGCCCGGGTGAGCCGCCGCGAGCGCCGCCGCACGCTCCGACGAGGCACGGTCCCAGCCCGGAACGAGGATCCGGGTCAGCCCCGCGGCGCGGGCCTGGTCCAGAACGGCGTCGAGGTCGTACGCGAAGACCTCGTGTTGGAGATGCGCGTGGGCGTCGACGATCCCCGGCAGGCGCTCGGGGACCTGGAGGCGGCTCAGGGCGCCGGGGCCGCCTCGCCGGCCGGAGCGTCGGCGTCCACCTCGACGCGTGGGAAGAGCGGGGACGGGGCTGACGTCTGGCGAGTGCCGGGCTCCGCACCCCAGGCGAGCAGCGTGTCGAGCCCCGGACCGCCGTTGCCGCGCTCGTCATACGCGGGTGGGGTCCCGATCTGGCCCAGCAGGTTGGCGGACGCGGAAGGGCAGAACGGCGCGAGCAGATGGCCCAGGATCCGGCACGTCTCCCCCATCGTGGCCAGCACCACCGCCAGACGATCGGTCTCCCCTGCCTTGTGCAGGGCCCACGGAGCCTGGGACTCGGCATAGCCGTTGCCGGCCCGGGTCAACGTCGAGAGCGCCACCAGGGCCTCGTCGAAATGCAGCCGCTCCAACGCCGATCGATAGGCGACCACCGCGCTGTCGGCCACGGCCCGCACATCGGCCTCGGCATCGGTCTGTTCGCCACTCGCGAGGGCTGGAACGGCCCCGTCCAGGTATCGGCCCGCCATCGAGACCGTCCGGTTCACGAGGTTGCCCAGGTCGTTGGCGAGCTCGGCGTTATAGCGGCGGATCATGCCGTCCGCGGTGACGTCGCCGTCGCGATCGAACGGGATCTCGCGCAGGACGAGGTACCGGACGCCGTCCACGCCAAAGGTCGCCACCGCCACGTCCGGATCGAGGACGTTTCCGCGCGTCTTGGACATCTTCTCGCCCTTCATGAGCATGAATCCGTGGGCGAACACCCCGCGCGGGAGCGGTAGCCCAGCGCTCATGAGCATGGCCGGCCAGTACAGGCAGTGGAAGCGCGTGATGTTCTTGCCGATCACGTGGACGTCGGCCGGCCACCACTTGGCGAAGGCCGCCGGGTCGTCGGGGAAGCCGGCGCCGGTGATGTAGTTGGTCAGGGCGTCGAACCAGACGTAGATGCGGTGGTCCGGATCGTCGGGGAAGGGGATGCCCCAACCGGTGCCGGCGCGGCTGATCGAGAAGTCGACCAGGCCGTCGGCCAGCCAGCCCAGGACCTCGTTGCGGAAGTGTTCGGGCTCGCAGAAGGACGGGTTGGACCGATACAGCTCCTCAAGGGCCTCCTGGTATCCGCTCAGCCGGAAGAACCAGTTCTCCTCCTCGAGCCACTGGAGCTCGAGAGTCGGATGGTCGGGGCATCGCCCGTCGACGATCTGGGCTTCGGTCTTGAACTCGTTGTCGCCCGTGCAATACCAGCCCGCGTATGTACCCTTGTAGATGTCGCCCGACGCCGCCGCACGGCGGACCATCTCGATCGAGGCCCGGGCGTGATCGGGATCGGTGGTGCGGATGAATCGGTCATAGCTGATCCCGAACCGATCGAACCCGGCCCGCCACGCCGCCGCCCATTCGTCCACGATGGCCTTGGGCTCCTCGCCGCGCTCGCGAGCCTGGCGCTCGAGGTTGGCCGAGTGCTCGTCCATGCCGGTCAGGAACCGGACCTCGCGGCCCGCCAGGCGCTGGTAGCGGACCAGTGCGTCGGCACCGATGGCCTCGAACAGCGAGTGGAGCGCGGGGGCGGGGCTGGGATAGAAGATGGCCGTGGTCAGGTAGAACGGGTCCCCCGCCCCCGTCACGGCTCGTCGTCCTCGGTCACCGGCTGGGCGGTGGGTGGTCCATGGGGACGGGCCTTGGGCCAGTACAGCTCCGTGCGAATCTGCTCCGTCGGGAAGCCGCGCTCGGTGGCGATGGCCTCCACGTCCAGGATCATGTCGGGGTTGCCGCACAGGTACAGCGTCGTGTTGGCCGGCGTCAGGCCCCGTCGATCCATCTCCGAAGCGACGACGGACTCGACGCGCCCGGTGAGACCCGTCCACTCGGGGTAACCCTGCGGCCGCGAGATGGTGCCCGCGTAGTGGAGGGGCAGCCGGCCGTCGGCCTCGATCTCGGTCAGCCATTCGCGCCAGGCGAGGTCGTAGGGGTAGCTGACGCCGTGGAGCAGGTGGATCTCACGGGACTCGCCGCTGGCGAGGAGCGTCTCGATCATGCTCATGAACGGCGCGAGCCCGGTGCCCGAGGCCACGAACAGGCACTGCTTCCCGTCATCCTGGAGCAGGAACTTGCCCTTGGCACCCTTGATGAAGATCGGGTCACCCACGCCGATCTCCCACAGGAGCGAGGTGAACGTTCCCTCGGGGACGTGACGGATGAAGAACTCGTACTCCGACAGGTCGGTCGAGGGCGACGAGATGGACATCGGGCGGAGGACGACCTTGCCCTCGTGGCCCAGCAGACCGAGGGTGGCGTACTGGCCAGCCGCGAACGGGAAGGGTTCCCCGTCGGGGCTGACCGCGACGATGGCCAGGCCATCGGCCACGGTTTCCCACCGGCTCAGGTGCCCGTTGTAGGGGTACGCCTGGCTCATCGGCTCTCCGGATCATTCGCGGCGCCAGGGCGAGCCGCCGGAGGCGGGCCGATGGCCGCGGGAGGCCAGTATATCGGCGCTGCCGCCTCGGCCGGAGCGAACGTCTCGGGAGCATTCGCGCTCAGGCGCAACCCCGAGAGAACGGCCGCCCGACCGCGTGCCCGCGCGCGGTGGACGCGATTACCGCTCCGTGCAGCTCAGGCAGGGATCGATGGACAGGAGCCCCACCGGGACGGCTGCCATTTCCATTCCGCGCAGCATCCGCACCACGGCCGCCAGGTTCGCGAAGGTCGGGGTGCGGACCCGGACCCGGACAGGGCGTGAGTCACCGTCGGCGACGACGTAGTAGAACAGCTCGCCCCGCGGTGCTTCGACACGGCTGGTGGCCTCCCCGCGGAGGCGTTGCGGGACCGGGACGGCGAGCTGCCAGGGCAGCCCGGACAGCCGGCCGAGGGCTTCGCGGCACAGCTGCAGCGACTCGTAGATCTCACGCCATCGGACCACGGCGCGGGCGAGCGCATCGCCGCCGGTCTCGACCACCGGCACGACCGGCAGCTCGTCATGGGCCCCATAGCGGGACGTGCGCACGTCAACGCTCACGCCGGATGCGCGGGCGGTCGGCCCGACCAGGCCCAGGCTGATCGCCTCGTCGCGCGAGATCGGCGCGACGCCGGCCAGGCGGAGTGCAGTTGCCTGATTGCCAACCACGAATGGTGCGATCTCGGCAAGACCCTGCTCGATCTCGTCCAGCGTGGCCAGGATCTCGGCACGCATTTCCGGCGGGATGTCCCGGCGCACGCCACCGAGGGCGACGACGCCAAGGATGACCCGGTTGCCGGCGGTCAATGCAAAGAGGTCCAGGACCCGTTCCCGGATGCGCCAGCAGGACTGGAAGAGCGCCTCGAACCCAATCGCGTCGGCCGCGAGGCCGAGCCACAGCAGGTGGGAATGGACCCGGGTCAGCTCGAACCAGAACGTTCGCAGCAGGCGGGCGCGACGAGGAATCTCGACGCCGGCGATGGACTCCACGGCCTGGGCGTAGGCGACCGCGTGAGCGACCGAGCAGATCCCGCAGATGCGCTCCAGGAGGGGCAGATCCTCGGCGAAGGTCCGAACCTCGGACTCCGTCTCGATCCCCCGGTGAACGTAGCCCAGGCCCGGTACCGCGTCGACGACGATCTCGTCGCGCAGGGTCAGCTCGATCTGGATCGGCTCGGCCAGGACCGGATGCTGTGGCCCGAAGGGAACGACCGTCGTTCCCGAGACCGGGACCGGCGGGGCAAGCACCGCAACGCCGGCGCCGCCCTCGCGCTCATCAACCGGTCCCCCGCCAGGTCCGGGCACGCGCGAGCCGGGCGTCCGCTGCTCCTGGTCGCCCAGGACCGGGACGCAGGCGTCCAACCGCAGCCCGGCGGCCACGTCCTGCAGGAGCGCCGCCTGGCCCGGCCGTGCGGTGTCAGCCGTTTCCACGCCGTCGAAGTCGCGAAACAGACGGCCGTGGTAGTCGATCGCCAGGCCGTCGATCCGCACGCCCTGCAACTCCTGCATCTCGTTTTCGACGAGGAAGGAGCCCGGGTAGATCGAACCGATGGACGGGACCGCCTGCCCCGGGCCCAGGTTCACCTGGAGGTGGGACAGGATGTCGTCGCGCTCGAAGTGGTAGAGGAGCCGGTGACCGCTGTCGAGCACGATCGCTGAGGCCGTGATGAACCGCCAGCCCTCATCTGCCAGTCGTTGGGTCGCCGCCGGCAGTTCGGCGGGCGACACGGTCAGGGCTGACAGGGCGCCATGCGGGAATCGGGGCTCAGTCATGGGATGCCTCCTCGGATGGTGCTGCCGGCGGTTGGTGCCGTGGCTCGGCGAGTAATGGAGCAGCCTCGAGTACGCCGCGCAAGATGGCCTCTGGGCGCGGTGGACAACCCGGCACATAGACGTCGACCGGAACGATCTGGCCAACGCCACCGAGAATGTTCGGCGCCCCGTGGAAGATGCCGCCGAAGGCCGCGCACGCGCCCACGGCCACCACCGCCTTCGGTTCGGCCATCTGGTCGTAGGTCGCCCGAAGGACGGCGGCGTTGCGTTGGTTGGCCGCGCCGGTCACGATCAGGACATCGGCCTGTCGTGGGTCGCCGACATTCACCACGCCGAACCGCTCCGCCGAGTGGACGGGGGTCAGCGCATCGAGGATCTCGATGTCGCAGCCGTTGCAGCTGCCGCAGTCGAAATGGACGATCCACGGCGAGCGCATGCGCGACGTCCGGACCCATCGGTTCAGCAGCCTCCGTGGCCCTTTCACGGCAGGCCTCCCCCGCCACCGGCCAGGATGACCATCAGGAGCGCCACGATCGCGCCCGAACCACCGATCCCCCAGGCCAGGCCGAGGGCGCCCCGCCACGTAGCGCGAGGCACCGAATTGTCGACCAGGAGGATGACGGCCCACGCTCCCCCGACGAGCAACACTCCGAGCGGCAGCAGACTGCCCGCCGCGAGCCAGATCATGATCACGATGAATGCGACCTCGTACCAGTGACCCAGCTCCGCGGCGGCGAGCCAGCGGCCGGCCATCTCCGTCGTGGAGCCCTTGACCAGCTCCTGGTGGCCGTGATGGGAGCTCGCGATGTCCCACGGTGACTTGCGAAGGGCGATGCCGAGCAGGACCGCGCAGGTGAGCCCCAGCGTGGGCAGCTGGAGCAGGAGCGGGTCATGGGCGACGATGTCCCCGACCATCGAGGATCCCGCCGCCTGCGCATAGACAATGGCGACCAGGAGCAGGAGCGGGTCGCGCGCCACCAGCAGGACGATCTCTCGGCTCGCCCCCATCTGGGCGTACGGCGACTCCACACTGGATGCGGCCAGCACGTACATGACGTGGCTGGCCCCCAGCACGAGGACGGCCACCACGAGGTCACCACCGACCGCGACCATGATCAGCGCGGTAACGGCCAACCCGGCCTGTGCAATCAACAGGGCAGCCATCAATCGGTCCGCCGGCAGGACCACCTTGCCCGCGAGCTTGGTGAGGTCGTACCACGGCTGGAGCAGCGGGGGACCGACCCGTCGCTGCAGGGCGGCATTCAGCTGGCGATCGACGCCAAGGGCCACGCCGACGGCCAGCGGCGCCGCCAGCGCCATGACCACCAGGACGAGGGCCACGATCGACGGGTTCATGTCATGACACTCCCGGCCATCCCGCGACACCCAGGAGGCCGATGGCCGCGATGACCGCGACGCCAATCCAGCCTCCGACCTCGATGGCCCGGCGCAGGGCCTCCGGGTGCCCGGCGTCCCCCAAGGCCCCGCCCCAGTAGAAGCCGCCGGAAGCAGCCGTCTCGGGCGTGCCGCGCGGGCCGTGGAAGTCGGCCCCCGGACCAGCGCTCACGTTCAGCCCACTGAGGTACGGCTGAGGCGTGACCGGTTGCCGCCACAGGTAGGCGGCGGAGCCCGCCACGACCAGCACGAGGACGACGGCCAGTGGGAGCACCGGGAAGACGCCGCCCTGGGCGGCGATCTGCCAGCCGGTGCCGAATGGCGCCGCTGCCCCGAAGGCAACCGAAGCGGCCGGATCGCCGATGGTAGCCGCGAGAGGGCCGGCCGCGACCAGACCGATCGCGGTGGCGACGACCAGGGCACCGATCGCCACCCGCTCGGGGACAAGCAGATGTTCCGTGGTCGGAAGCGACGACTCCCGACGGACAAGGATCCGTCCCGCCACGGCCGTCCAGAGCGCAACGTTCGCCGCTGCCCCCACCGCGAGCACGGGC
This sequence comes from uncultured Chloroflexia bacterium, assembly GCA_963816215.1. Lineage (GTDB taxonomy): Bacteria > Chloroflexota > Limnocylindria > QHBO01 > QHBO01 > DASTEQ01. Next base: position 152,837 of record CAWFKB010000002.1, on the reverse strand, counting down.
AGTACCACGACCTGGTCGCCACTCTCGAGCAGCAGCGCCCATTTCGCGACGGCGATGCCGAACGGAGGCAGGGCCATGGCCGCCGCGGCGAGGAGCAGCGGCCCGGCCAGGGCCGGCCGCGACCGGCCGAGGCCAACCAGCGCCTCGAGGTCGCGGGTCCCGGTCACCTGCTCGGTGGCCCCGACCGCAAGGAACGCCAGCGCCTTGGCGGCGGCGTGGAGCAACAGGAAGACGATGCCGGCGGCCAGGGCCAATGGTGACGCCATCCCGGCCGAGACCGCGATCAACCCCAGCGACGCGACGGTGGACAGGGCCAGGACGCGCTTGAGGTCACGCTCGCGCAGGGCGAGTAGGGCGGCCCCGGCGAAGCTGAAGGCACCAAGACCCATCACCGCCAGACCGATCCACGCGTCAGCGAAGGCCGGCGAGAGCCGGAGGAGGAGATACGAGCCGGCCTTCACCATGGTGCTGGCGTGGAGCAGGGCGGAGACCGGAGCGGCGGCCACCATGGCGCCCAGCAGCCACGGGTGGAATGGAGCGAGGGCGGACTTCGTGGCCGCGGCCAGGACGAACAATGCCAGCACGGCGGTCAACCCGGCGGAAGCCGGTTGCGTCACCACATCGGTCAGCGTCGCGTGCGAACCGGCCAGCCACAGGCCCGCCGCCAGGACCGTGCCACCGAACAGGTTGTAGGCCAGCGCCCGTCGGGCGGCCACGTGAGCCGCATCGTCCCCGTCGAACCCGATCAGCACGAAGCTGCACAGGGTGGTCAGCTCCCAGCCGACGGCCAGCAGCCGAAGATCGTCGGCCAGCACGAGCACGGACATGGCGCCCAGGAACACGAGCAGCCAGCCCATGAACGCGTTGCTCCGGCGCGGATCCAGGCCCGCGTGGCGCAGATGGACGGGCTCGTACCCGAGCGAGAAGACGACGATCAGTCCACCGACCACGACCGATACCGCCAGCAATGCGAAGGCAAGTGGGTCAACCACGAGCGTGGCGCCGACCGCCGCAGCACCCCCGGGCTCGCTCACGTCGCGCACGGCCGCCGGCACCACGACCACGAGCTGGAGGGCGGCCAGTCCGACAAGCAGCATGTTTCGCGCGAGGAGGGCGATCGCCACGAAGACCACCGAGATGATCACCGGCGCGAGCGACCAGAGCAGGTCGGCGAACGAGGCCGTGTCCGGCGGCCCAAGCTGGATGGTCAGCCGTCCGCTCGGCTCGGCGATCAACGCCGCCGCAACGCCCGCGAGCGCGACGACCAACAGACCGAGGCTGGGAAGGATCACCATCGCCCGCCAGCCCGCCCGTCGCGGTCCGGCCCACAGCAGGACGGCCGCGGCCAGCGGCCAGGCCACCAGGGCCAACGTGGCGAGTACGAGCGCGTCCTCGGTCACCGTCGCACCGTCACCCGGGTCCGAACTGGTTGGCGATCCGAAGCTCGCGTGCCGTCCATCGCGCCAGGTTTGCCTGCTGCCCGTCACTCAGGCGGTCGCAGGCCCAGCCCCAGTGGACGGAAACGACATCGCCCGGCGCGACGTCACCGACGAACCCGGTGCCATCCGCCCACCGTTCGACGACTTCGGGTCGAGGCTCCCCCAGCTCGAGGCGACCGCCGCGCTGGACGAGCGGCGCGATGTCGACCACCAGGACCCCGTTTTCGACGGATCGGACCGACCCCCAGCGGATTCGACAGGCATCCATCACCTCGAGCACGTCGTCCGATCGGTCTCCGCGGAGGAGGCCCGTCCGCGGGAACGCCTCGAACACGTGAAACGCGTGCACCGGAGCTGCGCCCGCTGTGACGCCCTCCTCCAGCCACCGCCACGCGGTCGAGGTCATCCGAGGGCGGAACCGATCGCGGATGTTGCGGTGCAGGCGTCGTCGGCTGACCGCATCGGTCAGGCCATTTCCGAGCCAATAGGCTTCGACCACGCGTCGGTCGAGTGGATCGGGAATGCCACTGGCCTCGGCGATGAGCTCCAGGTAGGGGTACGCGCCCTCGAACGTCTTGGCCAGGTCACGGAGCGGCTCTACCACCCCGGCGGCCGTGTAGCCGAGCACGGCCCCGTGATCATCGGTCCCGCAGTAGCCGAACCGATTCGGTCCGAAGGCATACCGTCCAAACAGGACCGCACCGTCGACCGGGGCCGCGACAGTGGTCACGCTGGTGCGACCGCGATGCCGCGCCGGCGCAGCGCGGCCCAGCTCATGAGCGCCACGCCGATCAGCACCAGCCCGTATCCGGCGCCGGCCGGCTCCAGCGGGATCGTGCCGCTGCCGATGGCGGTCAACGTGGCGGTGATGGGCGCGGCCAGGACGAGGACGGCGGTGACCACCGTGGCCGGCGCCCGGTGCAGGGCCGCGTACCAGGTGGCGACGTAGCCGGTCAGCAGCAGCCCGGTGAGAACCACCCACAGCCACTGCGTAGTCGTGAGCGCGCCGATGGCCTCGCCGTGGCCGCCCAACCACACGGCCGGGAGGAGGACCCCCATCCCGATCACCATCCGACCGGCGGCGCCAACCGAGGACGGGACCTCGCGCAGCAGGTGTCGCGCCAGGATGACCTCGACGGCCCACAGTCCGGTCGCCAGGGCGATGAGGGTCTCACCAAGTCCCCAGGTCACCCCGCTCATCGGCGCCAGGAGCAGCTGCGAGCCGGCCAACGCGGCCAGGGCGGTCAGCTGCATCCATCCCACCCGCTCACCGAGGAGCGGAATGGCCAGGGCGGCCACCCACAGGAACAGGGTCTTGTGGATGAATGCCGCGCTCGGAGCGCTGGCGAGGGCCAGACCGTTGAAGAACAGGAGGAATGCCGCTCCGCCACCGAGCAGCCCGAGCGCGGTCAGCTGCAGCCACTGGCGTCGAGAGAGATCCCGGACCGCGGCTCGGGCGGGCGGGTTGGCCAGCAACAGCGTGGTCAGCAGGACGGCGGCCACGCCATTCTTCAGGGTCGTGAACAGCGTGGCGTCGCCGAACTCGCGAACCGCGAACGAGTTCACGTAGACCGCGATCCCGCTGATGACGGCGGTCGCGACCGCCAGCCCAATCCCCCACCCCACCGATCGTGGCAGGGACATCCGCCCTTCATCGGTCCGCATCGGACGCTCCTTTGGCTTCGGGCAGCGCCATCGATCGGGCCTCGTCCGGCGTCAGCCGCTGCAGGATCGTGCCCGCGCTGACGAGAACCCAGTCCCCGACGGCGATGTTCGGATACAGCCGCGTGGCAGCCCGTCGCTGGATGTGGTCAGCCCTCACTACGGCCCCGGCCTGATCGACCGCGACCACCTGGCCCAACATCGAGACGCACATCCGGCGGACCTCCTCCGCGGAAATTCACACCTCGACGCTAGAAGCGTTCCCTCAATGCCGCTAGGGGCGTGCGGCTCTACTGCTTGGGCCGTTCGGCCCCGCGCCTTGCCGATGGCGACCCGCCGCCATACCGCGGGTCCCGGATGGGCCGACACCCGCTAGTGCAGCGTTTGCTTCACCTGAGCAATACGTCCGGCGTAGAAGTAGGCGCAGCCTGCTTTCACGAAGTCCGGGTCGATCTTCAGCTCGGCGAGCGCCTTCTTCACGACGGCGGGTGGCACCTCGAGTGTCTTGGCGATGGCCCCCGTCGAGAACCCCTCTTGTCCGGTTGCATCCTTGACCATGGCGGGCACGCTACCTGGCCGGCGGGTTGCCGGTCACCTGCCGATGCGTCCTCACATCGTGGGCCGAATGGCAGGTCCCGGCGGTCCCGGCGACAAGCCGGCTCCCGACGCCCACCTCGGCCCCGGGGTCCCGCAAGTCCCGAGAGGTCGATTCGCCGGAGATCTGCTCACATGGCGACGACGGCCTCGAGAGGCTCATCGGCGGCGCCGTTGGTGTGGGCAGGGACGGCCTCGTCGTCGGCTTCCTGGGCCTGCTTGGCGTATTCCTTCTTGCCGCGACCCGAGAGCATCTCCAGCTGGTTGACGACGATTTCTGTTTTCCAATGTCGCTTGCCCGCGTCGTCGTCCCACTGGCGGGTCTGGAGGCGGCCCTCGACGTCCACGAGCTGTCCCTTGCCCAGGAACTGGGCGCAGATCTCGGCCAGGCGATCCCAGGCGATGGCCGCGTGATACTCGGTCCGCTCGGTCGCGTTGGACCCGCGGTACTCGTTGGTTGCGATGGTGAAGGTTGCCATGGGCTTCCCGCTGGGCAGCGTGCGCAGCTCCGGATCGCGGGTCAGCCGACCGACCAGCAGCACCTTGTTCATGTTGCGGTTCTCCTCCAGCCCGATGAAGGGCTCAACGACCGGCCTGGCGAGTGACCAGCGCGAGCAGCCTAGGGCGACCTCATTACCAGTCGATGACGGGCGCCTTACGGGTTGCCGGAGGCAGACCGATACGCTTCGCGGCGGGGAACCCCGGCCGCACGCAGGAGATCGCTGATGGAACGGGTAGAGAGGCCGGCCTCGCGCGCGACTGCCACCAGCGCGGGGACGTCGAGCGCCTGACCGTCCGGCGGTGGGGCAATTCCCGAAATCACGACCGTGAATTCGCCCCGAGGCTTCGGCAGGCGCGTCGCCACGTCGGACGGGCTGCCGACCACCATCTCCTCGTGCATCTTGGTCAGCTCCCGCGCAGCCGCGACCCGAAGGTCCGGGTGGGCGCCAGCGAGGCCATCCAGCTCCCGCAGGAGAGCCAAGACCCGGTGGGGCGCCTCATACAGGACGAGTGGCAGGCCGAGGGTCCCAGCGGCGCCCAGGAGCCGCCCGAGGGCCGTGCGGCGAGCGGACACCGGACGCGCGGGCAGGAAGCCGCCGAACACGAATCCGGCGCCCGATAGCCCGGCCACGGCCAGGGCGGCGGTGACCGCCGACGGTCCGGGCACGACCTCGACGGCGTGGCCGGCACCGCGAGCCGCGGCCACCAGCTCGGAACCGGGATCCGAGATGGCCGGCATGCCGGCATCGGTGGTGAGAGCCAGCGTCTCCCCCGCCGCCAGCCGCGCGAGCAGGCCCGGCAGCCGCTCCACGGCGTTGTGGTCAGTGAAGGACACGGTTGGCCGCCGCGTCCCCAGGTGCCGCAGGAGCCGCGCCGCAACCCGGGTGTCCTCCGCCACCACCAGGTCGGCCGCGCGCAGCGCCTCGGCTCCGCGCGGCGACAGGTCGCCGAGATTGCCGATGGGCGTCCCCACCACCAGCAGGCGACCGGGCATGCCGCTCAGGCTCTCCGCGAGCCCGGTCGTCGCCGCGGATACAGGTGGTCGATCCCGGGCGTCCGCAGCGACACCTTGGCCACCGGCGGGACCTGGCGCTTGAACTCGTAGCGGGCGACCCGCGTCGCAGTCCACTCGACGAGAGACCGATCCAGCCCGGCGCGAACGCATCGGTCCACCGTCCATCGGCGGTCGACGAGGGCATACAGGATTCGGTCCAGGTCGTCGTAGGTGGCGCCCAGCTCGCCTTCATCGGTCTGGCCTGGCCACAGGTCGGCGGACGGCGGCTTGGCGATGATCTGGGCGGGCACGCCGAGCTCACCGGCCACCGCCCGCAGCTGGCTCTTGTACAGGTCGCCGATGGGCTGGATGGCGGCGGCCATGTCGCCGTGCAGCGTCCCGTAGCCGAGCAGCGCCTCGGTCTTGTTCGAGGTCCCGCACACCAGCCCGTCGAAGGCAGCGGATCGGTCGTAGAGGACGATCATCCGCAGGCGGGCGAGGACGTTCCCGCGCCGCACCCGGGTGGCCGGCTCGTCCCCGTCACCGATGAGGGTCAGCATCGGCTCGGCCATGGGCGTGATGTCGACCCGCTGCATGTCGCAGCCGAGGCCCTCGACCAGGAGGCGGGCATCGGTCTCCGAAGCCGGATCGCTGTCGCGGAACGGCATGAGCACGGCCAGGACGTTGTCCGGCCCGGCGGCCCGCACGGCGAGCGCGGCCGTGGCGGCACTGTCCACCCCGCCCGAGACCCCCACGACCAGGTGCTCGAACCCGGTCTGCTCCAGCTGGCCGCGAATGAAGGCGACGATGACCTCGACCACCTGGGCCGCGTCCACCTGCGGCAGCGGCGTTGACTCGACCGCGGACTCCCCGCTCACGGCTCTCGGGATCCGTCTTCCGGCTCGTGCGGAGCCGGGAGGTCGGCGCGCTCGGCGATGATCCGGTCCAGCTCACGCCGGGTCAGCTCCAGCCGCTCGTCGGCCAGGATGGGGAGCTGGTAGCGCTGCATGCGCAGGTCATCGGTCTCGAGGCTGCCGACGACGAGCGCCTCCGTGTACAGGGGCGCCTCGGCGATGACCGCCCCGTTGGCACCGATCAGACGCGACCCGCCCCAGAAGGTCAGCCCCTCCTCGTTGCCGACCCGGTTGCAGAACGCGACCGCCACCGTCCCGAGCAGGGCGTATGTCTCCTGCATCTTGTGCCAGCCGGCGATGGCGGCCAGGCCGGCATCACTGCCCGGAGCCCGGGCAGGCCCGGCAGCGAGGTTGACGAGCAGCGACGCGCCGTCCTGCGACTGGATCATGGGCACCGAGGGATGCCAGAAGTCCTCGCAGATGCTCAGACCGATCCTTCCCAGCGGCTCCCCCACCTCGGTGGTCCGCACCCGGTCGCCGGCCCGCGTGAAGCGGCCCTCGTCGAACATGCCGTAGGTCGGCAGGTAGACCTTCCGGTGGAGGCCGATGACCGCGCCGCCGCGCAGCAGGACGGCGCTGTTCGTGTACCGATGGTCGGCGGTTTCCTCGACGAATCCGATCGCCACCAGCATCCCGGGGGCCAGGCTCGACAGGGCGGTCAGCCGCTCATCGGTGGCTGCCATGGCCACGTCGGGGATGAGGTCCGCCAGCAGGTACCCGGTCAGCGCCAGCTCGGGGAAGACGACCAGATCCGCCCCGTCGGCCTGCGCGGCCTTGATCCGGTCCGCGGCGAGGTCGAGGTTGGCCGCCACCTCCCCCAGGCGGGGCGCGATCTGGGCCAGCGCGACGCGAACCTCCACGTCGCCAAGCCTAGCCGACGGGCGCCTCGGTCGGCGTGGGCGCGGCGGGAGGCGCCGCCACATCGGATGCTTCGGCCGAGGCCAGGCCGGAGCTGCCGGCGGCGGCCGCAGCGATCCGGCGCTGGCGGAGCCCCGGTTCGGCCAGCTCTTCCGCGAAGTGGCACGCCACCTCGTGGGTCGTGGCCAGCGTGCGCAGCTCCGGTCGCTCGGTGGCGCAGCGCTCCGGGTTGCCCAGCTGGGTCCGCAGCCAGCAACGGGTATGGAACCGGCAGCCCGCCGGTGGGTTGACCGGGGAGGGGACATCGCCGCGGAGGATGATCCGCCGGCGGTTGTTGCGCTCCGCCGGCCGCGCCACCGGCACCGCAGACAGCAGGGCGATGGTGTACGGGTGCATGGGCAGGCGGTAGATGTCCTCCGAGTCCGCCAGCTCGACCAGCGCGCCCAGGTACATGACCGCCACCCGGTCGCTGATGTGCTCGACCACGCCCATGTTGTGGGCGATGAACAGATAGGTCAGGCCCAGCCGGCGCTGCAGATCGCGGAGCAGGTTGAGGACCTGGGCCTGGATGCTGACGTCCAGCGCGCTCACCGGCTCGTCGCAGACCACGAGGTCCGGCTCCAGGACGAGGGCGCGGGCAATGCCGATCCGCTGCCGCTGGCCGCCGGAGAACTCGTGCGGATAGCGCCGGGCGTGGTACGGCGCGAGGCCGACCATCTCCATCATCTTCGCGACCCGGTCCGCGCGCTCATTGGGCGTGCCCAGGCCGTGGATGCGCAGGCCCTCGCCGATGGCCGTGGCGATCGGCGAGCGGGGGTCGAGCGACGCGTACGGGTCCTGGAACACGATCTGCATCCGGCGCCGATAGCTCTTGAGCTCGGCGCCCTTGATGTTCGTGATATCGGTCCCATCGAACACGATCCGGCCGCCCGTCGGCTCGATCAGGCGCAGGAGCGTGCGTCCCACCGTCGTCTTGCCGCAACCGGACTCCCCCACCAGGCCCAGCGTCTCGCCGCGCCGGATGTCGAAGCTCACGTCGTCGACCGCCTTCACCTCGCCGATCTTGCGTTGCAGGATCCCGCCGCGCAGGGGGAAGAACTCGGACAGATGCTCGACCTGGACCAGCGGTCCGCCGTTGGCGACCGAGGTCACGAGATGCGGGCTCCGTTCATCTCTGATCCGTCTGGTTCGTGGTAGATCCAGCACCGCACGGTATGTCCGGTCCCGGGGGCGCCCGACTGGCCCAGCTCCGGGTGCTCCGTCTCGCAGTGCTCGACGCTCATGGTCCACCCGCGGTACGCAACGTGGGGCGAACCGGCACGCCGGCGGCAGGTCGATCAGGTTGGGGACCGATCCAGGAATGGTGACCAGCTCGTCCTGGACCTGGCCCAGGGTCGGCACGGAGCCGATCAGGCCGCGGGTGTACGGATGCTTGGGATCGCCGAACAGGGTGGCCGTGTCCGCCTCCTCCACGATCTCCCCCGCGTACATGACCGCCACCCGGTCGCACATCTCGGCCACCACGCCCAGGTCATGGGTAATGAGCACGATGGCCGTTCCGGTGTCGGCCTGGAGGGCGCGCATCAGATCGAGGATCTGGGCCTGGATGGTGACGTCCAACGCGGTGGTCGGCTCGTCCGCGATCAGGAGCTCGGGCTCGCAGGCGAGCGCCATGGCGATCATCACCCGCTGGGCCATGCCCCCGGACAGGGCGTGGGGGTACGAAGCCAGCCGGCGTTCGGGATCGGGGATGCCCACCATCCGCAGCAGCTCTCCCGCCCGGCTGCGAGCGCTCTTGGGCTTCATGCCCTTGTGGATCTCGAGGACCTCACTGATCTGGCGGCCGACGTCGTAGACCGGGTTCAGCGAGCTCTGGGGCTGCTGGAAGATCATGCTGATCCGCTCGCCGCGCAGGGCCCGCATCTTGGCCGAGGGCAGGGTGAGCAGGTCCGTGCCGTCGAACAGGATCTGCCCGGCCTCGATCCGGCCCGGCGCGGCCACCAGCCCCAGGATCGACAGCGCGCTCACCGTCTTGCCGCAGCCGGACTCGCCGACCAGGCCCAGGATCTCGCCCCGGTCGACGTGGAAGTCCACCCCCGTCACGGCCCGGACCACGCCGTCGCGGGTGTGGAACGAGGTCTGGAGGCCGCGGACGTCCAGCAGTCGGTCACCCGGCCGGCCAATCCGGCGCGGGAGCTCGGCGATCTCGGCCACGCCGGTGGTCATCGGTTCATCGGTTCAATCGGGGGTCGAGCGCGTCGCGGAGGCCGTCTCCGAACAGGTTGAAGCCCAGGACGCTGATGGTCAGCGCGATCCCCGGCGCCAGGATGAGCCACGGAGCGTTGAAGATCTGGTTGCGGTCCAGGGCGATCATCGAGCCCCACTCGGCCAGGGGCGGCTGGGCGCCGAGTCCGAGGAACGAGAGCGCGGCCACGTCCAGGATGGCGCCCGCGATCCCCAGCGTGCCGGCCACGATGAGCGGGGTCAGGGCGTTCGGAAACACGCGGCGGAACAGGATTCCCCGCCCCGACTCGCCCAGCGCGCGCGAGGCGGTGATGTAGTCGCGCTCGCGCACGGACAGCACCGAGGCGCGCATGACGCGCGAATAGACCGGGATGGCCACGATCCCGATCGCGATCTGCGCGTTGATCAACCCCGAACCGAGCATCGTCACCAGGGCGATGGCCAGGACCAGGGCCGGGAAGACCAGGAAGACGTCCATGATCCGCATCAGGACGTTGTCCACGCCGCCGCCCAGGAAGGCCGCCATCGCGCCGATGATCGAGCCGATGACGATCGCGAAGCCCACCGTCAGGACGCCCACGTAGAGCGAGACGCGGGCTCCGTACACGACCCGGCTGAAGACGTCGCGCCCGTTGCGGTCGACCCCGAAGGGGTGCTGGGGCCGGTCCTCGGGGCAGCCGAGGAGATGGATGCACGGGCCCGTACTCGCCAGCGCTGGCGTCGAGCTCCTGGTCGATGGCCACCGCATCGTTCGGGTCATAGAGGGCGATGACCGGGGCAAAGACCGCGGTCAGGATCAGGATCGTGAGCAGGAACAGCCCCACCTGCGCCGAGCGCTGGCGGAGGATGCTCTTGGCCGTGTCGCGCCACAGGTTGCCCGGCCGCGCGGTCAGCGCTTCGGTCGAGCCCATGACCTGCCTCGGCCGCGATGGCCTGGACCTCGCGAGGTCTCCCGAACGACCTGCATCCCCGCCTCCCGGCAGCGGCGGTGCGGGCCGCGAGCTCGTTGTCGCCCTGCGGAAGCTCATTCGAGCCGAATCCGCGGGTCGAGGAACGCGTACGAGACGTCCACGACGAGGTTCACGACCAGGTACAGGATGGCGGTGACCAGGGTGACGGCCTGGATGACCGGGTAGTCACGGCCCAGGATGGAGTCGGTGATCGTCTTGCCGATCCCGGTCAGCCCAAAGATCGTCTCGGTCAGCACGGCTCCGCTCAACAGCGCGCCCAGCGTCAGACCGATGACCGTGACCACCGGCAGGATGGCGTTGCGCAGGCCATGGCTCAGGACCACCCGCCGTTCGACGACCCCCTTGGCCCGCGCCGTGCGGATGTAGTCCTGGCCCAGCACCTCGAGCAGGCTCGAGCGGGTCATCCGGGCGATGAGGGCCAGCGGAATGGTGGCCAGCGCGATGGCCGGCAGGATGAGATGGATCGTGGCGTCGCCGAACGCCGCCCACTGGCCGCTGATCAGGGTGCTGATGATGTACATGTTGCTCACGAAGTCCAGGACGACGCGGAGCGGGCCGTCCAGATCCTGCATGCCCCACGCTTCGGCCAGCGGAATCACGATCACCCCCGCCGACAGCCGCCCACTCGGCGGCAGGGCTAAGGGCGTGTCTTTGAGGACGACCGCGAAGATGAAGCTCAGGATCAGGCCCAGCACGAAGACCGGGATCGATACCCCGAAGTTCGCGAACATCATGGTGCCCACGTCGACCCCCGAGTTCCGCTTCGCGGCGGACGCCACACCCAGGGTGATGCCCAGCACGGTGGCGATGGTCAGCGCGAGCAGGGTCAGCTCGATGGTGACCGGCAACCGTTCGATGAGCATCTCCGAGATGGGCCGGCCGTAGGTGATCGAGGTCCCGAGGTCGCCGTGGGCCAGGTCGCTCACGAAGATCCCGAACTGGGTCAGGATCGAGTCATTGAGCCCGTAGCGGTCGCGAAAGGCCGAGCACATCTCTTCGGTCGCCCGCTCGCCCAGGGCGACCTTGCACGGGTCGCCCGGCAAGAGCCGCGCAATGGCGAACACCACGAAGATCACGCCGATCAGGACCGGGATGGTCAGCAGCAGCCGGCGGAGGATGAACTGGAGCACTGGCCGGGAGTGTAGTGCGCGTTTGACCCGGGCGGAATAGCAGCGAGCGCCACCCGAAGGTGGCGCTCGCTGACGTGCGGCTCGTCGAGTTCGACGAGCGTCCCGTCAGGTGGCTACGGAGCCACGGGCAGGAACGCTGCGAAGAACGCGGCGAAGTAGTCGAAGGACCCGGTCCGTCCGATGTGGAGCGGATTGTTCGGATCCCACTGCACGGCGTACGAGAGGACCACGTCGTTGGCGTCGAACGCGGCGCCATCGTGGAACGTGACTCCCTCACGCAGGTGGCAGGTGAACTGGGTCGCATCCGCGTTGCCGTCGCACGAGGTGGCCAGGGCCGGAATCGGATCCGTCCCGCCCACTTCGTAGGCATACAGCGACTCGGTCGTCTGCTCGCAGACACGGAGCGTCTCACCGTCCGTCTCATCCGCGCAGTACAGGGCAATCGGTTCGGCGTTCTGCATCCAGACAAACTGGGCGCGTCCGGCCGGGTTCACCGAGGACATCGATTCGTTGCCCAGCGGTGAGCTGTGTGCCCCTTCGACGTCCGCCTTCCAGGCGGTTGCCGAGGCACCGTGAACGATCGGAACCATCGGAACGGTCTCACGGATGGCGTTGTTGGCCTCCACGTAGGCGGCCGTTCGGGCTTCCGTGTCAAGCGTCGAGGCGGCCGTGGTCAACGGACCGGTCACCGACTCGGGCATGTTGCCGAACTGGAGGTTCGCGACGTTGTTGAAGTGGTAGTCCAGGAAGTTGGTCGGATCGGGGTAGTCAGCGCCCCAGCCGAGCAGGTAGAGCCCGGACAGCGCACCGGCGGTCGCGTTGTCGAGGAACGTCCCCGACTCCTGGACCTCGATCGAGACGTTGATGTTGAGGTTGTCCCTCAGCTGGGCCTGGATGTCCTGGGCCACGACGTTGGGATCGGGCAGGTAGCCTCGGACCACGTCGCGGTAGTTCAGGACGGTCGTGAACCCGTTGGCCAGGCCGGCCTGCGCCAGCAGGGCCTTGGCGCCCTCGACGTCGAAGTCGTACCAGTCGTCGCCCTCGCAACCGAGGGGGATGGCGCACGGCGTGAAGTGAGTCGCCGCCTCGGAGCCGGGCGGGTAGAACTGGTCGACGATCCGCTGCCGGTCGATGCCCATGGCAAGGGCCTGTCGAACGCGGACGTCGTCAAACGGCTCGAACGTGTTGTTGAACCCGACGTACATGATGTTCAGGGCTTCACGATTGATCAGCTGCAGGTTCGAGTCGCCCTCGATCGTCGCGAAGTCGTTGGGAGCCGGGTTGTCGATGCCGTCGACCGTTCCGGCCTGCAGCTCGAGCAGGCGCGCGGCCGACTCGGTGCTCCAGCGGAAGACGAGCTGATCGGCTCCGACGTTCTCGCCCCAGTAGTCCGCGTTCTTCTCGAAGACGAGCTGAACGCCGCGCTGCCAGTCCGTCAGCCTGTACGGGCCGGTCCCATTGGTCTGGGCGAGAATCAGGTGGTTGGCCATGTTGTTCTCGAGCTCGGCCGTGTCATGAATGCCCATCGCGGTGAACGCGATCTTGGACAGGAAGGCCGGGTCCGGGTAGCACAGGTCGAACACGACCGTGTGCGCATCCGTCGCGCTGATCTGCGACAGCTCGCCGCTGTAGTCGGCGGTGGCGCATTCCTGCGGGCCGGCCTCCGGGTAGGTCATGGCCGTGAACGGGCCCTCGCTCGCAGCGGCCTCGCTCGCGCTCGCGCTCGGCGACGCGGACTCGCTCGGCTGACAGGCAGCCAGCACCAGTCCGATCACCATTAACAGGGGGAAGACTTTACGCATCCAGGTAACCCTCCGCTTCCTCGTGCTTCGTCCGACAGGGGTGAATTGGGCAACGTACCGGCCGCGTCGGCCGGGCGATCGTCATCAGCATATCAGCGCCGCCTACTCCTGGGCGACTGTGCCTCCCTCAATTCGTGGTCGCGGCCACGTTCGGAACCGTGGCGACGCCAGCGGCGCCTCCACCCTGGGCTCGTCGAGATGCGCGACCCCGACGTCGCTGCGCAGGGCGTCCTCGGCGAAGTGACAGGCGGCAAAGTGGGCGGGCTGGATCTCGCGCAGGGGCGGCTCCTCGGTCCGGCAGGACTCGGGCTTGCCCAGCCGCTCGTAGAGCCAGCACCGCGTGTGGAATCGGCATCCGGGCGGCGGGTTGACGGGCGACGGCACGTCGCCGGTCAGGATGACGCGCTTCCGCTTGCGCTCGGTCTTGGGGTCGGGGATGGGCACGGCCGAGAGGAGAGCCCGCGTATACGGATGGCCCGGCCCTTCGTAGATGATGCTCGGCGGCCCGAGCTCGACCAGCTTGCCCAGGTACATCACCCCCACCCGGTCGCTGATGTGGCGGACGACGGACAGGTCGTGGGCGATGAAGAGGTAGGTCAGGCCGAACTTCTCGCGCAGGTCGACGAGCAGGTTCAGAACCTGGGCCTGGATCGAGACATCGAGGGCGCTGATCGGCTCGTCGCAGACGATGAACTCCGGCTCGACGGCAAGCGCCCGAGCCACGCCGATGCGCTGGCGCTGCCCGCCCGAGAACTCGTGCGGGTATCGGTTGCGGTAGTTCGGGTTGAGGCCCACCAGCTCGAGGAGCTCCGCGACCCGATCCGATCGCGAGGCCTTGCTGCCCAGGTTGTGGGTGTCCAGCGGCTCGCCGATGATCGACGACACCGTCATCCGCGGGTTGAGTGACGAATACGGGTCCTGGAAGATGATCTGCATCCGGCGCCGCATCCGGCGCAGCTCCTCGTGCGAGAGGGACATGAGGTCGGTCCCGTCGAACGTGACCGTCCCGGACGTGGGGTTACGGAGCCGGATCAGCGCTCGCCCGGTCGTGCTCTTCCCGCAGCCTGACTCCCCGACCAGGCCCAGCGTTTCGCCGCGCTTGATATCGAAGGTGATGTCGTCCACCGCCCGGACGTCACCGCTGCGGCGCTGAAGAAGACCGGAATAGATGGGGAAGTAGACCTTGAGGTTCTCGACGTCGACCAGCGGTCCATGGGCCGTGTTGCCCGCGGCGAGCGTGGCCACCCGAGCCGCGGCGGTGGCGTCCCCGGCCGCGCGAGCCGCGGCGGTGGTGTCCTCGGTAGCGTCGGTCACGGGATCCATCCGTCGGGCTCCGTTCCGAAGCAGCGGGCCATGTGCCCTTCGCCCTCGCGCGGGGTGAGTTCCGGCTCGGCGGTCCGGCATTTGTCCTGCGCGTAATGGCATCGCGGAGAGAAGCGGCACTCGACACCCGGATCGATCAGGTCGGGCGGCAGGCCCTCAATCGTCCTGAGACGGCTGGACTTGATGTCGGTCAGGCGCGGCAGCGAATCGAGCAGGCCCCACGCGTACGGATGGCGGGCCTTCTCGAACACGTCATCGACCACCCCCGTTTCGACGATCCGGCCGGCGTACATGACGTTGACCCGGTGGCACATCCCGGCGGCGATCCCCAGGTCATGGGTGATGAGGATCACGGCCGTCCCGAACTCGTCCGACAGCGAGCGGATGAGATCGAGGATCTGGGCCTGGATGGTCACGTCCAGGGCGGTCGTGGGCTCGTCGGCGAGGAGGAGCATGGGGTCGCAGGCCAGGGCGATGGCGATCATGACCCGCTGGCGCATGCCGCCGCTGAACTGGTGGGGGTAGTCCCCCATCCGGTCGCGAGCCCGCGGGATGCCCACCTTCGACAGCAGCTCGACCGACCGGTCCCCGGCCGCGCTCCGCGACAGGCCGAGATGGGTACGGGCCGATTCGGAGATCTGGAAGCCGATGGGCAGGGTGGGATTCAGGCTGGTCATGGGGTCCTGGAAGATGAAGCCGATCTTCCGACCGCGCAGCCGGCGCATCTCCGAGCGCGACAGCTTCAGGATGTCGATCCCGTCGAAGATGATCTGGCCCTCGGTGATCTGGCCCGGCGGATCGGGCACGAGGCGGACGAGCGATAACGCGGTGACGCTCTTGCCGCAGCCCGACTCGCCCACCAGGCCCAGCGTCTCGCCATAGTCGACGTCGAAGCTCACCTCGTCCACGGCGTGGACCGTACCCTCACGGGTGAAGAACTGGGTCGACAGGTTCCGGACCTCGAGCAGCTTGCGGGCGTGCGGCCGGTTGTCCGCCAGTCGCTCGGCGAGACGACGGCCCTCCTCGGTCGAGATCTCGACCGATTCGTCCAGCTCGGTTACACCGGCGCCGCCGGCCGGAGCCTGTGGGTCGCTGACGGTCAACCTACTGCTTCCCCTTCAGCTTGGGATCCAGTGCGTCGCGCAGACCATCTCCCAGGAAGGTGAAGCTGATGAGGGCGGTCGCAATGGCGATGGCCGGGAAGATCACGAGGTGCGGGAAGGAACGGACGAAGGCGTTGCCGTCCGCGACCAGGCTGCCCCAGCTGGCGCGCGGGGCCTGGACGCCGATCCCGATGAAGGCCAGGGTGGCCTCGGCCAGGATGGCGGACGGAATGCCCAGGGTGACCGCCACGATGATCGGTCCGGTCGCGTTGGGCAGCAGGTGGCGGGTGACGATCTTGCGGTCGGTCACGCCGATGGCCCTGGCGGCCTCCACGAACTCGGTCTCCTTGAGGCTCAGCAGCTGCCCGCGGACGAGGCGGGCCACGACCACCCAGCTGGTGAGCCCGATGGCCACGAACACGAGTAAGAGCCCGTCCAGCGCCTGACCGAAGAAGGTCTCCTTGAACGCGACGCCCAGGAGGATGATGAACAGGAGATCCGGGTAGGCGTACACGACGTCGGTGATCCGCATGAGGATGCTGTCCACCCTCCCTCCGAACCACGCCGCGGAGGCGCCCACCGGGATCCCGATCACCAAGACCACGAACTGGACCACGAGGGCCACCATCATGCTGATCCGGGCCCCGTCCATGAGCCGGCTCAGGAGGTCGCGGCCGAGCTCATCGGTGCCCAGGACGTGGACCCGGTCGAAGCCCTCGATCCGCTGCATCGGGGCAGCGGGCGGTTGTGGTTGGCGACGACCATCTCGAGGTCCTGGTGGAAGTACTCGTATGGCGTGAGCAGCGGTCCGAAGACGGCGACGAAGGCGAGGAAGATGACCAGGACCACGCCGACGATGGCCAGCCGGTTGCGGAGCAGGCGACGGAAGGCGTCGCGCCACAGCCCGAGCTGCGTCGCGCCTCGATGGCGACGCCGGCTTCGATTGCCCCGGTCTGCTCGGTCACGGCGCGGCTCCTAGCTGTAGCGAATCCGGGGGTCGATGTACGCGTACAGGACGTCGACGACCAGGTTCAGGACGGCAATGGCCACCGCGTAGAACATGGTCATGGCCATGATCATGCCGTAGTCGCGCCGGGTGATGCTGGTCACGTATTCGCGGCCGATACCCGGCACGCTGAAGATGAACTCGATGATGAACGACCCGGTGATCAGGAAGGCCAGGATCGGACCCAGGATGGTCACCACCGGGATCAGTGCGTTGCGGATCATGTGCACCATCACCACCGTGCGCCGAGCGAGGCCCTTGCTGTGCGCGGTGCGGATGTAGTCACGGCGCGTCACCTCGAGCATGGAGGCTCGGGTGTAGCGCGCGATCACCGCGATGGGGAAGAGGGCCAGGGCAATGATCGGCAGGATCCAGGACGTCGGGTCCGTCTCCCACTTCAGCGAGTTCGTGGGGAACCAGCCCAGGATCACCGCGAAGATGACGATCAGCAGGATGGACGACACGAAGGTGGGCGTGGCGATGCCCAAGACCGACACGAAGGTCGCCGCGTAGTCCGGCGTCCTGTTGTGGCCCAGGGCCGCAATGATCCCCAGCGGCAGACCGACCGCCACCGACAAGAGGAACGCCATCACCCCCAGCTGCATCGTCACCAGGATCCCGTTGCCGATGATCTCGTTCACCGAACGGTCGAGGTACTTGTACGACGGGCCGAGGTCGCCGGACAGGATGCCGCCACAGCACACGACCTGGGTGCCCTCGGCCCCGGTGGTGGTGATCAGGAGTGGGCCGATCCAGTTCAGGTACTGGACCACGATCGGCTCGTCGAGGTGGTACTTCTCGTTGAGGAGCTCGACCGTGTGCTCGGGGAGCTTCTTTTCCCTCGACCAGGGCCCCCCGGGGACGGCGTGCATGAGGGCGAACGTGATGACCGACACGAAGAAGAGGACGGGGATGATCCACAGGACCCGCCTCACGATGTAGCTCAGCACGTCGTCGCCTCTCCATCCGTTGCCGTCCGCTGACGGCCACGATGTCCGAAGGGTACCCCTCAGCCACCGTGGCCGTCGGGCGGGCCGGTGGCCGGCCCGCCCGACGGAGTCAGGTCAAGGTGCGTCGCGGGTTAGTGCGGCGCGATGCTTGCCCAGGCGTAGAAGTGCTCGCCGGTGCTGCTGTCCTGCGACGTGGCGACCAGATTCTGGACCCACGGCTTGACGAGCGTGAACCGGGAAGCGAACCGCAGGGTGAGCATGGGCGAATCCGCCATGATCAGCTCCTGCGCCTGGTTGTACAGAGGAATCTGGTCTTCCAGAGCCGGGGTCACGGCAGCCTCGGCCATCAGGGCGTCAGCTTCCTCGTTGCAGTACCCGGTGTTGTTGTTGCCGCTGTTGCAGCCAGCCAGGTCATAGAGGAAGTTGTGCGGGTGCGGGAAGTCCGCGCCCCACCCAAGGCGGAAGATGTCGAACGGATCGGTCGCCAACCGGTCGAGGTAGGTCCCCCACTCGAGACCAACGGCCTCGACGTCAATCCCGAACGCGTCTTTCCACTGCTGCTGCAGGTACTCGATCTTGTTCTCGTGGTTGGCATCCGTGTTGTAGCCGATCTGCAGGTGCAGATCTTCCTTGGCGATTCCCAACTCCTGCAGCGCGGCTGCAAAGTCGGTCTGCGCCTGCTCGACGTCATACGGGATGAAGACGTCGTCCTGGTAGCCCGGCATGCCCGGCGGAACAATGCTGTTCGCGACGGTACCGATGCCACCGAAGGCCACATCGATCATCGTTTGCTTGTCGACTGCCTCATGGAAGGCCCGGCGAAGCGAGACGGAACGTGCAAACGGTCCGTTCGGATCGATCAGGTCGAAGCCGATGTAGTAGATCGACAGGATGTCGCCACGCAGGACCTGCTGGCTCAGATCGGGGTCGTCCTCGATGCGAGCCACTTCCTGCGACGGCACGACACCGATGTCCAGCTCGTCGGCCTCGTAGGCCGCCAGCGAGGCAGTCGGGTCGGCGATCATCGCCATCTCGACCCGCTCCAGGGTCGGCGGTTCGCCAGCCCAGTTCGGGTTCGGCTTGAGCACGATGTTCGCGTTGTGGTTCCACTCGGTGAGCATCATCGGGCCGGAGGAGACATACCCGTCGGCCTCGGTGAACTCCATGTCCGGACGCATCGGGACCGTCCCGTACAGGGTGGCGACGTACGGGAAGAACGCCGCCGGCGCGGCCAGATGCACGACGAACGTGCTGTCGTCAGGTGCCTCGACGCCGAAGTTCGCCAGCATGGCGTCGACGTCGTCGACCTCGGGATCCGCCCCGAGCAGCTCGGCGCCGCCCTGCACGTAGGACAGGACGTACGAGTAGCCAGCCGCGGTCCGCGGATCGATGAGACGCTTCCAGCTGTAGACGAAGTCACCGGCCACGATCGGCTGGCCATCGCTGTAGGCGATTCCATCCTTCAGGTGGAAGGTGACGGTCATGCCGTCAGCGCTGATGTCCCAGCTCGCGCCAGGCCGGACGTGTTCAGATCGCCGTCGAAGTACGCCAGGGGATAAGTGATCGACCGCAGCACCTGAATGGACTGACTGTCGGTCGCCAGGGTCGGATCGAGCGTCGGCGGCTCACCGCCAAGGTCGACCCGCAGCACCTGCGGGGGCAATTCCTCGCTCGGCGCCGAGCCGCTGCTGGTCGGAGACTCCGACGCGGACTGCTGGCAGGCGGCGAGCAGAAGCATGAGTGCCATTGAGACACCCAACGCCTTCTTAAACCACATACACCGTTCCTTTCGCCTGTTGTGGCGTTGATGGAAGTTGACGGAAGTTGATGGAAGTTCGCCGCGGGATAGCGGCGCATCGATACGATCATCACGGACCGGGTCAATCCGAACCATGACGACGTTCAGCGATCGTCGCTCGGCAGGCCCTCCTCTCCCATACCGTCCGAAGCACAGACCGGGACGCGCAGGCATGACGCCGTTGGGCGGCGCCCGCGGCATGCCGGCCAATCATGGCCCGCGGCGAGGGTCGGCGTCAAGAAACTGTCAACGCGCAGCGCGACGACCGGACGCCCGGTTTCCACTTCAACTACCCCGTCGGGCACCGGAGGTTCACCCCGCCGGCCTGGTATCCGCTCAGGGAATGACGGCCCAGGCGGTGGCGTGGTCGATCTGGTCGGTGCTGACGCCACCGCCGCTCAGCGTCGAAGGGCCGCGTCTCGCCCGGGGCGAGGGGGTCACCGAGGGCCGCCGAGACGACCGATCCCACGAACGTTCCCTCCGCATCGAAGAAGGCGACGCCGACCATCGGGGAGCGGTTGCGCTCCACCGTCTGTGCGTCGACCAGGTCGCCCTCGATCGTGACCTGGCCCCCGTCGCCCAGCTCCCAGCGAAGGTCGTCGACGGCCAGCGGGAATCCCCGGCACGTCATCCATGCCGCGGGTCGGGCAGTACTTGATGTGCGCGACCAGGTCGGCCGGCGTGCCGGTCCCGCTGACCGGCTGGGCGCCCATGAGGTAGGCCGCCGTCGCGCCGGCCGGCACGATGGACGGGCTTGGGAAGAAGCGGCCGGCCCGGGTGTAGACCGCGTTCCCACCCTCCGCCCATTCGAGGCGCACGACCGGGGTGTACAGCTGCAGCGGCTCGTAGTCGTACAGGGTGTTGATGAAGGTCACCGGATCCTCGCCGGTGTTGCGCAGCTCGAAGTACATCGAGACCTGGCCGAAGGCGATGTGGACGTGCTGCGACATCTCGCCCCGGAACGGCTGCACCGGGCCCGGGCGCGGGCCGATGTCGTAGGTCAGGGTGACCGCGGTCGGGTCCGTGGTCCCGCCCGACGGACCGGCGGTCGTCGTGGGTCCGGGGGTGGCGGCGTCGCTTCCGCCTGGCGATGCGGTCCCGGACGGCGAGCAGGCGCCGACCAGCAGAGCTCCGAGAAGGACGGCCCCCGCGCTCCGCCGCCCGGAGCGCAGGCTCACTGCGTGAATCCGCTGGTCGGCTGCGAGCGCGTGACGATATGGTCGCCCGGATCGACGACCGCCAGGGGACCGCTGGCCGGCGCGGACGGCGGCGGCGCGGTGACGTATTTGAGCCAGCCCCGTCCGTTGTAGGGGTCAATCGGGTCGTTGTCGGCCGCTTCCTGGAACCGCTGCCAGGTCGCCATGGAGCCGATGGACGGGACGTGCCGGAAGGGACCGATGCCCGTGACCGGACCGAGAAGGGCGAGGGCCAGGACGGCAGCGGCGCCCACCGGAGCCAGGCGGAAGACCGGCAGCAGCCGACTGCGCCAGGTCGGCGTCTCGGGAGCCAGGGCGCGGCGGCGGACCTCGAGCCAGGCACCGGGCGACGCGGCGTGACCGTCGACCCGTGCCACGATCGCGCGCTGGAGCTGGATGACGAGCTCCCGGTCGAGACCAACCGCTTCACGGCATTCGAGGCACACCTCGAGGTGGTCGAGATGTGGCGCCGAGCGGGCGTCGAGCTCCCCGAAGCGGAAGAAGTCGATGACCTCCTGGGCGATGCGTTGGCAGCTCATCGGTCCGGTCCCTCCGGAGCGAGCCCCGCCCGGCGGGGGAAGGGCGTGCGCCGCTCGACGGGGAGCAGGACCCGGAGCGCGCGAAGGGCGTAGTGGATCCGCGACTTCATGGTGCCCACCTGGCAGCCGGCGATCTCGGCCGCCTCGGCCAGGCTGTAGCCGTGGAGGTAGTACAGGATGATCGCGGTCTGCTGCTTGGGCGGCAGGGCGTCGATCCCCCGCTGCAGGACGTCGACGATCTCGCGCGACTCCACTACCTGGTCGGGCCGCGCGGCGAGATCGGGTGCGATGTTGCCGATGAGGTCGGTCAGCGGCTCGAGCGGGGCGCGACGTCTCGAGAGACGGCTGTAGCACAGGTTGGTGCACACCCGCTGCAGCCAGGGAAGCGGCGAGACATCGGTGTGCAGTCGAGCGCGCACCTTGTAGGCCTTGACGAAGCAGTCCTGGAGGATCTCCTCGGCCAGGAACGGATCACGGGTGATCGCCAGCGCGGTCAGGTAGACCGGGCGCTGGTAGGTCTGGAAGAACTCCTCGAATGCCTGCAGGTCGCCCGACTGCATGCGCTCGACCAGGTTCGGTTGGTGCTCGGTCACGCACTCTCCGTGCAGGTCATTGCCGATCGGTGCTGATACTACGCGCTCGCCTCGCGAGTGGTTCGATCCGCCCCTGGGTCCTCCACCGGAGGAAACGTCCAGGCCAGGTCCGGCTGCCGGGCGGCGGTCGCCTCGTCCAGTCGGCCGACGGGGGTCGTCCGAGGGGCCTGGCGGAGGCCCTCGGGGTCGGTCTCGGCCCGTTTGGCGATGGACACCATGACCTCGACGAAGCGATCGAGCGTTTCGCGCGACTCGGTCTCGGTGGGCTCGATCATGAGCGCCTCCTCGACGATGAGCGGGAAGTAGATGGTGGGCGGGTGGATGCCCTCGTCCAGGATGGCCTTGGCGATGTCCAGGGCACTCACCCCGTATTCACGCTTCTGGCGCCGGGCGCTGAACACGACCTCGTGCTTGCAGATGCGATCGAACGCGAGCTCATAGGCGTCCTGGAGACGGACCCGCAGGTAGTTGGCGGCCAGGACCGCGTCATCGGTCACCTCGCGCAGGCCCTCGCCCCCGTTGGCCCGGATGTAGGCGTACGCGCGCAGGTGCATCCCGAAGTTCCCGCCGAAGGTGCGCACCTGGCCGATGGCGGTGGGCCGGCTTCCCGGCTCCTCCAGCGCGAACCGGGCGCCGGGCGTGGAGCGACCGGACCAGGCGTTGGCAAGGACGGCGGCCGGATCGCCCTCCACCAGCAGGGGCAGCGGGGCGGGCAGGAACGGGGCGAGGCGCTCGCTGACCCCGACCGGGCCGGCGCCGGGTCCCCCGCCGCCGTGCGGGGTGCTGAACGTCTTGTGCAGGTTGAAGTGCATGACGTCGAACCCGGCTTCGCCGGCGCGGAAGCGGCCGAGGATGGCGTTCAGGTTGGCCCCGTCCATGTAGGCGATGGCGCCGGCCGCGTGGACCGCCTCGAGGACCTCGTGGATCTGGTCCTCGAAGATGCCCAGGGTGCTGGGGTTGGTGATCATCAGGGCGGCGGTGTCGGGCCCGAGCGCCTCGCGCAGCGCGTCGAGGTCGATCCCGCCCCGGGCGTTGGACGGGACGGTCCGGGTCACGAAGCCGACCATGGACGCGGTGGCCGGGTTGGTGCCGTGGGCGCTGTCCGGGACGATGACCACCCGGCGCTGCTCGCCCTCGCCGCGGGAGCGATGGTACGCGCGGGTCATGAGCATCCCGGTCAGCTCCCCGTGGGCTCCGGCCGCGGGCTGCAGGCTGACCGCCGCGAAGCCGCCGATCTCCGCCAGGAGCTGCGAGAGCAGCCACTGGAGCTCCAGGCTGCCCTGGCTCATCGGTCCGGGATCGAGGGGATGCGAACCGGCCAGGCCCGGCAGGCGGGCCGCCCACTCGTTGACCTTGGGGTTGTATTTCATGGTGCACGAGCCGAGCGGGTAGAAGCCGATGTCGATGGCGTGGTTCAGCCGCGCCAGGCGGTTGAAGTGGCGGACCAGGTCGAGCTCGCTGACCTCGGGCAGGCGGAGCGGCGCCGTTCGTCGGGCCTCGGTTGGGATGGGCGGCTGGGTGGCCGCGGCGGCCTGGGCGGCGGGGCTGAGGGGCGGGAAGCGCACCGCACGACGCCCGGGGCGCGAGATCTCGAACAGGGTGGGCTCGAGGACCGATCCCGTCTCGCCGCCGTGCGGGGAGTGGAACGCCGCGCCGCGACCCGACGCATCGGGGGTCGGTCGATCGGTGACGGTCGTCATGACCCGGGACCTGCGGTTCGCGAGCGCCTCGACCAGGCGCTCGATGTCGTCGTCCGTGGTCAGCTCGGTGGCGGCCAGCAGGAGCGTGTCCGGCAGCTCCGGGTACTCGGTGGCGAGGACGAGCCCGGCCAGGACACCGTCCTCGGCGAGGACCGCGTGGCGGCGCGCTGCGTCCGGACGCGCACGGCGACCTCGCTGAAGTACGGCGCGGCGAAGCGACGGGTCGCGAGGCCCGCCTGTTCGAGTGCCGCGACGAGGTGACGCGCCTGGCCGGCCGAACGTTCGGCGACCTCGCGCAGGCCGTCGGGACCGACCGCCGACAGGTACGCGGTGGCGGCGAGGGCACACAGCGCCTGGTTGGTGCAGATGTTGCTCGCTGCCTTCTCGCGACGAATGTGCTGCTCGCGGGCCTGGAGGGTGAGGACGTAGCCGCGGCGGCCGTTGGCGTCGTGGGTGGCGCCGACCAGCCGACCGGGAAGCTGGCGGACAGCGTTCATGCGGGCCGCCATGATCCCGAGATACGGGCCTCCGAAGGCCAGCGGAATGCCGAGCGGCTGTCCCTCGGCCGTGACGATGTCGGCCCCGTATCGTCCGGGAGCCTCGAGCACGGCCAGGCTGATCGGATCGACCAGGGTCACGAACTGGGCGCCGACCGCGTGAGCGGCATCCGCCAGGGCGGCCATCGGCTCCAGCACGCCAAACACGTTCGGCTGCTGCACGATCAGGCAGGCCACGCTGCCGTCCACCACGCGCCCGACCGCGGCCAGATCGGTCTGTCCGGACCCGCCCTCGTCCAGGTCGGCGTCCACCTCGACCACCTCGATCCCCGGCCCAGAGCAGTAGGTCTCGAGGACGCGGCGGACCTGGGGATGAACGGCCCTCGACACGGCGACCCGATCGCGGCCCGTCAGCCGGCAGGCCATAAGCGCGCCCTCGGCGGTCGCCGTGGCCCCGTCGTAGTGGCTGGCGCTGGCCACCTCCATGCCGGTCAGCTCGCAGACCAGCGACTGGAACTCGTAGATGCTCTGGAGCGTGCCCTGGCTGACCTCGGGCTGGTACGGGGTGTAGGCGGTGGCGAACTCGGCGCGGGCGACCACCTCGTCGACCACGGCGGGGATGAGCCGTCGGTAGGCCCCGGCCCCCAGGAAGCTGACCTCCGGGATGCGGTTCCGACCGGCCAGGCGGGTCATCTCGGCCCGCACCTCCTGCTCGGTCAGGGGCGGCGGCAGGTCGAACCGGGCGGGGCGGACGGAGGCCGGAATGTCCGCGAAGAGGTCGTCAATCGAGTTGACCCCGACGGCGGCCAGCATGGCCGCCCGGTCGGCGTCCGTGTGCGGGGAGTAGGTCATTCGGTCCCGGTCAGCTCTCCGTAGGCAGCGGCGTCGAGGAGGGCATCGAGCTCGGCCGCATCCGTCAGGCGGATTCGGCACAGCCAGCCGGCGTCATGCGGGTCGCTGTTCATCAGCTCGGGGCTGGTGCGCAGCGCCTCGTTCACGGCGACCACCTCCCCGCTGGCCGGCGCGAACAGGTCGCTCACCGCTTTGACCGACTCGACCACGCCAAATGCCGCGAACTGGGCCAGGGTCGAGCCCACGGCCGGCAGCTCGACGTACACGATGTCGCCCAGCTCGTCGACCGCGAACCGGGTCAGCCCGATCACGCCCTCGCCCGAGTCAGGGCGGATCCACTCGTGTTCCTTGGAGTACCGGCGGTCATTGGGCAGCATCAGGGACTCGTCACTGCGGGGGGGCGGGGGCGTCGGTAGAACGGCAACTGTACCTGCTCGGCCCGACACCGTCGGTCGCGGATCATCACCTCCCAGGCGCGGCCAACGGCGGCACTGGCCGCCGGGACGAAGGCCATCGCGATCCGGGTCCCGAGCGTGGGGGAGACGCTCCCGCTGGTGATGGCTCCCACCGGTTCCGACCGGGCATCGGCGGACGGATCCATGACCGGGTACCCGTGACGGGCGATGCCCTCGTCGGTCATGACCAGGCCCACCAGGCGGCGCGCCGGCCCCGCCGATTCGACCGCGGCCAATGCGTCGCGGCCCACGAAGTCGCCCTTCTCCAGCTTCACGACCCGCCCCAGGTTGGCCTCGTACGGGTTCACGTCGAGTCCCAGCTCGTTGCCGTACAGGGGCATCCCGGCCTCGAGCCGGAGCGTGTCGCGGCTGGCCAGGCCGGCCGCTTGGATAGCCATCGGCTCCCCCGCCGTCATGATCGCCGACCACAGAGCGACCGCGTCGCCCCCGTCGCAGAACAGCTCGAACCCGTCCTCCCCGGTGTATCCGGTGCGGGCCACGAGGCATTCGATCCCGGCCACCCGACCGCGCATGGACCGATACGTCCTCAGGCCATCGAGGGCAAGGTCGGTCAGGCTGCCGACAAGCTCGGCGGAGCGGGGGCCTTGGGGCGCGATCAGCGCGGTGTCATCAGATTGGTCCTCGATGCGCACGTCATGGTCGCCACCAGCAGCCAGCTCGTGCAGGTGCGCCACCACGGCCTCCCGGTTGGACGCGTTGCACACGACCAGGTAGCCCGGATCGGTGCGGTACACGATCAGGTCGTCGATGATCCCGCCGTCGGGTGCGCACACCATCGAGTACTGGGCCTGGCCGGGCTCCAGGGTGGCGGGATCGCTGACCAGGGCGTACCGGGCGAAGGCCAGGGCTTCGGTCCCCGACAGTGCCACCTCACCCATGTGGGACAGGTCGAACACGCCGACCCCGTTCCGGACGGCCCGGTGCTCCTCGAGCTCGGACGTGTAGCGAACCGGCATGTCGAAGCCCGCGAAGGCGACCATCCGGGCGCCGAGGGCACGGTGGACCGCGTCGAGGGGAGTGCGCCGCAGGTCGGCGGCGCCGGTCATCGGGCTGGTTGGGCGGTGGGTTCCGGAGCCAGGGCAAGGAGGCCTTCGGCCTGCTCCACCACGCTGCGCTCGGTGGGATAGCTCAGCAGCTTGAGGGCCTCGGTCAGGGGCACCCAGCGCACGTCGTCGAATTCGTGATCGTGGTCGTCCAGGTCGCCCCCGACCGGGCGCATGAGGTAGAAGTGGACGGTCTTGAAGAAGCGGGTGGAGCCGCGGGTGAAGACGTAGCTGATGGGACCGATAGTGGCCTCGATCGCCGTCTGGAGGCCGGTCTCCTCGGACGTCTCGCGGAGAGCGGTCTCCTCCAGCGTTTCCCCGGACGACGGCGTTCCCTTGGGCAGCGCCCAGAGGGACGGACTCCGGCGATGGGCCAGGACGATCTCGGTCCCGTCAGCCGAATGGCGATAGACCACGCCGCCGGCCGATGTGGCGCGCGCGGTGCGCTTGACGGGCACGCCGCGAACTAGGCGCGATGCGCGCGGGGAAGACCGAGCGGGAGCGAGGGCTGACGCGCCCGATGCGCGGCGAGGCGGCCCAGGTCCGGGAACCGGAAGCGGCTCGTCTGGCAACGCAGGGCATGGACCGAGGCGGTGGCCCGTCGGTCACGAAGTGGGTGGTGGTAGACGGTGGTCTGCCGGGTGAGCCCGTACCGATCCCGCCGCGCCGCCGGTCGCGAAGGCTCGAACTGGAGGGCGACGTGGGTGCGGAGCGGGCTGGCGCGCATGGCCGGCATTGTACGCCGCCTCCCCCGCTCCGCAACCGGTCAGCGGCGGGCGGCCAGGACCTCGTGGTACAGGTCCTCGACCCGGGCCACCAGCTTGCCCGCGTCGAAGCGGCGGGCGCCGGTCAGGGCGGCGGCAGCCATCTGCTCGCGCAGCCGCCGGTCGCTGGCGAGGCGGCCGATGGCGTCACCCAGCCGAGCCGCCTGGGTATCGGCGGGGTCGGCCGGGACAAGGAATCCGTCGCGGCCGGCGCGGATGGTGCCGGCGACGCCGGGCCCTTCGATGGCGGCGACCGACAGTCCGCAGGCCAATGCCTCGGCCAGGACCAGGCCCTGCGTCTCGGTGAGGGACGCAAAGGCGAAGATGTCGGAGGCCTTCACCAGCATGAGCGCCACCTCGCGCGGCAGCCCGCCGGTGACGTACACCCGGTCGGCGAGACCGAGAGCCTCGGCGTGCGCCCGGACAGCAGCCTCGGCCGGTCCCCCGCCGACGAACAGCAGGCGCAGACGTGGCCGTCGCCTGGCCGCCGCCGCAAACGCGTCGACCAGGGTCAGGACGTTCTTCTCGCGCGCCACCCGGCCCAGGCTGACTACGACCCGGACGTCGTGGTCCCAGCCCGCCCGCCGCCGTGGGTGGCCTTCGGGTAGGGCCCCGATGGCCTCGACGTCGATCCCCGTGGGGATCCAGCGCACGAGCGGCCGCCGCCGCGGCGCCCGGGCATCGCGGATCTCGTCGGCAAGCTCGGATCCGGGCGCAATCACCGCGGCGCAGCCAGACCACCAGGACGTGAGCCAGCGTTCGACAACCCGCGGAACGACCGGAGCCAGCGGTCCGAGGTAGTGCCCGTAGGCGCCGAAGCGCGTGTGATGAGTGAACACCAGCGGCGCCCTAACCCCACGGGCGAGCGCCCGCGCCATGACGCCCGATATGAACGGCGAGTTGGCGTGGACGATGTCAGGCTCCATCGCCTCCGCTCGTCGCAGGGCGGCCGAGGGTATCGGGAGCGGGACGCGGTAGCCGGGCGGCGCGCCGGGCGGATGTGCGGACGGGAGCCATGCGATCTCGGGCTCGGGGCCTCGGGCCTCCGCTGGTCCCGGTTGCTCGCCCCAGGCGGGGCGCGGCACGACGAGCAGCACCTCGTTCCCGCGGGCGGCAAGCCCCCGGGCAAGCGTCTCGGTCGAGACGGTCACCCCCGATCGGTACGGAAGGTAGGACTCGCCGAAGATCGCGATCCGCAGCGGCTTCCGGCGCGGCATGTCCCGATTGTCGCTGGTCGGGTGGCCGACGTGGAAATTCGGGGCAGTTTGCGAACGGACGGCGACCTCGTACACTCGCTGCCTCGAGGAGGAACCCTGCATGGCTACCGCCGCCGCCGAACCGCTCGCGCCACGCCTGAACGACGACCAGCTCCGGGAGCTGCTCAGCCTGGCCAAGGGTGCCGACAGCATCGAGTTGAAGCTCACGGTGCCGGCTTCGGGCCAGCGATCTGCCCTGAACACCCTTGGCCTGGATCCCCTGGACACGCACATCCGCCAGGTCTTCTTCTTCGACACCCCGGAGCTGACCCTGAACGACGCGGGCATCGTGCTCCGGGCCCGCCGCATCCAGGACAAGGGCGAGGACTCGGTCGTCAAGCTCCGTCCAGTGGTCCCCCAAACCCTGCCCGAGGAGTGGCGTCAGTCACCGGCAATGGTCGTCGAAGTGGACGCCATGCCCGGCGGCTTCGTCTGTTCCGCGACACTGAAGGGTCGCCCGGCACCGGGCACGACCCGCGCGGTGCACCTCGGTCAGTCCCCCGTTCGCAAGCTCTTCAACAAGGAGCAAAAGGCGTTCCTTGACGCGCACACCGCCGAACCGGTGGATGTCGACACGCTGACCATGCTGGGGCCAATCTTCGTGCTGAAGCAGAGCTTCACTCCCACCGACTTCAATCGAAAGCTGGTGGCCGAGCTGTGGTTCTACCCGGACGGCAGCCGGATCCTCGAACTGTCGACCAAGTGCACCCCGGCCGAGCTGATGCAGGTGGTGACCGAGACCCGGCTGTACATGGGTGATCTGGGCATCACCCTCCATGCCGCCCAGGAAACGAAGACCAAGTCCGCGCTCCAGTTCTTCGCCAAGGAAGCCATCGCCAAGGAAGCTCCGGCCAAGAAGTCCTGAGGCTCAGGGCGGCGAAGTGGTGGGCGATACTGGATTCGAACCAGTGACCTCACGGATGTGAACCGTGCGCTCTAACCAGCTGAGCCAATCGCCCCTCGAAGGTGAGCCAGTATAGCCACGCGCTGCGGGGAGCCCCAATCGACCCGGGTTACAGGTCTTCCAGGCGGCGCCAGAGCTCGGCTTGGGTCAGGCCATCGACCGTGACCCGCTTGAGGCGGCTCCGTGGGCCTGTGGCCAGCGACACCGCGGAGCGCGGGACTCCGAGGGCGGCGGCAACGGCCACCAGAACCGCCGCGGTGGCCTGGCCCTCGGTCGGCGGCCGCCTGACCCGGACGTGGAGCACCCCGTCGCGCCACGGGCCAACCCCGGGCGTGGTCGATCGGGGGGTGACCCGCAGGACCAGCGTGGCGACGGGCTCTCCCATCGTCCTCAGAGCGCGTATACCACACGGGACACGATAGCCAGGATGAGCATGGCGATCATGGGCGACCAGTCGATGCCGGAGGTGGGCGGGATCACCCGACGGATGGGAGCCAGGATGGGCTCGGTCAGCTGGTAGACGATCGCCACCAGGTTGCCGCCACCGCTCGGGTTGGTCCAGCTGATGACGACCCGGGCGAGGAGCAGCACCCAGAGCACCGTGCTCAGCAGCTTGACGAAGGTGATGAGCACCACTTGCGCAGGATAGCAGCGGCCCGGCCGACGCTTCGCTCAGACCTCGGTCGAACGGACTCCGAACAGGGCGGTGCCGATGCGGACCAGGGTCGCGCCTTCCGCGATCGCGGCTTCAAAGTCGCCGGTCATGCCCATCGACAGCTCCGGCAGACCATGTCCCACCGCCTGTTCCAGGTGATCGCGCAGGACACGGACCCTGGCGAACGCCGAATGGGAGGCGGCCGGATCGGTGCTGAACGGACCGATGGCCATCAGGCCCACGACCGACGCATGGTGGGTGTCTCGGAGGCGGTCCACCAGCGCCCCGAAGTCGGGACCGTCGGGCACGATGGCCGACACCGGCAGGCCGTGCTGACCGAGCGCTTCGGTCACGTTGACCTGGAGGAGCAGGCGAGGCCGACGCGGCGCGTCCCCGGCCAGCGCGTCGAGGCGCTCCAGGAGGTCCAGCGAATCCACGCCGTGGATCCAGGCGAACGACTCGATTGCGCGCCGCGCCTTGTTGGACTGGAGGTGGCCGATGAGGTGCCACTCGGCGTCAGGGGCGGCCGCCAGCTTCGTCTCCGCTTCCTGGACCCGGTTCTCGCCGAAGCGGGTCAGGCCTGCCTGCCACGCCGCGGCCACGACCTCGGGGCCGAAGGTCTTGGTGACGGCCACCAGCCTGACGGTGGTCGGGTCGCGGTCGGCGGCGAGGGCCGCCGCGTCGATCCGGCGCTGGACCTCCTCCCGGCGGGCAGCGATCGCCGTGGCCAGCGACTCCACATCGGTCATGGGTGGAGATCAAACGAGCCCCGGCCGGCGGCCGGGGCCCATCGGTTCAGCTGCCTGCCGGCCTACTCGCGTTCGCGCGGCTGGCGGAGGAAGCTGGGGATGTCGAGGTCGGTGTCGCCATAGGCCGGCCGGTCGAGCGAGGTGGGCCGGACGCTGACCGGCTCGCGCTCGAGGGTCGAGGATTCGGGGGCAACCGGCTCGGGTTCCACGGGGAGGGGCTCCGGCACGCTGGTGACCGCGAACGGCGAGCGCTCGGCGCGGTCCCGCTCGATCTCGGCCAGGAGCTCGCGGCTCTTCTCGTCCAGCGAGGACTCGAGGCTGACCACCGTCTCGGTGGCCGCCGGGCGCAGGCTCGACTTGGGCTTGCTCCGTGCGGCATCGAAGCCGGTGGCGATGACGGTGACCTTCACCTCGTCGCGCATCCGGTCGTCGATGACGGTGCCGAAGATGATGTTGGCCTCGGGATCGGCGGCCTCCTTGATGACCTCGGCGGCCTCATTGACTTCGAACAGGCCGAGGTCGCTGCCACCGGTCACGTTGAACAGGATGCCGCGCGCGCCCTGGATGTTGATCTCCAGCAGCGGGCTCATGACCGCGGCGCGAGCCGCTTCGACGGCCCGGTTCTCGCCGCTCCCGATTCCGATTCCCATCATGCTGCTCCCCGCCTCGCGCATGATCGTCTTCACGTCCGCGAAGTCCAGGTTGATGAGGCCCGGCACCGTGATCAGGTCGCTGATGCCCTGCACGCCCTGGCGCAGGACGTCGTCCACCACCCGGAACGCGTCGAGGATGGAGGTCTTCTTGTCGACCACCTCGCGCAGCCGGTCGTTGGGGATGGTGATCAGGGTGTCGACCTTGTCCTTGAGCTGCTCGGTGAACTGCTCGGCCACGAGCTTGCGGCGTGCGCCCTCGAAGCCGAAGGGCTTGGTGACCACCGCCACCGTCAGGGCGCCGAGATCCTTGGCGATCTCGGCCACCACCGGCGCGGCACCTGATCCGGTCCCACCGCCCATGCCGGCGGTGATGAAGATCATGTCCGCGTCCTTGAGAGCCTCGTAGATCTTCTCCGAATCCTCCTCGGCCGCCCGCTGGCCGGTGTTGGGATCGGCACCCGCGCCGAGGCCGCGGGTGATCTTGTCGCCGATGCGGATCTTGTGCGGCGCGTCGCTCTGGAGGAGCGCCTGGGCATCGGTGTTCACGGCGATGAACTCCACGCCCATCATCTCCGCGCGGATCATGCGGTTGACGGCGTTGCTGCCTCCACCACCGATACCGATGACTTTGATCAGGGCGAAGTTCTCTGCGTCGGACCGAAGCGGCATGGGGAATCTCCTGGGTGCGTACGGTATTGGCCGGGCGCGGGAAGGGTCCGAACCCAGAATGACGGGCCTCATCCGATTCTACCGATCGATCCCGCCGTCCGAGAGAGGTCTATCCACAACCTCGGGTCGAGTTGTCCACAACGTGACCGGCAACGGTGGATGAGCCGACGCCCGCTCCACAGCGCGCGCCATTGGCGCGAGCGCCCGGCTCAGCCCGGGAAGAGGTTCCGGAGCCAGGTTCCGGCGCGCCCGAGCCCCTGGCCCATGGGCGAGCGGGTGGCGTAGCCGATGGGCTCCGCTCCGGCGTGGCGCGAGCCCCACAGGAGAAGGCCCAGCGACGTCGAGAAGGCAGGGCTGTTCAGCTGGTCCATCAGCCCGCCCACGCCCTGGGGAGTGGCCACCCGGACCGGCATCTCGAGCACGTCGCGGGCCAGCTCGGCGACGCCGGCCAGGCGGGCGCCGCCGCCGGTCAGCACGAGGCCGGCGGGGAGCGGCGTGTCGTGGCCCGAGCGCGCGACCTCCTGCCTGATGAGCTCGTACAGCTCCCGCATCCGGGCTTCGATGATCTCGCTCAGCTTCCGACGCTGGATAGCCTGCCCGCCGCCGTCCCCCATGACCGCCACGTTGATCAGCTCCTCGGGCTGGACCTCGGCCACGTTCGAGGTGCCGTGCCGGATCTTCACGTCCTCGGCCAGGTTCAGGCTCGTCCGCAGCCCAATGGCCACGTCGTTGGTGACATGGATGCCACCGACCGGGATGACCGCCGAGTGATGGACCGCGCCGTCCACGAACACGGCCATGTCGGTCGTCCCACCGCCGATGTCGGCGATGATCACGCCCAGCTCCTTTTCGGTATCGGTCAGGCAGGCTTCGGCCGCCGCCAGCGAGGCGATGACCAGCTCGTCGATTTGGACCCCGGCCTGGCTTACGCACTTGGTCAGGTTCTGGAGCGAGGTGCTGGCCCCGGCCACGATGTGGGTCTCGACCTCGAGCCGCACCGCGCTCATCCCGAGCGGGTCCTTGATCCCCTCCTGGCCGTCCACGATGTAGCCGCGGGGGATGACGTGCAGGATCTCGCGATTGGACGGGACCTGGACGGCCCGGGCGGCCTCCGTGGCGCGCGCGATGTCCTCCTTGCTGACCTCGCGCCGATGCCCACTGACCGCCACCACGCCGCGGCTGTTCTGCGACGAGATGTGCCCGCCCCCGACCGCCACGTAGGCGGAGCCGATCTTGTACCCGGACAGCCGCTCGGCCTTTTCGATGCTGGTCGCGATGGACTGCACCGTCTGCTCGATGTTGGCCACCATTCCCTTCTTCAGGCCCATGGACGGCGCGATGCCGTAGCCGACGACGTTGACGTCGCCGGCCGGCGTGACCTCGCCAATGAGGGTGGTCACCTTGGTGCTGCCCGGATCGATCCCGACAAGGACCGTCTCTCTGTCCATGCGTCCTCCGCGAGCGCCGGCCGACCTTACAGGAAGTGGCGCCGAATGAGCGCCACGTTCTGGAAGATCCGGAGGCCGAAGGCGATGAGGGCAACGAGGTAGAGGTCGATCCCCAGCCGGTCACCCACGAAGGTCAACAGGACGGCGACCGCGGTGTTGGCGATGAAGCCACTGAGGAAGATCCGGTTGTCGTAGTGCCCGTCAAGCTCCGCTCGGACCGCGCCGAGGATGGAGTCCAGGCCGGCCAGGATGGCGACCGCGCTGTAGCGCGCCAGGTCGGGGGTGACGCTGACGTTGAGGGTCAGCCCCAGCAGGATGCCGAGCCCGAGCCCGACGAGAGGGAGCCACATCCGGAGGTTCGCGGACTCCACGCTTGGACGGGGCTCGCGTGGTGCCGCCACCGGGCGGTCGGCGGTCTCAGCCCCGGGCACGGAAATATACCCTCCCTGGATTGCGAACATCGAGCCAGGCCACGCCTGCCTCGGGGTGCAGCGAGAACAGGGTCCGGACCGCGCTCGTCTGGGACTCGATCCGGGCCGCGACCACCTCGGGGGTATCGGTTGGATCGAGGCCGTAGAAGCCGAACGCGGCCTGCCAGCCGGCTGCCGGGGCGGACAGGACGAAGCCGTAGGTCGGGTCCACGGCCACGGTGACCGTGGGCGAGGCCGAGCCCAGCCGGGGGCCGGGCAGAGCGGCGAGGATGAGCGCGGCGTCGAGCTCGTTCTGCGGGACGGCATCACCGACCACGAGGTCGTGGGAGGCGTCGCGCTGGTCGTCGAGGCGAGGCAGGCCGGCGGTGTCCCCGGTGGGCGTCGCGTCGCGCGACTGGACGCCGACCACCGTGCCGTCTTCGGCCAGCAGCAGGCTGGCGGCGGAGGTCCGCCACACCGCCACCGCGCCGCCCTCGACCAGGGTGACGTGGACGGTCCCCATGATCCCGACGTCGACCGCGACCGACTCGACCGCGGGCAGCTCCCCCAGCGCCCCGGCCAGGGAATCGGCATCGACCAGCAGGGCGCTGCGGCCGACCACCTCGTCCGTCAGGCGGTGGAGCTCGGCCTTGGGTGTCCAGCCCGCCCCGTCGACCGTGACCGCGCGGACCCGCAGCCACGGACCGGCCGCCAACCAGACCACGCCGACCGCCAAGAAGAGGCTCATCCCGGCGGCCGTGATCCGGGTCCAGTTGATGCGGCGCCGATGCCGACGCGGCCTGGGAACCGATGACGGGGGTCGCGCACCCTTCGTGGGGCGGCCGGAGGACGGCCGTCGCGTGGGAAGGTGCGGGGAGGGAACACGCGGGGAGCGCCTGCTCGCGCGCGGAACGGGATCGCCGCTGGTCGCCCCCCGATACCGCTTGGGGACCGGTCGCGTGGACTCGAACAGCCGTCGCCACCTCACGAGCCGGGTTCCTCGAGAGCCAGTTCGATGAGCCGCGAGACCAGCTCGGTGAACGAGATTCCGGCCAGCTCCGCCTGCTTGGGGAACATGCTGGTCGTGGTGAACCCGGGAATGGTGTTGATCTCCGAGATGTAGACCCGATCGGACGTGGCCAGGAAGTCGACCCGCGCCATGCCGCGCCCATCAACGGCCTTGTACGCCGCGAGCGCGAGTGCCTTCAGCTCGGCTGCCAGGGGTGGGTCCACCGTCGCCCGGGGCAGGACGTCGGCCAGGCCGGGCACGTACTTCGCCTCGTAGTCGTACAGCTCGTGATGGCTGACGACCTCGCCCGGCTCGAAGACGATCGGTTCGGCGTTGCCCAGGACGCCGCACTCAAACTCGCGGGGCTTGGGCAGGTAGACCTCCACGATGGCCTTCGTGTCCCACGCGAACGCCTCGTCGAGCGCGGCCGGCAGCTCGCCCGGGTCGTGCGCCAGGCGCATGCCCACGCTGCTGCCCAGGCGCGCGGGTTTGACCACGGCCCGGGATCCGATGCTCGCAGCCACCTCGGCCAGGACGGACTCCGGATCGCGACGCCAGGCGTGGCGCGCGAACCAGGCCGAGTCCACGACGGGCAGCCCGTGGCCGCGCATGAGGTCCTTGAAGACCACCTTGTCCATGGCCACCGCGCTGGCCAGCACGCCGGCTCCGGTGTACGGGATGCCGGCCAGCTCCAGGAACCCCTGGAGCGTGCCGTCCTCGCCAAAGGGGCCGTGGACGGCGAGGAAGGCAACGTCGATGGCGTCGGCCAGCGGGCGAACGGCGGCCCGGGCCAGGGTGGTTGGATCCGAGCCCGCGACCGCGGGGAGGGTCCCCTTGCCCGCGTCCAGGCGGGCGCTGTGCTCGGGGATGGTCTCGACGCCCAGGTGCGCGGCAAGGGTCTCGCCGGTCGCCAGCTCCGGCGTCGGTCCAGCGGGGAGGTGCCACCCACCCGCCGCGTCGATATAGATGAGGTACGGCTCGAACCGGGAACGGTCAATCTCGCGCAGGACCGATTCGGCGGACGCGATGCTGACCTCGTGCTCGGCCGACCGTCCGCCGGCGAAGATCCCGACGCGCAGACGGCTCATGAGGTACCCCACTCCCCGATGAACTCGATCTCGAACTCGAGTGCCACCCCGGCCGACGCGAGAACCGTTGCCTGGACACGCTCGGCCAGGGTCCGGACGTCGGCCGCCGAGCCGTCCCGGTCGGACACGATGAAGTTGGCATGCCGCTCGCTGACCGATGCGCTGCCCTCCCGGGCACCCTTCAGGCCGGCCGCTTCGATGAGCCGCCCGGCATAGTCGCCGGGCGGATTGCGGAACACGCTGCCCGCGTTCTGCTCGGCCAGGGGCTGGGTGGCGACCCGCTGGGCCTGGAACGCCTCGACCCGGTCCGCGACCTCTGACGCGGGCGCGGGCTGCAGGGCCAGCGTGGCGCCGATCACGACCAGCGATTCGTGCTTGAAGCGCGACTCTCGATAGCCGAACGCGCACTCGGCGTTGGTGAAATGCTGCTGATCACCGCTGGCGGGGTCCCACACATCCACGTTCACGACGCGGTCGCCCATCTCGCCCCCGTGCGCCCCGGCATTGGCCCACACCGCCCCGCCCACCGTGCCGGGGACCGCGATCCCCCACTCCAGGCCCGTCAGCCCGGCGGTCGTGGCCCGTTTGACGAGCATCGCCATGGGTGTCCCACTGTCTGCCTCCGCACCGGCGGCGCCAAGGGTAATGGCGCGCGAGCGGTTCCGGATCACGAGGCCGCGCACGCCGGCGTCGCTGACCACGACGTCACTCCCGTTGCCGAGCACCATCCAGGGCACGCCCGACTCGCGGGCAATCGCCAGCGCGGTGAGCAGCTCCTCGCGGGTTGACGGTTCGGCAAGGCGGTCCGCGGGTCCGCCCACGCGCAGGGTGGTGATTGGAGCGAGGGGCGCGTTGGGGCGGAGGGCGACGCCACGTTCGGCGGCGAGGGCATCCAGGCGGGCCACGGCCTGGGTCAGGGTGGGCGGACCAGCGGTCATCGAGGCACTCACGCGGCGTCGGCCAGGACGAGCAGCGCGCGAGCGATGTCCTCGGCGGCGTTCGGGCGCCCCAGCTGCCGGGCGGCCGCGGCCAGCGGTGCCCGGATTGCGTCGTCGCGCAGGCGTCCCGCTTCGGCCAGCAGTCGATCGGCGGTGAGCTCCGCGTCGGCGAGGGCGACCGCGGCGCCGTGCTCCGCCAGCCAGGCGGCGTTGGCCGTCTGGTGGCCGCGGGCATGCGGATACGGAACCAGGATGGAGGCCACGCCCACCGCAGCTACCTCCGCGCACGTGGACGAGCCCGCGCGACCCAGCACCAGGTCCGCGGCGACCAGCGCGGCCGCCATCTGATCGGTCAGAAACGGGACGGGTCGATATCGGTCCATGTGCTCGGCGGGCAGCCGTTCACGAACCGCGTTCGCGGCGGCCATCCCCGCCTCCCCGGCGATGTGGAGCACGACCCAGTCGGCCACGAGGGTCGGCAGGGCAGCGTCCAGGGCGGCCGTGATGCGGGCCACGGCCTGCGACCCGCCGAACACGAGGAGCAGGCGTTCATCGGTCTCCACCTGCAGCTCGTCCCGCGCGGCGATGCGATCCTCGCCCGCGAACGACCGGATGGGCGTGCCCGACACGAACGCCCGGCTCCCGAACGCCTCCGCGGTGGGCGGAAAGGCAACCGCGATCCGGGTCGCGAACCTGGTCACCGCGCGCGTCGCTCGGCCGGGGACGACGTTCCCCTCCCACACGATGCTCGGAATGCCGCGCGAGCGCGCGGCGGACAGCAAGGGAATGCCCAGGTAGCCGCCGGTCGAGAAGACCGCCGCCGGACGAAGCCGGCCGAGGAGCCGCCAGGCCTGGGGCATCGAGACGCCCAGGCGGACCGGGTCGAGGACAAGGTGCGCGTCACGCTCCGCGGAGCGCAGGGAGCGCACGCGCAGCTCGTGGTACGGCCACGCGCCGGCTTCGGCCACGAGCCGCCGCTCGAAGCCACGGGCGCCGCCCACGTAGTCGAGCTCAACCGCGGGACGCAGGTCGCGCAGCGCCCGAGCGACGGCCAGCGCGGGGTAGATGTGCCCGCCGGTCCCGCCGCCAGAGATCACCAAGCGCATCGAGCACCGATCCTTGCTGCGCCTCGCGACTGATGGACAGCAGAACGCCGACCGCCGCGAGATTGATGATGAGAGCCGTGCCGCCATAGCTGATGAACGGCAAGGGGATGCCGGTCACCGGCCAAAGGGCGGTCACGACCATCATGTTGATGACAGCCTGGGCCACCAGCCAGGTCGTAATGCCCGCCGCCAGCAGGCCCGAGAACGTGTCCGGGGCATGCACCGCGATCCGGTACCCCTGCCAGGCGATGACTGCGAACAGGAGGAGGACGGACACGGTTCCGATCAGCCCCCATTCCTCGCCGATGATGGCGTAGATGAAGTCGGTCGATGGCGCCGGGAGGTACAGGTATTTCTGTCGGCTGGCCCCCAGCCCGACCCCGGCGATGCCGCCCATGGCCAAGGCCATGAGGCCCTGCATGACGTTGTAGCCCGAGCCGAGGGGGTCCTTTTCCGGGTCGAGGAAGGTCGTGATCCGGTTGAGCTGGTACGGGTTGTGCATGACGAAGGCCAGGCCGGCCGCTATTACGGCACTCCCGATCGCGACCATTCCGGTCAGGCTCGCCCCGGACATGAAGAACACCGAGAAGGCGGCGATCGCGTACACGCCGGCGGTGCCGAGGTCCGGTTCCGCGGCAATCAGGAGGAAGCCGGGTGCCACCAGCAATGCGAATGGGACGAGGCCGCCGCGGAACCCGTGGGCGGCACGCCCCCGTCGGTCGAGCCAGTGGGCGAGGTACAGGATGATCGCGATCTTGGCCACCTCGGCCGGCTGGAAGCCGCCGATGACGGGGAGGTCCAGCCAGCGCCGCGATCCTCCCGCCTCGTGCCCGATGCCCGGGATCAGGACGATCACCAGCAGGGCGAGCGCGATGAAGTAGGCCGGCAGGGCGAAGTACCGATACCAGCGGAAGTCGATCCGGCTGACGACGACCATGACCGCCAGACCGATGGCCGCGAAGATCGCCTGGGCGATGCCGTAGCGAGCGGGATCGTCGCTGCTGAGCAGGGCGCGGATGCTCGAGGCCGAGTAGACCATCACCACCCCGATGGCCACCAGCGCGATCACCGCCACGAGGAGCGGCATCGAGATCCGGCGCCGCTCGCGCTGGACGCCGCGGGTGCGCGCCGTCTTGCGCGGGACGGTCTTCATGGTCAGGGTCGCGGTCATCGCGCCTCCCCCGTCGCATCGGCGAGCTCGGCCACCGCGTCCCGGAAGGCATCGCCGCGTGAGGCGTAATCCACGAACATGTCGAAGCTCGCGGCGGCAGGCGCCAGGAGCACGACGTCCCCGGGGCGGGCCAGCGAGGTCGCCACGGCGACCGCCTCGGCCATGGTCGCCGCGCGCTCGGTCGGGACGCGCCCGCCGATGAGGCTCTCGAGCTCGGCTGCCGTCTCGCCGATCAGCACGGCCGCCCGGCAGTGCGCGGCGATCGCATCGGCGAAGCCCTCGTAGGTCAACCCCTTGCCCTGGCCGCCGGCGATGACCACCACCCGCCGCTCCCCGAAGGCCTCCAGGCCGGCAATGGCCGCCACCGG
Source organism: uncultured Chloroflexia bacterium (assembly GCA_963816215.1). Taxonomy (GTDB): domain Bacteria; phylum Chloroflexota; class Limnocylindria; order QHBO01; family QHBO01; genus DASTEQ01. The sequence goes on along the minus strand of CAWFKB010000002.1, from coordinate 113,464 downwards.
AATGGTGGCTTGCGAGTCGTTCACGTATTCGACCCCGCCGTGCGTCCCCAGCGACTCGAGCCGATGCTCGACGCCACCGAAGGAGGCGACGCCGTCCTTGACGGCCCCGGCGTCCGCACCGGCCAGTCGAGCGGCCACCGCCGCTGCCAGCACGTCGTGGAGCAGGTGCGCGCCGCGCAATGGCACGTCGACGATGGGCATCACGGCCTCGCCGCCGACCACGATCCACCCGTTATCGATCCACGCGTCGTCACCGGGGCGCGGCTCCACGCCGTACCAATGGATCCGCGCGTCGCGGTGCCGCTCGCCGAGGGCGACGCAGCCGGGGTCGTCGCGGTTCAGGACCAGCGCCCCGTCGGCCGCCGAGAGCTCCGCCAGGCGAGCCTTCACCGCCTGATAGGCCTCTACCGAGCCGTGGCGGTCCAGGTGATCAGCCAGGATGTTGGTGTAGACCGCGATGTCCGCTCCGCGGCTGAGGGTCGGCAGCTGGAGCTCCGACAGCTCGAGGACGGCCCACGTGTCCGCGGTCAGCGCGTCGGCCTCCTCGATGAGCGGCATGCCGATGTTGCCGCCCAACCGATGCGGGACCTCCCCGGCGGCGAGGATGGCCGCCACCAGCGATGAGGTCGTGGTCTTGCCCTTCGTGCCGGTCACGGCCAGCACGCGCGCCCGGGTCAGCCGGAGGAACAGGTCCACCTCGCTGAGGACGGCGGCGCCCGCCGCCTCGGCATCCGCCAGTGCCTCGCGCAGCCATGGGTCGGTGGTCGAGAATCGCGCGGAGACCGATGGGCTGGTGACGACCAGGTCGGCACGATCCAGGAGCGCGCTCACCACCGCGGGCTCCGCGGCCAGGGCGAAGGTGATCGGACGTCCCCCGAGCGACGCGATGGCATCGGTCAGCTGGTCCGCCGGCTGGCGGTCGTACACGGTCACCACGGCTCCCGCATCGGCCAGGAAGCGGGCGGCGGCCACGCCGGACCGGGCCAGGCCCAGCACGAGGGCGCTCCGGCCGCGCAGGTCGTCCCGGCTGGCGGGCGGAGCAGGGCGAATCGGTGCTGGCGACATCGGCATCACGACAGCCCCGTCGTGTACACGAACAGGCTGAAGCCCAGGACCCCCGCCAGCGCGGCGACGATCCAGAACCGCAGGGTGATCTTCTCCTCGGCCCACCCGAGGAGCTCGAAGTGGTGCTGGAGCGGCGCCATCCGGAAGATCCGCTTGCCGCGCAGCTTGTACGAGCCGACCTGGAGGATGACCGATACGGTCACGGCCACGAAGACGATGCCGATGATCACCAGCAGCAGCAACTGCCCGGTGACCGTGGCCACGACCGCGAGGGTGGCGCCCATGGACAGGGCTCCCGCGTCGCCCATGAAGATCTGGGCGGGGTGCACGTTGAACCACAGGAAGCCCATCAGGGCACCCACGATCAGGGCGCAGAAGACCGCCAGGTTGGGCTGGGCGGCCTTGGTGCCGGGGACCTCCATGAGGGCGATGAGCAGGTACGCCACGAAGCTGAAGACGAGGAGCCCCGAGGCCAGGCCGTCGAGCCCGTCGGTCAGGTTCACTGCGTTGGACATGGCCACGATGGCGAAGGCCACGAACGCCACGACTACGAGGGCCCCCACCGCCAGCTCGCCGACGAGCGGGACGTTGATGGCCGTGATGTCGAAGTGGCGCTGGATGTAGATCGCGGCCAGGACCGAGATGATGGTCTGCCACACGAGCTTGTAGCGGCCGCGAACCCCGAACCCGGTCCGCGTGTTCACGTAGTCGTCGATCGCGCCCAGGATCGCCACCCCCACCAGGGTCAGCATCGGGATCAGGGTGCTCACGTCTTCCAGTCGCATGGCCATGGCCAGGAACATGACCACCAGCACGATCAGCATCCCGCCCAGGGTGGGCGTGCCGGCCTTGACCTGGTGGGACGCCGGTCCCTCGGCCCGGATCGCCTTGCCAAAGCCAAGGCGCTGGAGGAGGCGGATGTAGATCGGTCCCAGCAGGATGACCCCGCCGAAGGCGAGCAGCAGACCGAGCAGGAGCGGCAGCATGCTCAGGTGTCCCCGTCCGGGGCGCGGCCCAGGAGAGCCGCCACCAGCCGATCGAGCGCGATCCCGCGCGATCCCTTGACCAGGAGCAGGTCGCCGGCCCCCGGATCGAGCACCCGCTCGACGACGGCCAGGGCCTGATCGGCGTCTTCCGCGATGTCCACCCGGGCGAGGCCGGCCTGGCGCGCGGCGTCGGCGATCCATCGACCGCGCGGGCCGACCGCCACCAGGCCGTCGAGGACCTCGGCCGCGGCCACCCCGATGGCCTCGTGGAGCGCCTGCTCGGACGGCCCCAGCTCGAGCATGTCGCCCAGCACGGCCAGGCGGCGCCCGCGTCCGACCGGCGTCTCGGCCAGGAACGCGAGGGCGGCCCGGACCGACTCGGGGGACGCGTTGTAGGTGTCGTCCACGAGGGTCGCCCCGCCGGTCATCTCCTCGAGCGCCATCCGGTGGGGAGCGGCGCTGCCCGCCTCCAGGGCCGCGGCGACGTCGGCGAGGGGGACCTCGAATCGCTCGGCCACCGCCGCTGCGGCCAGGGCCGGCGGAACGAGGTGCCGTCCGGGGAGGGCGCTCTGGACCCGCTGCTCCCCCCACGGGGCGACGATCGTGAACGCCATCCCGGCCAGGCCGCGCGACTCGACGTCGCGCGCGCGGACATCGGCTCCATCGGTCAATCCGAAGGTCCGAACCGTCGCCGGCGTCACCGACGCCATGGCCGCCACCCGGGGATCGTCCGCATTCAGGACGGCCAGCCCATCGGCCGGCAGGCCGCGCGGCAGCTCGGACTTGGCGTGCGCGATCCGGTCCAGGCTCCCCGCCCGCTCGAGATGGGTGGGGTGGACGGTAAGGACGACGCCGACCTCGGGCCGGCTGATCTCGACCAGGCGACTGATCTCTCCGGTCGTGTACATCCCCATCTCGAGGACTGCGAGCTCGTGCGCAGGCTCCAATCGGAGCAGGGTCATGGGCAGGCCGGTCTCGGAGTTCAGGTTGCCTTCGCTGCGCAGGACGCGGTGGGTGCGGGCCAGGACATCGGCCACGATCTCCTTGGCCACGGTCTTGCCGGTCGAGCCGGTGATGCCCACCACCCGCACCGCGAACCGATTGCGCCACGCGGCGGCCAGTTCCTGGAACGCGACCAGGGTGTCGGCCACCCGGATCACGGCAGCATCCGCGCCGGCAGGGAGGGTCACGTCGCGCTCGACCAGGACGGCCACCGCACCGGCCTGTATCGCGTCCGCCACGTAGCGGTGCCCGTCCTCGCGTTCGCCCTTGAGGGCCACGAACAGGCAGCCGGGAATCACCCGACGAGAGTCAACGGCGGCGAGCCGGAAGGACCGGACCGATGTGGGGGCCAGCAGTCGGCCCCCGGTTGCAGAAAGGAGATCGGCGATCCGAATCGGCGCTGGCACGCGGTTTCCTGCGGCGTTCGGCGGCGAGTCTATCAGCCTCATGGCCGGGCAACCGCAGGGGAGGTCCGGTCCGGCGGGATGCCGAAGTAGTCGAAGACGAGGGGCGCCAGCTGGGCGAAGGCCGTCTCGGGGCGCTCCCCGATCCCGCCGCTGCCGACCACCGGGCGATGGATGAGGATCATCATCACGAAGCGCGGGTTCGACGCCGGAGCGATGCCGATGAAGCTCGAGTCCACCCAGCCCTCGATGTACTCCTGGCGGGTGGAGTCGACGTAGATGGGGTTCCCGCTGGCGTCCCACCCGGTCCGCACCCGGACCTTGACCGGCCCGGCGATCTGGGCGGTGCCCGTCTTGCCGGCGATCGAATAGCCGGCCACCGAGGCGCCGTTCGCGATCCCGTTGTCGATGGCGCCGGTCAGCATGTCGAGCACGGTGGCCGCGGTCTGGGCCTTCATCACGCGCTTTGGCTCGGGGAGGGCCCGCGCCTCGTACGTGCCGTCGGCCAGCGTCCAGCCATCGACGATGTGGGGCGTGACCAGCTTCCCGCCGTTGGCGATGGCGGCGTATCCGGCGGCCATCTGCATGACGGTGACCGAGATGCCCTGCCCGAACGCGTTCTGGGCGGTGGTCAGCTCCTTCGAGGATCCCGCCGCGTCGGGGTCCAGCACGACGCCCGGCGCCTCGCCCGCGATGTCCACCCCGGTGTTCTGGCCGAAGCCGAAGCGGAGGAAGGCGTCGCGCAACGGCTGGCCGCCCAGGGTCAGGCCGATCGTGGCCGCGCCAACGTTGTTCGAGAGGGCCAGGACCTGGGCTGGCGTGATGAGGCCGTGACCGCTCGGGTACCACGCCCGGTCCGCGTTGTGGATGACCACGTCATAGATGTGGAGGTCGTTGTCGTCCATAAACAGGTCCGCCGGGGTGATGGCCCCCGCGTCCAGGGCGGCAGCCACGGTCATGGCCTTCATGACCGAGCCCGGCTCGTACTCGCGGCTGACCGCCGGGCTGCTGAACAGGGCTGGATCGGTGGTGGGGTAGGCGTTCCCGTCGAAGCTCGGGTACGAGGCCAGGGCCAGGATGGCGCCGGTGTGGACGTCCATGATCAGGCCGGTCACGCCGACCGCCCGGTTCTTGGTGAAGTTGTCGACGATCTGCTGCTCCAGGATGTGCTGGAGCCCGGCGTCGAGAGTGAGCGTGACGTCGGCGCCGTTCATCGGCGCGTCCAGCTCGTGCACCGAGCCGGCGATGAGCCGCCCGGCCACGTCCTCCTGGGCCACGACCGATCCGGGCGTCCCCGCCAGGACGGCGTCCTCGGCGGCCTCGACCCCGTACTGCCCCACCCCGTCCACGTTGACGAAGCCGAGCAGCTGCGAGGCCAGGGTCGTTCCCTTCACCGCGCCGCCCATGGTGTAGACCCGCTTGGGTTCCGACACGAGGCCGATCCCCGGCAGGTCGAGCGCCCGGACCCGGGTCGCCGTCTCGGGGTCCACCCGTCGCACGAGCCACGTCCAGGCCGCGTCCCCGCTCAGGGTCGCGGTCAGCTCGTTGACGTCCATGCCCAGGATGCCCGAGAGGAGCAGCGCCGAATGGGCGGGGTCCTCGACCGTGGGCGGCGTGGCAAAGACCGATTCGGCCGCCACCGAGGTGGCCAGGATGAGACCCGACCGATCGAGGATCAGGCCACGGGTGGCCGGGATCTGCTGGACGTGGGCCAGCTGCGCGAGGCCCGCATCGGCCAGGCCATCCTGGTCGATGACCTGCCACCACACGAGCCGGTAGCCGATGAGACCGACCACCAGGGACGCCACGGCCAGCATCACCACGGCCCGGATTCGGCTGTCGGTTCTGGCAAGCATGGCGTCTCCCGGCCACCCGCGATGCGGGCGGCCGTTACGGGTGGCTGTCAGACAATGGGCTGGCGAACTGGACCGATGACTCTGGCAGGGAGACGAGACCCAGCTGTGCAGCTCGGGCCTCGATGGTTGCAGGTGATTGGGCGTTGCCGATCTGGAGCAGCAGCTCCTGGCGCTCGGCCTCGAGCGCCCCGAGACGGTTCTCGAGGCTGGTCATCTCGTAGCCGGTGCTGGCGATCCGGCTCGACTGGGTCAGGTACAGCGACGCCAGCAGGGCCGCGATCACGATGAAGACGAGGGCCAACGACAGGCTGGCCGCCTGGCGGCGTCGAATGCGCGTGCGCCGCAGGCGGTAGCCGCCGGCACCGGTGCGGGAGCGGGATCGGGATCGAGGCGCACCCGGCAGACCCCAGCGCAGATCGCCGAGGACGCCGCCCTTTTGTGCACCGATCGCCGCCATTGATTCGACCTAGGCCGCGGTGGGGCGGCTCTGCAGCCGCAGGATCCAGGGCTGGGCGTCGGCCTCAGCCGATGGCTCGATCTCGAACACCGCGTGGTCATCGACCACCACGTCCTCGTCGTGCCGGGTCACGCGAACCTGGCGCTCGCGGACCTCGCGCTGCCGGCCGCTGTAGGCGCGACGCCGGCTTCCGTGGTGTCGCGGACGACCTCGACTCATGGGTGCACCCTCCTTTCGGTCGGAACCTGTCAACTGCTCGCCGGTGCGAGCTTTTCGGCGACCCGCAGCCGTGCGCTCCGCGCGCGGCGGTTGCGGGCGATTTCTTCGGTGGACGGACGAATGAGGCGGGGCGCCACGGTCCGCACCGAGGCCCGATGGCCGCAGGTGCAGGCCGGCGGCAACGGGACCTCGATGCAGTCGCGCGACTCGCGCGCGAACCGCTGCTTCACGACCCGGTCCTCGCCTGAGTGGTAGCTGATGACCGCGACCCGGCCGCCGGGGACCAGGACGTCGATGGCGGCGGTCAGGCCGGCATCGAGCGCCTCGAGCTCCCCGTTGACCGCCATCCGCAGCGCCTGAAACGTGCGGGTGGCGGGGTGGATCCGTCCTGCGTCGGCCCCCCTGGCCGGGACGGCGGCGGCCACCACGGCCGCCAGGTCGGATGCGGTCACCAGGCGGCCCGTCGCACGCGCCGCCAGGATCGCCTTCGCGATGCGGCCAGCACGGCGCTCCTCACCAAGCGTCGCGATGGTTCGGGCGAGCTCTCGCTCCGAGGAGCGGTCGATGAGCTCGAGAGCCGAAACACCAGTCGTTTCATCGAATCTCATGTCCGGCGGCGCGTCGGCTGTGAAGCCGAACCCGCGCCGCTCGTCGGCCAGCTGGTAGCTGGAAAGGCCAAGGTCGAAAAGGATCCCGTCGAAGGGGCCGAGGCCGGCTTCCTGGGCGACCCGGGCAAGGGCGCTGAAGTTGGCGTGCCGAATGACGGCACGGTCACCGAACCGCGCGAGGACGATCGAGGCTTCGCGGACGGCCGCCGTATCGGCGTCGAGGCCGAGCAGACGGCCGTCCGGAGCCACGGCCTCCAAGAGTCGCTCGGCGTGCCCACCGCCACCGACCGTGCAGTCTGCAATGGAGCCGCCGGCGCGAAGAGCCAACGAGGCGAGAACCTCGTCGACGAGGACCGGCAGATGCCCTTCTCCCATGCGTGACTGTCCCTCAAGGGTCCGGTGACGGGCCGAGCGGCCCGGAGACGCATCCAATCCGAGGTCGTGACGTGCGTCATGGCGTCACGGGCCCCCTAGATCCCCAGGTCCTGCAGCTGTTCCGCCAACGCCTCGGGGGCGTTCTCAATGCGGGCCCGGTACGGCTCCCACGCCGCCGGTGCCCAGATCTCCAATCGGTTCAATGCCCCCACCACCACGACCTCGCCGGGCTCCAGGGCCGCGTACGAGCGCAGGAACCCTGGAACCAGGAGCCGGCCCTGCTTGTCGAGCTCCACGTCCACCGCTCCCGACGACATGAAGCGCGCGAACTCGCGCGCGTTCGTGCTGGTCAGGGGCAGGCCGCGCAGCTTCTCCGCCAGTTCGGCCCACGCGTCGCGCGGGTAGACCGCGATGCAGGAGTCGAGCCAGCGCGTGAGGGTCGCGCCCGAAGACAGGCGCGCCCGGAATCGCGCCGGGACCGCGATGCGACCGCGATCGTCGAGCGCGTGGCGGTATTCGCCTGTCAGGAACGGGGTTCTCTCCACTCGTTGGCCCTACCACTGTTCCCCATTTGGCCCCACTTTGAGCCACAGGGCGCCATCTTACAGGGCAATGACTCCCCGTCAAGGCGCTTTTTCGCATGGGTGGGAGGTAGTGTCCGCGTCTCCCGCTGACGGCCGCCGGGGCGGACCGACCGGGCGCTAGGGGAAGGTGATCTGGACCGACCCGAGGTTCTGGACCTGGGCGCTCGTTCCCGTGGATCCCGTAAAACCAACGTAGGCCGTGCCGCCAGGCCCGAGGGACATGGATTGGGAGATGTCCAGTGCGACCTGGAGCACGCTCCCCCCGTCGACGCTGACCGAGAGTGAGCCGACGGCGTAAAGGATCTCCACCGTATGCGCCTGGCCATCGGACAGGTTGGGGACGGCGGCAGTCATGCCGAGGGCGGCCGAGTGGTCCGCGGTATTCGGATCAGTTCCACGGCTCTGGATGGCGACGTGGTTGTCGTTCGGATCGTCCACGCCCGGCCAATGGTTGAGGTGGGTGTCGAACTCGACGGCCAGGCTATTCGGAATGCCAGCGTACCCCAGCAGGCCGCCGGATCCTCCGGCGGCGTCCGGGCCGACGTTTTGGACCACGAAGGCCAGGCCATCTCCGCCGTCAACCTGCGGTTCGAGGAACTGGATGGAGAAGCGCGCCGAGAAGCCGCCAGCGACATTGACCAGGTTCGGATACCAGGCGGCGCCCGCCTGCTCGAAGTCGCTGGGCGTCATGCGAAGCACGTCGCCGTCCTGGGCCGCGCTCCCGCTGATATGGAATCCGTTGGTGCCCGCGATCTCGCCCAGCGGGCTGGCCCCGGGGGACGACCCGGGACTCTGGGCGGGTCCGGACGATGCCGATGCGGCCGGAGAATGGCTGCTCCCCGGACTGGGGGTCGGATTGACGGCTACCGGGCCCTGCCCGACCGCGAGCCACCAGACGCCGGCACCGCCCCCGATGAGGAGCAGGAGGAGGAGCACGATGATGAGCGGGCGGCGGTTGCCGCCACCGGCGGACGGAGGCGGGACAACGGGCGGGGGGGGCGGGGGCGGAGGGACCTTCTGCGGGGGATGGCGAAGGGCCTCCAGCTCGTCGCTGGGGATGACGAGGACCCCGCGCAAGTAGCGCGGGCAGTTGGCGTAGCCGCGCTGCAGGCACACGTTGCGCTGCTGCTCCCCGGAGACCGGCTCCGGGTCGCCGAACGCGAAGCAGCGGTGCTCGTCGGTGGCCTGCTCGTCGTACTCAGCGCGGGCGGCGGCGAGGCCCAGGAACGGGCACACCGTATCGGGCCGCTGGGCCAGTTTCTCGTACAGCGCCTGCCGGTCGGCTTCGGCCGCCGACTCGGCAGGCCCTTTGCCCCGCCTGAACATGAGACGAGGATACGCTTCTGATACCGCCGGCTCGACGGCTCCAGCGAGGGCTTCGGCGGGGGTACGAAGGCACCATTGAGGCACTCCCCCGTTCGGCGCAGCCTCGTCCTGTCATGGCGGTCGAACGCAGCGACGCGCCGCAGCGGGTCGTCATCCCTCGAGCCGGGCAGATCCGACGCTGCAGCGTGCGGCATGTAGCGATCACGCCTTCCGCGGGGGGACGCGCGGTCGAGGTCAGCTGTCTGCTGGGCGGCGTGGACTATCCGCTCCCCCTCGGTACGTTCGACGAGGCACGACCGATCTGCAACGCCTGCACGGCCAGGGGCATCTGGCGGGCGGACGAGGACTAGGCGAAGGTCCCTGGAGACGGCCTGTAAGCCGAGTTCTGTCCCGGACCGAGGTCCGGAGACGGCCATCCATCTGGGCGACCTACCCGAGGGCTAGGCGAGCAACCTGCTGCGGCCCGAAGGCCGCGTTTCGCCCTCCTATTCGGTCTTGCTCCGGCTCGAGCTTGCCCGTTTCACTCCCGCTTGCGCGGGCATCGTCACTGTGGCGCTGGTCCTCGCCTCGCGGCGGACGGGTGTTACCCGCGAACCTGCTCTATGGAGCTCGGACTTTCCTCGAACGCCGCCTTTCGGCGATCGCGTCCGCGGCCGTCCGGCCGTCTCCAGGGACCGCGGATTGTACGCCCCGTGTCAGCGCACCTGGTCGATCGCCACGTTGCTCAGGCGGTCGGCGTCCAGGTTCCGCTCGCGGGGGACGTGGCCCACGGTGTAGGTCGAGAACGAGCGCAGCATGTCCATGACGCGGGCGTGGATGGGCTTCAGGTCAGGATGCTTGACCCGGTAGCGGCCGCTGATCTGGCGGGCGACGAGCTCGGAATCGGTCCGCAGGTCGACCGCCGTGGCGCCCAGACGCTGGGCCTCGGCCAGGGCCTCCTCGACGGCGGTCCACTCCGCGTAGTTGTTGGTCCGGATGCCGAGGAAGACCGCCAGCTCGGCAACGACCTCGCCGGTCTCCGCGTCCTGAAGATAGGCCCCCGCCCCGGCCGGACCAGGGTTGCCCCGGGCGGCGCCATCGGTATGGATCAGGAGTCGGGTCATGCGCGCTCGTCGATGGCGCGGGTGACCTCCATGATCGCGCGCGTGACGTTGATGCCCCGCGGGCACGCCTCCACGCAGTTGAAGACGGTTCGGCAGCGCCACACCCCGTCCGCGTCGGCCATGAGCTCGAGCCGCTCCTCGTGGGCCGTATCGCGGCTGTCGAAGATGAACCGATGGGCGTTCACGATGGCGGCCGGACCGACGTAGTCGGGGTTGGTCCAGAACACGGGGCAGGCCGTGGTGCAGGCGGCGCACATGATGCAGCGGCTGGTGTCCTCGTACAGGGCCCGGTCCTGGGGTGACTGGCGCCGCTCGAGGCCGTCCTCCGGAATCTCGTCGTTGACCAGGAACGGCAGCACGGCGCGGTACTTCTGCCAGAACCCCTCCTGGTCGACGAGCAGGTCCTTCACCACCGGCATGCCGCGCAGCGGCTCGACGCTGATCCGCGATCCAGCGTTGCGGACGAGGACCGAGCAGGCCAGCTGGTTGCGCCCGTTGATGAGCATGGCGTCCGATCCGCACACCCCGTGGGCGCACGAACGACGGAAGGTCAGGGTGCCGTCCTGGAACCACTTGACCTGGTGCAGCAGGTCGAGCACGCGGTCAGACGGATCGGCCTCGAGGGAGTAGGTCTCCCACCGGGCAGCGGTGTCCTGCTCGGGGTTGAAGCGGCGAACGCGGAGCTCGACGTCCATCGGTCAGTAGACCCGCGGTGCCGGCTGGAACTCGGTCACCGTGACCGGCTTGTAGGTCAGGGCCACGGCGCCGTCCGTTCCCCGGGTGGCCAGGGAGTGGCGCATCCACTGGTCATCGTCGCGGTCGGGGAAGTCCTCGCGCGCATGGGCGCCGCGGCTTTCGGTGCGGGCCTCGGCCGAGGTGACCATGGCTTCCGAGCAGTCGAGCAGGTAGCCCAGCTCCAGCGCATCGACGAGATCGGTGTTGTAGCGGACCCCGTGGTCGTCCAGGCGCAGGCTGGTGGCGCGCTTGCGAAGGGCGGCCACGCCCGCGCGGGCCTCGGCCAGCCTCTCGCCGGTGCGGTACACGCCGCACTTGTCGAACATCAGCTCGCGCAGCTCGGTCCGGATGGTCGCCGGTCGCTCGCCGTGGGTCGTGGCCAGCAGATCGCCCAGGCGGGCGGCCGCGCGTGCCTCCGCCTCCGGGTCGCGACCCGCGGCGGGCGCGTCGGGGAGGGCTCCCAGCATGGCGATCCCCGCCCGCCGCCCGAACACCAGGATGTCGAGCAACGAGTTGGTTCCCAGCCGGTTGGCGCCGTGAACGCTCACGCACGCGCACTCCCCCGCCGCGTAGAAGCCGGGCACCACGTGCTCCACCCCGTCACCCAGGACCCGGCCGTCCACGTCGGTCGGGATGCCGCCCATGGCGTAGTGGGCGGTGGGCTGGATGGGGACCAGGTCGGTCAGCGGCTCGAGGCCGAAGTAGGTCCGGATGAAGCCCGCCATGTCGGGCAGCTTGTGGTCGAGGATCTCGCTGCCCAGGTGGCGGACGTCGAGGTGGACGAAGTCCTGGCCGTTGATCCCGCGGCCGGCGGCGATCTCCTGGTAGATGCTGCGGCTCACCACGTCACGGCTGGCAAGGTCCTTCATGGTCGGGGCGTAGTGCTCCATGAACCGCTCGCCCTTCCCGTTGAGCAGGATCCCGCCTTCCCCGCGCATGGCCTCCGACAGAAGAAAGCCCAGCTTGTACATCCCGGTGGGGTGGAACTGGTAGAACTCCATGTCCTCCAGCGCGAGGCCGCGCCGATAGGCGATGGCCACCCCATCACCGGTCAGGGTGTGGGCATTGGACGTGACCTTGTAGACCATCCCGTAGCCGCCGGTCGCGAACAGCACCGCCTTCGACAGGAAGACGGTCAGCTCCCCCGTCGCCAGGCGCACGGCCACGACGCCGCTCACCCGACCGCCCGGCCCGTCGGGCATGAGCAGGTCCAGGACCTGGTACTCGTCGAAGAAGGTCACCTCGTGGCGGAGGCACTGCTGGTAGAGGGTCTGGAGGATGGCGTGGCCCGTGCGGTCGGCCGAGTAACAGGCGCGGCGGACGGGCGCCTCCCCGCGGTTCCGCGAGTGGCCGCCGAACCGGCGCTGGTCGATCAGGCCCTCGGGAGTCCGGTCGAACGGCAGCCCCAGGTGCTCCAGGTCACGGATGGTCTGGACCGCGTCGCGGCACATCACCTCCGCCGCGTCCTGGTCGACCAGGTAGTCGCCTCCCTTGACCGTGTCCCACCAGTGCCACTCCCAGTGGTCCTCCTCGGTGTTGCCCAGTGCCGCGCACACGCCGCCCTGCGCCGCGCCGGTGTGCGAGCGGGTCGGGTACAGCTTGGACACCACGCCCACCCGTCCGCCGGTGCCCAGCCCGCGCTTCAGCTCCAGCGCGGCATACAGGCCCGCACCGCCGGCACCAACCACGATCGCGTCGAGCACGTGGACACGGGCCGAGGCGGCCGGGCCGCGCCCGACCATGGGGACGCTCATGCCGGCGACCTCACGAAAGGGGGCCGACGGGCGGCGCTCCGTCAGGGTTGAAGAAGATCACGACCAGCAGGCCCAGCAGGAGCCACAGGATGGCAATCAGGCCGAGACCACCGATCAGCAGGCGGCGGATGGTCGGAGCCTCGACGAGGTCGGTGATCACCACCCGGGCTCCGTTGACGCCGTGGGTGAGGGCCAGGATCAGGAGCAGCGCGTCGTAGATCCGCCAGAACGGCGTCCCCCAGCGGCTCGTCACGAACGCGAAATTGAGCTCCTGCCCGGTGAGCTGCACGAGGACGTGCATGATCAGCATGTGGCCCAGGGCCAGGATGACCAGGGCCAGCCCGGACAGCCGCATGAACCACCACCAGAACCGCTCGCGGTCGGTGCCGACCGGCGGCCCACGGCGCGGGACGGGTTGGTTCCCGAGCCAGACGGTGCGCCCGACGCTCATCGGTCCGCCCCTACCACGGCATGAACGGCGCGGTCATGAGCACCGCCATGGGGACCATGGCCACCACGGTGGCGATGATCACGCCGTAGGTGAGCGGGCGGTACCACGCGGTGGCGGCGGGCACGAAGTCGATCAGGATCACCTTCAGCCCGTTCAGCGAGTGATAGACGAGGGCCGCCATCAGGAGGACCTCCCCCAGGCGGATGGGCAGGTTGTGGAACAGGCCCAGGGTGGTGTTGTAGACGTCAGGCCCGAGCAGCACCATCGAGGTCTCGACGATATGCATGAACAGGTACAGGAGCACACCGATGCCTGACAGCCGATGCCCGAACCAGGCCAGCTGCGCCCAGGAAACGCGATAGCTCAGGACCCGCGACTGGGCCTCCCCCACCCGCTCGGCCAGGGTCACGCGGCGGTCTCCAGGGCGCGCACCCGTTCGGCCACCGCGTGGCCGTAGGCCCGGGTCCCGGCCGTCCCCCCCAGGTCTGCGGTGCGGGCCTCTCCCTCACCGATGACGGCCCGCACGGCTTCCTCTATCCGGGCGCCGGCATCGACCTCGCCCAGGTGGCGGAGCATGAGCGCCGCGGACAAGATGAGCGCGGTGGGGTTCGCCCGGTCCTGGCCCGCGTACTTGGGAGCGGACCCGTGGACGGCCTCGAAGACGGCGGAGTCCGCACCGATGTTGGCGCCAGGGGCGATGCCCAGCCCGCCGACCAGGCCGGCGGCGAGGTCGCTGATGATGTCGCCGTACAGGTTGGGCGCGACCAACACGTCGTACGCCTCCGGCTTTTGGACCAGCTGCATGCACATGTTGTCCACGATCCGGTCCTGGAACACGATCCGCCCCTCGTACGGCGCGGCGACCCGGCGGCAGCAGTCGAGGAAGAGGCCATCGGTCAGCTTCATGATGTTGGCCTTGTGGACCGCGGTGACGGTCGACCGATGGTTGAGCACCGCGTACTCGAAGGCATACCGGGCGATCCGTTCCGACGCGCCACGGGTGATGGTCTTGATGCTCTCCGCCTCGTCCTCGCTGACCATGCGTTCGTTCCCCGCATACAGGTCCTCGGTGTTCTCGCGGACGATGACCAGGTCGATCCCCTCGTAGCGTGACGGAACACCGGGGATGGACCGTGCGGGCCGGACGTTGGCAAAGAGGGTCAGCGCCTGGCGCAGGGCCACATTGACGCTCCGGAAGCCGCCGCCCACCGGCGTGGTAATGGGGCCCTTCAGCGCGACCTTGGTCCGGCGAATGCTGTCGATGACCCGGTCCGGGAGCGGATTCCCCTCGCTGATCAGGGTGGCCTCCCCGGCGGATTGCTCATCCCACGCGAAGCCGAGCCCGGTGGCCTCGAGCACCTCCTGCGCGGCGGCCGTGATCTCGGGCCCGATCCCGTCACCCGGGATGAGCGTCACCTCGTACGTCACGCCCCAAGTGTAGGCAGGCGCGACCGCGTCCGGCGGCCGGTCGGGTGCGGGGCCGGTCGGGTACGCTCGGCAGGTGAAGCTCCAGGAGTTCCGCAGCAAGGAGATCCTTGCCCGCTACGGCCTGCCCCTCTCGCCCGGCGAGGTGGTGACGACGCCCGCGGGCGCGCGCCAGGCCGCGGAACGGCTGGGGTTCCCGGTGGTCGTGAAGGCCCAGGTCCTGGCCGGCGGTCGTGGCAAGGCCGGCGGCGTGAAGCTGGCCGCCAGCCCGGACGAGGCGGAGGCTCGCGCGCGCGACATCCTGGCCCTGACCATCGCCGGCGGCGCGGTCCATACCCTGCTCATCGCCCCGGCGGTGGACATCGCGCACGAGTACTACCTGGGCCTCGTCCTGGACCGCGGGGCCAAGGCGGTGACGGTGATCGCCAGCGCCGAGGGTGGGATCGAGATCGAGGAGGTGGCCCACGCCAACCCCGCCGCCCTCCTGCGCCACGCGCTCGACCCGCTGCTCGGGCTCCAGCCTCACGACGTCGAAGCGGTCACTGCCTTCCTCGCCATCCCCGACCAGCATCGGTCCACCTTCGCCACCATCCTGGAGGGATTGACCGCGGCGTTCTTCGGCTCCGACGCGGAGCTGGCCGAGATCAATCCGCTGGCCACCACCACCGACGGCCGCCTGCTGGTCCTGGACGCCAAGATCGTGGTCGACGACTCGGCCCTCCCCCGCCACCCCGACATCGAGGCCATGCGCGACCTGGCGGAGGAGGACCCGGCCGAGATCGCGGCCCGCGAGGCCGGGATCAGCTTCATCAAGCTCGACGGCACCATTGGCTGCATGGTCAACGGGGCCGGGCTGGCCATGACCACCATGGACCTTGTCAAGCTGGCCGGTGGCGAGCCCGCGAACTTCCTGGACATCGGGGGCGGGGCGCGCCACGAGCGCGTGGCGGCCGCGTTCCGGATCATCCTGTCCGACCCCAACGTGAAGGCCGTCCTGATCAACATCTTCGGGGGCATCACCCGAGGCGACGAGGTGGCTCACGGCATCGTCGAGGCGCGCGCCGCCCTGGACCGCGTGGTACCGATGGTCGTACGGATCGTGGGCACCAACGCGGACGAGGCCGCGCTCATCCTCGAGGAGGCAGATCTCCAGACGGCCTACAGCCTGGACGAGGCGGCCGAGCTGGCGGTCGCGGCGGCCGAGGGCGGTGGCGCGCGGTGAGCATCCTCGTCAACCAGGAAACGCGCCTCCTGATCCAGGGCATCACCGGTCGTGAGGGCCAGTTCCACGGTCAGGCCATGCTCGACTACGGGACGCCGGTCGTCGCGGGCGTCACGCCGGGCAAGGGCGGGCAGTGGACGTTCAACAACCGGGTCCCGGTGTTCAACACGGTCGCCGACGCCATCCGCGAGACGGGGGCCAACACGACCGTGATCTACGTCCCGGCCGCCTTCGCTCCTGATGCGATGCTCGAGGCGGCGGCGGCGGGCATCGGTCTGATGTTCTGCATCACCGAGGGCATCCCCGCGCTCGACATGCTCCGCGTGTACCACACCCTGCGCGGAGCAGGCGTCCGGCTCATTGGCCCCAACTGTCCCGGCGCCACGTCCGTCGGCCAGGCCAAGGTCGGGATCATCCCGGGCAACATCCATCGTCGGGGCACGGTCGGCGTGGTCAGCCGGTCGGGCACGCTGACCTACGAGGTGGTCCAGGCCCTGACCGATGAGGGGCTCGGCCAGTCGACCTGCGTCGGCATTGGCGGCGACCCGATCATCGGCACGAACTTCATCGAAGTGCTCGACCTGTTCCAGGCCGATCCCGAGACGGAAGCCGTCGTCCTGATCGGCGAGATCGGTGGCGATGAGGAGGAACGCGCGGCTGCCCATATCGCGGAGCACATCACCAAGCCGGTGACCGCCTTCATCGCTGGACGGACGGCCCCGCCGGGCCGTCGGATGGGCCATGCCGGGGCGATCATCTCCGGTGGCGCCGGCACCGCCGAATCGAAGCGCGAGGCGCTGCGCGTCGCAGGCGTCCGGGTCGCGGACTCGCCGCTCCAGATCCCGGCCTTGCTGCGCGGCCCGGTCGGGTAGCAGTCGGCTAGCGGTCCTCGCGCGGACCGCCGGTCTCGAGCAGCTCCCAGAGGACGCCGTCCAGGGTGCGGGGGTGGACGAAGGCGACCGGGCCCTCGGCACCCGGGCGCGGGGCCGCGTCGATGAGCTCGGCACCGGCCGCAGCCAGCAGCGCGAGCTCGGAGGCGAGATCCGGCGTACCGAAGCACACGTGGTGCAGGCCCTCGCCCCGCGAGGCGAGGAAGCGGGCCACGCCGCTCTCCGGGTCCACCGGCTCGATGAGCTCCAGGCGGGCCGCCGGGGCGGGACCGGTGGGCAGGAAGCAGAGCTTCACGCCCTGGGCGGCGATGACCCGCGGCGGCGCCTGCGGCGCCAGCCCGAACAACTGCGCGTAGCGCGGGAGCGAGGCGTCGATCGACCGGACGACGACTGCCACGTGGTCGATGGGCCCGAGAGAGTGGCCGCGCTCGCTCATGGCCGGTACTCGCCCCACACCGCGCGCAGGGCGTCGGCGATCTCGCCCAGGGTGACCTCCGCTTCGACGCAGGCCCGGATCCGGGGCAAGAGGTTCTCGGTTCCCTGCGCGGCAACGGTCAGCGCCTCCCGCGCGGCGGCAGCCGTCGCCGCGTCCCGGCCTTCACGGACGGCTCGTGTCCGCTCGGCCTGCGCGTGCTCGGCCGCGGGATCGATCCGCTGGGGCTGCGGTCGCACAGCCGCGTCGTCCGGATCGGCGAACCGGTTGACCCCGACCACCACCATCTCCCCCGCCTCGAAGGCCCGCTGGTCGGCATACGCCGCGTCGGCGATCGCCCCGGCCTGGTACCCCGCCTCCATCGCCGCCAGCGGGCCGCCAAGCTCGTCCAGGCGCGCCAGCTCAGCCGTGGCGCGCTCGTCCAGGGCATCGGTAAGGGCTTCCACGTACCACGACCCGCCCAGGGGATCGATGGGCGCCGTCAACCCCGTCTCGAAGGCGAGGACCTGCTGTGTGCGCAGGGCCAGCCGCGCGGCCTCGGGGCTGGGCAGGCCCAGCGCCTCGTCGAGCGCGTTGGTGTGCAGCGACTGGGCCCCACCCAGGACCGCGGCCAGGGCCTGGATCGTGGTCCGGACCGTGTTCGTCTCGGGCTGCTGGGCGGTCAGGGTGGAGCCCGCGGTCTGGACGTGGAAGCGCAGGGTCATGCTCTTGGGATCGGTCGCCCCGTATCGGTCACGGGCAATCCGCGCCCACAGGCGCCGGGCGGCCCGGAACTTGGCCACCTCCTCGAACAGGTCGTTGAAGGAGGCAAAGAAGAAGGACAGGCGCGGCGCGAAGTCGTCGAAGGACAGCCCGCGCGCAAGGGCGGCGTCGGAATAGGTGATCGCGTTGCCAAAGGTGAAGGCCAGCTCCTGGACCGCGGTCGCCCCCGCCTCGCGCATGTGGTAGCCGCTGATGCTGATCGGGTTGAACTGGGGCAGCTCCGCGCGGCAGTACTCGATGAGGTCGGTCGCCAGGCGCAGGGATGGCTCGGGCGGAAAGATGTACGTCCCGCGCGCGACGTACTCCTTGAGGATGTCGTTCTGGACCGTTCCGCGCAGCTGCGCGGGCCCCACCCCGTGCCGGCGCCCGACCGCCTCGTACAGGGCCAGCAGGATGGCCGCCGTGGCGTTGATCGTCATCGAGGTGCTGACCGTGGCCAGGTCGATCCCCGCGAACAGGCGGGCCATGTCGTGGACCGTGTCGATGGGCACGCCCACCCGGCCCACCTCCCCGGCGACGCGCGCATCGTCGCTGTCGTAGCCCATCTGGGTGGGCAGGTCAAAGGCCACCGAGAGGCCCGTCTGCCCCCCGGCCAGCAGGTCGCGGAAGCGGAGGTTCGACTCCTCGGGCGAGGTGAAGCCGGCGTACTGGCGCATGGTCCACGGGCGGCCGCGGTAGCCCGAGGCGTGGATGCCCCGGGTGTACGGGTAGCTCCCCGGCTCGCCGAGGCGCTCCTCGAGGCCGGGATCCACGTCGGCGGACCGATACACGTCGCGGATGTCGATCCCCGAACCAGACCGATGGCGCCGCGGCGCGTCCTCCGCGCCGCGCGCTGGATCGTCGGCGCTCGTCACGTGGCCGATTCTACGGGTCGAGGTCCGCCAGCCGGACGAGGACCGCGCCCGAGGCGATCGTCTGGCCCTCGGCGACCTCGACCCTGGTGACGCGCCCGGACCGCGGGGCGCGGATCTCGTTCTGCATCTTCATGGCCTCGACGGTGACCAGCGGGTCCCCCTCCACGACCTCGTCCCCCACCTCGACCGCCACCCGGACCACGAGACCGGGGAGCGTGGCCCGCACCTCGGCCGGCCCGTGCCGGCGGAGCGCCCTGCTCGGCGGTCTCGGCCAGGAGCCGATCCCGGTGAGACCGGGCGATGACCTCGATCCGCCGGCCGCGCACGGTCACCACCCACGAGGACGGTCCACCCTCGACCAGCACCATCTCGACCTCGTCGTCACGGCGCATGACTGCGCGGCCGTGGAGGCGGTCCTCCCAGGTCAGCGTCCAGCCCGGCTCGGGGATCAGCGCGTCCCCGGCGACCTCGAACTGGCGATCAGGGGTCATCGGTCGAGCGCCTCCTCGCGGGACAGGCGGGCCCAGGGACGGTCGGCGGCCATGTCCGGCACGGCGGGTTCGAAGCCGTTCTGGCCCGCCGGCGCAAGCGCCGGGTCGGCTGCCGCCACGGCCACGACCGATACGGCCAGGGATCGATCGGCATCGGTCAGTGGCGGCCCGTCGGCCCAGTGCTCGGGCACGAAGCTGGTGTCGTAGTGGCCCTCCACGAACGGCGGCTGGTCCACCAGCCAGCGGTGAAAGCCCAGGGTCGTGGGCATGCCCCCGACGGCGGTTTCGTCCAGGGCGCGGCGCAGGCGCGCCACCGCGGCCGGGCGGTCGGTCGCATGGACCATGAGCTTGGCCAGGAGCGGGTCGTACTCGGTGGGGAGGATCATGTCCGCCTCACTGCCGCCGTCGACGCGGATGCCCGGGCCGTCGGGCATGACCCACGCCCCGATCCGGCCTGCGGTCGGCCGGAACTCGTCCCACGGATCCTCGGCGTAGATCCGGGCCTGGATGGCGTGGCCCCGGACCTGCGCATCGAGCACCTCCGGACCGAGCCGCTCCCCCGCCGCAATGCGCAGCTGCCAGGCCACGATGTCCACGTCGGTCACCAGCTCGGTCACCCCGTGCTCCACCTGGAGCCGCGTGTTCATCTCCCCGAACCAGTGGCGCTGATCGGCGTCGACCAGGAACTCGACCGTGGCCGCGTTGTGGAACGGGACGGCCTGCGCGACCCGACGCGCGTCGGCGGCCAGGCGCTCACGGGTCTCCGGCGCGAGGCCCGGTGCCGGCGCTTCTTCCACCAGCTTCTGGTGCCGTCGCTGGATGGAGCAGTCGCGCTCGCCGAGGACCGCGAGGTTGCCATGCTGGTCGCCCAGGACCTGGACCTCCACGTGGCGCGCGCCCACCACCAGCCGTTCGATGAACAGCGTCCCGTCGCCGAACGCGGCCTCGGCCTCGTGGCGCGCCAGGGCCAGCGCGTCGGCCAGGTCCTCGGCCCGGTCCACCCGGCGCATGCCACGACCGCCGCCGCCGGCCGCGGCCTTGACCATCAGCGGAAACCCAATGGCATCAACGTCCCCCGCCGCGGCATCGTCGGTCGACACCATCAGGCCCGGGGTCACCGGAACCCCCGCATCGACCGCGGTCTGGCGCGCGGTCAGCTTGTTGCCCAGCCGTTCCATCGTCTCGGGCGGCGGCCCGACGAACACCAGGCCGGCCGCGATGACGGCACGGGCGAACGCCGCGTTCTCGCTGAGGAACCCGTAGCCGGGGTGGATGGCCTCGGCGCCCGACCGCTGGGCCGCGGCCAGCACGGCGTCGATGTTCAGATAGGAGGCCGCGGGCATCGCCGGACCCAGGAGCTCGGCCGCCTCTGCTGCCCGGACGTGCGGCGCGTCACGGTCGACGTCGGAGTAGACGGCCACCGCCTCGATGCCCAGCTCGTGGCAGGCCCGGATCACCCGAATCGCAATCTCGCCGCGGTTGGCGACCAGGACACGGTGGAAGGGCGGGGTCATGGAGAGGTCACTGTCTTTGCGCACAGACAGGCGACGGGGACCGCGACCGGCGTCCGGTCAGAGCGGGATGTTCCCGTGCTTTCGCCGAGGAGCGACCTGCCGCTTGCCGTCGAGAACCGCGAGCGCCCCGGCCACCCGGGCCCGCGTTTCCGAGGGGCGGATCACTTCGTCGACGTAGCCACGCGACGCGGCGACGTACGGGTTGGCGAACTGGGCCTCGTACTCCGCGACGAGCAGCGCGCGTTCGGCGTCCGGGTCCGCGGCCTGCGCAATGCGGTCACGGAACACGATGTTCACCGCTCCCTCCACGCCCATCACCGCGATCTCCGCGGTGGGCCACGCAAAGTTCAGGTCGCCACGAATGTGCTTGCTGCTCATGACGTCGTACGCCCCGCCGTATGCCTTGCGGGTGATGACCGTCACTTTCGGAACCGTCGCCTCGGCATAGGCGTACAGCAGCTTGGCGCCGTGTCGAATGATCCCGCGATGTTCCTGGTCAACACCGGGCAGGAACCCGGGCACGTCCACCAGTGTCAACAGCGGAACGTTGAAGCAGTCACAGGTCCGGACGAATCGCGCCGCCTTGTCCGACGCGTCGATGTCCAGGACACCGGCCAGCACATCGGGCTGCTGGGCAACCACGCCGACCGCGCGACCCTCGACCCGCGCGAATCCGCAGATGACGTTGCGCGCAAAGCCGGCATGGACTTCGAGGAACGAATCCGCATCCACGATTCCGGCGATGACCTGGTGCATGTCGTATGACTGCTGCGGCGAGTCGGGAATCAGCGCGTCCAGGTCGTCCGCGGTTGCGGTCGGCGGCGACCAGTCTTTGCGCACCGACACCGGGTCGACATTGTTCTGGGGCAGGTACTCGAGAATCTGACGCGCCAGCAGCAACGCGGCCGGCTCCGACGACGCGAGGAAATGCGCGACCCCGCTCAGTTCGTTATGGACGCGCGCGCCTCCCAACCCCTCCAGGTCGATGTCCTCGTGGGTCACGGTCTTCACCACCGCGGGCCCGGTGACGAACATGTAGCTCGACCCGTCCACCATCACCGTGAAGTCGGTGATCGCCGGCGAGTAGACCGCGCCACCGGCGCACGGGCCCAGGACGATGGAGATCTGCGGAACCACGCCCGACGTTTGCGTGTTGCGCAGGAAGATCTCCGCGTAGCCACCCAGCGACACGACGCCTTCCTGGATGCGCGCGCCACCGGAGTCCGCCAGACCGATGATCGGCGCGCCGGTCGCCACCGCCATGTCCATCACCTTGCAGATCTTTTCGGCATGCGCTTCCGAAAGCGATCCGCCGAACACCGTGAAATCCTGCGCATAGACGAAGGTCGTCCGCCCGTTGATCGTCCCCCACCCGGTGACCACCCCGTCACCCAGGTAGCGCTCCTCGTCGAGACCGAAGTCCTCGGCCCGATGGGTCACGAACGCATCGAGCTCCGCGAACGATCCCTCGTCGAGCAGAATCTCGAGACGCTCGCGCGCGGTGAGCTTGCCGCGGGCATGTTGCTGCGCGATGCGGTCCTCGCCACCACCCAGCTGTGCGGCGCGTCGAAGCTCTTCCAGGTGCTGGAGCTTGTCCGAAGTCGACACTGGTTCTCCACATCGTCGATGGTGGGCCCAGCAGGGATCGAACCTGCGACCAGCCGGTTATGAGCCGGATGCTCTGACCACTGAGCTATGGGCCCGCAGGGCTGGTGGTGGACAAGTCCGAGTATAGAGGCTCGTCTTTGCACAAAGACATCGACACTCCCCGACGTTGTGGATAACCCGGGTTACCGCGGACGGGCGCCCTCCCTATCATCGGACTCGACTCGCAGACCGCGATTCAGCAGCCCGAAGAACGCAACCGCGGAAGGTGTTTGCCTTGACCAAAGTGATCTCGCTGGCGAATCAGAAGGGTGGCGTCGGCAAGACGACCTGCACGATCAACCTCGCCGGGGCGCTCGCCGAACTCGGCTATCGCGTCCTGTGCATCGACATGGATCCCCAGGCAAACCTCACGGTCGGCCTCGGCATCTCGCTATCCGAGGTCCATCGGTCCATGGGCGACGTCCTGAACGAGGATCGCGTCTCGCTGGACGAGACCATCATCGAGACCAAGGTCCCCGGCCTGTCGGTCGCACCCGCCACGCTGGAGCTGGCCTCCACCGAGATCGAGCTGTTCACGGCCATCGGTCGCGAAATGGTGCTCCGCGATGCCATCGCGGGATCGGCTGATCGCCAGTTCGACGTCGTGCTGATCGACTGCCCGCCCACCCTCGGTCTGCTCACCATCAATTCGCTGGTCGCCTCGTCACGCGTGATCATCCCGGTCCAGACCCAGTTCTACGCGATCAAGGGCCTCACCGCGCTGATCAAGGTCATCAACACCATCCGGGTCAAGCTGAACCACGATCTCGAGATCCTGGGCCTGCTCCCCACCTTCTATGACGGTCGGACCATTCTCGCCCGCGAGATGCTCGAGAACCTGCGCGAGCTCGGGGACCATCGGGTCTTCAACACCATGATCAAGAACACCGTGAAGCTCGGGGAGGCGCCCCTCACCGGCCGACCGGTCACGGAGTACGCGCCTTCCTCGGCGGCCGCCCACGCCTTCAGGGACCTGGCACGGGAGGTCATCGAACTTGGCTAGGCAACCAGTCTTCAAAGACAACATCGCCCGCCTCTTCGACGAGGCGGCGGCGACCGAGCTGACGCCGGGCATCGTCTCGCTGATCGAGTCGCGCACCACGCGCGCCCAGATCCGGGACATCCCGGTCACCAAGATCCTCCCCAACCCGGCGCAGCCCCGCCTCTCGTACGAGGAGGACTCGCTGACCGAGCTGGCGGACTCCATCCGCGAGCACGGCGTCCTGCAGCCCATCCTGGTCCGGCCCGCGGGCACCCAGTTCGAGCTCATCGCCGGCGAGCGGCGATGGCGGGCCTCGCGGCTGGCGGGATTGGAAACGATCCCCGCTGTCGTCCTGGAGTACGACGAAGAGACCGCCCTCGAGGTCTCGATCATCGAGAACCTCCAGCGCGAGGATGTCTCGCCCCTGGAGGAAGCGGCCATGTACCGCAAGATGCTGGTCCTGGGCTACTCCATCCGGCAGCTGGCGGCCAAGATCGGCAAGGACAAGGGCTACGTCGAGAACCGGCTCCGCCTGGCCGACGCGCCGCCCGAGGTCCGGGACCTGGTGGCGGCTCGACGCGACACCATCAGCCACGCCTACGAGCTGATGAAGGTGACCGATGACAAGACCCGCCGCAAGCTGGCCAAGCGCGTGGCCAATGGCGAGCTGACCCTCGCCAAGCTCCGCCGCCTGACCGGAACGGCAGACCCGAAGGAGAAGGATGCGTCCGAGCGACCGAAGCGTCGGGGCCGGACGGCGGCCGGGGTGGCGGTCGCGGCGAGGAACACCGATGACGCCCTGCTGGACCTCAAGAGCCGATTGGCCACAGTCGTGGACGAGCTGGCGGTCCTGCTCCGCCAGCACGAGGTGATCGAGCAGATCCCGGCCACCAACCGGGACAACCTGGCCAAGTACCTGACCATCACCAAGCTCAAGCTCGAGAACGCCATCACCATCGTCCGCGCCACGCGCGAGGAGTAGTCGAGGCACCCCTCACGGGGTGTAGGACATGACCTCCCGATGGTCGACCAGGAAGTCGACGAGCTTGGCGCGCGCCTCCGGATCGGTCCGGCGCAGGCCGGCCACCGCCTTGGGCAGCTCGAAGATGGGGGCGGACAGCTCGCCCGCGGTGTCGATCCCGACCACGTGGTCCGGGCCGCCGCCGACCAGGAAGGCCCGCTGGAAGCCACGGGTGTCGAGGCCTGCCGCCCGGCTGAAGGCGGCGACCGCGGTGCCCACTCCTCGGCGCTTGGCGAAGTCGATGAACAGGTCCGCCGCCCAGGTGTCGATCTGCTCATCGGTCTGAGCGTCGACCATCTCGCGGTAGGGCTTGGCTTCAGTCAGTTCCACGCGGGACTCCTCGCAGGGGCGGGCCGATTCTAGCCCAGCAATCCGGCTATCCTCGGCCCGTGCTCTCGCGCGACTCCGACCCGCGGACCGAGGACGTCATCACCTACGACCTGGTCCGAGCCGGTCCCGACGGTGACGTCCTGGTCGGGACGGCCACGTTCCAGAACGGGCGCGCGGAGGTCATCGCCCCCGAAGGGGTGACCGCGGCCCTCGACGAGCTCCTGGCCCAGCCATTCGTGGACCGCGTTCGGGCCGACGAGCGACCCCGCGGCTACCGACGGAGCGGCCAGGGCCAGGTCGACCTCCTGATCCCGGGCATGGCCGAACATTTCGTGGCCCGCATGCGCGGCCTGTGGCTCGCGTTCCCCGACCAGACCGTGGTCACCGCCCGCGAAGGCCGCGTCCGGATGTCCTCCCCCTCCGCGGAGGCCCTCAACGACTCGGCCGAGACCGGCCCGCCGGTGGTGGACCCCTCCGTCCGCCGCTCCACGCTCGAGCGGGCCGACAACCGGGTCAGCGCTCGGGCCCTGGTGCGGGCGGCCGACCCTGACGCGGGTACTCGCCCCGCCGGATCGGCCTCGCTGCGTCGCACCGACTGCGGCTGGATCGTCTGAGGCCCGTCGCTATGATTCAGGCGCCATGAAGATCCTGTTCTTCCCGCTCCTGATCATCATCGTCGCGGCCGTGTACGTCATCGGCGGTGGCGACAAGGCAGGAGCCACCATGCTGGTCGTGTTTGCCGGCGCGGCGACATTCTTCATGTGGATCCTGGTCCCGACCTTCGACCACGAGGGCAACACGGCCCCAATCGACGAGGACTTCACCCTCCCCGAAGACTAGGGGCCGGGCGGTCGCGGGCACCGCCGGATCCGGCTAGCGGATGCCGGTGTCGTATGAGATCGGGGACAGGTCGATTGGAGCACTGCCCGACAAGACGGCGAACGAAATGGGTTCCGGTGTTCCGAGCAACCCGTTCACCGGCTGGGGCGTCAGGCGGTACGTGCCGGGCGGAAGGGTCAAGGCGAAGGCACCGTCGGCATCGGACGTTGCGCGGGCAACCTCGGAGCCGGAATCGATGGTCACCACCAGCACTGCGCCCTCGACCGGCTGATCGGCGCAGGACGGATCGGGCGGATCGGTAACCACCGGGCAGGTTGGCCCTGCGGTAACCAGCCCGTGTACCTCGACTTCGAGCTGATTGCGACGGCTGACACGCGGAAACCGCGGTCATCACGACCAGGGCGACGGCGGACCAATGCCGGAATGTCATCACGCTCGCAGGACGCCGCGGCGCGTCGGGAGGTTCCGCGTTACCAGGGCAGGAACTGGCGAGCGGCGAACCACAGGTTGGCGGGGCGCTCGGCCAGGCGGCGCACGTACCACGGATACCAGTATTCGCCGTAGGCGATGAGCACCCGCACCCGGTAGCCCGCGTCCCGCAGCCGTCGCTGCTGGTCGGCCCGGATCCCGTACAGCATCTGGACCTCGAACGCGGTGCGCGCGTGCCCCGCCCGCGCACCGATGCCCGCAATCTCCTCGATCAGATCGACATCGTGGGTGGCCAGGCCCAGGGTCATCCGTCCGGCCGCTGCATCGGCCAGCATCCCCACCGAGAGGTCGCGATAGGCGGTGTACACCTCCGCCTTGGACCGATACGCCCGCTCCGCGGGCTCGTTGTAGGCGCCTTTCACCAGCCGGACCGATGCCCCCAGCGGCCGCAACCGCTCGATGTCGTCCGGAGTCCGGCGCAGGTAGGCCTGTATGCAGACCCCGACCCCGGGCTGGACCGCGAGCAGGCGGGTGTAGATATCCAACGTCCGATCGACGTAGGAGGAGTCCTCCATGTCGAGCCAGAACCGCCCGCCAGCCTCGCGCGTGTGCTGGGCCAGGCTCAACGCATGCCCGAAGGCCGCCTGCGGATCGAGATCCAGGCCCAGCTGGGTCAGCTTGGGCGACACGTCGGGGTGGAGCCCACCACGGACGGACCGGTAGATGAGCTCGTGGTAGTGGCCGGCAACCTCGTCGGCCTGGCCTAGATCGGTCAGGTTTTCACCCAGGTGGGTGAGGATCGAGGGAATGCCCTGCTCCTGGAGGGCGCCGGCGGCTCGGAGCGCGTCGTCCATGTCCTCGCCGGGCATGAAGCGACGGACCGCGCGTCGGGCGCCGGGCAGTCGCGGGATGTGGACGCGGAGCCACTCGTTTCGGGCGCACCACAGGAGGATTCGGCGCACGCTTCAGCCTTGGTGAACGGGAGAGTGTCGAGTGTAGCGGCCAGTCTCTCCGGGTCGGGTCTCAGGCGGCGGGTTCGGGGCCTGCCTGGACGAGGGTGGGGGTGGGCCGCGTGGGCCGGACGGGCCACAGGACGACGGCGAGCATCGGGACCAGGTACAGGAGGTAGCCCACGACCTCGATCACTGCGGGCTGGGCGGGGATGCCCAGGACACCGGTGAGCAGTGCCGACAGGATGGTGTCCGGCTGGACAAGCCAGCTCAGATCGAACATCGGGGTCTGACCGACGTTCAGCCAGCCGGCCTCCGCCGCGGTATGGAGCGAGGTGGCGACCAGGCCGGCCGCCACGAACACGAGCACGACGCCCGTGATCCGGAAGAAGCGGCCCAGGTTGAGCCGCACGCCGCCGCGATAGATGCCGTAGCCGATGGCGACGGCCGCCACGACACCGAGCACCGCTCCAGCCCCTGCCGCGAGGGGCGCCACGCTGGCCTCGAACGCTGCGAGCAGAAAGACGGCCGTTTCGAATCCCTCGCGGAGGACCGCCAGGACGGCCATGGCCACCAGGGCCAGGGCGCTGCCCCGGGCGAGGGCCGTGGCAGCGGACTCCTCGATGTCCCGGCGCAGGCCTCGTGCATGGCGGCGCATCCACAGGATCATGTAGGTGACCATGGCCACCGCGGCGAAGCCGATCACCGTCTCGAGCGCCTCCTGCTCCCCCTCAGGCAGCGAGGCGGACCACAGTTGAAGGGCCACTGCCACGGCGACGCAGAAGGCGGTCGTGAGTCCCACTCCGATCCACACCAGGCGAAGGGCGTCTGCGCGTCCGCTCTGCTTCAGGAACGCCGCCACGATGCCGACGATGAGCGCAGCCTCGAGACCTTCCCGCAGACCGATGACGAAGGTGGCGAGCATGCAGACTCCCGGTCGAATTCCGATGGGGTGGGTCGGATCGCAGACTACGAGAGGTCAGGCCGGGTTGTCAAGCCGCCTTGCGGCGATGATACAGGTCAGCCTGCGATCTTGGGCTCGAGCGGGCTCGGCAGGCGATGGAACAGGGTCGGGTCCGCCGTGCCGGGCAGGGCCAGGATGAGCGACGCGGGACGCGTCCCGAAGGTGGCGCTCCCCCGCGGCCCGTCCACCGTGATGGTGTCCACCACCTCGCTGCTGGCCCGGACCACGACCGATGCGCCGGGGCGCAGGCCGCGGGCGTCGAGATACG
The DNA here is from genome assembly GCA_963816215.1 of uncultured Chloroflexia bacterium. Classification (GTDB taxonomy): domain Bacteria; phylum Chloroflexota; class Limnocylindria; order QHBO01; family QHBO01; genus DASTEQ01. The sequence continues at coordinate 85,517 of CAWFKB010000002.1, read as the reverse complement.
ACAGGAGCGCGCCGTCCTCCTCGGCTTCCTCGGTGATCCGGTAGATGGTGGCCTCGCTGCCCGAGGGGAACGCGCTCAGCGGGACGCCGGGCGGGCGTTTCCGCGCGATGGCCGCGGTCATCGGGTTGCCGTGAGGACACGTCTCGGGGTGGCCGAGGAACGCGTCGAGCTGGGCGGCCACCGCCTCCGAGATGGCGCCCTGCAGGAGATGGGCCTCGTGATCGGACTCGGCCCAGCCCATCCCGATCACCCCGCTCAGCAGCCACTCCATGAGCGCGTGGCGCTTGAACGTGGCGTCACCCAGCGCCCGGCCACGCCGGGTCAGGGTCAGCAGCCGACCGTCCCGCTGCTCCACCAGACCCTCTGCCCGGAGGCGGTGGATCATCTCCGACGCCGCCTGCGGGGAGACCTGGAGCCGTCGTGCCAGGCCGGTGATCGTGGCCGGCTGGCCGCTGCTGACCAGGTTGCGCAGGGTGACCAGGTAGTCCTGGGTGGCGGAGGTCAGGGTCGTCTCGCGCGCCGTTCCCATGTCCTGCGCAGGATAGAGTGGCTCCGGCGGTAGGATTCGAACCTACGACCAAGCGGTTAACAGCCGCCCGCTCTACCACTGAGCTACGCCGGAACGCCGGCGGATTATAGGACGGGCGACCCGCCAACCCGCGTGCGAGCGTCGGTTCCGACCCTGGCTGTGATACGGTCGGCCGGGTTGACCCGATCGGCACCACAGGAGGCGCGGTCATGGCAGCGAGCTTCTTCTCCGAGGTCCCCGGTACGGTCAAGTTCGGCGGCCTCGACGCGGATGACCCCTTCTCCTACAAGGTCTACCAGCCCGACCGGATGGTGCTGGGGAAGCGGATGGAGGACCACCTCCGGATCGCCGTCTGCCTGTGGCACTCGTTCAACTGGCCCGGCTCGGACGTGTTCGGGGTGGGAACGTTCGATCGGCCATGGCTCGCCGCAGGGTTGGATCCGCTCGCGGCCGGACGGGCCAAGCTCGATGCCGCGTTCGAGTTCGTCTCGAAGCTCGGGGTGCCGTTCTTCTGCTTCCACGATCGCGACGTCGCGCCCGAAGGGCGGACCTTCGCGGAGACGCGCTCGATCCTCGATGCCATGGTCGACGAGATCGAGGGCCACATGACCCGGACCGGTGCCCGGCTGCTATGGGGCACGGCCAACCTGTTCAGCCATCCGCGCTATGCCGCAGGAGCGGCGACCAACCCCGATCCCGAGGTGTTCGCCTTCGCCGGAGCCCAGGTTAAGCTCATGCTCGAGGCCACCCATCGGCTCGACGGCGCGAACTACGTCCTGTGGGGCGGCCGCGAGGGATACGAGACGCTGCTGAACACCGACCTGGCCCGCGAGGAGGAGCAGTTCGCGCGATTCCTGACCCTGGTGGCGGAGCACAAGCACAAGATCGGCTTCGCGGGCACGCTGCTCATCGAGCCCAAGCCGCAGGAGCCCACCAAGCACCAGTACGACTACGACTCGGCCACCGTGGGCGGCTTCCTGGCCCGCCATGGACTGACCGATGAGTACCGCGTGAACCTGGAGGTCAACCACGCCACCCTGGCCGGCCACAGCTTCCAGCACGAGGTGGCCACGGCCATCAGCCAGGGCATCTTCGGCAGCGTGGACATCAACCGCGGCGACTACCAGAACGGCTGGGACACCGACCAGTTCCCCAACTCGGTGGACGAGATCGCGCTGGCCCTGTACGAGATCGTCCGCGCGGGCGGCTTCACGACCGGCGGCTTCAACTTCGACACCAAGCTCCGGCGCCAGAGCATGGACCGGGCAGACCTGTTCCATGCCCACATCGGGGGGGTGGACACCCTGGCCCGGGCGCTCCTGGTGGCCGCCGACATGGTCGAGTCCGGGACCCTGGACGGTCCTCGCGAGGAACGGTATGCGGGGTGGGACGGAGAGCTGGGGGCCGCCATCCGGAGCGGACAGCTCTCGCTCGATGACCTCCTGCGCCGGGTCGAGGACGACGGCCTGGACCCGAAGCCGCGGTCCGGAGGGCAGGAGCGACTCGAGAACCTGGTCAACCAGCGAATCTGGTCTGCCGACCCCGCGGGACGCGATCCCTCGACGAAGGGCTGACCGGGCGTGGGTCTGGTCCTGGGCATCGACGTCTCGACCACGGCCACCAAGGCCCTGCTCGTTGACGAGGAGGGCACCGTCCGGGGGGTGGGCATCGCCGAATACGGCGTGAGCACGCCACACCCCCTGTGGAGTGAGCAGGACCCGGTGATGTGGTGGATGGGCGCCATCGCGGCCATCCGATCGGTCCTGACCACGACCGGCACGAGCGCCGATGCGGTGGAAGCGGTCGGGCTGACCGGCCAGATGCATGGAGCGGTGCTCTTGGGGGCCGACGGCGCCGTCCTGCGACCCGCCATCCTGTGGAACGACCAGCGGACCGCGGCCGAGTGCGATGCCATTCGCCAGGCAGTGGGTCCCGAGCGGCTGATCCAGATCACCGGCAATGACGCCCTGGCCGGGTTCACCGCGCCCAAGCTGGTCTGGGTCCGCGACCACGAGCCGGCAGTCTGGGCAGAGACACGCCACGTCGTGCTGCCCAAGGACTACCTCCGCTATCGCCTGACCGATGGGTTCGCCATCGACAAGGCCGATGGCGCGGGCACGATCCTGTTCGACCTCGCGGCGCGCGACTGGTCGGTCGAGGTGCTCGACGCCCTGAAGATCCCCCGCGCCTGGCTGCCCGACACGTATGAAGGGCCACAGGTCACCGGAACGGTCACGCCCGCCGCGGCCGAGGCAACGGGCCTGCGGACCGGCACCCCGGTGGTGGCCGGTGGTGGCGACCAGGCGGCCAACGCGGTCGGCGTGGGAGCGGTGACCCCGGGCGTTGTCGCGCTGTCACTCGGGACCTCGGGCGTGGTCTTTGCCACGACCGATCGGCCGGTGATCGAACCCAGCGGCCGGGCCCATGCCTTTTGCCACGCCGTCCCGGAGCGCTGGCACCTCATGACCGTGATGCTCTCCGCGGCGGGCAGCCTGCGTTGGTTCCGCGATGCGATCGCGCCCGGCGCTTCGTACCCCGAGCTCCTCGAGGGCGCCGATGCCGTCCCGGCCGGGAGCGACGGCTTGTGGTTCCTCCCCTACCTGACCGGGGAGCGGAGCCCGCACCCCGATCCGCTGGCCCGCGGCGCGTTCATCGGTCTCACGGTGACCCACGACCGCCGCCACCTGGCCCGGGCGGTGCTCGAGGGCGTGGCCTACGGCCTGCGCGACGGGTTGGAGCTCATGGTGTCGGCCGGCATTGCCCGCCCCAGCCAGGTCCGCGCGTCAGGCGGCGGAACGGCGAGCCATCTCTGGATGCAGATTCTTGCCGACGTGCTGGAGGTCGAGGTCGCGACGGTCAGCACGACCGAGGGCGCGGCCTACGGGGCCGCTGTCCTGGCAGCGGTGGGCGTCGGCTGGTTCGCGAGCGTGGAGCATGCCTGCGACGCGCTGGTCACGACCACCCCGGCGGCGTCACCGGGCCCGCAGGCAGCCGCCTATGCCGAGGGATACGCCGCGTACCGGGAGCTGTACCCCGCCCTGGCCCCGTTCTTCCACCGGGGCTGACATCCGCGCCGCCGGGCGGCGCGCATCGGTCAGTGGACGAGCAGCTCCTTCAGCTCTTCCTGCGAGGCTTCTTCGGGCTTCTTGCCCAGGATGATCATGGCCAGCACGTCGTCGACGGTGACGTCGCTCTTATTGACGGTGTCCACGATCTTGCCGTGGTACATGACGCTGATCCGGTCCGACAGGTCGAACACGTCGTGGATGTCATGGCTGATCAGGAAGATGCCGATCCCTTCGCGCTTCAGCTGGCGGATGACATCGCGCACCTGGGCCGTCTCGGCCGGGCCAAGGGCGGCCGTTGGCTCGTCCATGATCAGGATCTTGGCGTTGAACTGGATGGCTCGACCGATGGCCACGGCCTGCCGCTGACCACCCGACAGGGACACGACTGGCGAGGCGAAGTTGCGGAAGTTCGGATTCAGACGCTGCAGCACCTGCCGCGAGGCCGACTCCATGGCGTCGTCGTCGAGGGAGCCGAGACGGCTGGTCGAGCTCTCGGCCGAGGAACACGTTGGCGGGGCAGTCCAGGTTGTCGGCCAGGGCCAGCGTCTGGTAGATGCACTCGATGCCCAGGGCCTTGGCGTCCCGCGGGTTCCCAATGGACACCGGCTGACCGCGCACGAAGATCTCCGCGGAATCGGCAGCCTGGGCACCGGACAGGACTTTCATCAAGGTGGACTTGCCGGCCCCGTTCCCGCCAACCAGGCCGACGATTTCCCCCTCGTGGAGGTCGATGTTCACGCCCTCGACCGCGTGAACGCCGCCGAACGACACCTTGATGTTCCGCATGTCGACGAGGGCAGGCATCCCGGGTGCGGGAGCGGGCGTGGTGCCCGTGGGGACGGCGGTTACGGTCACCGGTACACCTCCTTATGCAGCTCGACGGCGGAGGTATGAGTCGAGACCGACGGCCGACACCAGGACGATGCCGACCACGATGTCCTGGGTCGGTGAGTCGACGTTGAGCAGGAACATGCCCGAGCGCAGTGACTGCATGACCACCGCCCCCAGCACCGCCCCGGGGATCGATCCGATCCCGCCGGCGAAGGACGTGCCGCCGATGACGACCGCGGAGATGACGTCCAGCTCGTTCTGGACACCCAGACCGGTCACCGCGGCGTTCAGGCGTGCCGACTGCACGGCGGCGCTGATCCCGACCAGCAGGCCCATGAGCGCGAAGATCTTCACGATCGTCCAGCGGGTGTTGATCCCGCCCAGCCGCGCGGCTTCGGGATTCCCCCCCATCGCGTACACGCTGCGCCCGAACCGTCGCCGGGTGGCGATGTAGGTCATGACGATCGTCACGGCGATCAGGATCAGGACGGGGTTCGCGATCCCGACCGGAATGATCAACCCGCCCGGCGGAATGGCAATCCCGTGTTCCTGGGCGAACTGGTTGGCCAGGGCCTCGGGCCACGAATAGGCGTTCGCGACCCAGACCGCGCCGAGGACGGCCACGACCATGAAGACGGTCAGGGCGATCTCGGCCCACATCGGGCGAAGCTGGAACCCGTACTGGCGCTTGCGACGACGCGAGCGGAAGGCGTTGAACACGATGGCGACGCAGCCCACGATGCCCACGACCCAGCTGAGCGTCTCGCCCAACGAGCCAACCGGACCTCCGCCAAGGAGGCGGAAGATGGAGTCCATCGGAGCCAGGGTCTGACCCTGCGTCGGGTAGCTCCAGATCATTCCGCGGAAGACGAGCAGGCCGCCGAGGGTCACGATGAACGACGGCACGCCGCCGTAGCCAATGATCGCTCCCGACACCGCGCCGAGCACGACCCCGAACGCGAGGCCGATGGCCAGGGCGACGATCCACGTGTAGGGCTGATTGAGGCCGAGCCCGAGGGTCTTCGGGATGAACTCGATCTGCACCATGGCCATCGTGTAGGCCAGGAAGCCAAGCAGAGAGCCGACCGAGAGGTCGATGTTCCGGGACACGATGACGAGCACCATGCCGGTGGCCATGATCCCGATCGAGGCGCTCTGGACCGACAGGTTCCACAGGTTCCGGGCGGTGAGGAAACTGCCCTCCGATACGACGTTGAACCCGACCCAGATCACCGCGAGGGCAATGACCATCCCGAAGAGGCGGGTGTCCACCTCGGCCGTGCGCAGGCCGGCACCAAGCCGACGGGGGACCCCCCGCAGAACGTCCCCGGGGCGGCGTCCGGATTGCGGCTGCTGAGCGGCGGCGGCCTCAGTCATTCCCGATCCCTCTAGCCACGATGGTCCGCATAGAGGAGCGCCCTGCGCCGCGAATGTCGCGGCGCAGGGCGCCTTTGGTTCAGCCGATGGTCAGCGGGTCCTTACGGGCACGCATCCACGGAGCCGGCGGTCACGCCCTGGCACAGGGTCGCCTGGTCGATCCAGCCTGCATCGACGACATCACCGAGGTTGGCCTGGGTGATGGGGTTCGGGGTCAGCAGGATCGAGGTCAGCGAGTTGCCACCGGGGCTGTCGAACGCCGCGGTGTTCGGCACGGACGCGAGGTCCGGGTTGTTGCACAGCGCAACCGCCGCGACACCAGCCGTCGTGCCCAGGTCGCGGGCGTCCTTCCAGACGCTCACGGTCTGCGTTCCGAGCGCCACGCGGTTCAGAGCCGCGAGGTCGCCGTCCTGCCCGGACACCGGGACCGAACCCGCGAGGCCCTGGGCCTCGAGGGCGGCCACGACGCCGCCGGCCATGCCGTCATTCTCGGACAGCACTGCCTGCACGTCGTTGTTGTTGTCGGTCAGGAACTGCTCCATCTCGGTCTGCGCGAGGGCCGGAGTCCAGTTGTCGGTGTAGGTCTCGCCGACAATGACGATCTTCCCGGCCGGGTCGGTTCCGCCCACTTCCGGGATGCCGACGTTCACGTAGCCCTGACGGAGGAAGTCCGCGTTGGCGTCGGCCTCGTTGCCCTTGATGATCACGAAGTTGCCTTCGGAGACCACGTCGAGCACGGCCTGCGCCTCGAGCTCGCCCACCTTGACGTTGTCGAAGGTGACGTACAGCGCCCGCTCATCGTCGATGAGCCGGTCGTAGGCAATGACCGGGACGCCTTCCGTTGCGGCAGCGTCGAGTGAGGGCAGAATGGCTTCACCGTTCTGCGCCAGGATGATCAGGACGTCGACGCCCTGGGACAGGAGATTCTCGACGTCACTGGCCTGCTGCTCCTCGGAGGAGCCGGCGTCGGTCGAGGTGTAGGTTGCGTTGCCAGCCTCAAGAGCTGCCTGGATCGCAGGCTCATCCCACTTGGCCCAACGCTCTTCCTGGTAGTTGTTCCAGGAGAAGCCGACCTTGCATGCGGTCGCCGCCTGGCTTTCGCTCGCGGCTTGCGACCCGCTGGCACTTTCGCTCGCCGACGACTGACACGCCGCCAGGAGCATGGACAGTACTACGAGACCCGCCGCTACTCGGCGTAGGGACATGTCTTCCTCCTTACCTCCACTTGCCGTTCCTTCAATCGTGCGCTTGGGCTCGAATCCTCGATTGAATGACCCTGGGAAGACGGCAGTGCCCCAGTTGCTGGAAAGGATACATGGTCAGCGCACGGTCTGACCAGACCCGCACCGCGTCGCACGGCTGTCCGGCGCAGGGTCGTCAGACTCGTCTGACCGCGGCGGCACCCACGCCCCGCCTGCACGGAGGGACCGACCGATGGAATCGCTCGACGGCAAGGTCGCGCTGGTGACCGGGGCCAGCCGGGGCATTGGCGCGGCGGTGGCCCATGCCCTGGACGCCGCGGGCGTGCGGCTCGGCCTCGCATCCCGCAGCGGATCCGACCTGGGGATCGCCGGCAGCGTCGCCCTGCCGGCCGACGTCCGCGACCAGGCGGCCATGAACGCGATCGCCACCGCGACGGTCGACCGGTTCGGGGGGATTGACATCCTCGTCGTGAACGCGGGGGTGGGCGCCTACGGCCCGTTCCTCGACACGCCGGCCGAGCACATCGACGACATGATCGACGTCAACGTGAAGGGCGCGATCCACACCGTGCGGGCGGCGCTCCCCGCGCTGCTGAAGAGCCACGCCGCGGACCTGGTGACGATCGCCAGCGAGGCCGGCCGCCGTGGCCTCCCCTACGAGGCGGTGTACTGCGCGTCGAAGTTCGCCCAGGTGGGCCTGACCGCGGCCCTCGACCACGAGCTGCGGGAGCAGGGCGTCCGCTGCACGAACATCTGCCCGGGCGGCGTGGCGACCGACTTCGCCATGGGCCGGGGGCGGACGCCGGACATGCCCCAGCTGGCGGGCATGATGCGACCCGAGGACGTGGCCGAAGCGGTCATGTTCGCGCTGACCCGCCCGCGGACGCACCGGATCCTGGAAGTCGCATTCCGGCCCGTGACCGAGACCTCGTGGGGATGAGCGGGCCAACCGACACCCTCCGCTGGGGGGTCCTCTCCACCGCCGACATCGCCCGAACGAAGGTCATCCCCGGCATGCTGCGGGCACGGCGCTGCGCGGTCGTGGCCATCGGCTCGCGCGACGGGGACCGCGCGCGCCAGGTCGCGGGCGAGCTCGGCATCCCGCGGGCGCACGACTCGTACGAGGCCCTGCTCGCCGACCCGGAAGTGGACGCGGTCTACATCCCGCTCCCCAACCACCTCCACGTGGAATGGACGACCAGGGCGGCGGAGGCTGGCAAGCATGTCCTGTGCGAGAAGCCGCTGGGCTTGACCGCGGAGGATGCCCAGCGCGCGGTCGACGCCTGCGCGGCCCATGGGGTCCGGCTCATGGAGGCGTTCATGTACCGGCTCCACCCGTCGTGGGTCGCCGTCCGCGAGCTCGTGGCGTCGGGGCGCATCGGGCAGCTGCAGGCAGTACAGAGCTGGTTCTCCTACTACAACGACGATCCGGCGAACATCCGCAACATCGCCGCGGTTGGCGGCGGCGCGCTGTACGACATCGGCTGCTACTGCGTGAACCTGTCCCGGATGCTGTTCGGCTCGGAGCCCACCATGGTGGAGGCCGCGATCACCCGCGACCCGGTGACCGGGACCGATGTCCTGACCAGCGGTCTCCTCGGGTTCGGCGAGGGCGTGGCGTCCTTTACCTGCTCCACCCGGGCCGAGGATGACCAGCGGGTGCATATCTCCGGGACGCTGGGACGGATCGAGGTCGCGATCCCGTTCAACATCCCGCCCGACCGGCCGACCGAGGTGTTCCTCACCCACGGCGGTGACCCGCCGGTCTCCCCGCACACCGAGGTGCTGCGCTTCGAGACGGCTGACCCATACACCGTCGAGACGGAGCGATTCTCAGCCGCCATCCTCGACGACGCTCCCACCCCCGTCCCGCCGGAGGACGCGGTGGCCAACCTGCGGGTCATGGATCGGATCTTCCAGGTCGCAGGGCGGTGAACTGCCGTCGCGTTCGGACGGGCTGACCCGCAGATCCCCATGATCGGCAACGTGCCGCGGATTCTCATCGGCCTGACCGGTGGCATCGCGATCATCCTCGTGGTCGGCATCCTGCTGGGCGGGGTCGGGGCAGGCGGCGCGTCCGCGGCCCCCCACTATGCCGACGAGACGGCGACGGCCGGCGTTGACCACGTGTACGACGGCGATTTCGCGTTCTTCGTCGGCGGCGGGGTGGCCGTGTTCGACTGCAACGCCGATGGCCGGCCGGAGCTCTACTTCGCGGGCGGCACGAACCCGGCGACCCTCTACCGCAACGACAGCCCGGTCGGCGGCGCGCTGGCCTTCGAACCGATGCCCGACCCGGCGACCGATCTCGTCGACGTCACCGGCGCCTATCCGCTGGACGTGGACGGGGACGGGGTGACCGATCTCGCCGTCCTGCGACGGGGCGAGAACGTCCTCCTTCGCGGCCTCGGGGACTGCCGCTTCGAGCGGGCCAACGAGGACTGGGCGTTCGACGGAGGTGACCTGTGGACGACCGCCTTCAGCGCGACCTGGGAAGACGGGGCGTCGTGGCCCACGATCGCGCTCGGGAGCTACGTGGACGCAGCGAGCGTCGACCCGGAGGACGAGTGCCAGGACAACCAGCTGGTCCGGCCCGCATCGGACGGGCGCAGCTTCGGATCGGTCATCCCGCTCACCCCAAGCTGGTGCGCCCTGTCGATGTTGTTCAGCGACTGGGATCGGTCCGGCAGGCGCGACCTGCGGGTGTCGAACGACCGGCACTACTACACCCCCGAGGGTGGAGGCGAGGAGCAGCTGTGGCGGATGACGTCCGGCCAGGCGCCGACCCTCTACACCCGCGAGGATGGCTGGCAGCGCGTCCGGGTGTGGGGCATGGGCATCGCCAGCTACGACGTCACGGGCGACGGATACCCTGACTATTACCTGACCAGCCAGGGGGACAACAAGCTGCAGACCCTTGCCAATGGCCCTGCCCAGCCCACCTACGAGGATATCGCGCTCGAGATGGGCGCCACCGCCACCCGACCGTACAGCGGCGACACGACCCTCCCGTCCACGGCGTGGCATTCGGAGTTCGCGGACGTGAACAACGACGGCCACATCGACCTGTTCGTGGCCAAGGGCAACGTGGAGGCCATGCCCGACTACGCGGCGCACGACCCGAGCAACCTGCTCATCGGTCAGCCGGACGGAACGTTCGTCGAGGGCGCCGAGGCGGCGGGGATCGTCGACTACGACCGCGCCCGCGGGGCGGCCCTGGTCGACCTCAACCTGGACGGCCAGCTCGACCTGGTCGTCACCTACCGCCGGCAGCCTGCGCAGCTGTGGCGCAACGTCGGAACTGGCAGCGCGGAGGCGCCGGAGGTGATGGGCCACTGGCTCGCGGTCGACCTGGCCGAGTCCGGAGCGAACCGCGACGCCATCGGGTCGTGGATCGAGGTCCGGCTCGACGACCGCACGATCCGGCGCGAGGTCACGGTCGGGGGCGGGCACCTGGGCGGGCAGCTCGGATGGGTGCACTTCGGCCTGGGCCAGGACGAGTCGGTGGACGTTCGGGTCCAGTGGCCCGACGGGACGGAGGGGTCATGGCAGACCGTGGACGCGGACCAGTTCCTGCTCGTCGACCGCGAAGCGGGCACGGCGACACCGTGGCTGCCCGGCTCGGAGCTCCCGGCGCCATGACGGGCACCGGCCGCGCGCGGGTCGCCGACCTGCCGCTCCCCGACTTCGGTATGCCCGTCGAGGCGCCGGTCATCCCGCCCGCGACGTACGCGGCGCGGCTCGAGCGCCTGCGGGCCTCGGCCGCGGAACGGGACCTGGACCGGATCGTCGTCTGGGCCGATCGCGAGCACAGCGCCAACCTCGCCTACCTGAGCGGGTTCGACCCAAGGTTCGAGGAGGCGATCCTCGTCGTTGGACCCACTGACGATCCGGCCATCCTGGTCGGCAACGAGTGCTACGCCATGGCCGGTGCGGCGCCGCTCCCCATGCGACGGCATCTGCACCAGGACCTGAGCCTGCCGTCCCAGCCGCGCGACCGGTCGCGTCCCCTGCGCGACGTCCTGGCAGAGGAAGGCATCACCATCGGCAGTCGGGTGGCGGTCGTGGGCTGGAAGACGTACGCCGATCGCGCCCAGAGCGACGCCCCCGCGTACCTGGTCGACACCCTGCGCGCGCTGACCGGTGGATCGGGGGCGGTGGAGAACGCGACGGACCTGCTCATCGACCGCGAGACCGGGCTGCGGGTGATCAACGAGGTCGAGCAGCTGGCGGCATTCGAGTACGCGGCCTGCCACACCTCGAACGGGATCCGGCAGCTGCTGTTCGGACTGCGGCCCGGCCTGACCGAGCAGGAGGCGGTCCGGCTGCTGGAATGGAACGGCGCGCCGCTCTCGTGCCACCTGATGCTGACCAGCGGCCCGCGCGCAACCCTGGGCCTGCTGAGCCCCGGCACGCGCGCCATCGAGCAGGGTGATCGGTTCACCGTTGCATTCGGGATCTGGGGTGCGCTCAACTGCCGCGCCGGGTTCGTGGTGGAGGACGCGGACCAGCTGCCGGCCGGGATCGGTGACTACACCGAGCGCCTGGTTGGCCCGTACTTCGAGGCCGTGGCCGAGTGGTACGGCGCGCTGCGCATCGGTCAGAGCGGTGGCGCCCTGTGGGAGATCATCGATCGGCGCCTGGGCGGTCCATTCTTCGGCATCTTCCTGAACCCGGGCCACCAGATCCATCTCGACGAATGGGTGAACTCCCCCGTCGCGCGCGGGTCAACCGCCGAGCTGCGCTCGGGCATGGCGCTCCAGGTCGACGTCATCCCGGCAACCGGCACCGAGTACTTCACGACCAACATCGAGGACGGGATCGCGCTGGCCGACCAGGCGCTGCGCAACCAGCTGGCGGCCGCGTTCCCCGGAGCCTGGGGGCGAATCCAGGCGCGCCGGCGGTTCATGGGCGAGGTTTTGGGGATCGAGCTTCACCCCGACGTGCTTCCCTTCTCGAACATCCCCGCCTACCTGCCGCCGTTCCTGCTCGGCCCTCAGCGCGCGATGACCCTGCTCTAGGTGGCCGTGCTCACCCTCGCGAGCGAGTCGCTCGAAGTGGAGGTCCTCCCCGAGCTGGGTGCCCGCCTCCATCGGCTCCGCGCGTTTGGCCGGGACGTGCTCGTGACCCCACCCGACCTGCCGACCTACGAGCGCGAGCCGTTCTCGTGGGCCTGCTACCCCATGGCCCCGTGGTGCAACCGGGTGACGACCGAGCGGGTCATGGTTGGGTCACGCGAGGTGGCGCTCAGCCCCAACTTCTCCGACGGGTCCGCCATCCATGGCCAGGTGTACCGATCCGCGTGGCAGACCGATGACGGGCTGACCGATGCGGCCGGCACCCTCCGCGTGCGCGCTGGCGGGGACGAGTGGCCATGGCAGTACGAGGTCAGCCAGGCCATAGTCGTGCGAGGCAACACCCTGGTCCTCGAGCTGACCCTTTCGAATCGGTCCACCGATCCGATGCCGGGCGGCCTGGGCCTGCATCCGTGGTTCGTGGCACCCATCGAGGTCGCGATCCCGGCCGACGCGGTGCACCCCAGCAACCTGGAGTCGGCGGCGCTGCCCGAGTTGGTCCGCGGCGACTTCGACCTGCGTGAACGCCGACCCATGCCAGCCGGCCTGGACGCGACCTGGACGGCGCTCAGCGCTCCCGTGGTGGAGCTCGGCTGGCCGCAGCTCGGCCTCCAGGCCGTGATGCGCATCACCGCCGTCACGCCGCAGGTGGTGGCCGCCAGCCCGGCCGACCGCGCTGCGGTCGCGGTCGAACCCCAGACCCATGCGCCGCAGGGCCTGCGTCGACTGGTGAACCACGAGCCGGGCGCCATGACCTGGCTGGCCGCAGGCGCGGCCCTCCACCTGGGAGTGGAGATCGACTTCGAGCAGGCCTCCCGGGTCGCCACGACCTGATGGCCATGCCACCGCAGACCCCCAGGCACGTGATCGAGCTCCTGGCCGCGACGCCGCCTCGCATCGGCACGCTCGCCGCGCAGCTCGCCCCGGACCAGCTCCTGGCCGCTCCCGCGCCCGGGGAGTGGTCGGTCAACGAGCTCGTCGCCCATCTGCGGGCCAACGCCGACGTATGGGGAGGGCACATCGAGCGGATCCTTGGGGAGGATCGACCGACGTGGCGGCGGGTCAGCCCACGGGCATGGTTGCGGAAGACGGACTATGCCGCGTGGCCGTTCCCCGCTTCCTTCGAGGCATACGCGGCCCAACGCGCTGACCTGCTCGCCGTCCTCGAGCCGCTGACTCCCGGAGCGTGGGAGCGGGTCGCGGTCGTCCGCGAATCCGGCGGGCGCGTCATCGAGCGCTCGGTGCTCTTCTACGCGACCTCGCTGGCGACCCATGAACAGGAGCACCTGGGACAGATCGCGGACACGGTCAGGGCGCTCGCCGCGTCGTAAGGCCCCGGAATCGGTTTCTGACCGCCAACCCAACTGAGGACCACCGAGTCATACGCCGCTCACCACGGGGGTGCTGAGCACCCCCGCCAGGACGTCGGCGATCGGGCGTCGCAGCCCTTCAGGATCCACCTCTTCGAGATCGTACCGAACCCGGACCACGGGTTTGCTGAGGCTCATGACCTTGGTCAGATCGATCGGCGTGGCCGAGAGCACCAGGTCCGCCGGAGTCGCCTCCAGCGTCGCGGCCAGCTCCCCGGTCTGCTCCTCTCCGTAGCCCATCGCCGGGACGAGGAAGTCGAGGATCGGATGCTCGTCCAATACCTGCCGGATCGAGCCGACGGCATAGGGCCTCGGATCGACCAGGATCGCGCCATTGCCTCGGGCCACGACAACACCTGCCCCGAATGCCATCCCGCCGTGGGTCAACGTCGGACCATCCTCGACCACCACCACCCGCCGACCCTTGATTGCGTCCCCTTCGAGCCGCAGGGCGCTGCGGGCCTCAGTAATGAAGGCATCGGGGTTGTTCGCGATGATCGTTGCGCGCAGCGCATCGACCGATGCTCGGTCCGCGCTGTCCACCTTGTTGATCACCACGACATCGGCCCGGCGCAAGACGGTCTCACCGGGGTGATAGCGCGTCTCGTCACCGACACGCAGCGGATCGGCCACCGCGATCAGGAGGTCGTCACGGTAGAAGGGCAGGTCGTTGTTGCCGCCATCCCAGATGATGACGTCGCCCTCGTCCTCGGCGCGCCGCAGGATCTCCCCGTAGTCAACGCCGGCGTAGATCGCGCGTCCGGCCACGATGTGCGGCTCGTACTCCTCGCGCTCCTCGATGGTGGCCTCTTCCCGGTCCAGGTCCTCGTAGCTGGCGAAGCGCTGGACGCGTTGCCGGACGAGGTCCCCGTAGGGCATGGGGTGACGCACCAACACCGGACGGTGGCCGAGCTCCTCCACGATGTCGGCCACTCGTCGAGACGTCTGGCTCTTCCCGGCCCCGGTCCGGGTGCCGCAGATCGCAATCACCGGCAGGCGGCTTCGGAGCATCGTGCGATTTGGTCCCAAAAGGACAAAGTCGGCTCCAGCCGCCAGGACCCGAGAGGCCACGTGCATGACGGTTTCGTGGCTGACATCGCTGTAGGCAAATACGACGGTGTCGACCGATCGGTCGCGGATGAGCGCTTCCAATTCCGCTTCGGGAACAATCGGTATGCCATCCGGGTAGCGCGCTCCGGCCAGCTCGACGGGGTACCGACGATCCGCGATGCCGGGGATCTGGGTCGCCGTGAAGGCGACCACCTCGGTGGTCGGGTCGTCGCGATAGACGACGTTGAAATCGTGGAAGTCACGACCGGCAGCCCCCATGATCACGACGCGCGACACCATGGCCCGATGCCTCCCATGCACGGCGACCGCAGATGCGGCCCATCGCCGCTTACGGTGGCCGCGGGCTCAGACCCCGACCAGTGCCGAACCGCCCGGCTGGGAGCCCCAAACGGACCTCAGCAGACTCGCCTCGCCCTAGAATCGGGCTGTGACCGAAGTCGAGTCCCAGCGCCCCATGCCGGCCCTGTACCTGGGCCACGGCGCCCCGATGCTGCTCGACGACCCGACCTGGATGAGCGAGCTCTCCTCGTGGTCTGCCTCGCTCCCCCGCCCCAAGGCAATCCTGATCGTGAGCGCGCATTGGCAGGCGGCGCCGGTATCGGTCAGTGCCACCGAGCCCGTTCCGCTGATTTATGACTTCTACGGCTTTCCGGAGCATTACTACCGGCTTACCTACGACGCACCCGGCGCGCCGGACCTGGCGGCCCGGGTCCGCGCCCTGATGCCCGACAACGAGCCGGTGGTCGATCGCCCGCAGCGCGGGCTGGACCACGGCGCCTGGGTCCCGCTGAAAGCCATGTATCCCGACGCCGACATCCCCGTCCTCCAGATCTCGATGCCCGACCTCGACCCTGCCCACCTGTTCGCGCTCGGCCGGCGCCTGGCGCCGCTCCGGGATGAGGGCGTCCTGATCATCGGCAGCGGGTTCATGACCCACGGCCTCCCGTTCGTCCACGACTATTTCGTGGGGAAGCCCGGCGCCCCGCAGTGGTCGGTCGAGTTCGACCAGTGGGCGGCCGAGGCGCTCAACCGGGGCGACGTGGACGAGCTGTTCGCCTTCCGCGAGCGCGCACCCGGCATGCCGTATGCCCATCCCACGGTGGAGCACTTTGCACCGATCTTCGTCACCCTGGGCGCCGCGGCCAAGCCCGACCGGAAGCCCGAATACGCGATCGAGGGATTCTGGTTCGGCCTCGCCAAGCGCTCGTTCGAGGCCCGCTGACCGCAGCCCCTTCTCATCGTTGGGCTAGGCGACGGAGCCGGCTAGGGACCCACGCGGTAGCGGAGGTAGACGAATCGCGAGCTGAACGTGCGGGTCTCGACGAGCTCGAGGTCCACCCGGCGCTCGTGCCGCGGAAAGAACGGAACGCCCCCGCCAACGAGGACCGGGTAGACCATGACCCGGTACTCGTCGATCAGACCCAACGCGGCCGCCTCGGCGGCGAGCGTCGCGCCGCCGATCGCGATCTCGCCCTCTCCCGGCTCCGCCCGCAACCGCTCGATCTCCTCCGCCAGGCCGCCGGAGGCCAGGCGAGCAGTGCCCTGCACCGCCGACAGCGTGGTGGAGAACACCACCTTCGGGAGCGGCTTCCACAATGCAGCCCACTCGATCTCTGCGTCGTCGAGCGGTTGATCCTGGTCGGCGGTCTCCCAGTACAGCATCGTCTCGTACAGCCGTCGTCCCATCAGGTGGACGCCGACCTCTCGTATCTCGTCGATCCAGAAGCGAAAGACCTCCTTGTCGGGCCCCGCCCAGTCGAAGCTGCCGTCTGGCCCGACGATGTAGCCGTCAAGCGAGACGTTCATCGAGTAGGTCACGCTGCGCATTCAGGAGTTCTCCTCGGTAACGGGTTCGACAATACGACCGCCGGACGCGGGCGGGTGAGCCTGAGCGGCGCGTCTCGCGCCGTCAGGGCCCCTCATGCGGAAAGCTCTAGGCGTGCCGGCCGGAGCCCGGCGCGTCCATCGTGATCACGATCTTCCCGCCCACCCGACCCGCGTCGAGGTAGCGGACCGCCTCGATCGTCTCATCGAACTCGTAGCGCCGGTGGATGACCGGCTTGAGCACCCCGGCCACGGCCAGCTCGCCCAGTTCCGCCATATCGTCGGGGTCAGCCGGCTTCCAGGCCCACAGGATCCCCAGCTTCTGCTTCCCCAGCGAGAGGAGCGGTCCCAGGAGCAGGCCCTGGAAGATCAGCGACGTGGTCCCGCCCACCATGACGTAGGCGCCATCGGGGCTCAGTGCCCGGCGGCACGCGAACAGCGACCTGCGGGCGAAGATGTCGATGATGTGGTCATACCGGTCGCTGCCCTGCGTGTAGTCCTCGGCGGTGTAGTCGATGACGTGATCGGCGCCGATCGACCGGACGAGGTCCATGTTCTTCGTGCTGCACACCCCGGTGACCTCGGCCCCGCGCGACTTCGCCATCTGAATCGCGAACGGGCCGACACATCCCGAGGCCCCGTTGATGAGCACCCGGTCGCCGGCCCGGATCGGGCGCTTATCCCGCAGGCCCTGGAGCGCGATGATCCCCGACTGCGGGATGGTCGACGCGTCCTCGTAGCTGACGGCTGCTGGAATCACGGAAAACGCCCGCTCGGGCGCGCACGCGTACTCGGCGAAGGCGCCGTAGCCATGCTGGGTCATGTCCCCGAAGACCCGGTCCCCAACCCGAATTCGGGTGGCCGCGGGACCCACCGCCTCCACTTCGCCCGCCAGGTCCAACCCGAATTGGCGGTTGTTGGGCCTGGTGAACCCGGTGCCCATGCGAGCGAAGCCCGGCCTCCCGTGCAGATAGTCGAGATCCCCGGAGTTCAGGGAGGCGGCCCGGACCCGGACCAGCACCTGGTCATCGGTCGGGACCGGTTTGGGCACCTCCGCCCATGAGAGGACGTCGGGCGGTCCGTACTGGGAACGAACGACCGCCTTCACCCAGGTCGCCAAGAGACATAGCGTGGAGGCCAGTCACCGGCCGTGGCGCGCTCCCCGAAGAGCGCATGTTCGATGCGGAGCTCGAACAGGCCGTACCCGTCGCCCGGGCTGAAGGGCCACACCGCGATCGCACCGCTCCGCACGCCGGCATCGGTGACCGCCACCGCCCGCCCCCGGAGCAGAAACTCGTGCGGCGCGGCGGGGTCCTGGTGGGCGTGGAGGTCATAGCGGCCATCGACCACGAGGTCGCGCATCTTCGCCGAGTGATCCTGGACGAAGACGAGGAGCCGTCCGTCCACGATCCCGATGTTTACCGGGTGCGTCCGGGGTGGGGCATCACCGGCCACGGTGGTGAACAACGCGTCGCCCACGCCGTCGCGGTACAGGAGCTTCCGCCCCCAGGCCGCCATCGCAGGTTCGGCGGCTTCGAACTCGCCCCAGCTCGCCCCGGGCGCGGCGCTCATTGGTCTACTCCAGGTAGTCCTTGAGCTTGCGGCTGCGGCTGGGGTGCCGCAGCTTGCGCAGGGCCTTGGCCTCGATCTGGCGGATCCGCTCGCGAGTCACGTTGAAGTCGCGACCCACCTCTTCCAGGGTCCGTGACCGCCCGTCCTCGAGCCCGAATCGGAGCTGGAGCACGCGCCGCTCACGCGGGGTGAGCGAGTCGAGCACGCCCTCCACCTGCTCCTTGAGCAGCTGGTGCGAAGCGGCATCCGCGGGCGCGACACTCGCCAGGTCCGGGATGAAGTCGCCCAGGTGGGAGTCCTCCTCCTCGCCGATGGGCGTCTCCAGCGAAACCGGCTCCTGCGAGACCTTCATGATCTCGCGCACCTTCTCCGGGGAGACGGTCTGCGGGCCGGCGGCCTCGCGCTTGTCGACCTCTTCCTCGGTGGGCTCGCGCTCGAGCTTGTCGCGCAGCTCGCGGACGATCTCGTCGCGGCTCATGCGCCGTGCGATCTCCTCCACCGTGGGCTCGCGGCCCAGCTCCTGCAACAGCGTCCGCGACACGCGGATCAGGCGGTTGATGGTCTCCACCATGTGGACCGGGATCCGGATCGTGCGGGCCTGGTCCGCGATGGCGCGGGTGATGGCCTGCCGGATCCACCACGTGGCGTAGGTCGAGAACTTGAATCCCTTCTCGTACTCGAACTTTTCCACTGCCCGGATGAGACCGATATTTCCCTCCTGGATGAGGTCCAGGAAGCTCATCCCGCGCCCGATGTACTTCTTGGCGATGCTGACCACCAACCGCAGGTTGGCCTCGGTCAGGCGGCGCCGTCCATCGGTGCTCTGCTCGATGAGCTTGCCCGAGCGCCGCTCCAACGGAATCTCGGCCGGGATGGACGGGTCGTAGCCCATCTCCTTGAGGTACTCGGCATCACGCCCGGCCTCGATGGAGGCCCGCATGATGGCCTGCGCCGTCTCGCGCGCCCAGCGCTCCATGGCGTACAGCTCCTCGAGACCCGGCTGCTCCAGGGCGCGGAACCGATACGAGTGCCCGAACAGGACCGCGTCCTTGAGGGCCTGGGCCGGATCGCTCTCGATCGACTTCAGGATCGACTCGGCCTGCAGGATCCGGGTCCGGCCCTCCTCGTCCAGCTCCGGGTCGCGGCGCGCCTTCGTGAAGCGGATGGGCGGCTTCTCAATGGGTCGCTTCTTGTGGACCCACCAGTCGATCGCGTCGTTCGTGATCTTGGGCGAGTCTTCCGGCAGGTCGAACGCGCGCATGCCGGCCATGGCCCGGGCCTTGGGCTCCGAGCCCACGGTGACCCAGGTGAAGAGGTTGACCATGCATCGCGCCGGGTCCTCGATGGCCAGCTCCCCCGTCTCGATGGCCTTGGCCAGGACGACCTCTTCCTCGGCGGTGAGGAGGGCGACCTTGCCGATCTCCTTGAGGTACATGCGGACCGGGTCGTCGATACCGATGAGGTCGGCGGCGAGCGCCTCCAGGTCCTCCTCGGGCTCCTTCTCGGCCTTGGCATCGGCCGCGTCGTCACCGGGGAGGGTGACCCCGATGTCCTCGCCCGGCTCGCTGAAGGTGGGCTGGTTCTCCGCGTCGAAGACCTCGACCCCCTGCTCCTCCGCGCCCGCGAACAGCTCCTCGATCTGGTCGAGGTTCTGCTCCGGCACCGGAACGGCGGTCAGGATCTGGTCGTGGGTGATGAACCCTTCCTCGCGACCGGACGAGAGGAGGTCCTCCACGGCCATGGCAACGGTCGTGTTCGCGTCCTTCTCGGCGGCGGTCAGGGGCACGTCGAGCGACTTCCTGGCGGGCTTGGCGGCCGGCTTGGCCGGGGCGGGCTTCGCCGGGGCAGCCTTCTCGACCGATGCCTTGGCGGCAGTGGCAGGCTTCGCCGGCGCAGCCTTATCGACCGATGCCTTGGCGGCGACCGGTTTGGCGGCAGCAGCCACAGCCTTGGCCGGGGCGGCCTTCGCGGCGGTGGCCTTGGCCGCAACCATCGGCTTGGCAGCCGCAACCTTTGCGACCGATGCCTTGGCGGCGACCGGCTTGGCGGCGGCAGCCACAGGCTTGGCCGGGGCGGCCTTCGCGGCGACCGGCTTGGCGGCAACGGCCTTCGCGGCCGGGGCGGCCTTCGCGGCCGGGACCCTGGCCGGCCCGACGGCCTTGCCCGTGGTCGGCTTCCCGTTGGTCGCCTTGGGCGCGGCCGCCTTGACCGTTGTCGTGGTCTTGCTGGCCACGGCCTTGGCTGCTGGCGTGCCTTTCACGGCCGCTGTCTTCGCGGGCGCGGCGGCCGCCTTGGTAGGTGCCTTCTTGGTGTCCTCACGGACCGGTGTCTTGGCTTGGGCCACTATCTGGATCCTCCTTGCGCCGAAGTCGCCGGCGTGAACAGTTCCGCACTGACCTCGGCCTTTTCGCGGCCGAGCTTGTTGATATGGGTTTCGATCTGGGCCAGGAGCTCGCGGTCGCCATCGCGTTCCGCGTCCTCCAGGAGACGGCGGCCATCCCCGATGGCCTCTTCCACGCGGGCCGATCGCAACCGAAGGCGACAGACCCGGAGCGCTTCTGCGGCCATGGCCGGCTCCAGCCGGGGACCCGCATTGGCGGACTGAATAACTACCCTCGCAAGCTCCCCGGAGATGGGATCGAGCTCGGCGAGGAACGATTCAATGTCGGTTGACCCGTGCCCGGCGTGGTCAGCGACCCACGCGGTCCACGCGTCGGCCAGGGCGGTGGCCACCGGTCGACCGAAGGGCAACGGGTTGGTGGCGTGCTCCGCGGTCAGGCCCGGATGGCGGAAGAGCAGGGCCAGGGTCTCGGTCTCGACCGCGTCCAGGATCACGGCACCGGGGCCCACCGCCGCGGCCGTGGTCGGGCTCGCGCGCCGCTGGACCCGAGGGCGGTGCAGGGCCTCGCGCAGCACCCGCTCGTCCACCTGGACGGTGCGCGACAGCTGCTGGAGGTACATGTCCTGCTCCACCGCGTCCCCAACCCGCTGGAGGATGGCCAGGACCCGCCCGGCCATGTCCCGACGACCGGCCACGGTGGAGATGTCCACCTCGGCCGCGACCCGATCCATGAAGTACTCGACCACCGGCTTGGCGTCGTCAACGGCCTTGCGCCACGCGTCGGGATCGGTCTGGAAGAGCTCGGCCGGGTCCTTGCCGGCGGGAATCCGGACGACCCGCACCTTGGTCACGCTCTGGCTGGGGCCCAGCTCGTCGAGCAGCCCCGCTCGGTGGCCGTCTCGCCGGCCAGGTCCACGTCGTAGGCGAGGGCAACCGAGTCCGCGTAGCGGGTGGCGAGGTCCACCTGGCCCCGGGTCAGGGCCGTCCCCATGGACGCGACCACGTTCGTGAAACCGGCCTGGTGGGCCGCCATCACATCGGTGTAGCCCTCCACGATCACGGCCAGCTGCTCCTTGCGGATGGCGTTCTTGGCCAGGTCGATGGCGTACAGGGTGCGGCTCTTGTCGAACAGCGCGGTGGCCGGGGAGTTCAGGTACTTGGGCCCCTCGGCGCCGGGCATGATCCGCCCGCCCAGGCCCACCGGCCGACCGGCCGCATCGCGGATGGGAATGATGATCCGGCGCCGGAATCGGTCCACCGACCGGCCTCGCTGACCGGGGCTGGCCAGGCCGGCACCGATCATCTCCTCGGGCGTGAAGCCCTTGGCCGCCAGGCGCTTGATGAGGGCATCCCAGCTGTCGGGGGCGTATCCCACCCCGAACCGATCCAGGGTCTCCTCCGTGAAGCCGCGCTCGGCCAGGTACTGGCGCGCGGGCTCGGCCTGCCTGGACTGGCGGAGCACCTCGCGATACCAGGCGATGGATGCCTCCAGGGCCTCGCGCAGCCGCTTCCGATGCTTATCCTCCTTGGCGCCCTGGGCCGAGACCTCGACCCCGGCCTTCTCGGCCAGGCGGTTGAGGGCCTCGCGGAAGTCCAGGCCGTCACGCTTCATGACGAAGGTGAAGATGTCGCCGTGCTCACCGCAGCCGAAGCAGTGCCACGACTCGCGCTCGGGGCTGACGGTGAAGGAGGGTGTCTTCTCAGCGTGGAACGGGCACAGACCCTTCCAGGTCGTGCCTGCGCGCTTGAGTTGGACGGTCTCGCCCACGATCTCGGTCACGGGGAGCCGTGACTTGATCTCGGCGACGGTGCCGGTTGAGCTCATGTAGACGGTCCCAGACGCACGAACGTGCGTGTCAAGTGATTTGTCAAGAGGTTTGTCAAGTATACGGACCCCATATTAACGACCTGTCAAGGTCATGGGAAGACTTTCTACCCATGGGGGTCGTATCGGAGTACCGCGGCAGGTGGTCTACCATGCGCGGCCTATGGAGGACCGCAGCCTCCACGACGCGTTCGTGGAGCTTCATGGCGACCGCCTGTTTGGCTTTGCGCTGCTCGTTACCCTGGGTGACGCGCCGCTGGCCGGGAACCTCACGGCCCAGGCCCTGTCCCAGGGCGTGGAGCGCATGGAGCAGCTGCGCCATCCCGAGCGCGCGGCGGCCTGGCTGCGGGCCAACGTGACCCGCGCGGCCAAGGGGCCGGCGTGGGGCCACCAGCGCCCGAGCGAGATCGAACGACGTGACGCGCTGGGGCCGCTGGGCGTTGATCCCGCCGTATACGACGCCCTGGCCAGCCTGGACGTGCGGGCCCGCGCCGCCGTGACGGCCACCGCGGTCGAGGGCTTCAACGCCGGGGACGTCCACGAGATCGTGGGCAGCGACAACGTCGTGCGCAAGGCGCGCCGTGACTACATGACCGCCTACGTGGCCGCCGCCCAGACGCGGGGCCTCTCCGGCGGCACCGGCAGCCTGGCCGAGCGGGTGGACGAAGTGGCCTCTCCCGTCCTGCACCCCCGCCGCAAATGAACTCGAACCTCGATCCCCACATCCAGCTCGAGGAGTGGCTGGTCGACGGCGCGGTGAACGATCCGCCGCGCGAAATGGCGTTCCACGCCTCCATGTGCGACGAGTGCCTGTCCCGCCTGAACGCATTCGACTCACTGGCCAAGGTGGACGTGGGGGCCGCCGGGTCGCCACCGCCGCTCGCCGCCCCAACCCGCGTGGTGGTGGGCCTGGCCTGGGCGCGACTGGCCACCGCCGCCGTGGGCGGCATCCTGGCCCTGGTCCTGATCCTGGCCGGCGCGAGCCAGCTCATTGGTTTCGTGGGTCATGCAAACAAACCGGATGCCTCCCTGGTCGCCGTGGCCAGCGCCACCGAGATGCAGACCGATAGCGGACCGATCGGCACCTTTGGGCCGGGCCCGGCCACCGAGCCAAGTCCCAGCGAAGGTCCTACCCCGACGCCGATTCCGACGTTCATCGCGCTGCCCGCCGTGGCACCGAACGCGGCCCCCCTGGCGCTTCCCAATCCGCCGTCGGTCACGGTCAAGAGCGTCAGCCAGACGTCAATCACCATCCGCTGGACCCCGAGCGGCTACGGCGGCCCGGTCCAGAAGTGGGAGATCTGGCGCTCCAAGGGCGGCGGCGCCTGGTCGAAGATCGGCGAGCTGGGGGCCGGAGCCCGCGAGTACGCCAACGGCGGCCTCCAGTCGAACACCGTCTACCACTACCGACTGCGGGCCGTGAACACGACCGGCCCGAGCGCCTATTCGAACACGGTCAACCCGAAGACCACCGCGCCAACGGCGACGCCGACGCCTGCGCCAACGACCGGGCCCACGCCGCCGCCAACCGACCGACTGCAACGACGGCACCGACAACGACGGTGACGGATTTACCAGGACCTCGCCGACCCAGGTTGTGCGGATCAGCTGCCGACACCGAGCGAGCTCAAGCCGGAGTCGAGTGCGACGACGGCAGTCGACAACGACGGCGATGGTTTGGCCGATTCCGCTGATCCGGGGTGCAGCGGGCACCGAGCGACACGAGCGAGCTGAACGTATGGGGTCGAGCTGCAACGACGGCGGTGACAACGACGGCGATCGACCTGACCGACTGTGCCGCGGAGATCCCGGCGTGCAGCGGTCCCTTCGACGCCGATGAATGGGCCGAACCTGATCTACCGAGTGCAACGATGGACGATCGACAATCGAGGCGATCCGGACTGAACTATGCGGACTATCCGCAGCGACCTCGGAGTGTTCGTGGCCGTACGACGACGACGAGTCTGTCATGTGAGGCGCATCCGAGAGCCTCGCGCTGAACTGACGGGCGGCGAGTAGCCCCAGTCGGGTAAAAGGTGACCTCCAGCATCGGTATCGGTGTGTCGCACTGGAGGAACGCATGGCCTTCGACATGTCCCTGGTCCAGCGCGGGGCGCGCCTTCGTCGGTCCCCCTTCTACGAGGCGGAACAGCAGTACGGCCCCAAGGGCTACACGGTCTACAACCACATGCTGTTCCCCACCAACTTCGATGACTTCGAGGCGGAGTACTGGCATCTCCTGAACCACGTGACCCTGTGGGACGTGGCGGTGGAGCGGAATCTCGAGGTCCAGGGACGCGACGGCTTCCGGTTTGCCCAGCTGCTGACCCCGCGCGACCTGTCGAAGTGCGCCGTGGGCCAGGGCAAGTACGTGCTCATCACCGCGCCCGACGGCGGGATCGTGAACGACCCGGTCATGCTCCGCCTGGGCGAGAACCACTTCTGGTTCGCGCTGGCCAGCTCCGATGCGCTCCTGTACGCCATCGGTCTGGCCGCCGACCTGGGCTGGGACGTCCAGCTGGGCGAGCCCGACGTGTCCCCGGTCCAGATCCAGGGGCCGGCGTCGAAGGACGTGGTGTCCGCCCTGTTCGGCGAGGACATCCTGTCGCTCAAGTACTACTGGTTCCGCGAGCTGACCCTGGACGGCATCCCGCTGATCGTGACCCGCACCGGCTGGACGGCCGAGGTGGGGTACGAGATCTACCTGCGCGACGGGAAGTACGGTAGCGCGCTGTGGGAGCGGATCATGGAGGCGGGCAAGCCGTTCCAGATTCGGCCCACCGGGCCGTCGGACATTCGCCGGGTGGAGGGCGGCATCCTGAACTGGGGCGCGGACATGACCATCGAGAACAACGCGTTCGAGGTGGGCCTGGAGCGGCTGTGCTCCCTGGACGGCGACTTCGAGTTCCAGGGCAAGGCCGCGCTGCGCCGGATCCGCGAGACGGGCGTGTCCCGCAAGCTGGTGGGCGTGACGATCGACGGCGAACCGATGGACATGAACTTCACGAAGTGGCCGATCCACGACAACGGGACGTCTCTCGGGGCCGTGACCACCGCCCTGTGGTCCCCGCGGCTGGAGGCCAACATCGGGTACGCGTGGCTCCCCGTCGAGCGGGCCGTGGACGGCGTTTCCGTTGCGGTCACCACCCCCACCGGGGAGCGGACGGCGACCGTCACACCGATGCCGTTCATCGACCCCGACAAGTCCATCCCCAAGGCCAAGCAGAGCGCCGCCGCAGGTGAGGTGGGCCTCCGCTGACCCCGGGCGCCGGTGAGGGCCGCTTCAGCGGGGCCGCAGCGAGATTCTGACGAGCGTTCGTCCCGCGGCCAGCGACTGCTCGAGGGCGACCGGGTCAGCCCCGTCCCGGCCGGCGGCCGGAAGGCCGGACAAGGCGCGGAACCAGGGGTGCTCACGGAACAGGCGCTGGTGAGTCGCGACTGACTCGTCGCGACTGGTCACGAGGATTGCGTCCCCCGCGAGCCATCGACCGCGTATCCGGATCTCGATTGGTGCCCCACCGGACAGGTTCCGCGCCCAGCGATCGCCCGTGGTCAGGAACGCGAGGTCGCCGTCGCGCACGTACGACACGGGCGTCGTCCGGCGTCGATTCCGGTCTTTCGGCCCGTGAAGGTCAGGAGCGCGAGCCATTTGCTGAGGGGCCAGTGGACCGGCGATCCCAGCAACGCGCGGACGACCGGGTTCAGGACGCGCAGGACGGTGCCGAGTAGCGAGCCCCGGAGCGCAGGATTGGTGACCCGGCTCACTACCGTGCTTCGCAGCGGCGAGAGCGCGTTATCGGTCTCGCTCGGCGCTCTCGGCCAGGGCCGCCTGGGCGGCCGCCAGGCGGGCGACCGGGACCCGGAACGGGCTGCAGGAGACGTAATCCAGGCCGATCTCGTGGCAGAACGCGATGCTGGACGGGTCCCCGCCGTGCTCGCCGCAGATCCCCACCTTCAGGCCGGGACGCGTGGCGCGGCCCTTTTCGGTGGCCATCCGCACGAGCTGGCCCACGCCCTCGCGGTCGAGGACCTGGAACGGGTTGTCGGGCAGGATGTGGCGCTCGACGTACTTCATGAGGAACTTGCCCTCCGCGTCGTCGCGCGAGTAGCCGAACGTCATCTGGGTCAGGTCGTTGGTGCCGAAGCTGAAGAACTCGGCATCCTCCGCGATCTGGTCCGCGGTCAGCGCCCCGCGCGGGACCTCGATCATGGTCCCGAACTTGTAGTGGACCGATTGCCCCGTCCGCGCGGTGACCGCCGCCGCTTCCGCCTCGAGCGTGGCCTTGGTCTCGCGCAGCTCGTTCACGTGGCCGACGAGCGGGATCATGATCTCGGGGAGCGGCGTCTTGCCCTCCGCGGCCACCCGGGCGGCGGCGGCCAGGATGGCCCGGGTCTGCATCCGGACCACGTCGGGGATCATCAGCCCCAGGCGCACGCCGCGCATGCCGAGCATGGGGTTCTGCTCGCGCATGGACTCCACCGCGGCCAGGGTTTCCTCCAGCTCGGCCAGGCGGGTTGGATCGGTCTTCCGCTCCTGGAGCTGGGTGACCTCCACCAGCAGCTCATCATGCGGGGGGAGGAACTCGTGGAGGGGCGGGTCGATGAGGCGGATCACGACCGGCAGGCCGTCCATGACCCGGAACAGGCCCGCGAAGTCATCGGTCTGGATCGTTTCCAGCTCGGCCAGGGCTGAGTCGAAGGTGGCGATGGCTTCGCCGTCGTCCGCGCTGAGCGCCTCGCCGGCGTCGCGCCGGCGCTTGGCATCGGTCGCGTCCAGGGCGACCAGGATCATGCGGCGCACGGTGGGCAGGCGCGTTTCCTCGAAGAACATGTGCTCGGTGCGGCACAGACCGATGCCCTGCGCCCCGAAGGCGCGGGCCCGTTCCGCGTCGCGCGGGTAGTCCGCGTTGGCCCACACCTGGAGGCGACGGGCGGCATCGGCCCACTCCAGGAGGGTGGGCAGGAACTGCTCGTCGGCGAAGTTGGGGTCGATGGTGGCCAGGGCGCCGGTGTAGACCTGCCCGGTCGTCCCGTCGATGGAGATGGTGTCGCCCTCGCGCACCGTCCTGTCGCCCACGGCCATGGTCCGCGCGGCGTAGTCGATCTCGAGCGCCTCGCAGCCGGCCACGCACGGCAGGCCCAGGGAGCGGGCCACGACCGCGGCGTGCGAGGTGGCGCCGCCGCGCGCGGTGAGCACGCCCTTGGCCACGAGCATGCCGTGCACGTCGTCGGGGCTGGTCTCGGTCCGGACCAGGATCACCGGGTCGCCGGCGTGGGCCGCTTCCACGGCGCGATCCGGCTCGAACACCGCTTTGCCGGTGGCGGCGCCCGGCGAGGCGTTGAGTCCGGTGGCCAGCAGGCGGTCCGCGGCGGCGGCCTTGGCCGCATCGTCGAAGCGGGGCAGGAGGAGCTGGACCACCTGGGCCGGCTCCACGCGCTTGAGCGCCTCCTCGCGGGTCAGGATCCCCTCCCCCACCATCTCGACCGCGATCCGGATGGCGGCCGGCGCCGTGCGCTTGGCCGATCGGGTCTGGAGCATGTACAGCCGGCCGCGCTCGATGGTGAACTCCAGGTCCTGGACGTCGCGGTAGTGGGTCTCGAGGCGCTGACCGATCCGCTCGAACTCGGCGTACACCTGGGGCATGTCGCTCTGCATCTGGGCGATGGGCGACGGGGTCCGGATGCCGGCCACCACGTCCTCGCCCTGGGCGTTGGTCAGGTACTCCCCGAACAGACGCCGCTCCCCGGTGTTCGGGTCGCGGGTGAAGGCCACCCCGGTCCCCGAGTCCGCGCCCAGGTTGCCGAAGACCATGGACACCACGCTCACGGCGGTGCCCAGGTCGTGGGCGATCTTGTTGAACTCGCGGTAGTCGTGGGCGCGGCGACCGAACCACGAGCCGAACACGGCGCGAATGGCGAGGTCCAGCTGCTCCATGGGATCGGTCGGGAAGTCGCGCCCGGTGGCCTCCTTCACGATGCTCAGGAACGTGGAGGTCACCGCTTCCAGGGCCGCTTCGTCCAGGTCGCTGTCGGCGGATGCGCCGTGGGCGTGCTTGGCCTCGACCAGCGCCGCCTCGAACTTCGCGCCGTCCACGTCGAGCACGATCCGCCCGAACATCTGGACGAAGCGCCGGTGCGCGTCCCACCCGAAGCGCGGGTCGCCGGTGAGCGCGATGAGCCCGTCACGGGTCGCCGGATTGAGGCCCAGGTTCAGGACCGTGTCCATCATCCCGGGCATCGAGAACTTGGCCCCTGAGCGGACCGATACCAGGAGCGGGCTGGCCACGTCGCCGAAGCGCTTGCCCGTCTGGCGCTCGAGGTCCGCGACCGCTTCCAGGACGTCGTCCCACAGTCCGGGCGGGAGCTGCTCACCGGCCGCGAAGTACGCGTTGCAGGCCTCGGTCGTGATCGTGAAGCCCGGGGGGACCGGGAGCCCGGCGTTCGTCATCTCGGCCAGGCCCGCGCCCTTGCCGCCCAGCAGGTCGCGCATGGTGGCGTCGCCCTCCGCGTGCCCATCGGCCCACGCGTAGATGTAGCGCCTGTCCGCGCGATGGGCGCGTTCGGGTGCGGTGCTCACGGCATCGGCCATAGGGTGCGGAACTCCGCTTCGGATCGGACGCCCGATTCTAGCCGGGTTACGCTGGGCGCCATGACCACCCTGCTCTGGCTGGCCCTGGGCGTGCTGGGCGGCCTGCTGGCCTGGGCCGTGCCCGTCCTGTGGGTCTGGGTCCTCATCGCCCTGGCCCTGGCCATCGCCGGTGTCCTGGTCCCCCGCAGCCTGCCGGTGGTGGGCGCCAAGATCGCGATCGGGACCGGCGCCACCTACCTGGTCCTATTCGGGCCGCGTGTGATCTCGGATCCGGGCGGCACGACGGGCGAGACGTACCTGTGGTTCGTGCTGGGCCTGCTGACCGTGGTGCTCGGGGTGGCGGCCGTGTTCCGCGGCTACCGACGCCAGCGGCGCGAGGCCAAGATCAAGGCAGCCGAAGCCGTCCTGTCCTGAGCATCGCCGCGAACAGCGGCCTGATGGCGGCCAGCGCGCGACCTGTGGTGCCCGCCCGCGACCGATACAGGGCCCGCGCCCGCTCCACCGCGTCCCGGTGACCGTCGCGCGCGAGCGCGGCGTAGGCGGACAGGGCGCGGGACTCGTATCCCGCCAGCCACAGGGCATCGGCTTCCACCGCGCGCGCAGCGGGATCACCGGGGAGCAGGATCAGCGCCCGCTCGGCCGCTCTCAGGGCGGGGCCGGGGTCCGCCGCGCGGAGCAGGGCGCGGGCCAGCGTCAGCTGGGCCGCGGCATCGGTCTCGTCCAGGCGCACGGCACGTCGCGCAGCGGCGATGGCCCGCTCGACGTCGCCCGCGGCCAGGCGTTCGGCGGCCTCCGCCCGCGGCCACTCGATCAGGCGCGGGTCCAGTTGGGCGAGGCGCGCGTATTCCTCCGCCGCGTCCCGATGCGCCCCGCTGGCGGACAGGACCTGCGCCAGCAGCTCCCGGTAGCGGACCTCGTCCGGGTCGAGGCGGACCGCGTTCTGGGCCTCGACCAGGGCCTCGTTGATCCGGCCCATGGCCAGGTAGGTGCGGGCCAGGGCCTCGCGCGCCGCGTCGTCCCCGGGCCGTTCAGCGAGGCGGGCGGCCGGGTCCTCGACCACGGTCAGTCGGCGGCGACGAGTCCGGCGATGCGGGCCGGGATGGCGTCGAACGAGACCCGCTCCTGGGTCATCGAATCGCGCTCGCGGATGGTCGCGGCGCCATCGGTCAGGGACTCCACGTCCACCGTCACGCAGAACGGGGTTCCGATCTCGTCCTGGCGCCGGTACAGCTTGCCAATGGACGCCGTGTCGTCGTACACGGCCGCCACGTTGGCCTTGAGGTCGGTCGCGAGGCGCTGGGCGCGCTCCACGAGCTCCGGACGGTTGCGCAGGAGGGGCAGCACGGCCACCTTGACCGGGGCCAGGGACGGCTTCATGCGGAGCACGACCCGCTTCTCGCCGGCCACCTCCTCCTCGTCGTAGCCGTCCACCAGGACGGTGAGCATGGCCCGGTCCACGCCCATGGCCGGCTCGATGACGTGCGGGACGACGTGCTCGCCGCTCGCCTCGTCGAAGACGCCCAGGGTCTTGCCACTCGCCTCGGCATGGGCGGTCAGGTCGTAGCTCCCCCGGTCCGCGATCCCCTCCAGCTCGGACCAGCCCATGGGGAAGTCGTACTCGACGTCGGTGGTCTGGCGGCTGTAGTGGGACAGCTCGTCGGGGTCGTGGGGGCGGAGACGGAGCCGTTCGGCGTTGATCCCCATCACATCGGTCCACCAGCGCAGGCGCTCGGCCACCCAGTAGGCGAACCAGGTGTCCTCGTCGGCGGGCGGGACGAAGAACTCCATCTCCATCTGCTCGAACTCGCGCAGGCGGAAAATGAAGTTGCCCGGGGTGATCTCGTTGCGGAACGACTTGCCGACCTGGGCGATCCCGAACGGCAGCTTGCGGCGCGAGGCGGTGGCCACGTTCATGAAGTTCACGAAGATGCCCTGGGCGGTCTCGGGGCGCAGGTAGGCGACCGATGCCGTGTCCTCCACCGGGCCGACGTGGGTCTGGAACATGAGGTTGAACTGGCGGGCCTCGGTCAGGGTCCCGCGCTGGCCGCAATCGGGGCAGGCGATGTCCGCCGGGGCGCCCTTGAGGTCGGTGGCGCGGAAGCGGTGCTTGCAGTTGCGGCAGTCGACCATGGGGTCGCTGAAGCCGGCCACGTGGCCGGAGGCCTCCCACACCCGCGGATTCATGATGATCGCCGCGTCCAGGCCGTCGATGTCGTCACGGAGCTGGACCATGGACCGCCACCACGCGGCCTTGATGTTGTTGCGCAGGGTCACGCCCAGCGGGCCGAAGTCCCAGAACCCGGCCAGACCGCCGTACAGCTCGCTCCCTCCGAACGCGAATCCGCGGCGCTTGGCGAGGCTGGCGAGAACGTCGAGATTGGGGGCGGGCACGGCAGGCGAGTCTAGCGCAGGGCCGATGTCGCACCGGCGGCAGGCCGGCGGCTGCCCACCTCGTCGAGGAAGTCGCGACTCCGCATTTCGCGCTCGAGGACCGTGGAGACGGTGGCGTGCAGATGGCGTTCCACCTCGCGCCGGGTTGGGCTGGCGAGGCTCAGGCGGACCGCCTCCTCGACCGTCACGCGCTGGTAATGGCGCATGGCCTTGAGCGCGTCGGCGGAGATGGTGGAGGCGCTGAGGGCCGCGTGGTCGCACTCGGGACCGATCACCCCGCCGGCCGTGGCCGCGTAGCCGTTCCCCTCGGGGCCCAGCTCGGCTCCGCATTCGATGCACACCGTGAGCTCGGGCCGGTAGCCCATGATCTCGAGCAGGCGCAGCTCGTACCAGCGCGCCACCGAGTCGCGGGCCGCCTTGTCCGGCGCGCTGTCCAGGGCCCCCAACCCGGTCCCCAGCAGGTCGAACGCCGCGGCACTCTCCGCCCGTTCCTCGCAGAAGCGGTCCGCCAGCTCGGCCAGGTACCAGCCGGCGGCCGTGGCGTGGAGATCGTCGCGCAGGCCAAGATGCGGGTCACGCACCTGCGACTGGGTCACCACGTCGAACGTGCGACCGATGGCCAGGACGAGGTCCACGTCCCCCAGCGGCTCCAGGCCGCCACCGATCCGGGACCGCGGCCTGCGGATGCCCTTGGCGATGACCTTGAGCTTGCCGAGGTGCGGGGTGAGCACCGTGAGCACCCGGTCCGCCTCACCCAGGTCCAGGCCGCGCAGCACGATCGCCTCGGTCTTGTAGAGGCGAGAGCGCGGGCTCACCGGGGACCGGTCGACCGCGGGCGGGTCGGGTACGCTTTTGGCGTGGACATCCGGGTCGAG
Organism: uncultured Chloroflexia bacterium; assembly: GCA_963816215.1. Classification (GTDB taxonomy): domain Bacteria; phylum Chloroflexota; class Limnocylindria; order QHBO01; family QHBO01; genus DASTEQ01. Next base: position 53,577 of record CAWFKB010000002.1, on the reverse strand, counting down.
TTTAGCCAGCTGGTCGCCGACGTCGAAGCGGAGATGCAATCCATCCTCGACGAGCACGGCGGTCCGGCCCGCCCGCTGTACGACATGCTCGAGTATCACCTGGGCCTGGACGGCAGCGACGGGTCGTCCGGGAAGCGGATTCGGCCGCTGCTGGGCCTGCTCGTGATCCGCGCCCTCGGGGCCGACTACCGGCGTGCGCTGCCGGGCGCGGCGGCCGTGGAGCTGGGCCACAACTTCAGCCTCGTCCACGACGACATCCAGGACGGCGACCGCGAGCGGCGACACCGGGCCACGCTGTGGGCCCTCTACGGCGTGCCGCAGGCGATCAACGCCGGCGACGCCCTGTTCGCCCTGTCGCGCCTGGCGCTGTACCGCCTGGTGTCGGATGAAGACGACCCCGAGGCCCCGGACGCGCGGCGCGTCCTGGATCTCATGAAGATCTACGACCAGACGTGCCTGGCCCTGTGCGAGGGGCAGTTCCTGGACATCAGCTTCGAGGCCCGGATGGACGTCTCCGTGGACGAGTACCTCCAGATGATCGACCTCAAGACGGCGTCCCTGATCGCGGCCGGGGTGGAGGCTGCCGCCACCCTGGCCTCGCACGACCCGGCGGTGATCGCGGGTTTCCGCCGCTTCGGCGAACGCCTGGGCCTCGCCTTCCAGATGGCCGATGACGTGAAGGGCGCCTTCTGGCTGGAGGCCGCGTCGGGCAAGGCGGAGTCAGGCGACCTGCGGCGCCGGAAGAAGACGATGCCCGTCATCTGGGCCCTGAACCATGCCGCGGCCGATGACCAGGCCCGGCTCCGGGAGCTGTTCGCGCCGGTCGAGGGCGAGCGTCAGCTGACCGATGGCGAGGTGGCCGAGGCGCTGGCCATCCTGGACCGATGCGGAGCCCGCGAGACGACGCTGAACGAAGCGCGCCGCTACCGCGACGAGGCGCTGGCCGAGCTCAAGGACCTGCCCCTTGACCCCGCCGCGCAGGTCGAGCTGATGGTGTTCGTGGAGTTCATGATCGCGGCCTGAGGCCGCGCATCGGTCAGCGAGAGGCGTTCTCCACCGGCTTGGGAGCCGGGACCTGGATGGCCAGGACCTTGGACACGCGGCGGGAGTCGGCGGCCAGCACCCTGAGCGTGATGTCGCGGAACGCGACCTCGGTCCCGACCAGCGGGATGCGGCCCACGCGGTGGACGATGAACCCGCCCACCGTGTCGTAGGCGTCTTCGTCCTCCTCCTCCGCGTCGCTCATTTCGAACAGGTCGCGCAGGTCGTCCATGGTCACCCGCCCGTCGATCTGGAAGGCCACCTCGTCGTGCTCGCCCTCGACCGGTTCGACCAGGTTCTCCTCCACGTCGTACTCGTCCTGGATCTCGCCCACGATCTCCTCGACCAGGTCCTCGATGGTGACCAGGCCCGCCGTCCCGCCGTATTCGTCCACCACGATCGCGATATGGCGGCGCGCAGTGCGCATCTCGGCCAACAGCTCGTCCACGAGCTTGGTCTCCGGCACGTAGGCCGCCGGGCGGGCGAGCGCCTTGAAGTCGATCGGCTCGTTCCCCTGCGACTCGCGCAGGAAGGGCAGGAGGTCCTTGGCGTACAGGATCCCGATGATGTTGTCGAGGTTCTCGCGGAAGACCGGCACCCGTGAGTGGCCGGCCCGCACGATGAGATCGATCACCTCGTCCATCGTGTTCTCGGCATCGACCGCCTTGATCCCGATCCGCGGAACCATGACCTCGTGGACCCGCGTGTCGCCCAGCTCGATGACCCCGTGGATCATCTCCTTCTCGGCTTCCTCGATCTGCCCCTGCTCGGAGCCGGTCTGCACCAGGAGCTTCAGCTCCTCGATCGAGAGCAGCCCGGCCTGGGGCCGCTCGCGCCCGCCGAACAGGCGCACGAAGATGCCGCTGATCGTCGTGGTCAGCCAGATGAACGGCGCGAGGATGCGGGCGACGACCGACAGGGGCCGTGCCGCGACGAGGGCGAAGCGCTCGGGGAAGTTCAGGGCCAGGGTCTTGGGGACCAGCTCGCCGATGATGATCGAGGTCAGCGCGACGAGCAGGGTGACCAGGATGAAGGCGATGCTGTCGGCCGCATCCTGAAGCGGCTTCCACGGAATGGCGCCAAGCACGCCGGCGAGGGAGTCGCTGAACGACACCGCGCCGATGGCCGAGGCCAGGAACCCCAGGAACGTGATCATCAGGCCGACCGTGGCCAGGAAGCGCTGCGGATCGTCGACCAGGCTGCGCGCCACCTTGGCGCCGCGGTTCCCGTCGTCGGCCAGCTGCTTGAGCCGGTGGCGGCGCACGGTGAGCAGGGCGATCTCCGCCGCCGCGAACACGCCACCGACCAGGATCAGGACCAGGACCAGGAGCAGGTCGAGCCACGGGTTCCCGGTGCTGGAGCCGCCTTCAGGCATCCGGAGGGTCTTCCTCGACCAGTTCGTCCTCGCGGCTTCGGCGCAGCTCGATGGGCCGCGCCGGAATGCCAACCACCGTCTTGCCCGGGGCGACATCGCGGGTCACGACACTGCCCGCCCCGGTCTTGGCTCCCGCCCCGATGGTGACCGGTGCCCGGAGCATGGTGTCGACACCGATGAAGGCGCCGTCCCCGATGACCGTCTGGTGCTTGTTCGTGCCGTCGAAGTTGGCGGTGACGGTGCCTGCACCGATGTTCACGTCATCCCCCACCTCCGCGTCACCCAGGTAGCTGAAGTGGTGCTGGCGCACGCGGGCGCCAAGCCGGCTCTGCTTGACCTCCGCGTAGTTGCCGATCTCGCTCCCGGCTCCCACCACGCTGCCCGGCCGCAGGTGGCTCATCGGTCCCACGCGCGCGCCGTCCCCCACCTCCGACTCCTCGACCCACGAGCCCCAGACGTGAGCCCCGGCACCGATCGTGCTGTCGCGGATGCGGCTGCCCGGACCGATGACCGCCTCGTCGCCGATGGCCGTCTCGCCGGTGAGCGTGGTCCATGGCTCGATCCGCGCGTCCTGCCCAATCGTGACCGCCGCGTCGATGAACGTGCTGTCGGGATCCACGATCGTGACGCCGCCGCGCATGTGGGCCTCCGCGATCCGCGCCCGGAGCACGCGTTCCGCGGCGGCGAGCTGCACGCGGTCGTTGATGCCCAGAGCCAGCTCGGGCTGGGACGCGGTCACGACCCGCACCCCATGGCCCCCGTCCACGGCCATGGCCACCAGGTGTGTCAGGTAGTGCTCGCCGGACGCGCTGCGCGGCACCGCGTCGATGTTCGCGCGCAGCCACGAGGCGTCGAAGCAGTACGTGCCCGCGTTCACCTCGCGCACGGCCTGCGTCTCGGCATCCGCGTCCACTTCCTCGACGATGGCCCGGCAGCCGCCGTCCGGGTCGCGGACGATGCGTCCATATCCCGTGGGGTCCATCAGCTCGGCGGAGAGCAGGACGATGGCCGCGTTCGTCTCGCGCTGCTCGGCGGCCAGGCCGGAGAACACGTCCGCGGGGAGCAGGGGCACGTCGGCCATGGTCACCAGGACCTGGGTGGCGTGGGTGGGGATCTCGGGGAGGGCGGTTCGGACGGCATCGGCGGTGCCAAGCTGCGGGTCCTGGCGCACGGTGCGGGCCCGACTGTCGAGGGCGGCCTCCACCGTCTCGGCCTCGTGACCGGTCACCACGACCACCGCATCGGCGCCGGCCGCGGCCAGACCGGCCAGGACGTGGTCGATCATCGTCCGGCCGGCGAGCGGGTGCAGGACCTTGGGGACGCGCGACCGCATGCGGGTGCCCTGGCCGGCGGCCAGGACGATGGCGGACGGTCCGGTCACGCCACGGGGCGGTCTAGGGGGCGCATCAGAGGGACCGATGGTAGGAGGCGTCTGAACAGAGCGTCAACCTGCGCGCACTAGTCGCCGGCCACCGCAACGGCCTCGATCTCCACGTGCGCGCCGGCCGGCAAGGCGGTGACGACCACCGTGGTGCGCCCCGGGAAGGGCTCGGGGAAGGCGGCTCGATAGACGTCGTTCATGGTCGGGTAGTCGCCCATGTTGAGCAGGAACACGGTCGTCTTCAGGACCCGATCCATGCTCGAGCCGGCGGCTTCGAGAATGGCCGCGATGTTGCGGAGGGCCTGCGCGGCCTCGGCCGGGACGCCGCCCTCGACCAGCGTGCCGGTGGCCGGGTCGAGCCCGATCTGGCCCGAGGTGTAGACCAGGCCAGCGCCGGCCATTCCCTGGCTGTAGGGCGCGAGGGCGCCCGGCGCATTGCTGGTATGGATCATTTTTCGGTCGCTCATCGTTCGATGCTAGCCGCTTGGCGGCGGATCGTGGTGCGCGTTGTGGTCACGCCGGCGCGGACCATGCGGACCGCGACGCCGTCGGCGCGCTCGGAGTCGTCGGTCAGGATGAAGACGGTGGGTCCCGATCCGGAGAGGTGCGGCTCCCCGCCGGCGGCCCCCACCAGCCGCATGACGTCCTCCAGCTCGGGGCGCAGGCGGCGGGCCGGGGCGAGGAGGTCGTTGCGCCCCGGCTCCCCTTCGTCGAAGCGGCCCGACCAGTCGGCGGGGCGCAGCTCCCCGAAGACCGCGGCGGTGGACAGCCCGAAGGGCGGATGGACCAGCACGACCTCGTCCTCGGTTGGGACCGACGCCCCCGTCACCTGCTCTCCGATGCCGCTCACCCGGGCTGCGGCCAGCTGGGCGGCGAAGAACGGCACGTCCGCACCGATGGCGGCCAACGCATCGAGCGCTTCGCCGGTCGCGGGCTCGTCCGCCGCCCCTACGGTCGCGCGGGCCAGGCGCCACGCTGCCGCCGCGTCCGAAGACCCGCCGCCCAGCCCGGCGGCGGCGGCGATCCGCTTGTCGAGCTCCAATCCCCCGGGGCCACCGGCGCCCGCCAGCCCGGCCCGCCATCCTCGCCACGCGAGGTTCGACTCGTCGGCCGGGACGCCCGCCGCGTCGCCGCTCACGACCAGGCCAGGCTCGCCATCGGTCACGCGCAGCTCGTCGGCCAGGTCGAGCAGCACGAGGAGTGAATCGAGCTCGTGGTGCCCATCGGGTCGGCGATCGAGCACGGTCAGCCACAGGTTCAGCTTGGCCGGAGCCGCCAGGCGCATTGATCCCTCAGCCATCGTGGGCGTCCAGCGCCGGGCGGAGCGCATCGGCCAGGCACGCCCACTCGCTCACGGTCAGCGTCTGCGGGCGCCGATCCGGATCCACCGCGCAGGCGGCCAGGACCGTGTCGACCAGGGATTTGTCCACCGGGAGCTCGCGCACCAGGCTGTTGTGGATCTGCTTCCGTCGCTGGCGGAACGCGGCCTGGGCCACGCGGTGGAACGTCTCGCGGTTGTCGCGCGGGACGATCGGTTCGGGTCGCAGGGTGAGGCGAAGGACGGCGGAGTCCACGTCAGGCTCCGGTTCGAACGCCGCCGCCGGCACGCGGGCGACGACCTCGGCCTCGGCCAGGTCCTGGACAAACACGGACAGGTAGCTCGTCCCGCCCGGACGAGCGGCGACCCGCTCGGCCACCTCGACCTGGACCAGCAGCACGGCCCGCTGGGGCGGGTGCTCCGAACCGAGGAACAGGTGCAGGAGCGGACTGGTGATGTGGTACGGGATGTTGGCCACCAGCCGATACGACTGACCGGGGAACAGCTCTTCGGGCTCCACCGCCAGCGCGTCACCCTCCAACAGGGTCAACCCGACGGCGTCGTCGAGCTCGCGGTGCAGGTAGCCGACCAAATGGGGGTCGATCTCGATCGCGATCACCTCGCACCCCGCCTCCAGCAGGCGTCGTGTGAGCACCCCCAGGCCAGGACCCACCTCCACCACCCGATCCCCGGCCGACAGGTCGGCGGCGGCCACGATCGTGTCGAGGGCATCGGCATCGGTCAGGAAGTTCTGGCTCAGCCCGTGCCGCGGGCGCAGGCCTTCACGGCGCAGGAGTCGTTGCAGCTCGCCCGAGGTGGGCGGCCGGGTCACGCTGCGGTCTGCCACGGCAGGGCGAGCGCGGGGACCGCCTCCAGGCTGGCATCGGCCCGATCGCCCGCCGCGAAGCGGAAGGCCGCGGCGGCGCCGATCATGGCTCCGTTGTCCGTGCACCAGGCAGGCGGCGGGACGAGCAGCGGGAGGCCACCCAGCCGCTCCCCGAGGGTGCGGCGGAGGGCCCGATTGGCGGCCACGCCCCCGCCCAGGGCAACGGCGGCCACGTCATGCTCCTCGGCCGCGGCTACGGTCCGGCGCACGAGCTGCTCCACCACGGCACGCTCGAACGCGGCTGCGACCCCGTCCACCGGGATCGGCTCGCCGCGGGAGCGGTAGCCCTCGACCTCGCGCAGGACCGCGGTCTTCAGCCCGGAAAACGAGAAGTCGTACCGACCGCGGGGCCTGGCCAGCGGGAAGCGGGTCGCAGGCGCCGCGCCCTCCGCCGCCGCCGAGATGGCCGGGCCTCCCGGGTACGGCAGGCCCAGCAGGCGGCCCACCTTGTCGAACGCCTCTCCCGCCGCGTCGTCCACCGTCTGGCCCAGGAGCTGGTAGCGTCCGTGGTCGGCCATCAGGACCAGCTGGGTGTGGCCGCCGGAGACGACCAGGCACAGGAGCGGGAAGGGCGGCTCGGGCGGAAGGATGTCGCGCTCATCGGTCAGCCAGTTGGCATAGATGTGGCCCTCGATGTGGTTGACCCCCACCAGCGGCAGCCCGTGACTGACCGCCAGGGCCTTGGCCACGTTCACGCCCACCAGCAACGAGCCGATCAGCCCGGGACCGTGGGTGACGGCCACCGCGTCAATCTCGCCCCAGGCCGTCCCGGCCTTCTCGAGCGCGGCCTCGACCGAGGGCACGATCCAGCGCAGCTGCTGACGGGCGGCCACCTCGGGCACGATCCCGCCGGTCACCGCGTGGAGGGCGACCTGGCTGGCGACCACGTTGGCCAGGATCTGCCGCCCGCCGTCGACCACCGCCACGCCCGTCTCGTCGCAGCTGGTCTCGATGGCCAGGATCCGCGGTCCGGGCATCAGGATTGGCCCTCGCCGACATCGCGGGCATCGGCCTCCGCCGCGCGGTACGCGTCGTCGAGCGGAGCTTCCATGGCCTCGCTGGCGAGAGGCGGCGTGGTCATGATGTAGGCGTCCTCGTTGTCATCGGTGTAATAGCGCTCCCGCCGTCCCGCGATCGCAAACCCGTGCTGGTGGTAGAGCGCCTGGGCCGCCTCGTTCGAGGCTCGGACCTCGAGGGTCATGTGCACCGCACCCATCTCCCGGGCCGCGATGAGCAGCGCCTGCAGGAGCCGCCGGCCCACGCCCTGGCGCCGCCAGTCGGGGTGGACCGCGAAGGTCGTGATGTGGGCCTCGTCGACCATGAGCCACACCCCGGCATAGCCCACCACCGCACCGCCCTGGCGGGCGACCGTGTAGCGGGCCAGACGGTTGTGGGTCAGCTCCTGGTGGAAGGCCTCGGGCGGCCACGGCGTCGTGAAGCTGCGCCGTTCGATGTCAAGGACCGCCGGAATGTCGTCCACCTCCATGGGCGCGACCCGGACCGATGCCGTCAAAGCCACGTCACAGCCCCTTCGGTCATCTCCGCCAGACCCCGTGGCGGGCGCAGGTACACCGGCTCCAGGGCGGCCAGCTCGTCAGCCTCGCCGGCCGCCAGTCGTCGGGCGGCGAGCTTTGCCACCGCGGCAGCGGCGCCGGTGGGCGGTGCCGCGTGACCCAGGGTCAGGGCCGCCGCGAGCTCGCCGGGGGCGACCATCGTCATCCGGCGCGCCTCGTCCGAGAGGGCGGTGAACGGAATGACCTGTGGGCCGTCCCCGTCTCCGATGCGGGCCAGGGCGTAGACCTCGGCGGCGCCCGCGCGGGCGAGCGCGGCGGTGGCATCCGGCACGGCCACGAGCCACGCCTCGAGACTGGGAACGCCGACGATCGGCCGCTCCAGGCCCATGGCCAGGCCCTTGGCCAGTGAGAGCGCGACCCGCAATCCGGTGAACGAGCCCGGACCGATGCCCACCGCCACCGCGCTGATATCGGCCAGCGAGGCGTGGCGGTCGCTGAGCAGGGCCAGCAGGCGGGGCAGGAGCTCGCCGCCCTGGCCGCGTGGCGCCGTCCACGACGACTGGGCCAGCAGCCCGCCGGTGGCATCGGCCACCGCCACCGACTGGTCCGCGGAAGCTGCCTCCAGGGCGACGATCACGGGTGTTCGACCCAGCCCAGGGCGGCCGCGAGCTCGCGGTGGCGGGGACCCGTGGCTCGCCAGCGAATCACCCGACGTCCTGGCGCCTGGGGAGGGGTCTCGATCTCGATGTCGAGGTGGTCAGATGGCAGCCACCCCTCCAGGCGGTCGGCCCATTCCACCACCGTCACCCCGCCGGACTGGCGCTCGTCGAACACGCCCGCCGCGCGGGCCTCGTCCGCATCGGTCAGGCGGTAGGCATCGGCATGGAACAGGGGCAAGCGCCCGCTGTGCTCGTTCACGATCACGAAGGTGGGGCTGTTGACCACGCTGCGCACGCCCAGGCCGCGGGCGACCCCCTTGGCCAGCACCGTCTTGCCCGCGCCCAGCGGGCCGGTCAGGGCCAGCCACGTCCCGGGCACGGCCATGCGGCCGAGGCGTTGACCGATACGGCTGGTCTCGGCGGCCGAGGCGGATTCGATGGTGCCGCCCAGCGGGGAGCGGGTGGCGGTCGCCTTCACGCGGGCGAGTATGTCAGCCCCCGGTCAGGCTGGCCTCGACGTTGGCCAGGGCCACGTTCACCGTTCGACCGCTGTCGAGACGGACCGTCCCGCACAGGGTGCTGATCCCCGAACCGATGGCCATGGCCTGCACCGGAAGCTCGGTCAGGAGCCCGGCCTGACCCCGACCGGGGCCGGCCACGATGATCAGCCGATCCCCTACGCCCGGGCGCGGGGCGCGGGTCGGCGCGGGCGAGGCGTCGTACACCAGCAGACGACGGCGGTCGCCCAGGACCGTGGCCTGCTGCTCCCCGTTGTCGCGGAGCCACGCGAAGCGGGCCGGGTCCATGCCCGCCCGGCCGAACCCGTCCAGGGCGAGGATCGCGAACGGCGGTGCCGCGGTGCCCAGCAGGCTGCGACGGTGCTGGAGGCCGGCGAAATCCGCGAGATCCCGAGCGTGGAGGCTCCCCACCACGATCCCCGCCACGCCGACCGCGCGGGCCCGGGTGATGGCCTCCGCCGATGCCCACGAGCCGGCGACCACGATCCGTCCGGACAGGTCGGCATCGATCAGGGTGGGGTCGAGCGGCGCCTCCGGGTCGTCGACCAGGATGCTGAGCGGGCCGCTGACCGACGGCCCGGTTCCCCCGATCCCGTTGATCACGACCGCCGGGACGGCGACCGTGATGGATCGGCTCGTGACCTCCATCACGATGCCCCGCACGTCGGAACGGATGGGGTCCGCCGGCTCGAGCGGGAGCAGACGTGCGGAGCCGCTCCCCGGCTCGTAGGCCAGGAACAGGGCCTCCGCTGGAGCGCGCACCTCGCGATCCCCGGCGCGGGCCATGCGCTGGTTGGCGCGAACCAGGGTGCCCGGGCTCACGGACAGGATGTCGATCACCTCGGCGCCCTTGCGGCGCAGGGGCCGGGCCATCGGGACCGAGAGCGCCGGCCCGGGCTGTACCGCGTGGGCCAGCTCGTCCCCCGGCTGCACCTCCGCGCCCACCGCGACCGCGGGCTCGGCAAGCGCCGGCAAGGTGACGAGGTGGCGGTACGGGTCGCTGGCGGGCATGGCGGCGTCGGCGGCGATCAGCCGCTGACCAGGCGGCCCTCGCGGCGCAGGGCATCGCGCCACGACTGGATCATGGTCCGGGCATCGCCTGGTCGGGTGGGCAGCTGAATCGGGTCGTCGCGGCCATCGAGGATCACGCCCACCGCGCCACCGGTGACCGGGACCCGCAGGCGGCGCGCCTTGTGCGGCCCGCCCACCTGGACGCCCTTCTCCAGCTCGAGCTCCAGATCCCCGGAACCTCCACGCTCGAGCGGGATGACCGCCACTGATCCGGAGCGAACGTCGACCCGCGGGGACTCGGGCCACCCGGCACGGTGGAGCTTGGCCCTGAACGCGAGCTGGCCCGCACGACCGCCCCGGGCCACGACCGCCGTTCCGAGCGGAACGAGCAGGTCGTCGCGCAGCGTTTCCATGCCCTCGTCCACCTCGTCCCCGGCGAGCGTGCCCAGCGGGCCGCAGATGCCCCACGGGTCGAGCGCGAGCTGGGTGACGCCCGGTGGGCGGAGGCCGTCGAGCAGGACCAGCGCCGCGTCGGCCGGGTGGGGGGCCGCGGCCAGGAGCCGTCCGCCTCCGACCACCACGTCCACCGATGGAGTCCCGCCCATGGACTGACGGGCGCCGGCGAGGCGGTCGATGCCCATGGCGTGCGCGATGGCCAGCTCGGCGGGCGACGAGGGGATGGCCGAGGGGTTGGCGGACAGGTTGGCCATGGCGTCGGTCATCGTGAACTCGTCCACGTCGGCAGGAAGGACCTCAGTCGCCGTGCGCGAACCGTCGGACAGCGAGCGTTCCTGGCCCAGCGCCAGGGTGGCGTCGTGGGCAGGGGCCGCCGTGTCGCCCCAGGCCAGCCAGGTGGCGCCCAAATCCACGCCCAGGATCCGGAGCCCGATCCCGCGCGACAGGGCGGCCATGGACCGCGAGAACGCGCCCTGGGCCAGGAGGCGCACCTCCGGCACGCCGTTCACCTCGGCCAGGAGGGCGAGCAGCCCGTCGCCGAGCGCGCCGTCCACGGTGGGGGCCACCCAACGGGCGGTCGAGCCGTAGAGCGCGGCGAATGGCTCACGGACCGATTCGGGTCCCACCACCAGGATCGGGGCCCGGGCGGATCGTCGGGCGGCGGCGAGCATGCCCCACATCGGTCTGTGGGCGGGGTGGGCGTCGGTTCCGGCCACCGCCAGCCAGGCATCCGGCTCGGCCGTGCGGAGGGCCTCGAACCGCTCGGGCTCGGGCCGTCGGTCGTGCGCGGTGAGCCCGGCCACGATGATCCAGCCGTGGCGCACGGCCATCCGGGATGCGGCATCCAGTCCGGCCTGGGTGTCGGCCAGCACGGCCAGGCGTCCCGGTCGGCGCGCCGAGCGGCTCGTGATCCGGGGTGCGTCCTGGACAAGCAGGGCCAGGCGTCGGGACAGGCGGGCGTCCGCATGCGGTGACAGACGACCCACCAGGTCGTCGACGAGCGCGGATTCGCCCCAGGCGGTGGGCTGCGCGGTGCCGCTCACGATCCGCCATCGGCCACCGGCCCGGCCCACCAGGGCCGCCTTTGTCCAGGCGCTGCCCACGTCAAGGAGCAGGGACAGGTCGGTCTCGGTCGGGGCCCGTACCGGTCCGGGGGCGGGGCGCGACTGCACGGCGTCTTCCACCACCGAGACCGGGTCCATGGTGGTCACGACGCCACGTGCCGGCGGGGCAGCCGCTCGCGGAGCATGGTCGTCACCTCGTAGTTGATCGTGCGCCGCTGGGTTGCGACCTCGTCGGCCGAGATCTCATCGGCGCCCTGGCGCCCGATCAGGACGAACTCGTCTTCCCGCGTCACCCCGTCGACCTCGGACACGTCCACCACCAGGCCATCCATGCTGATCGCGCCAACCATCGGCACCCGCTGGCCGCGGACCAGCGCGAACCCATTGTTCAGGTGGTTGCGCGGCCAGCCATCACCGTACCCGATGGGAAGGGTCGCAAGTCGGGCTGTCTGCGTCGCCGTCCAGCGCAGGCCGTAGCCAACCGGCGTTCCGGCCGCCACCTCGAACACGCGCAGGGCCTGTGCGTGGAGGCTCAGGGCGGGTTGGAGGCCCGCGGCTCGACCGTCCGCCCAGCGCGGCGCCAACCCGTACAGGCCAATGCCCGGTCGCGCGGCATGGGCAAAGCCGCCCACCCCGGCCAGCAGTGCGCCGGTGGCGCCCACGTGGACGAGTCCCGGGTCGATCCCGTTGGACGCCATGGCGTCCAGGACGGCGGCCATCCGCTGGAGCTGGACGTCGGTGAAGGCTTCGTCCTCGCCCACCGCGGCCAGGTGGGTCATGGTCCCGGCCAGGGCGAGGTGCGGCGAACCGATGATGGCCGTGGCCAGCTCCAGGGCCCCCGCCGGCTCGATGCCCTGGCGCGACAAGCCGGTGTCGACCTTGAGGTGCACACCGATGCGGCCGCCCGCGCGGGCGGCCGCTCGCGCGAGCCAGTCCACCGCCCCCAGGTTGTCGACCATGGGCTCAACGCGGCTGGCCACGACGGTGTCCGCGTCCTCGGGGCCGAAGCCCCAGAGCAGGATGATCGGCGCCTCGATTCCGGCGGCGCGCAGCGTGGTCGCCTCGGACAGGGTGGCTACCGCCAGGCGTTCGGCCCCGGCCGCCACCAGCGTTCGGGAGACCTCGACCGCCCCGTGGCCGTAGGCGTTGGCCTTGACCACGGCGATGATCTGCTGATCGGTGCCGGCCAGCCGGCGGAGCGCGGCCAGGTTCGCGGTCAGCGCGCCGTGATCAATCTCGATCCAGGCACTCACCCGGGCGAGCCGCTGCGCAGGACGGTGATGGCCTCGGGGAGCAGGCGGGCGATGTCCGACGCGAGCACCCCGGCCGTCCCGATCCGCTGCTCCGCGAGCAGCCCGGCAGCCGCGTGCACGGCGACGCCCGCCCCGGCCGCGTCGAGCGGAGAGGCGCCGCCGGCCAGGAGCGCGCCGATGGCCCCGGCCAGGACATCGCCGCTCCCCGCGGTCGCGAGCGAGGCCGTGGCGACCGCCGAGCGCAGGACCTGGCCGTCGGGCGCGGCGACGACCGTGTTCGCCCCCTTCAGGATCACGACGTGCTCCCACAGCCGCGCGGCCTGGACCGCGGCCGCCTCACGGGCCGCGTCGTCGTCGCCGGGTGGCACGGCAGCGCTGCGCAGGAGGCGCGCGAACTCTCCGGGGTGGGGGCTGAGGACCGCGGGCGCCGTCACCGTGCGCCACCAGCGCTCGCGGCCGGCGAGGGCCGTGAGCGCGTCCGCGTCGATGACCACCGGCTGGGTGATCTCGGCCAGGAGGTTCGCGGTTCGGCGCAGGGTGGCGGCATGGCGGCCGAGACCGGGGCCAACGACCACTGCGTCGAATTCGCGCGTGGCCGCGTCGAGCTGGCGCCAGCCCGCGGGAGCCACGAGCCCCACCGCTTCCTCGGGGAGCAGGAGCGAGGTGAGCTCGGGAACGAGGCCCAGGAGACGGAGCCCCACCGATTCGGGGGTGGCGAGGCACACCAGACCCGCGCCCGCTCGGGCGGCGCCCAGGCCGGTGAGCAGCGCCGCCCCGGCGAACTCCAACGACCCGGCGATGACCAGGACCCGGCCGAACGTGCCCTTGTGGCCACGCTCGGGGCGCGGCGGCAGATGGTCCGCCACCCAGCGCGGGGTGAGGGTCAGCGCGCCGTCGTCAGCCATGCCCCGCTAGCCCTCCGTGGGCCGGTCGGCCATGGCCACCGCCACGGCCATCTTCCGCTCGTGCGAGATGGACACGGTGACTTCGCCAATCCCCAGCCGGGCCGCCCGCGCCGCCGCGCGCCCGTGGAGCAGGACCTGCGGCTGGCCGGCGAAATTGGGCAGGACCTCGATCTCGCGCCACCCGACGCCTCGGACGCCCAGGCCCAGCACCTTGCTCACCGCCTCCTTGGCCGCCCAGCGGCCGGCCACGCGTTCGATCTTGTTGCCGCAGTATCGGTCTTCGCGATCGGTCAGGACGCGGCGGCGAAACCGTGTCGGATGGCGCTCGAGGGTCTGCGCGATCCGCTCGATGTCGATCAGGTCCACGCCCAGCTCGTGGCGGCTCATCGGGCGTCGCCCACCCGACCGTTACTCGACGGTGACCGACTTGGCCAGGTTGCGCGGCTGGTCGACATCGGTCCCGCGCGACACGGCCACCTCGTAGGCGAGGAGCTGGAGCGGGAGGACGCTGATCACCGGCGAAAGCTCCTCGAGCGTCTCGGGGACGAACAGCACGTCGTCGGCGTACGCGCCGATCTGCTCGTCGCCCGCCGTGGCGACGGCCACCACCGGGGCCTGACGGGCGCGGGCCTCGGACACGTTGGAGACGACCTTCTCGTACACCGCGCCGCGGGTCACGATCGCGACCAGCGGTGTGTCCGCGTCGAGCAGGGCGATCGGTCCGTGCTTCAGCTCGCCGGCGGCATAGCCCTCGGCATGGACGTACGACAGCTCCTTGAGCTTGAGGGCGCCTTCCATGGCAATCGGGAAGCCGACACCGCGACCGATGTACATGACGTCCTGGACGTTCACCTTGGCCCAGCGGCTGGCGATGTCACGAACCTGCTGGGCGCAATCGAGGGCCGCAACCGCCGCACGGGGCAGGGCCCGCAGGCCAAGGCCGTAGGTGACCAGTTGGGACGCAGTCAGCGTGCCGCGCAGCTGGGCGAGATGGAGGGCGACCATCTGGAGCACGAGGACCTGGGTGGCAAAGGCCTTGGTCGAGGCGACCCCGATCTCGGGCCCGGCCTGGAGGTAGACCGTGGCGTCTCCGTCGCGGGTCAGCGCGCTGCCCACCACGTTGGTGACGACCACGACCGTGGCCCCCCGCTCGCGGGCCAGGCGGGTGGGGGCAATCGTGTCGGCCGTCTCCCCGGACTGGCTGACGCTGATGACCACGGTCTTGTCGGTGATGGGCGGCGGCGCATAGCGCATCTCGGAACCGATGACCGACACCGCCGGCAGCCCAACCCACTGCTGGAGCAGGTACGCGCCCACGTCGCTGGCGTAATGGGCAGTGCCACAGGCCACGAGGTAGATCCGGTCCGCGTCGCGCAGCTTCTGCTCGATGGCGTCGAGCTCCGGCAGGTGGAGGGCGCCGCGCCCGTCGACCCGGCCGCGCAGCGCTTCCTGGATGGCGTGCGGCTGCTCGTAGATCTCCTTGAGCGTGAAATGGGCGAAGCCGTCCTTCTCGGCGGCCTCCAGGTTCCAGGTGATCTCGGTCACCTCGCGCTGGAGCTCGTGGCCCTCGAGATCGATGACCCGGGTCCCGGTGGGGGTCACGGCGGCGATGTCGCCCTCGTGCAGGATGATCATCCGCCTCGTGTGCTCCAGGATGGCCGGCACGTCGCTGGCCAGGAAGCCCTCGCCCTCTCCCAGGCCCACGATGAGCGGCACGTTCATGCGGGCGCCCACGATCAGGTCGGGGTGGTCGGTGTGCATGACACCGATGGCGTATGCCCCCTGCACCTGGCCCAGCGCCTGGCGGACGGCCTCGACCAGGTCGCCGCTGTAGCGCTCCTCGATCAGGTGGGCGAGGACCTCGGTATCGGTCTCGGAGGTGAAGGTGTGGCCGGAGGCGGCCAGCCGATCACGAATCTCGGCGTAGTTCTCGATGATCCCGTTGTGGATGAGCGCCAGCTTCCCGGTGCAGTCGGCGTGGGGATGGGCGTTCAGGTCGTTCGGGGCGCCGTGGGTCGCCCATCGGGTGTGGGCGATGCCCGGATGACCGACCGGCGTGGAGCCGTTGAGGTGATCGGTCAGGTTGTGGAGCTTGCCCGCGCGCTTCTCGACGAAGACGGTCCCGTTATCGGTCCGCACCGCGATGCCGGCCGAGTCGTAGCCGCGATATTCGAGCCGTCGAAGGCCCTCGAGCAGGATGGGCGCCGCGTCACGCGGACCCACGTACCCGACGATGCCGCACATGCCTGCCTCGTGGCTCCGCTAGTTCAGTCTGGCGGTCGCCAGGTCGGCGAGTTCCTTGGCGATGGTGGCGATCTCGTCGGGCTCCTCACCTTCGACCATGATCCGGAGCGTGGGCTCGGTGCCTGAAGCGCGGACGAGAATCCGTCCCCGACTGCCCAGCCGGGCGATTGCCGCAGTCACCGCTTCGGCGAACAGCGGGTCGACCTGCCACTGGTCCTTGTGGCGGACGTCGGAGTTTATCACCACCTGCGGGAGCCTCCGAATTCGGGCGGCCAGCTCGCCGAGCGTGGATCCGGGCTCGGCGTGGAGGGCGGCCACGACCTGGATGGCCGTCAGCAGGCCGTCGCCGGTGGACGCCAGGTCGCGGAAGATGACGTGGCCCGACTGCTCCCCACCGAGCATGGCCCCCGAGCGCTCCATGGCCTCCAGGATGTGCCGATCGCCCACCGGAGCGCGCAGGACGCGGCCCCCGGCCGCCTCGACGGTCTGCACCAGCCCGTCGTTGCTCATGACCGATACGACCAGGGTGTGCTCGGCCAGGGTGCCCGCCGCCAGGCGCTGCAGGGCGCAGATGCCCATCACCCCGTCGCCATCCACCACCGCCCCCTCGCCCGTCACTGCGACACAGCGGTCCGCGTCGCCGTCGAAGGCGAAGCCCAGGGCCAGGCCCTCCGACCGGACCGCCGCGGCCAGGGCCGATGGATCCGTCGCGCCGCCTCCCACGTTGATGTTTGCGCCGTCCGGGTCGCTGTGGATGGCCACCACGGTCGCGCCCAGGGACTCGAACAGGGCCGGGGCGAACTCGGACGCGGAGCCGTTGGCCGAATCCACGCCGATGCGCAGCCCCTCGAGCATGGTCCCCGTGATGGCGGCCAGGTGCTCGCGGTAGGCGGCCACCGCCGAGCTGTCGTGCCGGACCCGGCCCAGCCCCGCGTTGGTCGGGCCGGGCAGGCTCTCGGCCTGGAAGATGAGGTGCTCGAGGCGCTCCTCGGCCTCGTCGTCCATCTTGCGGCCGCCGCTGACGACCTTCAGCCCGTTGTCGTCGGGCGGGTTATGCGAGGCGGACACCATGACCCCGGCCACGTGCTCGCCGTGCTCGGCGGCATAGGCCAGGCAGGGCGTGGTGACGACCCCCAGGTCCACGACATCGGTCCCCACCGAGGTGAGGCCCGCGGCGAGCGCCGAGACGAGCATTTCGCCGGAGCGGCGGGTATCCCGCCCGACCACGATGCTCTTCCCGGCGCCGTCGGCAAAGTGGCCCAGGGCCCGGCCCAGGTCATAGGCCAGGGTGGGGGTCAGGTCGACGTTGGCAACGCCGCGGATGCCATCGGTGCCGAAGAGGCGTCCCATTCGGGGCGGCCGGCGGCCTAGGGCCCGCCGGTGGCGAGCACCACCGGGATCGGGGTCAGCGGCACGGCCAGCGTGACGCCGTTGGGCAGGGTCACGGTGGGGGTCACCTGGTGGGTGCCCTCCGCCTGGCCGGCCATGTTCAGGATGGGGACCACCTGGGCGGGGGTGAGGGCCGCGACCACGGCCCGCGGTCCGCTGACCGTGACCGGGATCTGGCTGACCTGGGGCTGGCAGACGAGGCCGGCCGTCACGTTCTGGCACACCGGACCGGCCAGGATGGTGCGGCTCGCCTGCTCGGCGGTCACCGCCACCGAGACCGTGACCTGGTCCTCCACCCCATCACCCAGGCGCGTCTCGTCCGGGAGCACGAGCGCGCGCTGCAGGTCGCTGCTGGTGTTCACCGCGCCCAGGTCGATGGGCTCGGTGGCAATGCTCGTGATCCCGCCCAGGACGTCCGGTGCCCCGAACAAGGTCACCGCGGCCGGGCTGGTGGACACACTGGTCAGGGTGAGGCCCGCCGGCAGGGTGCCCTGGAGATTCGGCGTGACAGGGACCGTCTTGGACGTCTCGGCCGTGCTGACCTCGATCTGGATCGTCACGCTCCCCGGCGAGAGCTCGACCGCGGCCACCGGGTTGCCGTCGACGTCGACCGGGATGAGATCCACCTGCTCGTTGATGTCGATGCCCGATGGGTCGATCCGAACGCGGGCCAGGGCCCGGGTCACGAGCCGCAGCCGGCTTTCTGGCCCCTGGGCCTGGACGGTGTCGGGCAGGACCTCAGGCGTCCCGATCTCCAGGCCGGGCGGCACCTCGCCGCGATCGACCGTGACCCGGACCGAGCGCACGGCCAATCGGTCGAGGATCACCGAGATCTCGCGCGGCGAGTAGTCGAGGACGGTGACCTCCTCGTCCAGCGAGCGGACGTCCACGGGAAGGAGCTGCGGCTCGCCGGCCTGGGTCATGTCGTAGGCCTCGAGGTCGACCGATGCGCTGAAGGTCGCGTTCGTCACGCCGCCCGCCGCCGCGGCCGACGCGCGGTAGCCCACGTCGATGGTGCCCAGCTCCCCGGTGAGCAGGTACGTGTTGAGCGGCTGGTTGGTGGCCCGAATGGGCACCCCGGCCGCCTGCTGCTCGGTAAACGAGCCGGAGTACACCAGGCCCGCGTAGAGCAGGATCGACAGCAGCAGGGCGCCCAGCTTGAGCGGCCAGTTGCGCAGGAGCCAGGCCATCAGGCGCGGCGCTCTCCGCTGGCCACGGCCGGCCCGGCTTGCCCGCTCTGCGCGCCCTGTGCGCTCTGCCCAACCTCGGCTGCGCCCGGGGCGACGACGGCCTCGGCGACCTCGGTCGTCTCGGCGGCCGCCACCGTGGGCACGACCCGATCTTCCGGATCAATGGGCGCGTCAGGCGGCTCGACCTCGGGCATCCCCCATCGGCCCTCGAGCGTCCGGCGCAGCAGGGGGGCTGCCTGGCGCGGGGCCTGGGGACGGATCAGGCTGAAGATCCGCCGACGCAGCCGATCCTCGCTCAAATTGCGCTCGATCCGGCCGCGCACGACGAGCGAGATCGAGCCGGTCTCCTCGCTGACGACCACGATCAGGGCATCGGTCTGCTCGCTGATCCCGATCGCGGCCCGGTGACGGGTGCCGTAGCGCTCGCTGTCGAGCACGTTTTGGCTGAGCGGGAGCAGGACGCCGGCGGCCACGATCTTGTTGCCCGAGATGACCACCGCGCCGTCGTGGAGCGCGGTGCCGTGATAGAAGATGGTCGAGAGCAGCTCGGCGTGGAGATCGGCGTTGATCGGGACGCCAGACTCGGCCGTCAGGTCGTGCAGGCCTGTTTCGCGCTCGATCACGATCAGCGCCCCGTGGTGCGACCCGGCCAGCAGGCGTGCCGCGCGCGAGACCTCGCGGGCAACGGTATCGGCGGCCGAGACCTCGGGCGACACGAAGAGACGGTTCAGGGATCCCATCCGACCGATCTGCTCGAGTCCGCGCCGCAGCTCGGGCTGGAACACGACCACGACCGCGAACAGGCCCACCACCGCACCGGCCTGGAGCAGCGTGGACAGCAGGACCAGGTCGAGCGCCTGGGCGGCCAGGTACACCAGGGCCACGATCGACAGACCGATGAGGATGCGGACCGCGCGGGTGCCCCGAATGAGCACGAACAGCCAGTAGATCAGGATCGCGACGACGACGATGTCGACGATCGAGAGCCAGGTGCCGCGCAGGAACGTGTTCAGGAAGTCGCTGATGCTCTCCGGCACGATCAGGCAGGAGCTCCGCTGCGGACGGCCATCAATGGTACCAGCCCCTCCCCCGAGCCCCCATCGGAGCGGGGTGAGTGATCAGCGCTTGGTGTACTGCGGCGCCTTGCGAGCCCGCTTCAGACCGTACTTCTTGCGCTCCTTGGCCCGCGGGTCACGGGTCAGGAACCCCGCTTCGCGGAGCGAGGAACGGAAGTCGGGATGGCCGGCCAGCAGGGCGCGGGCAATGCCATGGCGAATGGCGCCCTCCTGCCCCGAGATGCCGCCACCGGCCACCAGGATGCTCGCCGCATAGCGGCCCTCGGTGTCGGTCACGCGGAACGGAGCGGTCAGGCCGGTCACCGCGGTCTCACCGCCGAAGTACACGTCCGCCGGCTTGCCGTTGATCGTGATGCTCCCGTCACCGGGGAGCAGCCGGACACGGGCGACCGACGTCTTCCGTCGGCCGGTCCCGTACAGGTAGTTGGCGCTCACGAAGCCTCCTGCTCCTGGTCAGCGGCGGCGCCGGGGCGCTGCGCCTGGTGGGGATGGTCGGCACCGGGGTAGACCCGCAGCTTGCGGTACATCGCGTCGCCGAGCTTGTTGCGCGGCAGCATGCCGCGCACCGCCTTCTCGACCACCCGCTCCGGCTTGCGGGCGAGCAGATCCTCGAGGCTCTCCTCGCGGAGCCCGCCGGGGTAGTTCGAATGGCGGTAGTAGCGCTTCTGGGCCAGCTTGTTGCCGGTGACCTTGATCCGGGATGCGTTGATCACGACCACGTGGTCCCCGGTGTCGAGGTGGGGCGACCAGGTGGGCTTGTGCTTGCCCGACAGCAAGGTCGCGACACGCGTGGCCATACGACCGAGAGGCTGATCGGCGGCGTCAATGAGCCACCAACCGTGCTCGATCTCGCTGGCCTTGACCGCATATGTCTTCACGATGCTGTCGATTCTCCTTTTCCAAACCTTACTCGCTCGAGGGTGAGCCCCTGGGCGGGCACGGCTCGTCCCTTGAGGGCGCGCTGCGGGACCTCGAGCAGATCGGTGACCTCGTCGGCCGTGATCTGCCCTCGCCCTGCCGCCACGAGGATCGCCACCATGCTCCGCACCATCCGGCGCAGGAACGCGTTGGCGGTCACCGTGATCTCGATCGCGGTTCCGCGTCGTCGAATGGTGACCGCCTTCAGGTGGCGGACCGTCCGACCCCGCGAGTCGCTGCCGAGAGCGGCAAAGTCCCGCTCCCCGATCATCCGGTGCGCCGCGGCCCGCATGGCCGCCACGTCCAGGCGATCGGGAATCTCGAGCTCCCGATGCCGTTCCGTGGGACGGCGGTCGCCGCCTTCACGGATCCGATAGCGATACGTTCGGGAGCGAGCGTCTCGCCGGGGATCGAACCCCGGCGTCGCGGCCCGCAGCGAGCGAACCACCACGTCCGGTGGCAGGCCCCCGTTCAGGCGTCGCTTGAGCTCAGTCCACCCCAGCCACTCCTTGTGAGAGCGGCCTGTCAGACAGAAGGCGATCACCTGCCCCGTGGCATGCACGCCGGCATCGGTGCGTCCGGCGAATCGGATCGAAACCCGTTCGCCGGTCAGTCTGTTAATGGCCTCCTCCAGCTCGCCCTGCACCGTCCGCTGCTGCGGTTGGCGCTGCGAGCCGGCGAATGCCGTCCCGTCGTACTCGATGACCGCCCGGGCACAACGGTGCGCCGGGGAAGCCACGAGCTCTTCGGTTGTTCGGTCGACCGAGCCCGCCTAGACGAGCTCGATCTGGACCATGGTCGCCGAGTCCCCGAGACGGGGGCCGAGCCGCGTGATGCGCGTAAAGCCCGATCCTCGTTCCGCGTACTTGGCAGCCAGTTCGCCCATCAGCTTTTCGATGATGAGCGGCTCATTCGGCAGCTGGGCCACCAACTGCCGGCGGGCCGGCAGGTCGCCGCGCTTGGCGACGACGATCAGGTGGTCCACTACCCCTCGCACTTCCTTGGCCTTGGCCTCGGTCGTCTTCAGCTTCTCGTAGCGCAGCACGGACACCGCCAGGTTGGCGAGCATGTGCTCGCGATGGGCGGTGGCGCGGCTGAACTTGCGTCCTGCGATACGGTGCGGCATCGGTCGGTCTTAAGCCTCGCGGTCCATCTCGGCGGCCACGGCCTCGTCCATCTCGGCCGCGGCGGGAAGATCCGCCTCGTCGGCCATGGGCGCGCCGTCTTCGGGAGCGATGAACCCGCGCAGGGCGAGGCGCTCCTTCAGGTCGTCGAGGCTCTTCTTGCCGAAGTTCCGCATCCGAAGCAGCTCGTCGTCACCCAGGGCGAGGAGCTGTCCGATCTTGGTGATGTTGTTGCGCTTCAGGCTGTTGTAGGCGCGCATCGGGAGATCCAGCTCCTCGATGGGCGCATCCAGCAGGCTGGCGGCCAGCGGTGCCGGAACGTCGTCGCCGGTGCTGACCGATGGGCGGCCGATGTCGGCGAAGCGGCTGAACTCGCGAACCAGGATCGCGGCCGCCTGGGCCAGCGCCGCCTGCGGGGTCGAGGTCCCATCGGTCTCGATCTCGAGGGTCAGCTTGTCGAAGTTCGTCATCTGGCCGACGCGGGTGTTCTCGACCGAGAAGTTCACGCGGCGGACCGGAGAGAAGATGGCGTCGACCGGGATGACGCCGATGGGCATCTCCTCGGTGTGCTCCGCGGCGCGGTAGCCGACGCCGGTCTCGATCGTCAGGTCCATCTCGATGGAGCCCGCATCCGAGTCGAGGGTCAGGATCTCCAGCTCCGGATTGACGATCTCCACGTCGGCCGACTCGGCAATGTCGCCCGCGGTCACGTGGCCGGCGCCGTGCTTGATCAGCTTGAGAGTCACCGGATGGGGGGCGAACGAGCGGAGGCGGATCTTCTTCATGTTCAGCACGATCTGGGTCACGTCTTCCTTGACCGCGGGAATCGTGCTGAACTCGTGGAACACGTTCGCGATCTGGATCGACGTCACCGCCGCGCCCTCCAGCGAGGACAGCAGCACGCGCCGCAGCGCATTGCCCAGCGTGACGCCGTAGCCGGCGGCCAGGGGCTGGATCTCGAAGCGGCCGGAGGTGCCTTCGGCCTCGACCTCTTCAATGCGCGGTGTGGATTCGGGTTCGATCATCATCAGCAAGGGGAACTCCTAGCGCGAGTAGTACTCGACGACAAGCTGCTCGTTGAACTCCATGGGCATCTGCTCACGGGTGGGTTGGGCAAGGATGGTCCCGGACAGCTTCGAGGGGTCGTTGCTGACCCAATCCGGAACCTGGGCCGCGCGCATGGTCTCGGGCGCGGTCTGGAAGAAGACGCGGCTGCGGCGCGTGTCACGGACCTCGATCCGATCGCCGACCGACGTCTGGTAGCTGGGCGACTTGGTGGCGCGACCGTTGATGCTGAAGTGGCCGTGGGTCACGAGCTGGCGGGCCTGGGCCCGCGAGCTGGCGAAGCCCATCCGGTACACGACGTTGTCCAGGCGCATCTCCAGCAGGCGGAGCAGGTTCTCGCCGGTCATCCCCCGCTGGCGCTCCGCGTCACGGAAGTAGTTGCGGAACTGGCGCTCGAGGACCGAGTAGCTGCGGCGGACCCGCTGCTTCTCGCGCATCTGGAGCCCGAACTCGCTCACCTTGCGGCGACGGGTGGGGTTCATGCCGGGCGGCGTGCTGCGCCGCTCGAACGAGCACTTCTTCGAATAGCAGCGGCTGCCCTTCAGGAAGAGCTTGAGCCCCTCGCGTCGGCAGATGCGGCAGACCGGATCGGTGTATCGAGCCATCGGGCTACACCCGCCGCCGCTTGGGAGGGCGGCAGCCGTTGTGCGGGATGGGGGTCACGTCGGTGATGGCCGTGACCTCCAGGCCGGCCGCCTGGAGGGAGCGGATGGCCTGCTCACGTCCCGCGCCGGGGCCTTTGACGAATACCTCGACCTGGCGGACGCCGTGCTCCATCGCCTTGCGGGCGGCGAGTTCGGCGGTCTGGGCGGCCGCGTATGGGGTGCTCTTGCGCGAGCCCTTGAAGCCCACCAGCCCGGCGCTTCCCCACGCGAGCACGCCGCCACCGGGATCGGTGATGGTCACGATCGTGTTGTTGAAGGTGGCCTGGATGTGGGCGTGCCCAACCGGGACGTTCTTCTTCTCGCGCTTCTTCGTACGCGTCGCACGCTTTCGCTCTGCCATGAGACTCCGTTACTTCTTGCGGCGGACGCCGACCGTCTTGCGCGAGCCGCGGCGCTGACGGGCATTGGTCTTGGTGCGCTGCCCGCGGGACGGCAGGTTGCGTCGGTGGCGGACGCCGCGATAGGCGCCGATCTCCATCAGGCGCTTGATGTTCATGCTCACCTCGCGGCGGACGTCGCCCTCCACGCGGTATCGCTTGTCGATGATGTCGCGGAGGCGGGTGACCTCCTCCTCGGTCAGGTCCCGAACGCGGGCGTCGGGCGAGACGTTGGCGGCGGCCACGACCTTGGCCGCGGTGGCCGGGCCGATGCCGTGGATGTAGGTCAACGAGATGATCACCCGCTTCTCACGGGGAATGTCGATGCCGGCGATGCGTGCCATGCGCGCCTAGCCCTGCCGCTGCCGGTGCTTGGGGATGCGACAGATGACCAGCACGACACCCGAGCGTCGAATGACCTTGCAACGCTCGCAACGCGGCTTGACCGAGGCAGAAACCTTCATCGCATCCTGTACGTGATTCGACCCCGGGTGAGGTCGTAGGGACTCAGCTCCACGCGGACGGTGTCGCCGGGAAGGATGCGGATGAAGTTCTTGCGGAGCTTTCCGGAGATGTGGGCCAGGACTTCGTGACCGTTCTCCAGTCGCACCTTGAACATCGCGTTGGGCAACGGGAGGATCACCTCGCCTTCGACCTCGATCGCATCCTTTTTCGGCAAGCGCTACGCACCCTCGTTCGCGGGGATGACTGATTCAATGGGGGGACACACGGAAAGGCCGCCGCACCCGGCGACCGGAACGACGAGTATACACAGCGCACTCGTGGTGAGCAACGAGGCCGATCGAGAAAATATTAATGGCGTGAGGAGCGATTCGACCGTGCCTGCCATACCAAATCTGGCCGACCTGAGCGCCTTCGCCCGGTCGCTCCGCGTCCCGTCCGGAGGGCCGGTCGACCTGGGCGCCATCGAACCCGGCAAGACGCCGGGATTCAAGGGCGATCGCGAGGCGGCCGAAGCGGAGCTTCTGTCGCTGCGGGGCGAGTTGTCCGAGTTCCAGGAGCGTCTGTGGGCGGAGCGGCGACGATCCCTGCTGATCGTGCTCCAGGCACTCGACGCCGGTGGCAAGGACGGGGTCATTCGGAGCGTGTTCACCGCGTTCAACCCGCAGGGAACTCAGGTCACCTCGTTTGGCGTGCCCACCGAAAACGAGCTGGCGCACGACTTCCTATGGCGCGTGCATGCCGAAGTTCCGGGTCGGGGACGGATCGGCATATTCAATCGAAGCCACTACGAGGACGTGCTCGTGGTCCGCGTCGCGGAGCTGGCGCCCGAATCGGTATGGCGCGCCCGATACCAGCTCATCGCCGAGTTCGAGCAGCTCCTGGCCGCGGAAGGGACCACGATTCTGAAATTCCTGCTCCACATCAGCCGCGACGAGCAGCGCGAGCGGTTCCAGGAACGGCTCGAGGATCCTGCGAAGCGCTGGAAGTTCCGCCTCGGTGACCTCGAGACCCGGAAACACTGGGATAGGTACATGGCCGCCTACGAGGAGGCCCTGTCGAGGACCTCTACCGACCAGGCGCCGTGGTTCGTGATCCCCGCCAACCGAAACTGGTACCGCGACCTGGCGGTGGCGCGGATCGTGGCTGACACGGCAGGACGGATGAACCCGTCCTTTCCGCAGCCCAAAGAAGACCTGGCAGGCGTCGTGATCCCGGACTAGCTCCTCGGGTCGGCCTAGCGACGTGGGCCGAGGGCCTTGAGGACCGAGCGCAGGATCGTGTTGAAGGTTCCGCTTCGCGCAAAGCGGGCTCCTTCCTGTGCCACGTCACCCCAGTCAACGCCCCGCTCGGGAGCATGGGTCGAATGCTTGCGACCGCTGCTCGACGGCGCCGATGGCGGCTCATGGACCTCCACCGTTGGCTGTTTCAGCATCTCCTCGGCCGATCGCGGCGTTGCGTCGCGCGCGTAGCGTGGAACGAGGGGCGACGCGCTCACGACGGACGCCATGGCCGCCGGGCCCAGCTGGGCCATGAGCGACATCGGCGGGCGCATCATGGTTCGAGCCGTTGGCGTGGGGATTCCCCTGGGACTCAACGCCGTCACCAGCGCCTCCCCGATTCCGAGCTGGGTGAGCTCCCGCTCGACGTCGTAGAACGCACTGACCGGGAAGGTTTCGGCGGTTGCCTTCACAACCTCCAGGTCGTCGGGGGTGAATGCCCTCAACGCATGCTGGACGCGGTTCCCGAGCTGGCCCAGGACCTCGGACGGGACGTCTTTGGGCGCGTGGGTCACAAAGAAGACGCCAACCCCCTTGGACCGGATGAGCCGAGCGACCAGCTCGATCTGCTGCAGGAACGCCTTGCTCGCGTCTCGGAAGAGAAGGTGCGCCTCGTCGAAGAAGAACACGAGCTTCGGTCGCTCGAGGTCTCCAACCTCCGGCAGGGTCTGATACAGACGTGCAAGCAGCCACATCAGGAACGTCGAGAAAAGGATCGGTCGATCCTGCATGTCGGCCAGCTCGAGGACGCTGATGAGCCCCAACCCGTCGGCGTTGACGCGGAGGAAGTCGGCCACGTCGAATTCGGGTTGGCCGAAGAACGCGTCGGCATCCTGCTGCTCGAGGCCCACGATCTTCCGGATCATCACCCCGACAGAAGCCGAGGAGACGCCGCCATAGGCGTCCATTTCGGCCTTTCCCTCGTCGCTGTCCAGGTGGTTCAGCAGCGCCCGCAGGTCGCCCAGGTCGACGAGCGGCATGCCCTTATCCTCGGCGTACTTGAAGGCCACCGCGAGGACGCTCTCCTGCGTCTCGTTCAGCTCGAGAACCTTGGCGAACAGGATGGGCCCGAAGGACTGCACCGAG
Organism: uncultured Chloroflexia bacterium; assembly: GCA_963816215.1. Taxonomy (GTDB): domain Bacteria; phylum Chloroflexota; class Limnocylindria; order QHBO01; family QHBO01; genus DASTEQ01. Next base: position 27,320 of record CAWFKB010000002.1, on the reverse strand, counting down.
GCCCGCAGGCGCACTCCGGGCTTGTCACGGACCAGGGTGAAGAACTCCACCGGAAACGCCCGGGGTGCGAAGTCTGTCAGGCCCAAGGCCGCGACGCGCGCGGTCACCTTGTCGTTGGATGCGCCCGGCGCGCCGAGACCCGAGATATCCCCCTTGATGTCGCTGATGAACACGGGCACGCCGGCCAGCGCGAGCTGCTCGGCCATGACCTGCAATGTCTTCGTCTTGCCGGTCCCGGTCGCGCCGGCCACCAGCCCGTGCCGGTTCAGCATCGACAGCGGGACCCGGATCGTGGCCTGGGGGTAGGTCGTCCCGTCGTGCATGCCGGCTCCAAGCACGACAGCGGGATCCTCGAATCCGTAGCCGACCGCGATCGCTTCGGCGAAGGCGTCGGTCATCGAACGGCGGCCCACACGGTCGGGATCGTCGTTCGCCTACTCCGCGGTCTTGTCGTCAACGTCGGCATCCGGCGCATTGGCTTTGACCGATGCGATGCCGTCCTGCGCGGCCTGCTTCGAGTTGTACATCTCCGACTGAGCGATCACCTGGCCGTTGGCGGCCTTCAGCACGAAGTAGAACTGTCCATTTGCGCTCTTCATCAACACGAACGAGCCAGCCATGTGCGAATCCTCCGGCACGTGTCATTGCGCCAACGGCGCGGCAGACCAGTGTACGGGTGACCCAGCTCCCTGACCACGCCCGGTCATGGGGCAAAGGGCGCTACGCCGTGAGCCGCTCGGCTCCAGATGGACCGATGACGATGGTGTCCTCGAAATGGGCCGACAGCGACCCGTCCGCGGTCGCGACCGTCCAACCGTCGTCGAGGAGCCGCACGTCGTCGCCGCCGAGGTTGAACATCGGTTCGATGGCCAGGCACAGGCCGACTTCCAGGCGCATCCCTGTTCCGGGCCGGCCGTAGTTCGGGACCTGGGGCTCTTCGTGCATGGCGGTCCCGATCCCGTGGCCCACGAACGGGCGGACGATTCCGTATCCATGCTCGACGGCCACGGCCTCGATGGCTGCCCCGACGTCGCCCAGCCGGTTGCCCGGGACGGCGGCCGCGATCCCGGCCGACAAGGCGTCTCGGGTGGCGGCGACCAGGGTCGCCGCCTCCGGACTCACCGAACCGATGGCAAAGGTCCGCGCGCAGTCCGCGTGCCACCCCTGCCAGATGCAGCCCACGTCAAGACTGACGAGGTCGCCGTCCTCGATGCGGACGCGCGACGACGGGATACCGTGCACCACCTCGTCGTTGATCGAGGTGCAGATGGTGGCCGGGAAGGGCGGGTTGCTCCCGTAGCCCAAGAACGAGGACGTGGCACCCGCGTCGCGAATGTGGTCGACCGCGATGGCGTCCAGCTCGGCGGTGCTCACCCCGGCGGCCAGGGCGGCCTCCAGCTTGTCGAGCAGGGTCACCAGGATGAGGCCGGCCTGGCGCATGCGGGCCACTTCCTCGGGACGCTTGATGGTTGCCGTCGCCCGGCGCAGCGGGATCCCCACCTCAGACTTCACTCGACTCCCGCAGGGCCGAGCGAACGGCGCCCGCCACGGCGCTGATCGAGCCATGGCCGTCGACCCGCGTCAGCCGACCCGAGGCGGCGTAATGGGCCATGACGTCCTCCATGGGCGGGATCTGCTCCCGGAGACGGGCGCGGAACACGTCGGGCCTGTCATCGTCGCGCTGGACGAGCGCAGTGCCGTCCTTGTTGCAGACGCCGGCCGTGGTCGGTGGGTCGTCGGTGATGTGGTACGGGGTGCCGCACTGGGGGCAGACCCACCGCCCGGCGACGCGGCTCACGAGCGCGTCCTCGGGGACCTCGATCAGGATCGCGCGCGCCACCCGCTCCCCCGTCTCGGTCAGCAGCTCGTCGAGGGCCTCGGCCTGGGCCCCGGTTCGAGGGAATCCGTCGAACACGACGCCCGCCGCTGCGCGAGGTTCGCGGAGCGCCTCGGCCACCATCCGGATCGTGATCTCGTCGGGCACCAGCTCCCCGCGGCGCATGTAGCCCTGGGCCACCTCTCCGAGGGGCGATCCCTCGCGGATGGCGCGGCGGAACAGGTCGCCGGTGGACAGGTGCAGCAATCCCCGGTCGTCGGCCAGGGCCGCAGCCTGGGTCCCCTTGCCGGCGCCGACGGCACCGAGGAGAACGTAGAGCGGGCGCCCGGCCAGATCGGTCACCGCATGAATCCCTCGTAGTTGCGCATCATCATCTGGGCCTCGAGCTGCTTCATGGTCTCGACCACGACCGAGACCACGATCAGGACGCTCGTCCCGCCCAGGCGGATGCCCTCGGTGCCCGGGATGAAGGCTGACACGATCAGCGGGGTGACGGCAATGGCGCCCAGGAACAAGGCTCCGCCCAGGGTGATCCGGTTCGCCACCCTGGCCAGGAAGTCCTCGGTGGGCTTGCCCGGTCGGATGCCCGGAATGAAGCCGCCGTTCTTGCGCAGGAAGTCAGCTGTCTGATCCGGACGGAACTGGAACGCGGTGTAGAAGTAGGTGAAGAACACGACGAGGCTGAAGTACAGCAGGCCATACACGATCGGGGTCTGGGGGCTCAGGACGGTGCTGATCCAGGTCGCGACGTTGGCGACCACCTCGTTCGTGCTGGTCGTGAAGTACTGGGCGATCTGGGCCGGGAACAGCAGGATGCTGACCGCGAAGATGATCGGGATCACGCCGGCCATGGTGACCTTCATGGGCAGATATTGGGTCTGCCCCTGGTACATCCTCCGGCCACGGACGCGCGAGGCGTACTGGACCGGGATGCGCCGCTGACCTTCGTTCACGAACACGACCGCGGCGATGATGATCACCGCGACCACGATGAACGGCGCGATGCGCAGGAGGCCGTCAGGGGCGGAAATGATCGGTCCCGCCTGGTCGGGAAGGCGGCCCACGATGCCGGCAAAGATGATGAAGCTGATGCCGTTGCCCAGGCCACGCTCGCTGATGAGCTCGCCCAGCCACATGAGCATGATCGTGCCCGCGGTCCAGGCGATGAGCAGCGAGAAGGTCTCGAAGCTGAAGAACGGGCTGACCGGGATGACCCCAGCGTTCTGGAGCAGGACCGAGAAGCCAAAGCCCTGGGCGAAGGCCAGGGGGACGGTCAGGTAGCGGGTGTACTGCTGGAGCTTGTTGCGTCCGTATTCACCCTCGCGCTGCAGCTCCCCCAGGCGCGGGATCACGCCCTGCATGAGCTGCATGATGATGCTGGCGTTGATGTACGGGTTCAGGCCCAGACCGATGATCGAGGCCGTCGCCAGCCCACCACCGGAGAAGATGTCGAGCAGGGCCAGCAGCTGGTTGGTGGCGAACAGCTCTGATAGGCGCGCCTGGTCCACGTTGGGGACCGGGACCGCGGTCAGGACCCGGAAGATGAGCAGGATGAAGGCGGTGAAGAGGATCTTCCGCCGGATGTCCGGGGCCTGGAGCGCGGTGACGACCGACTGAATCACTCGGCGTCGCCCTCGGCGGCTGCCTCCTGGTCCGGGGTCTCACCGTCTGCTGCCGCTTCGGCCGCAGCTTCGGTCGGGGGAGCGGAATCGGCGGCTCCATCGGTCGCCTCCGTGGCCGCGGCTCGAGGCGTGCCCTTCCCCTTCTTCAAGAGCTTCTTCTTCTTTCGGGCGGCAGACTTGGCTTCCGCCTCCGCTTTGGCGGCTGCCTCGGCTTCCTCGTCTACGGGGGCGCCATCGGGCCAGCTGATGCGTTGCACGCTGGAGCCGGCGGCGGCGAGCTTGTCGAGCGCCGAGCGAGAGAACGCGTGGGCATGGATGGTTACGCCCTTGGGTGCGTCACCGTTGCCCAGGATCTTGACTGGCAGGGCCTTGGACTTGGAGCGGCGGACCAGCCCGTCGTGGATCAGCACGTCGGGGGTGATCAGGGTTCCGGCCTCGACCTCGGTCAGGCTGGCCAGGTTGACCGCGGCATACTCCACCCGTCCGCGGTTGCGGAAGCCGTGGAGCTTGGGGGTGCGGATGTGGAGCGGGGTCTGGCCGCCCTCGAACCAGGCCGGGATCCCGCCACCGGCACGCGACTTCTGGCCCTTGGTGCCTCGTCCGGCGGTCTTGCCCTTGCCCGAGCCATGTCCGCGCCCCACCCGCTTGGCGGGTGTGTGCGACCCGCGAGCCGGCTTGAGGTCATGGAGCTTCATGCCTGCTCCTCGCCGGTGACCGGCTCCTGCACCTCGACCAGGAACGCGACGCGGCGGATCATGCCCCGCGCCTGCGGGGTGTCCACCACCTCGACCGTCTGGTGCAGACGGTGCAGGCCGAGCGCCGCGATGGTGCCGCGCGCAGCCGCCTTGTGACCGATGGTCGACTTGACCCAGGTCACGCGGAGCTTGGCTGCGTCGCCGGGGGTGCCCTTAGCGGCCACGGGGCGGGCCTCCGAGCATCTGCTGGGGGCGCTCGACGTAGACGTGCGGCTGGCGGGCGGCCTCGGCGGCACGCTTGCCCAGCAGCTGTTCGGCGGTCTTGCCGCGGCGACCGGCGATCTCATCGGCCGAGCGCAGGCTGGCCAAGGCCTCGATCGTGGCCCGCACCACGTTCACCGGGTTGGTGCTGCCCATGTTCTTGGACAGGAGATCACGGATCCCGGCCACCTCGACCACGGCCCGCACCGAACCGCCCGCGATCACCCCGGTCCCCGCCGCAGCGGGGCGGAGCAGGACGTGGGAGGCGCCGAAGTCGTATCGGACGTCGTGGGGAATGGTGCTGCCCACGAGCGGCACCCGGATCAGGTGCTTCTTGGCGTCCTCGACACCCTTTCGAATGGCCTCGGGGACCTCGCCGGCCTTGCCGAGCCCGGCTCCCACCACGCCGCGGCCGTCACCGACGACCACGATGGCGCTGAAGCTGAAGCGCCGACCGCCCTTGACGACCTTCGCGACGCGGTTGATCTGGACGACCTTCTCTTCGAGGGTCAGCTTGGAGGGATCGATTCGTGGCATTGGTACTCCGCTCTACAGGTCGAGGCCGCCCGCGCGGGCGCCCTCGGCGAGCGAGCGAACTCGCCCGTGGTATCGATATCCGCCGCGATCGAGGACGACCGCGGATACGCCGGCCGAACGAGCCCGCTCGGCGACGGCCCGGCCCACGGCCTCGGCGGCCGCGACCTTGCTGGATCCATCGGCCAGCGACTTCTCGCGGCTCGAGGCTGACGCCAGGGTCGTGCCGGTGCTGTCGTCGATGACCTGGGCGTAGATGAAGCGCGCGCTGCGGAACACGCTCAGGCGCGGCCGTTGGGTGGTCCCCGCCACGTTTAGCCGGAGGCGGGCGTGGCGCTTGCGTCGCAGGGCGTCGCGGGAGGTCTTCTTGATCATGGCTAGACGGCCCCGCCGACCTTGCCGGCCTTGCCGGCCTTGCGCCGGATCTGCTCCCCGGCGTAGCGAATGCCCTTGCCCTTGTACGGCTCGGGCTTGCGCTTCGCGCGAATCTTGGCAGCGACCTGTCCCACCAGCTCGCGGTCCGCACCGTTCACCGACAGGCGGGTGGGCGTCTCCACGGTGAAGCTGATGCCCGCCGGTGGCGGGATCTCGACCGGGTGCGAGAACCCGAGGGCCAGGATCAGGGTCTCGCCCTGGAGCTGGGCCCGGTAGCCGACACCGCTGATCTCGAGGACCTTGGTGAAGCCGGTGGTCACCCCGGTGACCATGTTCGCCACCAGCGACCGGGTGAGGCCGTGCAGGGCCCGGTGGCGAGGGGCGTCGGACGGGCGGGTGACGCGCAGGAGGCCATCCTCGCGGACGAGGGCCATCTCGGGATGCACGTCACGCTCGAGCGTGCCGAGCGGCCCGGTGACCCGGACGTGCTGGCCGTCGAGGGCCACGTCGACCCCGTCGGGGATGGGAATGGGCAGGCGCCCGATCCGAGACATCGTTCGGTCTACCAGACGTAGCAGAGCACTTCGCCACCGAGATTCAGCTTCCGGGCCTGCTGCCCGGTCATGATCCCGTGGGAGGTGGAAAGGATGGCCACGCCCAGGCCGCCCAGGACGCGGGGAATCTCGGTCTTGCGCGCGTAGACGCGCAGGCCGGGCTTGCTGATCCGCTTCAGGCCGCTGACGACCGGTGTCTTGCCCTCGACGTACTTCAGGGTCAGGACCAGGTGCTCGTGGCCCTCGTCGACCCGGTTCTCGCAGGAGGCGATGAAGCCTTCCTCGACCAGGATCCGGGCGATCTCGGTCTTCACCCGGGACGAAGGCAGGACGACCTCCTGGTGGCGCGCCAGGCTGGCATTGCGGACGCGGGTCAGCAGGTCGGCGATGGGATCGGTCGTATTCATCGGTCTACCAGCTCGACTTCTGGACGCCGGGCAGCAGTCCGTCCAGGGCTCGCTCCCGGAAGCAGATCCGGCACAGGGCGAAGCGCCGCATGTAGGCGCGCGGGCGCCCGCACACCGCGCAGCGGTTGTGCTGCTGCACCGGGAAGCGCGGCTTCCGGGCTGCCTTGGCGATCATCGATTTCTTGGCCACGGTTCGAAGCGTTCCTCCGGTCAGTTGGCGGCGAATGGCATACCCAGCAGGGCGAGGAGGCGGCGGCCCTCCTCGTCGGTCTGGGCGGTGGTGACGATGCTGATCTCGAACCCGCGCAGGCGGTCGATCTTGTCGTAGTCGATCTCGGGGTACATGAGCTGCTCACGGAAGCCGAGGCTGTAATTGCCGCGCCCGTCGAACGAGCGGGGGGACACCCCGCGGAAGTCGCGGATGCGGGGCAGGGCCAGGCGCATGGTGCGCTCCAGGAAGTCGTACATCCGCTGGCCGCGGAGGGTCACCTTGGCTCCCACCGGCATCCCGGTCCGCAGTCGGAACTGGGCGATGGAGCGGGTGGCGCGGGTCACGATGGGCTTCTGGCCGGTGATGATGACCAGGTCCCCCACCGCGGCGTCGATGGCCTTGGCGTTCTGGATGGCTTCTCCCAGGCCGATGTTGACGACGACCTTGTCCAGGCGCGGGACCTGCATGGCGTTGTCGTAGCGGAACTCGCGGACCAGCGCGGGGACCACCTCGTCGCGGTAGCGCAGGCGCAGGCCGGTGGGCTGGCGCGTGGTGGTCTTCGCGGTCGAGGACTTCGACGCAGAGGGCTTCGAGGCCGATGCCTTTGCGGTCGTGGCCTCGGCCGACTGCTCAGCGGCAGCATCGGCCGCCGGCTTGGCCGTGCGCGGGGCACGGGCCGCCTTCGGCGCGGCCGGTGTCTTGGCCGCGGCCGGCTTGGCGGCGGCGCGGCGGCGCGGCGTGGTGGTGGGCTCGTCGCTCACTTGCCTGCCTCCAGCTGCTCGCCGCAGCGCTTGCAGACCCGGACCCGGGTCTTGCCCTGATCGTCGAGGCGCGCGTGCCCGACCCGGGTGGGCTTGTCGCAGTTGGGGCACACGAGCATCACGTTGCTGATCTGGAGCGGCATGGGCAGCTCGATGATCCCGGCCGTCTGGGCCCGGCCACCGCGCGCCTTCTGGTGGCGCTTGGCCATGTTGATGCCCGGGACGACGACCGCCAGGCCGCGGCGCGTTTTCTGGACGCGCTCGATCTTGCCCCGCTTGCCGCGGTCCTTGCCACCCAGCACGACGATCGTGTCGCCCTTGCGAACGGCCATCAGAGCACCTCCGGGGCGAGGGAGATGATCTTCATGTAGTTCCGCTCCCGCAGCTCGCGGGCCACCGGGCCGAAGATGCGCGTGCCGCGCGGGTTGCCCTGGGGCGTGATGAGCACCGCGGCGTTCTCGTCGAAGCGGATGTGGCTCCCGTCGGGACGGCCATAGCCCTGTTTCGTGCGCACGATCACGGCCCGCACGACCTCGCCCTTCTTGACGCCGGAGTTGGGCAGGGCCTGCTTGACGCTGGCCACGATCACGTCACCCACCGACGCAGTCTCGCTCGTGGAGCGGCCGATGACGGTGATGCACATGAGCTCGCGAGCGCCGGTGTTGTCGGCCACCCGAAGCCGGGTCTGGCGGCGGATCATGCCGACTCACCCTCCGCGGCAGTCGCCTCGACGACGGCCTCCTCGGCAGGCTCCGGGTTCAGGATCCCCTCGTCGGACATCGGTCCGGTGGCGGTCTCGGCAACGCCGTGGCCGAGGATCTCGACCACTCGCCACCGCTTGTCGCGGGACAGGGGCCGGCTCTCCTCGATCCGGACGGTGTCCCCCACCCGGGCCGCATTGTCCTGGTCGTGGGCCTTGAACTTGCTCGAACGCCGGATGACGCGCTTGTAGATCGGGTGCCGCTGCAGGCGCTCGACGCTGACGACCACCGTCTTGTCCATCTTGTCGGACACCACGCGCCCGACCTTGGTTCGTCGCTGGCCGGGCATTACGCGCTCTCCTGGCTGGTGGCCGTCGCGGCGGCACGCTCGCGCTCGGTCATCACGGTCAGGATGCGAGCGATTCGCTGCCGGGTTGCGGGCAGGCGGCTGTAGTTCTTCTCCTGGCGGGTGGCCAGGTCGAAGCGGATCTTCCACAGCTCGTGCTTGGCATCGACCAGCGCGATCTCGAGGTCGCGGTCACTGAGCGCGCGGATCTCACTGATGTCCATGTTCCACGCCCTCCTTGATGACGAACTTGGTGGAGATCGGAAGCTTGTGGCTCGCGAGACGCATGGCCTCGCGGGCAATGGGCTCGGGGACGCCCGACATCTCGAACATGACCCGGCCGGGCTTGACGACGGCGACCCAGTGGTCGGGCGCGCCCTTGCCGGAGCCCATCCGGACCTCGGCCGGCTTCTTGGTGACCGGCTTGTCGGGGAAGACCCGGATCCAGACGCGGCCGCCGCGCTTGATGTGGTGGGTCATCGCGCGCCGGGCAGCCTCGATCTGGCGGCTGGTCAACCAGCACACCTCTTGGGCCACGAGGCCGTAGTCCCCGAACGACACGGTCGTGCCGCCCTTGGCCAGGCCGCCTCGACGGCCGCGCTGGACTTTGCGGTGCTTGACGCGCTTGGGAAGCAGCATGGCTAGGCCTTCTCCTCCCCGTCGGCGGGCGCGTCCTCGGACGCCTCCACCTCGGGCTCGGCAGCTGGCTCAGGCGCGGGCTCGGCGACAGCCTCCGGCTCGGCGACAGCTCCGGCTCGGCGACAGCCTCCGGCTCGGCGACAGCCTCCGGCTCGGCGACAGCCTCGGCAACCGCCTCGGCCAGGACATCCACGGCCGGCTGTTCGATGGCTGTATCGCGCTCGGCGACCGCCACGGCTGCTGGCTCGGCCAGCTCGGCCTCCCCCGCCTCGGTCGCCGCAGCAGCGCGTGTTCGGCGCGCCGGGCGGGCCCGCGCGGCGGCGCGAGTGGCTTCGCGAGGCTCGGTGCGAGCGGAGCCGGGCAGATCGGCCAGGGTCTCACCCCGGTAGATCCAGACCTTGACCCCGATCCGACCGTAGGTGGTGTGCGCGTGCACGACGCCGTAGCTGATGTCGGCGCGCAGCGTTCCGAGCGGGATTCGCCCCTCCTTGTCCCACTCGCGGCGGGACATCTCCGTGCCACCCAGGCGACCGGAGACCTGGATCTTCACGCCCTTGGCCCCGGCCTTGATCGTGCGCTGGACGCCCTGCTTGACCGCCTTGCGGAAGGCGATTCGGCGCTCGAGCTGACCGGCGATGCTCTGGGCCACGAGCACCGCGTCCAGTTCCGGCTGGAGGACTTCCTTGATCTCGAGCTTGACCTTCTTGTCGGTCAGCTTGCCAATCGAGGTCCGCAGCAGCTCCACGTTGGCGCCGCCCTTGCCGATGACGATGCCCGGTTTGGCGGTGTGGACGGTGACCGTCACGTGGTTGATCCCACGCTCGATCTCGACCTGGCTCACGCTCGCATTGGATAGCTGCTTGGAGACCAGCGCGCGGATGCGCATGTCCTCTTGGAGGAGGGTGGCGTAGTCACGATCGGCGTACCACTTGGCCAGCCACGGCTTGTTGATGCCGATCCGATAGCCGTAGGGGTGGACCTTGTGGCCCATCAGGCGCCTCCCTCGTCGGCCACCGAGACCGTGATGTGGCTGGTTCGCTTGAGAATCTCGAATGCGCGCCCCTGGGCGCGGGGCCGGATGCGTTTCAGGGTGGGTCCCTCGTTGGCGACCGCCGAGACGACGCGCAGCTCGTCAGCGGTCAGGTTGTAGTTGTTCTCGGCGTTGGCGGTCGCACTGCGGAGGACCTTGGCCACGTCACGGGCAGCCGCGTTGGGCGTGAAGCGCAGGATGGCCGCCGCTTCCTCGACCGGGCGTCCGACGATCAGGTTCGCCACCAGGCGAACCTTGCGCGGGCTGATCCGGACGTACTTGGCGGTGGCGGAGACTTGCATCGGTCAGGTCCTACTTCAGTGCCGACGAGCGTTCGGTGTGGCGGCCGTGACCGCGGAAGGTGCGGGTCGGCGCGAACTCGCCCAGGCGGTGGCCGACCATGTTCTCGGTCATGAATACCGGGACGTGGCGACGGCCGTCGTGGACGGCGATGGTGTGACCGATCATGGCCGGGAAGATGACCGAGGCGCGCGACCAGGTCTTGAGGACCTTGCGCTCGTTGTGCTTGTTCATCTCCTCGATGCGGCCCAGCAGGCGAGCATCGACGTAGGGCCCTTTCTTGACGGAACGGCTCATCGAGTCTCCTTACCCTCGTCCATATCGGCGGCGCACGATCAACCGATCGCTGGCCTGGCGTTTGCGGGTCCGAAGGCCCATGGCGGGCTTGCCCCACGGCGTCTTGGGCGGCATGCCGATGGGTGACTTGCCCTCGCCGCCGCCATGCGGATGGTCGTTGGGATTCATGACCACGCCCCGCACCGACGGCCGGCGGCCGAGGTGCCGACTGCGCCCGGCCTTGCCGATCTTCTGGTTCTCGTGATCGAGGTTGCTGACCTGACCGATGGTGGCCATGCAGGCGGCGTGGACCCGACGGACCTCGCCCGACGGGAGGCGAATGGTCGCCATATCGCCTTCCTTGGCCAGGAGCTGGGCCGAGCCGCCGGCGCTGCGCACGATCTGCCCACCGCGGCCGGCGATCAGCTCCACGTTGTGGACCTGGGTCCCGAGCGGGATCTTGTTCAAGGGCAGGGCGTTCCCGACCTTCGCTTCCGCGTCCGGTCCGGCGACCACGTAGTCACCGACGCCCAGGCCGTGGGGCAGGAGCATGTAGCGCTTCTCGCCATCGGCGTAGTGGAGCAAGGCGATCCGGGCCGAGCGGTTGGGGTCGTACTCGACCGTCGCGATGCGAGCGGGCACGCCCGGCTTGTCGCGCCGCCAGTCGATGACCCGGTACAGGCGCTTATGACCGCCGCCCTGGTGGCGCACGGTCAGCCTGCCCTGGCTGTTGCGTCCGGCCTTCGAGATCAGGTTCTCGGTCAGCGGCTTATGCGGCTTGTCGCTGGTGACCTCTTCGAAGGTCGATCGCGTCGTGTGCCGCAGGGACGGCGTGTTGGGTCGGTAGCTGCGAAGCGGCATGGCTATACGGCCTCGAAGAGCTCGATCTTGTCGCCTTCGGCGATGGTCACGACGGCCTTGCGCCACCCGCTGACCATCCCCTTCGTCCGACGACCGCGGCTCTTCTGCTTGCGATGCACGGTCTGGACCCGGACCCCGAGCACGGTGACCTTGAACTCGGCCTCGACGGCGGCCTTGATCTCGAACTTGTTCGCGTCCTTGCGCACGGCGAACGTGTAGTTGTTGCGCTCGATCTCGGTCACCGACTTCTCGCTGACCACCGGGCGGAGGAGGACGTCGTGGATCGTGCGCCCGCTCATGCGAACACCTCCGTGGCGCGGGTCACCGCGTCGCGGGTGAACACGATCGTGTCGGCCTCCAGCAGGTCGACCACGTTGAGGCTGTCGGCAAGGATGATGCGGACCTGCCGCAGGTTGGCGGACGATCGCTCGACGATCTCGTCACGGCCGGCCAGGACCAGCAGGACGCGCCCCGTGGCCTCCCAGGCGGCCAGGCGCTCGACCATGGCACGGGTCCTGATGGCGTCCAGGTCGAAGCCTTCCACCACCTTGATCGCCCCATCGGCGGCCTTCGAGCTCAGCGTGCCGCGCAGCGCGGCGCGGCGGACCTTGTCATTGACCTTCACGGCGTAGTCGCGCGGATGCGGGCCGAAGACGACCCCACCGCCGCGCCAATGCGGGGCGCTGCGGCTGCCCTGTCGGGCGCGACCGGTGCCCTTCTGGCGCCATGGCTTGCGGCCACCGCCTCGGACCTGGCCGCGAGTCATCGTGTCCGCGGTGCCCACCCGCCGGGCGGCGAGCTGGGCCATGGCGGTCTGGTGGATGAGGGGCATGCGGACCGGCGCCGCGAACAGCGTGTCCGCGAGCTCGACCGAGCCCTTCTTGGTGCCCTTGGCGGTGAGGACCGGCATGCTGGCCATGATCAGATGGCCTCCTTCGCCTTCCGGATGATGAGGAGCGCGTTGCGCGCGCCAGGGACCGCGCCGCGGACCAGGAGGAGGTTCCGCTCGGGGTCGACCCGGAAGACCTGCATCTTCAGGGTCGTGATCTTCTCGTCGCCCATGTGGCCGCTCATCCGCGTGTTCTTGAACACGCGGCCGGGGGTCGTGCCGGCTCCGATGGAGCCCGGCTGGCGGGTGTTGGTCGAGCCATGGGTCACCGGTCCGCGATGGAAGTGGTGGCGCTTGACCGTGCCGGCGAAGCCGCGCCCCTTGCTGGTCCCGGTCACGTCCACCAGGTCGCCCGCGGCGAACTGGGTCACGTCCACCGACTGCCCGGGCTCGAAGCCTTCGATCGAATCGGTCCGAAACTCGCGGAACACCTTCGGCCTGGGTGCGTCCTTGGGGAGCTCCGGCAGCTGGCCGGCCACCGGCTTGGTCGTGTGGCGCGCGGAACCGGCGCCGAGCTGAACGGCGGTGTAGCCGTCGCGCTCGGTGCTGCGAACCTTGATCACCGTGTTCGGGGCAGCGGCAATGACGCTCACCGGGACGACACTGCCGTCCTCGGCGAAGAGCCGCGTCATGCCGAGCTTGCGCCCGATCAACCCAACCGTCACTCCACCCTCACATCTTGATTTCGATGTCGACGCCTGCCGCCAGCGAGAGCCGCATCAGCGCATCGACCGTCTTCGACGAGGGATCGAGGATGTCGATCAGTCGCTTGTGCGTTCGAATCTCGAACTGCTCCCGTCCGTCCTTGTGGATGAACGGGCCGCGAATGACCGTGAACTTCTCGATCCGCGTCGGCAGCGGCACGGGACCGACGATCTCGGCGCCCGTGCGCTGGGCCGTTTCCACGATCTGCTCGGCCGACTGGTCGAGGAGCTTGTGGTCGTAGGCCCGAAGCCGGATGCGAATGCGCTGCTTGGCCATGGGCTGGTTACGCGCTCAGGGCCGTGATCACGCCCGCGCCAACGGTGTGCCCGCCTTCGCGAATCGCGAAGCGCTGGCCCTGTTCGATGGCAATGGGGGTGATGAGCTCAACGTCGATGTTGACGTTGTCGCCGGGCATGATCATCTCGACGCCCGTTGGCAGCTCGATCGAACCGGTCACATCGGTCGTCCGCAGGTAGAACTGCGGTCGATAGCCGGTATAGAACGGCGTGTGGCGTCCGCCCTCCTCCTTGGAGAGGACGTACACCTCGGCCTTGAACTTGGTGCCGGGGCTGATCGATCCGGGCTTGGCCAGGACCTGGCCGCGCTCGATCTCCTCGCGCTCGACGCCTCGGAGCAGCAGGCCGACGTTGTCGCCCGCCTGCCCCTCGTCCAGGGTCTTGTTGAACATCTCGACGCCGGTGACGACCAGCGAGCGGGCCTTGGCATGGATGCCGACCTGCTCGATCGTCTCCCCCACCTTGACCTGGCCGCGCTCGATGCGCCCGGTGGCCACGGTGCCGCGGCCCTTGATCCCGAACACGTCCTCGACCGGCATGAGGAACGGCTTCTCCGTCTCCCGGACCGGGGTCGGGATGTAGCTGTCCACGGCGGCCATCAGGTCCTTGATGGACGCGTAGTCCTCGTTGTCGGGGTCGTCGCTCTTGGACTCGAGCGCCTTGAGGGCCGATCCGCGGATAACGGGGATGTCGTCGCCCGGGAAGTGGTACTTGCTGAGGAGCTCGCGAACCTCCATCTCGACCAGGTCGATGAGCATCTCGTCATCGACCATGTCCACCTTGTTCAGGTACACGACGAGTGACGGGACCTCGACCTGGTAGGCGAGGAGGATGTGCTCGCGGGTCTGCGGCATGGGGCCGTCCGCGGCGGACACGACCAGGATGGCGCCGTCCATCTGGGCGGCACCGGTGATCATGTTCTTGATGTAGTCCGCGTGGCCCGGGCAGTCGACGTGGGCGTAGTGCCGCGTGTCGGTCTCGTACTCCACATGCGCGATGGCGATCGTGATGCCCCGCGCACGCTCCTCAGGAGCGTTGTCGATGGAGTCGAACGCGCGGAAGCTGGCCCCACCCTTGAGGGCGAGGTACTTCGTGATGGCGGCCGTCAGGGTGGTCTTGCCATGGTCGACGTGACCGATGGTGCCCACGTTGACGTGCGGCTTGGTGCGGTCGAACTTCTGCTTGGCCATGGTGGTTGCTCTCTGCTCCTCCTGGGTGTCTAGCTCTTGGACTTGGCGATGAGTTCGTTGGCGATGGACTGGGGAACTTCGGCGTAGCGGGAGAATTCCATGGAGTAGGTGGCGCGGCCCTGGGTCATGGAGCGCAGGTCGGTGGCGTAGCCGAACATCTCGGCCAGCGGCACGTGGGCCCCGATCACCCGGGACGTGCCGCGCTCCTCGATGCCGTCCACCGAACCGCGGCGCGCGTTGAGATTGCCGATGACGTCGCCCATGAAGTCGTCGGGGGTCACGACCTCGACCCTCATGACCGGCTCGAGGATGCAGGGATCGGCCTTGGCGACGGCCGCCTTGGCGGCCATGGAGCCGGCAATCCGGAACGCCATCTCGGACGAGTCGACCTCATGGAACGATCCGTCGATGAGCGTGGCCTTGGCGTCGATGAGCGGGTACCCGGCCACCACTCCACCGGCCAGCGCGTCGCGAATGCCCTCCTCGACGGCCTTCCAGAACTCGCGCGGGATAGCCCCGCCCACGATCTTGGACTCGAACACGTAGCCGCTCCCCCGCTCCAGCGGTTCGAGCGTGATCACGGCGTGGCCGTACTGGCCCTTGCCACCCGTCTGGCGGACGAGGCGCCCCTCGGCCTTGGCCCCCTGCCGAATGGCCTCGCGGTACGAGACCTGCGGCCGGCCGACGTTGGCCTGGACCTTGAACTCGCGCAGCATGCGGTCGACGATCACCTCCAGGTGCAGCTCGCCCATGCCCGCGATACGGGTCTGGGCCGTCTCCTGGTCGGTGCTGACCCGGAAGGTCGGGTCCTCTTCCGCCAGCCGCTGCAGGGCGAGGGCCATCTTGTCCTGGTCGGCCTTGGTCTTGGGCTCGACCGCGAGCTCGATGACCGGCTCGGGGAAGGTGATGGCCTCGAGGACCACGGGGTGGGCCTCATCGGTCAGGGTGTCGCCGGTAAAGGTGTTCTTCAGCCCCACCGCGGCGGCGATGTCGCCGGCACTGACCGATTCCACCTCTTCGCGATGGTTGGCGTGGAGCTGGACCAGGCGGCCGACGCGCTCCCTCTGACCCTTGGTCGAGTTGTAGACGTACGACCCGCTCTTCAGCGTCCCGCTGTAGACCCGGAAGAAGGCGAGCTTGCCCACGAACGGATCGGCGGCGATCTTGAAGGCGAGCGCCGCGAAGGGCTCGGTTGGATCGGTGTGGCGCACGACCTCTTCATGGGTGCGCGGATCGGTTCCGGTGACCGGCGGGACGTCCAGCGGGCTGGGCAGGTAGTCGATGACCGCGTCGAGCATGGGCTGGATGCCCTTGTTCTTGAGCGCCGACCCGCACAGGACCGGCACGATCCGATAGGCCAGGGTGCCGGCTCGGAGGGCCGCTCGGAGCTGCTCGGCGCCGACCGGCTGGCCCTCGAGGAACTTGTGGGCGATGTCGTCGTCCAGGTCGGCCAGGGCCTCGACCATCTTGTCGTGCCAGGTCGCGGCCTCCGCGGCCAGGTCGGCCGGGATGGGACCGGTCTGACCCGGGTCATCTGCGTCGGCGCCGTAGGTGATGGCCTTCATCTCGACCAGGTCGACGACCCCGCGGAATGCGGCCTCGCTCCCGATCGGGATCTGGACGGGCACCGCCACCGCTCCCAGCCGGTCGCGGATCATGTCCACCACCCGCCAGAAGTCGGCCCCGGTACGGTCGAGCTTGTTCACGAAGCAGAAGCGCGGCACGCCATACCGATCCGCCTGGCGCCAGACCGTCTCGGACTGCGGCTCGACCCCGGCCACGCCGTCGAAGACCACGACCGCACCGTCGAGGACGCGCAGGCTGCGCTCGACCTCCACCGTGAAATCCACGTGGCCGGGCGTGTCAATAAGGTTGATGCGATGGTCCGCCCAGAAGCAGGTCGTGGCAGCGGCGGTGATCGTGATCCCCCGCTCCTGCTCCTGCTCCATCCAGTCCATGGTGGCGGCGCCCTCGTGGACCTCGCCGATCTTGTAGATCTTCTTGGTGTAGAACAGGACCCGCTCGGACACGGTCGTCTTGCCCGCGTCGATGTGGGCAATGATCCCGATATTCCGCGTTCGCCGGAGGGGATAGTCGACGGCCATCTCGCTGCCCTTGGTACGCGGGGCGGTCGCGACTACCACCGGAAGTGGCTGAAGGCCTTGTTGGCCTCCGCCATTCGGTGCGTGTCTTCGCGGCGCTTGACGGCGGCGCCCAGGCCGTTGCTGGCGTCGATCAGCTCGGCGGCCAGCTTCTCGCTCATCGACCGGCCGTTCCGCTTGCGGGCGGCCTCGATCAGCCAGCGCATACCAAGAGAAACGCGCCTGTCGGCGCGTACCTCGACCGGAATCTGATAGGTCGAGCCGCCGACCCGCTTTGGCTTGACCTCGATCAGCGGCATCGCGTTGCGCATCGCGTGCTCGAGGACCTCGACCCCCGAGCGACCGGCCTGCTGCTCGGCCTTGGTGATCGCGTCCTGGAGGATGCGGGCCGCGAGCTGACGCTTGCCGCCTTTCATGAGCTTGTTCGTGAACTGGTCCATGGTCAGCGCGGTGCCGACCAGCTGCTCCTCGTACTTGGCCTTGCGGGCGACGGTGTGACGACGGGGCACGGCTAGGCCTTCCCCGCCGACTTGGCGCCGTACTTGGAGCGGCTCTGCTGCCGATCGCGCACGCCGGCCGCGTCCAGTGGACCGCGAATGATGTGGTACTTGACTGCGGGCAGGTCCGGCACCCGGCCGCCGCGCACCAGGACCACCGAATGCTCCTGGAGGTTATGGCCGATGCCGGGGATGTAGGCGGTGACCTCCATCCCGTTCGTGAGCCGGACGCGAGCGACCTTGCGCAGGGCGGAGTTCGGCTTCTTGGGCGTGCGCGTCATGACCTGCAGACAGACACCGCGTCGCTGAGGCGCGCCGCGCCCCTCCGATGCGGTCTGGGTCAGGTTGTTGAACGTCCGCCGCAGGGCGGGCGCCTTGACCTTCTTCCGAACCGGCTTGCGGCCCTTGCGGACCAGCTGGTTGATGGTCGGCAACCGATACCTCGCGCTGTCTGCGCTGCTACACGATGGACACGTTCCGCACCGTTCCGCCGCGACCCGGTCGGGGCGCGGAGCCAGAGGGTCAAACCCTCTTGGCGGAACACACACGAACGGCGTCCCGCGGTGCGGGACACCGATCTCGGAGTATAGGTTCAGGCCCGATTGAGTGTCAATTGAGGTTCCCTCGCGGGGGCGGGCCGGGCTACCATCCGCCGATCGTGACCGAGCAACCTGCCACCAACACTCCGGACGAGGCCGCCGCCAAGGCCTCCGGGGAGGCGGCCGAAGGATCGGGAGACCCGCGCCTGGGCCTCCTGCTGGCCGCCGCGATGTTCGTGCTCGTGGTCGACACGTCGCTCATGAACGTGTCCATCTCCGCGGTGGTCCAGGACCTGGGCGCAACCGTGAGTGGCGTTCAGTCGGCCATCGCCCTCGAAGCGCTCGTGTCGGCGGCCTTCATCCTGATCAGCAGCAAGGTCGGCGACCTCATCGGGCGGCGGCGGGCCTACGTCATCGGGCTGCTGGGGTACGCGATCGGGGCCACGGCCATGGTCCTGGCCCAGAGCTTGCTGCCGGTCATCATCTTCTGGGCCATCTTCGGCGGCCTGGGTGCCTCGCTCCTGCTGCCCGCCATGCAGTCGCTCATCCATGGGAACTTCGAGGGTGCAGCCCAGCGGCGCGTCTACGCGCTCGTCGGAGCGGCGGCGGCGATCGCCGCCGCCATCGGTCCCTTGCTCGGCGGCTTCATCACGACCTTCCTCTCGTGGCGGGTGGGATTCGCGCTCGAGGTCGTGGTCATTGCCGTGGTCCTGATCGGTATCCGCCTGGTGAAGGACGTGCCGTACACCGGCGACCGGCACATCGACCTGGTGGGTGCCGCCCTTTCGGTCATCGGCATGGGCGGCATCGTGCTGGGGATCCTCGTCTGGCAAGAGGGTGGCGAGGCGGTGCTCGCCTTCCTCGTGGTGGGCGCCACGTCCATGGGCCTCCTCGCGTGGTGGCTCGTCCGCCGGAAGCGTTCCGGCGGGGTCACCCTCCTCGACCCCGACCTCTTCGCCTCCAAGCATTTCCGGATCGGCGTTTCCCAGCAGGGGCTCCAGCAGATCGCGCTGGGCGGGACGATGATCGCGCTCCCGATCTACCTCCAGATGGTCCTCGAGTACAACGCGCTGCAGTCCGGCCTGAGCATCGCGCCGCTGTCGCTGAGCATGTTCGCCGTTGCGGTCCTGGCCGGACGCAGGGCCGGCGACCGACGGCCGAGCGTCATCATCCGGGCCGGCTTCGCGCTCCTCGCGCTCGGCATGGCCATCCTGCTCCCCATCGTCCCGCGCGCAGACTCCGGCTGGTGGCTGGCCATCCCGCTGCTGATCGCCGGCTCCGGCCTGGGCCTGCTCGTCTCGCAGCTCAACAACTTCACCCTTTCCCCCATCTCCGAGGAGCGGATCAGCGAGGCGGCAGGAGTGAACTCCGCGGCCGGGTCCTTTGGGCTCTCGTTCGGGCTGGCCATGGCCGGAGGCGTGATGCTGGCCACACTGGCGTTGACCTTCAACAGCATGACCGCTCAGAGCACGGTCCTGCCGCCCGACGAGCAGGCGCAGATCGCGACGGCGCTCGAGGAGGACGCGCAGGTCATGAGCAATACCCAGCTGGAGCAACAGCTGGAAGGACAGCCCCAGGAGATCCAGGACGAGGTCATCCGGATCAACACCGAGGCGAGACCACGAGCGCTCCAGTTCGCGCTGCTGGTGCCGCTCCTGGCGGCCTTGCTGGGCCTGTTCAACGGCTTCCGGATGGTTCGACTGGGCGACATCAAGCCCAAGGCGAACCTGGAGGCCGCCTCGCTCGGAGGCTAGCGCGCCGGGAGCCGCGGGTTAGCGGGCCAGTGATCCGTCGCGGATGAGCGGGCTCTGGAGGACGAACACGACGCCCTTGGCCAGGGCGATGTCAATGCAGACCTCGGATCCGGGCACGCGACCCTCGAACATCGAGACCACGAAGGGCCGGGCGGAGGTCGTGATGGTTGCCGCCGCCACGCCGTAGCACTCGGGCACGCCGCCGTACCACTGGGCAGTGACGGTCAGGCCGTCGGCGGTGACCGCGAAGCCGGTGAGCGTCACCGGGATCGGGTCGAGCACGCCTGCCTGGGCGGTCACGATCTGCGGCTCGGGAGCGAGCTCCGGCTCCGCGGCCGGCGCGTTTGGCTGATTGCCGTCCACGATCAGGGCCTGGTCGAGCGTCACGACGGTGGACTTCAGGAGCGCTTCCATGGTGCAGACCATGTCGATCGCGTCTGGATGGGTGCCCTCCCAGACCGTGATCGAGGGAGCGCCATCGGCAAGGACCGCGACGTCGACCCGCTGCAGGCCGAAGCAGGCCTGGTTGCCGCCCCAGTAGTAGACGACCACGGTCCGTCCGTCAGGACCGATGGCGAAGTGCTCGATGCCGGTCGGGTGGGCCTGGACGATGGTCGGATCAGGCTCCTCGCGAACGGCGCCACCCCCGATGGGATCGGGTCCGGGGCTCTCGGGGACGTGACCAACCGGCGATTCAGGATCGGGGCTGGGACTGCCGCCCGCGCCCGGGGTGTAGGCGCACGCGCTCAGGCCGAGACCAAGCGCGAGAATCACGATCGCCGAACGTCGCACGGCAGCAGGACGCGAGGACCCCCCGTTTGGTTCCCGCTCTACGCGGGTTTCTCCTCGGTGAGCGCCTCGAAGACCTCTTCCTCGACGACGGCTTCCATGGCCGGGTTGGTGCCCGCGTCCATGAGGTCGGCCACGGTCTCGGCGGACTCCTCCGCCGCGGCCTCGGCCTCGCCGATCTCGATCGTCCCGTCTCCATCGGCATCGGCCTCGCCAGTCAGGAAGGTCATGGCCGCTTCGCGCTCGCGCAGGGCCTCGACCTCCTCCGGCGACAGCTCCTTGGCCTTGGCCGCTTCGGCGCGGGCCAGGGCACCGGTGCCGGCCGGGATGAGCTTGCCGATGATCACGTTCTCCTTCAGACCGATGAGGTGGTCCTTGGCGCCGTTGATGGCGGCCTCGGTCAGCACCCGCGTGGTCTCCTGGAACGACGCGGCGGCCAGGAAGGAGCTCGTGTTGAGTGACGCCTTGGTGACGCCCAGCAGGATGGTCTGGGCCGTGGCGGGCTCGCCGCCCTCGGCCAGGATCCGGTTGTTCGTCTCCTCGAACTCGAAGCGGTCGATCATCTCGGAGGGCAGCAGCTCGGTGTCGCCGGGGTTGTCGACCATGACCTTGCGCAGCATCTGGCGGACGATGATCTCCACGTGCTTGTCGTTGATCGACACGCCCTGGGATCGGTACACCCGCTGGACCTCGGTCACCAGGAAGCGCTGGACGGCGTCCACACCCTTGATCGAGAGCAGGTCCTTGGGGTTGAGCGCTCCCTCGGTCAGCGGCTGGCCGGCGATGACCTCGTCGCCGGTGTCGGCCTTCAGGCGTGCCGAGTGCGGGACCTGGTACTCGCGGCGGTCGACCTCCTCCGAGCGGATGGTCAGGTTGCGGGCCTTGCGGGCCACGACCCCGGCGGTGGGTGAGCGGACCTCGTGGGTCTCCTCCCCCTCCTCGAGGCGTGCGATCAGCTGGTCCTCGATGACCTCGTCACCGTTCTCGACCAGGATCTCGTGCTTGGCGGTGACCTTGATGGGGGTATCGAAGGCCTCGCGCCGCTCGACGACCACCACGATGGGCTGATCCGGTCCGCCGCGCTGGACTTCGACCCGGCCATCGATCTCGCTGACGATGGCCTGGCCCTTGGGGATCCGGGCCTCGAACAGCTCCTCGACGCGGGGCAGACCCTGGGTGATGTCCTCGCCGGCGACGCCGCCGGTGTGGAACGTCCGCATGGTCAGCTGGGTGCCCGGCTCACCGATGGACTGGGCGGCGATGATGCCCACTGCCTGTCCGAGGTCGACCAGGCGACCGGAGGCCAGGTTGCGGCCGTAGCACATGCGGCACACGCCGTGGCGTGCAGCGCAGGTGAGCGGCGAGCGGACGTTGACGCGGTCGATGTCCGAGGCGTCGATGGCGGCGATGGCCGCCTCGTCCAGCTCCTCGTTCCGCGCGGTGATGACCTTCTTGGTGGCCGGGTCGACCACGTCGAGGGCCGCCATGCGGCCGATGAGCCGATCGATGAACGGCTCGGGGATGTCGATCGACTCCTCGCGGGTGATCCACGTCCCCAGGTCCGTCTCGCAGTCGTCCTCGCGGGTGATGACGTCCTGGGCCACGTCCACCAGGCGGCGGGTCAGGTAGCCCGAGTCCGCCGTCCGGAGGGCGGTGTCGGCCAGACCCTTGCGGGCGCCGTGCGAGGAAATGAAGTACTCGAGGACGCTCATGCCCTCGCGCAGGTTGGAGCGGATGGGCAGGTCGATGATCCGGCCCGACGGGTCGGCCATGAGGCCGCGCATGCCGGCCAGCTGGTGGACCTGGGTCACGTTTCCGCGCGCGCCCGAGTGGGTGATCATCCACACCGAGCCCTTGCGATCGAGGCCGTCAAGCATCTTGGCGGTGACCTCATCGGTCGTGTCCCGCCAGACCTCCACCGTCTGGGTGTAGCGCTCGTCATCGGTGATGAAGCCCCTGCGGAACTCGCCGTCGATGGCAGAGACCTTCTTGTCGGCGTCGGCCAGGAGGCCCACCTTCTCCTTGGGCACGCGGATGTCGTCGATGCCGATCGTGATCCCGGCCACGGTGGCGTAGTGGAAGCCGATGCCCTTGATCCCGTCCACCAGGGTGGCGGTGGCTGCCGGACCGAGGTCGCGGTAGCAGCGGGCAATGAGCTCCTTCAGGCCCTTGCGGTCCATGATCTGGTTGGAAAAGCCCAGCTCGTCCGGAAGGGCGGAGTTGAAGATCAGCCGGCCGGCGGTGGTCTGGATCAGCTCGCCGTTCATGTCGACCGTGATGGGCGCCTGGAGATGGAAGTCGTCCTTCTCGAGCGCCATCATGACCTCGTCGAACGAGGAGAAGGCCCGGCCCTTGCCGGGCGCGTCGTCGTCCTGGACGGTGAGGTAGTAGCAGCCCAGCACCATGTCATGGGTGGGCGACACGACCGGTGACCCGTCAGCGGCGCTGAGCAGGTTCTGGGTCGAGAGCATCAGCTCCTTGGCCTCCTTCTGGGCGGCGGTGGACAGCGGCACGTGGACCGCCATCTGGTCGCCGTCGAAGTCCGCGTTGAACGCGAAGCACACCAGCGGGTGGATCTGGATGGCCGAGCCTTCGACCAGCACCGGCATGAAGGCCTGGATGCCCAGCCGATGGAGGGTGGGTGCTCGGTTCAGCAGGACCGGGTGGTCCTGGATGACCTCTTCGAGCACGTCCCACACTTCGGGCCGCACCCGCTCCACGATCCGCTTGGCGCTCTTGATGTTGTGGGCGAAGCCCTTCTCCACCAGCTGGCGCATGACGAACGGCTTGAACAGCTCGAGCGCCATCTTCTTGGGCAGCCCGCACTGGTGCAGGCGCAGCTCCGGGCCGACCACGATGACCGAGCGGCCGCTGTAGTCCACGCGCTTGCCGAGCAGGTTCTGGCGGAACCGGCCCTGCTTGCCCTTCAGCATATCGGACAGGCTCTTGAGCCGATGGTTGCCGGTGCCGCTGATGGCCCGGCCGCGTCGTCCGTTGTCGATCAGCGCGTCGCACGCCTCCTGGAGCATCCGCTTCTCGTTGCGGATGATGATCTCGGGGGCCTCGAGGTCGAGCAGCCGGCTCAACCGGTTGTTGCGGTTGATGACACGCCGGTACAGGTCGTTCAGGTCGGACGTGGCGAATCGGCCGCCGTCGAGCTGGACCATGGGTCGCAGGTCAGGCGGGATGACCGGCAGGGTGGTGAGGATCATCCACTCGGGACGGGCCCCACTCTTGCGGAAGGCCTCGATCAGGCGCAGGCGCTTGATCGCCTTCTTGCGGCGCTGACCGGAGGTCTGGCGCATCTCGATGTGGAGCTTCTCGGCCAGCTCGTCGAGGTCCAACGCCTCGATCACGCGCTTGATGGCTTCAGCGCCCATGGACGCATCGAACATGCGCCCGTGGATCTCGCTCAGGTTGCGGTGCTCCGACTCGGTCAGGGTCTGCATGACCTTGATGTCGTTGATCTGGGCCCGGGCCTGGCGCGCCGCCAGGCGCGCGTCATCGGTCTCGCGCGCAAGCTGCTCGCGGGCGCCCCCCAGGGCGCCGTCGAAGCCGCCGGTCAGATCCGAGATCTGGAGGTCGTGGCGATCCTGTGCGCGGGCCTGCGCCTCCTTGGTGTCGGCGGTGACCGACGCGACCTCGGCCTTGACTGCGTTCTTCAGGTGCGCGATGGCGTCCTTGGTGGCGTCCCCCTCGCGGGCGATGACTTCGCCCGTCGCCTGGAAGACGACGTCGGCGGTGACCGCCTTGCCGGCGGCCTTCAGATCGGCCTCGATCGCCTTGGCGGCGGCGGACAACTCCTCGGCGCGGGCCTTCTGCCGCTCCTCGAGGTGCTTGAACTCGGCGGCCAGCTCCCCGTCGATGCCGACCCGGCGCTCGCCGACCTGGCCCTCCAGCTCGGCCTGCTTATCGTCCACGACGGCCTTGGCACGGCCGATCCGATCGGCCAGCTCCTCGTCTACGCGGGCCAGCGCCTTCTCTCGCTCGCCCTCGTCCACGCGGGTGACGACCGACAGGGCGAAGTACAGGATCCGCTCCAGGTTGCGCGGGCTGATGTCGAGCAGGATCCCGAGCCGCGAGGGCGTGCCCTTGAAGTACCAGATGTGACTGACCGGGCTGGCCAGCTTGATATGGCCCATCCGCTCACGACGGACCTTGCTGCGGGTGACCTCTACGCCACACTTGTCGCAGATGATCCCCTTGTAGCGGATCCGCTTGTACTTGCCGCAGTAGCACTCCCAGTCCTTGGTGGGACCGAAGATGCGCTCGTCGAAGAGACCGTCCTTCTCCGGCTTGAGGGTCCGGTAGTTGATGGTCTCGGGCTTGGTGACCTCGCCCGAGGACCACGACTTGATCTCGTCCGGCGAAGCCAGACCGATGCGGATGGCGTCGAAGTTGTTGACTTCCAGCATGTGCGCCTTTATTCCTCAAAGCCCTGGAGGTTGATGCCGCCCAGGTCGGGCAGCGGATACGAACCGGTGTCCTCGACGAACCGGATCTCCTCCTCGTTCTCGTTCAGGATCTCGACCGACAGCCCGAGCGCCTGGAGCTCCTTGATGAGCACCTTGAACGACTCCGGCACGCCGGGTGCCTGGATCTCCTCGCCCTTGACGATGGCCTCGTAGGTCTGCACCCGGCCGAGGACGTCGTCGGACTTCACGGTCAGCAGCTCCTGGAGGATGTTGGCCGCGCCATATGCCTCCAGGGCCCAGACCTCCATCTCGCCGAAGCGCTGGCCACCGAACTGCGCCTTGCCACCCAGCGGCTGCTGGGTGATGAGCGAGTAGGGGCCCGTGCTGCGGGCATGGATCTTGTCCTCCACCAGGTGGTGGAGCTTGAGCATGTAGATGTAGCCCACGGTCACCCGCTGATCGAATTCGGTTCCGGTTCGGCCGTCGTACAGGACGCTCTTGCCGTCCTCCGCATGGCCGGCCGCCTTGAGCCGCTCACGAATGCTTTCTTCGGTGGCCCCGTCGAACACCGGGGTCGCCGCATGCAGGCCCAGCGTTTTCATGGCCCATCCCAGGTGGGTCTCCAAGATCTGACCGATGTTCATACGGCTCGGCACGCCGAGGGGGTTGAGGACGATGTCGACCGGGGTGCCGTCCGGCATGAACGGCATGTCCTCCGCGGGCAGGATCTTGGCGATGACGCCCTTGTTGCCATGGCGGCCGGCCATCTTGTCGCCGACCGCGACCTTGCGCTTCTGGGCCACCGAGACGCGGACCAGGCGGTTCACGCCCGGCGCCAGCTCGTCGCCCTGCTCGCGCGAGAACTCGCGGACCTCGACCACGATCCCCCGCTCCCCGTGGGGCAGGCGGAGGGACGAGTCCTTCACCTCGCGCGCCTTCTCACCGAAGATCGCGCGCAGCAGCCGCTCCTCCGCGGTCAGCTCAGTCTCGCCCTTGGGCGTGATCTTGCCGACCAGGATGTCGCCGGGCTGGACCTCGGCACCTTCGTAGATGATCCCGTCCCCGTTGAGGTCACGAAGCGACTCGTCGCCCACGTTCGGGATGTCGCGCGTGATCTCCTCCGGTCCGAGCTTGGTGTCGCGGGCCTCGACCTCGTGCTTCTCGATGTGGATCGAGGTGAACAGGTCGTCGCGCACCAGCCGCTCGCTGATGACGATGGCGTCCTCGTAGTTGCCACCCTCCCACGGGAGGAAGGCGACCAGGATGTTCTGGCCCAGGGCCAGCTCGCCCTTATCGGTCGACGACGAGTCGGCCAGGACCTGGCCTTCGGCCACGCGGGTCCCGACGTCCACGATGGGTCGCTGGTGGATGCAGGTGCCCTGGTTGGAGCGCACGAACTTCTTCAGCTTGTAGGTATCGCGCTGGTCTCCCTCGTCGCGCTCGACCACGATCTCGTCGGCGGTCACGCTCATGACCGTTCCCGGCGATGCGGCAGTCACCAGTGACTGCGAGTCCAGCGCCGCGCGGTACTCGACCCCGGTCCCCACCACCGGGGACTCCGGAACGATCAGCGGCACCGACTGGCGCATCATGTTCGAGCCCATCAGGGCCCGGTTCGCGTCGTCGTGCTCGAGGAACGGGATGAGCGCGGTCGCCACGCTGACGATCTGCTTGGGGCTGACGTCCATGTAGTCCACGTCGTCCGCCGGCTCGATCAGGAACTTGTCGCGGTAGCGGACCATGACCCGGTCCTCGACGAAGTGCTGGTCATCGTCCAGCGGCGCGTTGGCCTGGGCGATGTAGAACTTCTCCTCTTCGTCGGCGGCCAGGTAGTCGATGTGGGCGGTGACGACGGGGCGGACGCGGACGGAGGCCAGCTTCTGCTCCTTGATCGTCTCCCACAGCTTGTCGCTGATGGCCGTGCCCGACTTGGCCAGGATCTTCTTGCCATCGGCGGCGTGCAGATCCTCGACGAGAACCTGGCCCACCACGTCCGCGGTCTTGTCCTTGTAGGTGACGGTCCGCCGGACGCGCCGGTAGGGCGTCTCGATGAAGCCGTGCTTGTTGATCTTGCCGTAGGTGGCCAGCGAACCGATGAGACCGATGTTCGGCCCCTCGGGCGTCTCGATGGGGCACATCCGGCCGTAGTGGCTGGGGTGCACGTCGCGGACGTCGAACCCGGCACGCTCGCGGGACAGGCCACCGGGGCCGAGAGCCGACAGGCGGCGCTTGTTGGTCAGCTCCGCCAGCGGGTTGGTCTGGTCCATGAACTGGCTCAGCTGGCTGCCACCGAAGAACTCCTTCATGGCAGCGACCACCGGCCGGATGTTGATCAGCGAGTTGGGCGTCGCCTGCTCCGGGTCGGTGATGGTCATCCGCTCCTTGATGACCCGCTCCATGCGGAGGAGGCCGATCCGGAACTGGTTCTGGATGAGCTCGCCGTTGGCGCGGATGCCGGTTGCCCAGGTGGTCGATGTCGTCCGCCTCGCCCCGGCCATTGTTCAGCTCGATCAGCTTGGCGACGATGGCGATGATGTCGTTCTGACTGATGGTCCGTGAAAACCGCGGGGAGTGTCCGGCTCCTCGGTCGGCAGCTCGAGGCTGAGGCTTGCGGAGACATCTCGCCCAGGGCCTTGTTCAGCTTGTAGCGGCCGACCCGGCCCAGGTCGTAGCGGCGGAAGTTGAAGAACAGGCTGTTGACCAGGGTCCGCGCGTTCTCGACCGTGGGCGGATC
>CAWFKB010000001.1:0-215209 GCA_963816215.1 uncultured Chloroflexia bacterium | reverse complement strand
GCCGTTGGCTGGGCCGGAGCAGGAACATCGCCGGACATAGAATTGTCCCGAAGGAACCGCGGCGACCGTTGATGTCATCTCGGGTCCGGCCAGCTGCCCCTTCGGGACGACCACAGGATGCCGGATGTACGGCACCCGACGCAAGCCCTGTTTTCCACGACCTTGGCGGTTCGCAGTTCAGTTGTCCACAGGAAATCAGGACGTGGCGTGCCACGCGTCGTACGCCTCACCCACCACCGTTTCGAACCGAAGACCCATGAGGACGATTCCAGCAAAGCCACGCGCCTTGGCATCGTCCGCCGCGGCCCGGGCCACCCGCCATGCCTCCGCACGGCGTTGCTTCGGCTCGAGCGTGGCCAGCCGCTCGTTCAGCGCATCGCCGAGCGGGACCGCGCCGACCGAGACCAGGCGGCGAACCCAACGGTCCGAGAAGGGAGGGGTGATCTCGAGGTACACCGGCGGGTCGCCATCCCGCAGGTCGAGGCGTTCCAGCAGGGGGCGCACGGCTTCGGGGTCCATGACCGGCCCCACGGTCAGGAACTGGGCGCCAGTCTCGACCCGGCGCCGGACCATCCAGCGCCGTGATCGGCTGCTCATGCCCACCTCGAACTGGACGGTGGGGAGCGATCGCTCCAGCTCGCGCAGGTACTCGACGATCTCGTAGCTGTTGCTCCAGTGCTCGACCTCGGGAAGCATGTCGCCCTGGACCACCAGGAACGAGTTCACCCCGTTGCCGATGGCGCCCCGCACCTCGGACTCGATGGCCAGGATGTTGCGGTCGCGGGTGGAGCACACCACGGTGGGGATGACGTCGGGCACGTCGTGGGTGATCCGGGCCGCGAATGCGTAGGGCGACACCCGGACCTGCTTGAACGGGTTATCGGTGATGAGGACCCGGTTCCAGCGATCCTGGAGTGCCATGTGGGTCATGTCCGGCAGGAGGGGTGGGTTGACCTCCACCATCTCGACCCAGCCGCCTGGAGCCGAGAGCACCGAATCAGATCCGGGCAGCGTCGCGGCGGCGGTGCGCGGCCGCCACCATGTCACTCAGCTGGTGCTCGATCTCGTCCCAGGCACGGGTCTTCAGTCCGCAGTCGGGGTTCACCCACAGGTCGCCATCGTCCATGAACGTCTCGAAGTGGGTGAGTCGCTCGTCCATGACCTCTTGGCCGGGCGAGTGGGGCGAGTGGACGTCGAAGACGCCCGGACCGATCTGCAGGTGGCCGTCCCCGAACAACTCGTAGAACTGGCGGATGTAGCTGTCGTCCTTCGAGCGGCTGAACTCGATGGACGCCACGTCCACCCCGGCATCGCTCCACAGCGGGACGATGTCGCCGAAGTCGCCGTAGCACATGTGGGTGTGCATCTGGACCGATGCCGGCTGGTTGAAGACGTGGTTCAGGGCGGCGCGGACGCCACGGGCATAGATCGCGCGGCGTTCGGCGGCATCCTCCGTGGGGAGCGGCCAGCGCTCGCGGACCGCGGGCTCGTCCACCTGGATGATGCGCGCCCCGGCATCGACCAGGAATCCCACCTCCTGGGCGATGGGCTGGGCCACCGCCCAGTACAGGCGGTCATCCGGGATGCCCGGGGGTCGGAAGCTCCAGTTCACGATCGTGACCGGCCCGGTCAGCATGCCCTTCACCGGCTTGGTGGTCGCGGACTGGGCCAGGCGCCACTCGTCCACGGTCATCGGTGCATCGATGCTCGGCGGTGCGGCCAGGATGGGCGGCCGGGTGCACCGGCTGCCGTAGCTGAGCACCCATCCGGCGTTGGTGGTCAGGTAGCCGTTCATCTGGTCGGCGAAGTACTCGACCATGTCCGTCCGCTCGAATTCGCCGTGGACGAGCACGTCGAGGCCCATCCGCTCCTGCCAGGAGATCGCCTCGGTGATCAGCGCGCCCATCGCGGCGTCGTATCCGGCGCGGTCCAGCTCGCCCTTGCCCAGTCGCGCCCGAAGCTGTCGGACCTCCGAGGTCTGGGGCAGCGAGCCGGTGGTCGTGGTCGGGAAGGGCGGAAGGTCCAGGTCCGCCTGCGCGGCGATGCGCTCGGGACGGGAGGAACGGGTCTGCAGATGGCCGACCTCGGGCCACTCCGTGGCGGGCGGGTGCGGCACCGATGGGGCTGAGCCGCGTGCCAGCGCGGCCGGCCACGAGGCCAACGCCGCCGCCTTCTCACGGGCGAACTGGAATCCTGCGGGCAAGTCGTCCTCGCCCTCGGTCGTGTATGGCAGGAACATGAGGCTCTTGGTCGGGACCAGGCGGATGGGACGACCGTCCTGGGGCAGGCTGGCGAGGAGGTCGCGGACTGCGCCGAAGTCGTCGGGCCACACGCTGCGCCCGTCCATCACGCCGAGGACGTGCTCCGGCTGGGTGTCCCACGCAGGGGTGCCAACCAGCGACGCCACCTGGTCCAGTCCGACCTGCACCGCGAAGCCGGCGCTTCCCAGGCGCTCCATGGTCCCAGTGGACGGATGGCCAAACTGCACGCTCACGATGGGGGCCGAGGCGAGGCCCAGGTCCGCGGCGTCGGCATAGGCAACGTCCAGCAGGGCGCGATCCTCTGCGGTCAGGGCCAGGCCCACGCACGGCTCATTGACCTGGAGACGGAACCCTGGGTTGGCACTCGCCCATTCCCGAATCCAGGCCCACAGCGAACGGCCGGCCTCGCGGGCGGCGGCCGTAGCCGATCCGTTGCCGGTTCCCAGGCGGCTGAGCTGCACGAGGCTGTACGGGCCGAGCACCGCCCAGGTGACGTGCGGCTCATTCGTCGGCTCGCGCCACGGGAGGGGCGAGAAGGGGCGAATGGCACCCGACAGCTCGGGGACCACGAAGTGGTAGTTCGTGTCGAACCACTTCGTCATCTCCCACGCTTCGTCGTCCGCCGTACCCCGGGCCAGCGCGGTCAAGGCGGCGAAGGGATCCTCGGACAAGGTCGTCGCCAGCCGCTCGGGCACGATGCCAAGCATGAGGGCGGTCTCGAGGACCTCGTCGTACAGGAAGAAATCGTCGGTGGCGGAGCCGATCAGGCCGCGCTGCTCGTCGAGGTGCGCCTTTCGCCGCTCGGCGATGCGCTGGTCGCGCTCGGCGGCCTGGATCTTTCCGGACCAGGCACCCTCGAGGAGCCATTTCAGTTCGCGGTGATGGCCGATCCGTGGATACCCGATCAGCTGGGCGACGGTGGTGCGCACGGTCCGCAGAGTCTAGTGCACCGGGTGGTCCGGTTTCAGGGAGCGGCCTGCTCGGGGCTGGCGGGGTCAGTCGGGCGGGCTTCGCTGATGAGAGAATCGAGTTCAACGTGCATGCCGAACAAGGATGCGATGCCCCCGAGGGCGATCGGCACGAGCGTGACCACGTGTACGATGAGGGCAAGTGCCAGGGCCGCCGCCTCCGGGACGCCTAGTGCCTTTGCCGCAAACGCCGCCGCCAGTTCGTAGGTCCCAATATAGCCGGGGGCCGACGGCAAGGCCGTTCCGAGAACCGTGACCCCCGCGATGAGGAGAGCGCTCCCCAGCGTGAGCTCGAGATCGATCGATCGGGCGGCCAGCCAGAACGTGGTTGCCTCGAGCAGCCACGCCGCGACGCTGATGCCGGCGCCCAAAGTGACAGCGCGGCGCCGACCAGGTCCCCCTAGCACCAGCGCGACTCGTTCCAGCGCTGAGACGGCACCGCTCAGGGCCCGCCGCTTCGCGACCGCAGGGTATCGGCCGACGAATGCAAGCACGGGTGCGACGCCGGTCGTCACCAATAAGGTGACGATCAGAGCCCCAACGGCTGCCGGGATGGCGGCAACTCGAACGATCGCCATCGGCGCATCGACAAGCAGCGCCGCGACAAGGACGAGCGTGGCCAGCGTGGCGAGATCGAGGATTCGCTCCAGGATCACCGACCCGAACGCCTCCGGCAGACCAATACGCTCTCGTCGATGCACCAAGACCGCCCGAATCGGTTCTCCAAGGCGTGCCGGGAGGAGCACGTTGCCGAGGTATCCCACCAACAGCACTGGGAGCAGGCGCCGTGCCGGCACGGCGCCTCCCATGGGGTCGGCCGGCAGCAGGGCGCGCCACCGATAGACACGCAGGACCAGCTGGATCGCGACCACGCCGACTGCGGCCAGGAGCCACCTGGGGTCAGTTGTGGCAAGCACCGCCAGGACCCCCTCCAGGCGAAATGACCTGAGGAGGATCACCACGGCGAGCGTGCTGATCAGGACCCCCAGGCTGATCGGCAAGAAGCGCCGCATCTTCAGCCCACCCGGCGCACGAGCTGCGACAGCCGGCCTCGAAACAGGTGGGCGTACCACCGGAGATACAGCGGGAGCCATGCCCGAAACTGAAATCGGCTCTCCCCGGCCGTTCGGTCACGCCAGGTTGTCGGGACTTCGGCCAGGAGCCGCCCAGCCAGGGTTGCCTTGACCGATAGTTCGATCGCGAGCTCGAAACCTCCGCGGCTTTCGATCGTCACGCTGTCGAGAAACGATCGGCTGTAGAGCTTGAAGTTGCTGGTGGGGTCGTGGATCGGAACTCGCCCGATCCAATGGAGGCTGAGGCCAGCCAGTCGGCTGAGAAAGCCTTTCAGCTGGGGACCCCCGAGCTGCCGACCGCCGGGCATGTACCGACTCGCAGCAACCAGATCAGCCCCGCCTCGCGCGAGCCGAAGCATGCCCTCGACCTGAACCGGGTCATCCGACCCGTCGGCCATGGTGATCAGGATGAAGGGTGCCCGTGCGGCGTCCATCCCGGACACCATGGCGTTGAGCACGCCCGGGCCGTAGGAATTGCGATGCAGCCGGATCGTCGGATGTTCGGGCATCAAACCGCGAACGACTGGCAGGGTCGTGTCCTCGTCGAAGTCGTACACGATCAGGGTCTCGTGCCTCGAGACGACGTGCGCCTCAAGGCCCTCGATTGTCGTGACGATATTCTCCGCCTCGTTGAAGACCGGCAGAACGATGGATAGCTCAGGCCGGTCCGCGCCGGTCACCCGCTTCGCGTTCCCACATACAAGGTCTGCTTGCCAAGGAGCCACCAGGCGGGTCGGAACGCGAGGTAGGCACGGACGAAACGGGGATGGGCCGGCAGACGGCCCTTGACGGAGTACGGCAAGAATCGGCGAACGAGGACTTCGGTCCGAAAACCAGCGAGAGCCGCCGCTTCCTCAAGACTCCTCTCCGTGAGTGGGACGCGATGGTCGATGAAATCCCAGTAGCGCGGCCCAACGAGGCCAATGTTCGGCTGCAGGATGATGACGCGCCCGCCGTGCTTGACCAACCGCTCAACCACGCGCAACTGTTCCAAAACCGCCTCACCGGAACCCAGATGCTCGAGGTAGTTGCTCATGAACACGACGTCGAAATAGTCGTTGGGCGCACGTTCGGCCAGTTCGAGCCCGTCAGACTGGACGAACCGCACGTCGGGGGTCATGTGGTCCGAGGTGTCGCGCAGGTCGGAGGCCCACTTCTCGCGCGCGCGGACATTGCGGATGAACGTGCCCCGGTCGGCCGCGAGGTCCATCACCACGCCGTCCTCGGGGATGTAGCGCTGCAGGTATCGAACAATCTCGGACCACGCACCCTCCCTGATCTCGTGCTCCCGTTCTTCGAACCTGGCCTCATAGATCGCATCCACCGAAGCCATCTCAGATCTGCCCCGCCTCCATCTCGTTCTTCAGCCAACCGATGACCTCGTCCAGCATGACATTCAGCGGGGTGGTCGCGGTGAAGCCAAGCACGCGTTCGGCCTTGCTCACCTCGGGGACCCGCATCTGGACGTCGTGCGGGAATGCTGGATCGTGAACCACGCGCAGCGGCTCGTCGCCCTTGACCTTCCTCCAGATGACCGCGGCCAGTTCGCGGACCGTGGTGCTCTCAGCCGTGGACAGGTTGAAGTCCTCATTCAGGGCCGCCGTCGACTCCATCGCCATGCGGATCCCCCGAGCGAGATCGCCGCCGTAGGTGTAATGGCGGACCTGGTTCCCATCGCCTAGCAGGTGCAGCGGGTCCTGGCCCTTGAGGATCTTCTGCACGAGGTCGGGAACGACGTGGGAAAGGGCGAGCTTGATGTTCCCGCTCATGACGGTCGCGTCGCGAAGGGCCCGGCGCTCCCCGACACCGACGCAGTTGAACGGGCGCAGGATCGTGAACGGGAGCTGATGCTGCTCCCAGGCACCACGTGCGAAGTACTCCGCCGCGAGTTTCTGGAAGCCGTACGTCGATTCCGGGGGTGGGCTCGTCAGCTGTGCGCCCTCCGGGGTTGGGAATACCGTTGCGGACTCGTACACCATGGAGCTCGACAGCACGACGATCCGTTCGAGGCGGTCATTTCGTCGGGCAGCGATGCACGCGTCGAAGGTCGAGGCCAGGATGCGCTCATTCTCGGCCAGCAAGTCATAAGCGAACTCGTGGAAGTAGCTGATCCCGCCGATCATCGCGGCCGCGGCCACGACCTGGTCGCAATTGGAAGCGAGCTCGGTCAGCAGCGATACGTCCTTGGCATCGCCCTCCACGAACCGGTAGCGCTCGTGATGGTCATAGCTCTTCACGAGGCGCCCGTACTTGCTGTAGTTGTCGACGCCAACCACCTCGTGCCCAGCGGCGAGCAGCTCCTCCACGAGGTAACCACAGATAAACCCCGCCGAACCGGTGACGAGGACCTTCACTACAGCCGGATCCCGCCCCCGAGGGCACCCCACACATCAACCACGTCCTTACCCTGAACGTCCAGGCCCACATACTGCGAGTGCGGCGTCGCCAGCACCAGGATCTCGCTTTCGCGGAGTACCTGGTGGAGGGGCACCAGTCGGGAGTCGACGACATACGGGTCGGTGCACAGGACGCGGGCACCCGACCACGCGAGGAGCTTCCGCAGCTTGTAGCTCAATGAAGCGCGGGGGTCATCCGAATCGGCCTTGAACGCCATGCCGAGCAATCCGATCGATCTGTCCTGGAGCAACCCGTACCGACCTTCCATGGCATTTACCACATACGCAGGCAGACCCTCATTGATCTGCATGGCGGACTGGCCGAGCGGGAAGTGGTCGCTCGTGAACGCAGCGAGCTGCATCGTGTCCTTCAGGAGGCAGGGCCCTGCAGCGAAGCCGGGCGCGGGAAGGTCTTTCGCCCTTGGGTACTCGTGCCGGATGGCATGCAGCACGTGGTTGTAGTCGATGTCCGCTTCGTGCGCGATCATGAAGAACTGGTTGGCCACGGCGAACTTCATATAGCGCCACGCGTTCGTGAACAACTTCGCCAGCTCGGCTTCTTTGGTGTTCGTGCGGATCGTCTGGACCCCGAGCCGCCCGAAGAACTCCTCAGCCCTGGCGCCAGCTGGCTCGTCATCCGCGCCGATGATCTGGGGGAGGCTTCGGAGTTCCTCGAGCGCTCTCCCCTCAGCGATGCGCTCCGGACAGAAGGCGACATCAACGTTGCATCCGCGCTGCGCCAGCTCGTGCGCCACGTACGCCGTAGTGCCGGGATAGACGGTGCTGCGAAGAACGACCAGTGCGCCCGGCGGGATGAAGGGGGCAAGCTGGTCCACCGCTCGCTCGAACAGGGTCATCGAGGGGTTAAGAAATTCGTCGATCGGTGTACCGATCACGATGACGATCACGGCCGCCCGGCGAAGCAACGCCGGATCGGATGACAGCTCCAGTTTGCCGCGTTGCATGACGGTGGCCAACAGGGGCTCCGCTCCCGATTCGGTGAACGGCATCTCCCCCCTTCGAATCAGTTCCAGCGTCGGTTCGGAGATGTCGTAGATCCCAACCTTCATGCCAGCATCGGCGAGCACAAGGCTGAGCGGTAGGCCCACATGCCCGGCCCCGCCAACGACAACAACTTCGAGGGTATCCGCTCCGGCATTGGCCAACGACCTGGGGGCCGCCTCGGAACTGGTCTTCATCAGTGGCTCATTCCGCGTGCAATGAAATCGTGGGGAGCGTACCAGAGGGAACCGCGGGTCGGTGGGGCCTGACCCATCCTCGGGGCGTCTATCGAAGATGCGTGGGAGAGATATCGGTCGAGAACTGCGAGCAGTGGCGCCCCCCTCGCGTGTCCCGAATTCGTGATCTGAGAATCTATACTCAGGGAAATGTTGAAAACGGCTCTGATCACAGGTGTCACAGGCCAAGACGGCCTGTATCTCGCGGAACAGTTTCTCGAGAAGGGTTACCGAGTGGTTGGCATGACCC
Organism: uncultured Chloroflexia bacterium; assembly: GCA_963816215.1. Taxonomy (GTDB): domain Bacteria; phylum Chloroflexota; class Limnocylindria; order QHBO01; family QHBO01; genus DASTEQ01. Next base: position 207,023 of record CAWFKB010000001.1, on the reverse strand, counting down.
GTCGGACCAGCACGGTGACTCTGGAGCGGATCGCCCACCTGGCGGATGACATTAAGCTGGTGCAGGGCGACCTGCTTGACCAGAAATCACTCTCGGAGGCCCTCCGCACCATCAAGCCGCACGCGCCTCGGGCAACGTGCGTTCGAGCCCTCCTTGAGCTCGCAGTGGGGAGCGAGACATCTGTCGCCTGGCCCGGCGGACGGCCACGGGCGCGAGACTCATCTAGCGTCAGGCTGTCAGGCCGGGAGGATCACGACGCGTGAAACCCGCGAGCCGCACCCGGCCCACTATCCATCGGTGACCGGACGCCGTCCGGACACGTTGTTTCGCGCTGTCGCGGGCGCGATCCTCGACGAGGTCATCAGAAGGTTCCCCAACGCGTGCAGCGCGATCGGAGTGGACGCCGAGGTGGTCTAGATGCACAGGTTCGTCGCAAAGGTTCGATCCGTGCGCGCCAGGATCACCGCATCTCAATGGTCGGGTTGGTGTGCGATCTGCGAAGGCGACGTCTCATTTCGCGAGTACGGGCCGTGGCATCGCGATCAGCTCGTCTGCACCACGTGCGGATCAATACCTCGACAGCGCGCGATCATGACCGTGCTTTCACTCGTGCGGCCGGATTGGCGACGAGAGCGCATCTGGGAGCTGGCGCCCGCGGGACCGGCCAGCGCGAAGCTGCGCGAGGAATGCCATCAGTACCTTGCCTCGCAGTACTGGCCAGACGTACCGCCCGGCACTCTCGTCGACGGTGTTCGGTGCGAAGACCTCGAACGGCCAACGCTCGCTGACAATTCCATTGATGTCATCGTCTCGTCTGATGTCTTCGAGCACATCATCGACGTCGAGGCCGCCCACGCACAGATTGCGCGTGTTCTTGACAGCGGTGGGATTCATGTATGGACGACGCCTCAATATCGGGACTTGGATGCCTCGAGGCCTCGCGTCCGCCGATCGAGTGGCGGTTTGGATTACCTGGAGCCTGCCGAATACCATGGCGACCCGGTTTGCGCTGCAGGGGCCTTGGTCACGTATGACTGGGGGCGGGATCTTCCCGACCGGGTCATGGCTGCCTCGGGGATGTGGACAACCGTCTTCCGCATTGAGAGTCGCACGCATGGACTATCGGGTGAATTCCTCGAGGTCTTCATTTCACGTGGAGGCCCACCCGCAGGACTGGCCGCCGAAGCGGGCTCTGCACTCGAGACCAAGAGCCGGAACCACACCAGGCCCGAGGCGACCTGACGGCACGGGATGTTTTCGCTGAGCTACGGCTGCGAGGCTAACGGGATAACCTCAAGACTCAGCGACAAAGGGGATCCGTTTCCGGGAGCGCTGACGTGAGGCCCGATAGTCACGCTGCCCGGCGGTGGGGGAAGGGCCAGGGCGTGCGTGTATCCGATGTCGGTGGTGGCGGCAAGTACCGTGGCCTCTCCGTCAATCCCGAGTGGGATTCGGTATTCCGTCTCTCCGACTGCCATGTACCAGGGAGGAGCTGCGTACACGAGCGTGATGAGCCTGGTCACGATGTCCTGCCCCATGCCGGAAACTCGTATGGTCAAGAGCCCTGGCGGTAGATCGCTCGGGATCTGGATCGTTGATCCTGCCTGTCCAGCGGCCGTCCAGACGGAGACAGGGCGACCGCATCGGTTGGCGACCCTGCCGAGCACCTGCCACTCGGCGGTGGATGCCAAGGGCAGGTACCGGCAGATCATCTCGATCTTTGCGGTCGGCGAGTCGAACCAAACGCTCCTGCCGTCAATGGATAGACCGACTTCTGCCCTGGTGAGCCACAGGATGCGTTCAGGGGCATGCGCACCAGCCAGAAAGTCGCCGTTCTGGCTATCGAGATACGGGGTATACGCTGAGTAGGCCTGGAACACGGGCTGCGGATTCCACCGAATTTCCGGGTAGGCGAGCGCCACCGAGGCTTGCCATGGCTGGATGTCGACGGAATGCCCAGCGAGTAGCGCCAGGGCCTCAACAGGCAAGGCGTACTGTGATCTCAGCGCCGCGGTGTTTTCGGTGGTCGCCTGTTGCCGTTCGAAAAGCACGGTGCGCGTCTGGTGGGCGAGCGCGTGAAGGCGACCGACCGGGTCCACGAGCGTGGCAAGCGGGACCGAGGCGAGGGCAAGGACAATCGCCAGCATTCCCGCGACCGGTATCGCCATTGCAACCCTGGGCAGACTCCGAGGAATTGCGAGCGGCCACGCGGACAGCAATGTGACGAGATAGATGGTCATGCCGACGCCCTTGCGTGTAAAGCCACCTTTGAACGCCGCCAGGACCATCAAACCAAAGAGGAGCCACAGGACGAACCGGTCGCGCCTTGGCAGCTCCCGAGAACGAATCCAGACCAGGCAGAGCAAGATGGCGGTGCCCAGCGCAGCGACGCCGGCCCCCCAAGCGGACTGCGGGTCGGCCTGGTACATCGAGAGGCCGTACCCAATTGCTATCTCAACGGCACCACGTGCGTACGCGGCGAGGTCTCCGACGTGCTGTCCCATCACAAACCACAGCGCCACGAACGCTGCCAAAGTCGTCGCACCATAGGTGAGCACCGAGCGACGGGGGTCGCGCGCGGATGCCAGCACTCCGATGCCTGCAATAGCGAAGCTGAGGAAGCCAATGTTGAGTTTCCCGAGCAGCGCGATACCGGCGGCAACTCCCAAACCTGTCGCGAAGACGAGCCCGGTGCCACGGTTGGGATGGCGGAGCACCGCGGTCGCACTGGCAATGAAGATCAAGGCGCCATACAGGATCCACCCTGTCACCCATGCGAACGTGAACGCTGTCGCCAAGACCAGGGCAAATGCCGCAACGCCTCCTAGAGCCTGTCGCGCGAGACGGAACAACCCTGCGCATGCTGCGACATGAACGACTCCAACGAAGACGAGAGCCACGACACTCGTCCCACCCAGGTAGGGCTGCGGATACCCAAGGAATCCAAGCGGTCCGAACGTGAAGAGAATGTCGGACCCGAATGACATTCCGTCCTGGGCCGCCATGTGCAGGCCCACGATCCACGAGAAATCGAGATCAAGGCTCGGAGGAGTGTTGAGAACGGGCCAGGTAAGCAGCGCAATCAGCGTCCCGATCGCGAGGTCGGCGGCGCCGTGCCCAGGGATCAGCCAGGTCCTCAGTCGACCTCGCGTTTGGGTCTCCTGGATGGCAATCCTCGGCGGGGCCGCGGGCGGCCCTATCAAGGCGGCGCTCCAAAGCGACACACGATCCATGCGTTTCGTCGTGTCCGCCGCGAACGCTCCGCGCAACGCGTTGGATTCGTCTGGCAGGCGTAGGCAGCCAATCTCGAGATTATCGCGTACGTGAGTGCGACCTTCCCGGCGGCCTCCTGCGAGTCAAAGGCAGGGGATCCAGATTCTCGCTCCACGTGCGCGGTACGCTCGTCGCTCGCCACAGAAGAGCGAATTGCGAGGTGGGGCTGAGGCCATGGCGCAAAGCCGCATGGGAACGGAACGGCTTGTCCCTCGTCGACGTTTCGGCATTCCTGAACGCCGCCGGGGCATGCTGGTCATTGTCATCATGCTACTGGTAGGAGCGTGTCTGCACATCCTCCGCAACCCAGCAAGCATCTTCGACCCAACCATCTGGGCGGAGGACGGCACGATTTTCTTCAAGAATGCGATTGAGGGTGGGTGGGGTGCTACCTTCACTTCGTACCAGGGCCAGCTCTTCGTCGCCCCACGCGTCGCGGCCGCTCTCTTGGCGCCTCTCTCAGCCTCAGTCCAGCCAGCCCTCTACGCTGGCGTCTCGATCGCTCTTGCCGTTGGATCGTGCGGAATCGTCCTCTCGTCACGATGGCGAGACCCGGTGCCTCGAGGTGCCCGATTCCTGTGCCTGCTTGCGCTGCTCTGCGCACCAGGGGTGGGTGAAACATTTGGGACGTTGGCCAACGCGCACTGGTGGCTGGGGGTGGGATTGGTTCTTCTCGGCATGCTTCGGGATCCTGGGGGCCGCTGGGGCAAGATCGCGGAGCTCGGATATGTTGCCGTGGCGTCAATGTCGGGATTCGCCGCCCTGTTTGGACTGCCGTCCATCGGGGTACGCGCCCTCCGCGTCAGGTCTCGCCAGTCGGTCAGCCTGGTGGCGGTGGCTCTGTTGGGGATCGCCATCGAGGTTGTCGCTCTTCTTGGCTCAGACCGCCGAGGGGACCTGGCGAAGCTCGTCTCCGATCCGGCCACCGCAGTGCTTGTTCTCGCCAAGCGAGTTGTGGCGACGAGTGCCATCGGCGACACGGGTGTCGGAGCCCTGTGGCCGTCTCGCTTCCCGGAATCCCTAGCCGCCGTGCTTGCCATCGCGTTGACCGCCGCGCTGGCTCTGATTTGGATTCGGGGCCGCTCACTGGAGATTGGGGCTCTGCTCTTGGTGTTGGTTGGGGGTTGGGTCCTGGCGCTGTGGGCGATGACGTCGCCCGGCGCCGGCCTGGAAATGCTTCTTTGGCCTACAGCGGCAAGCCGGTTCTTCCTTATTCCCAGGGCAGTCTTGTATGTGAGCCTTGTAGTCTCGTGGCCCCTGGACCGAGTCAGGAAAGCGCTCTTGGGGATCGCGTGCGTCCTGCTCCTGGGAGGCATTCTCCTTGACTACCAGGTGGCCCGCCTGCCAGCCCTGGACTGGGGCCTATTCGCGCACTGTGTGGACTCGGCGCGGGGGCCGTGTTCAATCACGATTCCGCCGGGCTGGCTGCTGGAGGTGTCCGGAAGGGGCCCTTGACAGACAGATAGGGCCATCCAGGGCGCCCTCGATCAGGTACCTGATCCCCAGCCGATAAGCGCGCGCGTACTCGCCTGGCGCACGGCTAACCAAGAGGTCACGGCGGGGCAGGCAGAGGTCCCCAGCAACAGCAACCAGGTAAAGATGTGGCCGCAGCATCTGCCTGTCGCGCAATGCCGTCAGGGTGCTCAGGTAACATCCCTTCAGGATGAGGACGGCAAACCTAACCCCCGCAGGACTGCTGCCAGCCACGCTGTTGGGGCAAGCCCGCTCCTGGCGATGTGCACGTTCACCCATGGTTGGCTGCGAGGCACCCTCGTCCTCCGCGGGTTCGCGGACGGAATTGCAGGTTGACCGAGCGGGGTCTCCCGACGACGGGCCTCAGCCGCAGGTATGACGACGAACGCAAGACCCCGGTCGTCGATCTGGTCCAATCGGTGGCTGATCTGGAATTTCGCCCAGCGAGACCTGAAGTCGCGGTTCAAAGGGACAGCCCTCGGTTGGATTTGGTCTCTCATGGTCCCGCTGGCGACGCTCATCACCTACAGCTTGATATTCGCGGTCGTCTTTGGTGCCGTGCCACCCGACTTTGGGAATGGACAACCTGGCTCCTATCCACTGTGGCTGTTCTGTGGCCTCGCACCCTGGTCGTTCTTTCTCATCTCCATCAACACCGCCATCCCGACCCTCCTGGCAAGTGGACCGATCTTGCAGAAGGTCTACTTCCCATCCTACGTTCCAGTCGTTGGGTCGACGGCGACGGTCCTCGTCCAGACGTTGATCGAATTTTCGATCTTGGGCGTGGCGCTACTCGTGGCGGGGAATGTGGGACCAAGCTGGCTGCTCTTCCCGTTCTGGCTGATCGTCTTCGTGACCTTCGTCACGTCGATCGCGATTGCCCTATCGATACTGAACGTCTTCTATCGGGACATCGCTCATCTGGTCTCGGTTGCCCTGCCGCTGCTGTTCTTCCTGACTCCGATCATCTACGACGTCTCCTCAGTACCCGTTGAATGGCACGGGGTGCCCATCCGCGCCATCGTGGAGTTCAATCCCCTGGCCGGGTTCGTAGGGGTCTTTCGCAATCTCTCCTACGGCCTGGAAGCGACGGCGCCATCGACCTGGATCGGGCTGCTGCTCTGGGCGGGAGGTGCCGCGACGGCTGCCATCGTGGCGTACCGCCGCTGGGGCCTCGACATCGGGGAGGCGGTGTGAGCGGAATCGCCATCCAGGTCGACCACGTCTCGAAGCGCTTTTGGCTGCACCGCGAACGACGGACCGGGATCAAGGAGCGGCTGATTCGAGGCCGAGCTCCCGGGGCGCAGGAGTTTTGGGCGCTGCGGGATGCAACGTTCTCGATACCTCGCGGAACCACCTTTGGCCTCCTTGGACCCAACGGGTCTGGAAAGTCGACAACGTTGAAGGTCCTGGCCGGAATCTATCGGCCCACCAGCGGTCGGGTCGCTGTAAACGGGCGAGTCACCGCACTCCTCGAGCTCGGTGCCGGATTCCACGGCGAACTCACTGGACGCGAGAATGTCAGGCTCAACGGGGCGATCCTGGGCCTGACGCGTCGACAGGTTGACGCCGCGATGGAGCAGATCGTCGCCTTCTCAGGCATCGGCGAATTCATCGACTCGCCGGTGAAGATCTACTCCAGCGGGATGTTCGTCAGACTGGGCTTCGCGGTGGCGGTCACCCTTGATCCGCAGATTCTGATGGTCGATGAGGTGATCGCCGTTGGAGACGAGGAGTTCCAGCGAAAGTGTTTCGACTACCTGTTTGAATTGCGAAGTCGAGGGACGACGGTGGTGCTGGTGACCCACTCCCTTGGACTGATCGAGGACCTCTGCGACACCGCAGCCTGGCTGGAGCACGGCCACATCCGGGAGCTCGGTCCCGCGCGGGACGTGACAGCTCGCTACCTCGAATCGGTCAATGAGAACGAGATTACGCGACAGGAGGTTGATCAAGATTCGGAGTCGATGGATCTGACCGACCGACGAGGGTCGGGCGAGGCGCGGGTCACGCGCGTTGAATACCTGGGTGCCGATGGGCTCCCGAGCCCGGTGCTCCTGGCCGGGGCTGCATGTACCGTACGTTTGCACTTCGAAACGGTGACCCCCATAGACCGAGCTGAGTTTGGGCTTGCCTTTCAGCACGAATCGGGAGTCAATCTCGCCGGACCGAATTCTCGGCGCGCAGGACCATTCCAGCTTGATCCGGGTCAGGCATACGTCGACTTTGAGATCCCGGAGTTGCTCTTCAAGCAAGGAAGCTACCGCGTGACGACTGCGATCCTCGACCGAGGCCACACCTACGACTACTTGGATCGGCATTTTGCATTGCGCGTTCGGGAGCAGGACGCCGGGGAGCCGGGATTGGTGTTTCTGCCGGGCACCTGGAGGCCGCCGGTCGCGACATCTGGATCTGCAATCCGAGACGGCGTGTCGGCACCGGAGGACCCGAGTTGAATTCCGATGAGTTGAGCGGAGTCCTCTCCGCAATCGCGGCCAGTGCGACCGATGGCTCGAAGTCCGAGCTGGGCGAGGTGCCAAACTGACCGCCACCGAAAATGCATCGCAGTAGGTCTTGGCAAATCACCGCGCCCCTGCGCCGGGTGAAGGCAGCAGTAAACCTGCCGATGAGAGGACTGCGGAGCCTGGCACAACGCCGACTGCCGCTCGTGGTCGAGGCGACCGGGTCGGACATCCAGGTCGAAGGGGATGACGACCTCGACGGGGCCACCGGGGTCGAACGTGTTGCGGTACTCGCCCACTGGGCACCCGATCCCCTTGTGGGTCGATCTGCTACGGAACTGACTCGAGCGCTGCGCCGCCATCAGTATCGTGTGGTGCTGGTCAGTTCCGCGGAGGGAGACGGTCCACTCGCGTGGACCGACCGGCCCCCGGGCGTCACCGTGTTGCGTCGACCGAATGTCGGCTACGACTTTGGTTCCTGGGCCTGTGTTCTTGCTCGATACCCCCAAATTGCCGAAGCGCCGCGCGTCTTGCTTCTGAATGACAGCCTCGCAGGACCGTTCGAGCCGATCGATCATCTGTTGGAGCAGTTTCATATGTCGGAGGCCGATGTCTGGGGCATGACCGACACCACGCAGTTCTCCTATCACCTGCAGAGTTACTGCTTGGGTTTCCTGAAGGGGATCCTCCAGGAAACGTCCTTGGCCCGATTTTGGCGAGGCATTCGCGTGGAGCGTTCCCGAGAAGATGTGATCTTGCAATACGAAGTTGGCCTTGGTCAGCTGCTCGTCCGGGAGCACTTCGTCCTCGAGGCAGCCATCCCATACTGGCGAGTGGTCAGTGCGGGCCAGAACCCCACCATCATCGGATGGCGAGCTCTTCTCGATCAGGGGTTCCCGTTCGTCAAGCGCGGACTTCTACGTCGCCCAGCCCTTGCGCCAGACGGTTTCGCCATACGAGGTGAACTGGAACGGCGCTTCGGCATTGATGTCGGCGAGTGGGACTGACCCAGGTGCCGCTCCATCCCATAGGACCTCCATGATGCGCAGGGCCGCACGCCGATTCCTCCATCGATTCAGATCACGCCTGCGAAGGCTCGCGCGACGCGCGGTCTCGCCGGGGGCGATCCTGGCCTCACTCGGGTCGGGTTCGGCGACGTTCAGCCGGTGGATGGAACGGAGCTCGGAACGCTTCGCCCGTGGCTACCCCGATGCCTGGGACCGGGAGGACATGCGGCTCGACGCCCCCGCACGCCTGGGGATCGTGCTCCATGTCTTCTACCCGGACCTTCTCGGAGAGATTCTGAGGGGACTGGCAGCGGTTCCCGTCGCCTTCGACCTCATTGTGACCAACGCGTCCGGCACGGCGCTGGACATCACCACGAGCTCGCTGCCGCAAGCCAAGAGTGTGCGGATCCTAAACGTAGAAAACCGCGGGAGGGACCTGTGGCCGCTCGCCCAGATCGTGAATGCAGGGATCCTCGACCCGTATGACCTGATACTGAAACTGCACACCAAGCAGAGCGCGTGGCGCGACGATCACGAGCAGCTGCCGGGCAGTGGATCCGCATGGCGCCAGGCGCTCCTTGCTTCGCTGCTGGGTGGCACGGACAACATCAAATCCATACTCACTGCGTTCGCGGTAACGCCTGAGCTCGGCATGGTCACAGCTGACGGGAGCGTGCTGGGCCCCCAGTTTTGGGGATCGAATGAAAAGACGACGTCCCACCTTCTGCGACGCCTCGAACTCGAACTGCGCCCTGGAGAGCTCCGCTTTGCGGCGGGATCGATGTACTGGACCAGAGGGTTCGTCATCCAGGGCCTGCGTGCCTTGGGCCTTACTGCGGACGACTTCGAGCGGGAGGCGAGGCAAGTTGACGGCACGACGGCCCATGCCATCGAGCGCTTGCTGGGTCTCCTGACTGTCGAGGCTGGCTTGACCATTCACGAGCGGTCGGATGCCGAGGTGAGATCTGAAACCCAGGACGCGTGGCGCCGCTTCGAGCCTATTTTCGACGTCGAGGCACGGGTCCGCGTTTTCCCGTTCTATCTACCGCAGTACCATCCCATCCCGGAGAACGATCGATGGTGGGGTGCCGGTTTCACGGAGTGGAGCAACGTGGCGGCGGCGAAGCCGGTATTCACCGGGCATTACCAGCCCAAGCTGCCCACGGACACGGGATTCTACGATCTGCGGCTTCATGAGAGCGTGGCCCTCCAGGCTGACCTCGCGCGCGCAGCGGGCGTGGCGGGCTGGATGTACTACTACTACTGGTTCGCGGGTCGCCCACTGCTGGATCGACCAATTCAAGCCAGGTTGGTCGACGACATCCAGCTCCCGTTTTGCCTCATGTGGGCGAACGAGAATTGGACTCGGCGATGGGACGGTCGCGATGACGAGGTCCTGGTTGGCCAGCGCTACGAGGAAGTCGACTCGTCGAGATTCCTCGAGGATGTCCTGCCCATACTCAAGGATCCACGCTACCTGCGCGTCGAGGGCCGGCCACTCGTCGCGATCTATCGACCAGGACAGATACCGAATCTCGAACGCGTTACGTCAGCCTGGCGTGAATTGGCGAGGCGCGAGGGCATCGGCGAGCTCCTCCTGATCAGCGTGGACGTTTCAGCAAAATTCGATGGGCTCACGATGGACTCCGCCGCCGGGCTGGATGGGACACTCGGTTTCCCTCCCCACAGTTCCCGCTGGGTGTGGGTTGACCATTGGGACATCGCCGTGGACCCGGACTTCGAGGGCAACATCCTGAGCTACCGGGCGACGGTCGAGGAATCGGTGCGCAAGATGCGTCGTGGTATCCCCGAATCGAGCTTCCCGGGAGTCATGGTCGCGTTCGACAACACCGCGCGTCGACAGAAGGATCCGGACATCTGGTTCGGCGCGAACCCATATACGTTTCATCGTTGGCTCTTGGAAGCTGCGCGATCCGTGGCTGACCGCGAACCAGACCGGCGGCTGGTCTTCGTGAACGCGTGGAACGAATGGGCAGAGGGTGCTGCGCTGGAGCCGAACACCAGATTCGGCTCGACGTTCCTGCTGGCCGTCCGAAGCGTGGCGTACTCGTAGTCAGGGCAAGGGTTCTCGGCGGCGATTTCGAGATCTACGGGCGGCCGAGCTGGGCGGCCGATGTCTTCGGTTGTTCGTGCGCCGCTGCAGCGTCCCCGCCTGGCATTTCTGAACGCGCCAGCGACTCAGCAGCACCGGCCGCGCCGAAAACCCAGAAAGCAATTGGAGCGGCAACAAACGTGGACGCCGTCGCCGACCCCACCAGACCTTCGACGAAGACCAGCGTGGCGCCGAGGGCAAACGCATGGAGCGCTGGCGTTCCCGCCCGAACCGTGATCCGCCAGAGGCCCACCACGATGAATCCCAGGAAGACTGCCATCCCGAGCCCGCCGATTACGCCGGTCTCGCCGACGATCATCGCCCAGTACGAGTCGGTCATAGCGTCAGGTCTTGCGGCCTGAAGTCCAGGAACCTGATCCATGCCGTATTCGGCGTAGACCGGGCTGTACTTGACGCCGCTGATAAAGCTTCCGTAGCGGCCCAAGCCGGCTCCGAGCGGGAAATGATCGCGCGCGATTGCCACCGCACCCAGGTAGAGGGCAACGCGAGCCTGAGTCGGACCCACGACCTCGGCACGCGGGTCGTCGGCAAGGATCTCCATCGGGTCCCCGCGACGGAAATACTCCGTCAACGTCCGGTCGATCGTCAGGCGAATCGATGGAGCCGCTACTACCAGTAGCACCACGACCACGGCTGCGCCGCCCGCGAGTCCGAGTGCTCGCGGGCGTGACCAACCTGATCTCAGCCACTCGGCACCCCCGCCGACGGCGAAGGCCGCGAGAATGCCTATCAGTGGCCGACGACGGAACGAGAGCAACGTCCCGAGGTTGAACACCAGCGCCAAGCCAAGTGCCCACCAGCGGCGCAGAACGGCAAATCGGGCATAGAGAAATAGGCTCACGTAAGCCGTAAGCCATCCGAAGAGCGCGGGATGAAGGAACACCGACTTGACGACCGGAAGTCCTCCGATCAAAACCGTGTACGCCGGCAGGCCGAGAGCGCGCTGGAAGGCGGAAGGGTTAACGAATTCAGCGAAGCCCAGGACCAGAATCACAAGTGCCACGGCAAGCATGGATCCAATGACACGTTCGACCCGGACGGTAGTCAGATCGGTGGCGCGCACGGCGTAGTAGAAGACCGCTGCTTTGGTGAGGAGGAGCAGCGCAGGAACCCAGGTGTCGCCAGGTACAGAGCTGGCAAAGCTCGAGACCAGTCCTGCGGCGACGACGACTCCAAACGCTGCCTCCTTCCAGCCGGGGCGACGGCTGAGCAGCGTCGGATTTCGAACTAGGACGAGTGCCACGAGGAAGACGACGTAAGACTCGTCGAGGACGCGCAAGTTCGTCGAGGACCAGTGCTCCACGGTGATGGCCAGCAGATCGAGGAGCAGGAATGCGCCAAGGCCCTCAGCAGGACGACGCGCGAACAACACCGCGAGAACGAAGGCGGCAGCGATTGACGGACCGAAGGTCTCGACGCCCCCGGGCACCGCCGGCAGCGCGACTGCCACTACGCCCGTTAGGACGGCCGCGGTGACCGCGGCCAGAACTCCGCCGTAGGTCCAGATCGCGCTTCGGAGCCCTGACTGGGCCGACGCAGACGGCGCAGAGAATTCGGTCAGGTGCGGCAAACCGTCTAGTACGCGCCGCGGCCGCTGAGCACAGCTCCGACCGTCCGCAATGCGATACGGGCATCCGCGAGGAGTCCCTGAGCGCGCACGTACTCAACGTCGAGTTCCAATCGACGCTCGAAGGTGAGGTCGGACCGGCCGCTCACCTGCCAAAGACCGGTGATGCCGGGACGAACGCTCAAGATCATCGCGGCCTCCTCGCGTCCCCCTAACTCGTTGAGGAAATAGGGCCGAGGGCCGACCAGGCTCATTTCGCCGCGGGCGACGTTGAGCAACTGCGGCAGTTCGTCAAGCGAGAGCCGACGGAGGACGGCTCCGACCCTGGTCCGACGCGGATCGCGTCTGAGCTTGCGTCGCTCGTCGTACTCGAGGCGGATCTCCTCGTCATTCGTCAGCAGCGCTTCCAGGTGATGATGGCTGCCGTCGTGCATGGTCCTGAACTTTAGGGCCGTCATCGGCTTTCCGCCCAGTCCGAGACGCTGGCATCGATAGAAGAGTGGATAGCCGGTTTCAATGGCGATGGCGGCGACGATCAGCAGCACCAGAGGGAACAGGATGATGAGCAGCGCCGCTGCGACGATCAGGTCAATCGCGCGCTTCATGGATGGGTAAGCGAACGGCCTGCGCCAAGGTGTCAGGGGAATGCTGCGGCCGGAGACGCCGCCCTGCGCCTGCGTCTTCATCGATCAGCGCGTTCGAGCACGGTCGGTACGTGTCTCCTCATGGCGTCGGGATTATAGGGGTGCTCGGGATCCGTTCTCTGCCGGCCACCCTGCCGACGGGTCTGCAGGCAGATTAGCCGATCGCTCCAAGGTCGGCGATGAGGTCGCGGAGGCGAGGGTTCGCGGCATCCCGGGGCGACAGTGAGGGGTTCGCCACCGGCCACTGGATCCCAACATCCGGATCGTTCCACGCCAAGCCTCGCTCAGCCTGGTGGTCGTAGTAGCTGCCCACCCGGTATACGACATCGGTCCACTCCGCAAGCGCACAGAAGCCGTGCGCGAACCCGGCTGGTATCCAGACCTGGAGATGGCGCTCGTCGTCGAGCTCGAACGCTTCGTACTGCCCGAATGTGGGTGAGTCGGGGCGAACGTCGACTACCACGTCGAAGGCGCGCCCTCTCGCGACCCGCACCAGCTTCGTCTGGCCGCTCCCAGTCTGAAAATGGAGGCCGCGCAGGACACCATGTGCACTGCGAGAATGGTTGTCCTGGACGAGGTTCGGCGCGACGCCGAGTTCCGCGTGGCGATCCGCCCGAAACGTCTCCACGAAAAATCCGCGTTCGTCGCGGTGGACGTCAGGCTCGATGAGGACGACATCGGGGATTCTCGTCGGGAGTCGCCTCATGATGCCACCAGCTCCTCGAAGTACCCCTCATAGGCGCTGGCGATCTGATCCCAGTCAAACCGGCGGGCGGCGGCCTCAGCCGCCTTGCGGGCCTTCTGGACGGCATCCGGGTCGCGCAGCATGAATCTCAGCTCCTCAGCCAGGCTCGCCGGATCTCGAAATGAGAAGTACCGGCCAGCATCACCGAGGACTTCACGATGCTCGGGCACATCGTGAGCAACGATGGCGTTTCCATGCCCCATGGCCTCCACGAGCGCCGGATGGGTGCCGCCAACCTCGGTGGCCTGGATGTAGATACGGGCGTTGGCCTGCAGTGCGTGATATGGCGCTCCGAACTGGTAGCCCAAGAACCGGACACGAGGGTCGGCAGCCGCCTTGACCTCCGCGACGTAGTCGCGCGCGTAGGGGGCGTCACCGACCACGACAAGTGGTAGGTCAGTTTCGACCTCCCTGTATGCCTCGACGACGAGAAGCGCATTGTTCTCTCGCTCCAAGCGGCTGACGTACAGAATGTACCGATCCGGCTCGAGGTGCAGCGCGGCCAGCGTCTCAGCCAACGTTCCGCGCGGAACGCGATTGGTCCCGTAGGGGAAGTAGCGGCTATCCCGGTGTAAGCGGATCCGATAGTAGTCCTGGATCACCCGGGCGTCGGTCACGATCTCGATCGGCATCCGGGCCGCGAGGCGCGCGGCCCACCGATAGTAGCGACGGGCCATCTGTCCCCACTTCGCGCGTCGCCACTCGAGTCCGTCCACGTTGAGGACCGCGCGTTGGCCGCGAATCCACGGGATGTAGCAGATCGGCGCGTTGGCGCTGTTGCAGACGTAGACCACCTGGTATGGCCGGACTGCGGCGTGAAGTGCCGACAGAAGCGTGTGAGAGACCGTCTCGGCGTACTTGTGTCGGATGGCGGGTAGGTGAACGAGTCGGACTCCGCGGTACCACGGCCACCGTCCGGAATTGGAGTCCCCGTTCCTACAGTAGACGGTGACCTCGTGACCGCGGTCGACAAGCCGCACGGCGAGCTCTTCCGCGAAAGTTTCGAAGCCACCGTAACTTCCGGGGATGCCGCGAGTGCCCAGAATCGCGATCCGAATGGCCGCTGTTCCTCCGAGGTCAGGTCCGAACCGTGAGTATGTCAGCCACCAGTTCGTCCGTGGCCGGCCGCCAGTCCTGTGTGGCTCCCGTAGCATTTCGAGCAGAGCCCAGGACGGCGCGTGGTGGAACGCGCGAGGCCCGTTCGAAGTCCGCCAGTTCGACGTCTTGGATCTCTGTGCCGCTCCCGCTGAGTATCCGACGCGCCCATCCAGCGCGTGTAGTCGGCGGCTGGCCCGCCAAATGGTGGATTCCGAGCTGGCGCTCGTCGCGTATGGCGTCCCGGACCAGATTGGCTATCGCGGAGGCCAGCCACGGCGTGGCCGTCGGGTTGCCCCACTCGTCGTTCACGACTCTGAGCACACCCCGAGCGGCACGCGCTCGATCCGCCGCGGCCAGGATCTTGGTCACGAAGTTTGAGCTGCCAGGGCCGAAAAGCCACGCCGTGCGCACGATGAGATGGCGCGGAGTCGCTGCGGCGGTCCGGTGTTCTGCCAGCACTTTCGACTTCCCGTAGGCATTGATCGGCCTGACCTCATCGTCCTCGAGGTAGGGGCGGTCCAATTCCCCGTCGAAGACTTCGTTCGTGCTGACCTGCACCATGAGGGCCCCGGCGGCGGCGGCGGCAGTAGCGAGGTGGCCCGCTCCCTCTCCGTTCAGGAGATTGGCCTTGGAAGGGTCCCGAGCACAGCCGTCAACGTCAGTCCAGGCCGCCGAGTTGATGACGACGTCAGGTTTCCACGGCCCCAATCCCGCAAGTGTCGCCACGTCGGCGAGATCGAATGCTGGCCTCGCAAGTCGCAGGACAGCGTCACCGCCGGCCTGAAACACCGTGTCCAGCTGCCGTCCCAACTGCCCTGAGGCTCCGGCGATGGCGACCCGCATGAATCAGTCGTGGGCAGGCGTGCCCGCGCTCAGGCGGGCTTCGTACTGCCGGCGGTAGTAGTCAAGAAACTCTCCGGACTTGAGCGGCCGCCACCAGTCTTCCCGATCCTGGTACCACCGCACGGTGGTAGCGAGCGCCTCTTCGAAGGGTCGACGTGGCTTCCAGCCGAGCGCCCTAAGCCTGCTGCTCTCCACAGAGTACCGCCGATCGTGGCCGGCTCTGTCCTCGACGTGCCGTATGAGCGATTCCGGTTTGCCCAAGAGGCGCAGGATCTGCCTGGTCAGCGCGATATTCGCCATCTCGTTACCGCCGCCGATGTTGTACGCGCTCCCCGGCGCACCCTCCCTCATGACGAGGTCGATGCCAGCGCAGTGGTCGTCCACATGCAGCCAGTCGCGCATCTGGAGACCATCGGCATACAGGGGAAGCGGCGCATCGTCGATTGCGTTGGTCACGAAGAGTGGGATGAGCTTCTCCGGATACTGATGAGGGCCGTAGGTGTTGCTGCCTCGGGTTACGAGGGTCGGGAGCCCGTGCGTCTCATGAAAGGCAAAGGTGAGGAGGTCGCCGCCGGCCTTGCATGCGGCGTAGGGACTTCGCGGTCGGAGAGGGTCGGACTCGGTTGAGCTTCCCGAGGGCACGTCGCCGTAGACCTCGTCCGTGCTGACCTGAACGTACCGGCGATGTTCATGTCGGCGGGCGGCCTCGAGTAGGACCAACGTCCCCTGGATCTCCGTGCGCACGAACGCGGCTGCCGATTCGATGCTCCGATCGACGTGAGACTCCGCCGCGAAGTTCACGATGACGTCGGTCTCCGCTGCCAGGACGTCCACGGCTAGCTCGTCGGCAATATCGCCACGCACGAATCGAAACCTGGCGTCCGCCTCGACCTCGGCCAAATTCGAGAGCTGACCGGCGTAGGTCAGCTTGTCGAGGACAGTGATCCGGACATCAGCGCGCTGCTGCAGCATCCCCCGCACGAAGGCTGAGCCGATAAAGCCGGCCCCGCCCGTGACAAGGAGGTGACTGGGCGTGAAGGTCATGGGCG
This sequence comes from uncultured Chloroflexia bacterium, assembly GCA_963816215.1. Lineage (GTDB taxonomy): Bacteria > Chloroflexota > Limnocylindria > QHBO01 > QHBO01 > DASTEQ01. The sequence continues at coordinate 190,728 of CAWFKB010000001.1, read as the reverse complement.
AACTGTGGCCGGGTCGATCTGTTCAGCTTCGACCTCGTCGAGGGTGTGTCCCCACTCCTTGCGGAGGTCAGGAGCGAAGTCAGCCGCAAACGCTCCAGCACTCAGCAGCGACTCGATCGTTCCCGCGTCCTGCCACTCGCCGTCGAACTGGTGATGAATCAGCTCGCCACGGCGCACGTAGAAATTCAGCACATCGGTGATCTCGAATTCGCCGCGTGCCGATGGATGCAGGTCGCTGATCACATCGAACACCGACGACCGGAAGAAGTACACCCCGATGGGGACCAGATCGCTCAGCGGCTCGGCAGGCTTCTCCTGAAAACCGACGACCTGACCGTCGCGGAGTTCGGCGACACCGAAACGGCGCGGGTCGGGGACGCGTTTTAGGACGGCTCCAGCTTGGGCATCCGACGCTTCGAATCGCTCGCCGAACTCGCGCAATGACCCGTGGACCAGGTTGTCACCGAGGACGACTACGCAGGAGTCGTCCCCGACGAACTCCCGCGCGAGCCCGATGGCGTGCGCAATTCCGAGAGCGCCGCGCTGATATCGGTACGTGAGGCTGAGACCGATGTCCGAGCCATCATGGAGCAGCTCAAGGATCTCGCCGACCGACCGACCTCCGACCACGATCATGACCTCGCGACATCCAAGCTCGCGAAGCGTGTCGAGCGGGTAGAAGATCATTGGCCGGTCGAAGACAGGCAAGAGATGCTTGTTGGTTACCAGGGTCAATGGGAAGAGGCGGCTGCCGCTTCCGCCGGCGAGAACAACCCCCTTCATGACAGCCTCATGCGCTTCATGCCACGTGTTCCCGTGGCCCAGTCATGGCGAGCACGACCAGAAGGCCAAAGGCGAGATGCATCACTCCGATCATGATGTCAGATTTCGCGCCGCCGCATGGGCGAACGTCAGGCCGGCCCCAGTGGCGCTTTCTGGTCGAATCGGGGGCCTGACGTTCAGCCAGGAGCGCAGGCTCCGCGACCCGCTGCTGGTAGAGGGCAAATCTGCCACTCAGGACGATTGTCGGCCGACGGAAGGTATCATTGAACCTCCGCACGAGAGGCAGCCTTGAATCAGCTCGACGGGTCGCGCGTCCTCGTCATCGGCGGCGCTGGATTCCTCGGCTCGCACATCGTCGACCAGCTCCGAGAGACGGGCGCGGCCAGCATCGTGGTTCTGGACAACTTCATCCGGGGAACCAGGGAGAATCTCTCGGAGTCCATCGCCGATCCCCGAGTGACCGTGGTAGAGGGAACGATCGAGGACCGAGAGCTCGTCCGTCGCCTGATGGCTGACACGGATTTCGCCTTCCACCTGGCCGCTCTGTGGCTCTATGAATGCGTCCATGAGCCGCGCAGCGCGCTGGAAGTCAACGTTGTCGGTACCTACAACGTGGTCGAGGCAGCTGCCGATGCGGGCGTGCGAAAGGTCGTCTATTCCTCGTCGGCATCTGTCTACGGTGACGCGGCCTTCACACCGATGACCGAGGAGCATCCATTCAACAATCGAACAATGTACGGGGCCACGAAGATCGCGGGCGAGCAATTCTTCAGGGCATTCAATGAGCAGCGAGGACTGAAGTACACGGGTCTTCGCTACATGAATATTTATGGCCCTCGGATGGACTACCAGGGCACGTATGTCAGCGTCATCATGAAAGTCCTCGATCGTATCCAACAGGGACTGCCGCCCGTCATATTCGGCGACGGTTCCCAGGCGTATGACTTCGTCCACGTGGACGACGTGGCCAGGGCCAACCTCCTGGCGCTCACCAGTGAAGCCAGCGACGAGAACTTCAACATCGGCATAGGGGTGAAGACCACTATCCGCGAACTCGTTGACCTGCTGCTCGAAATCACCGGCTCGAACATGGAGCCCGAATACCAGCCACAAGAGCAGATGTTCGTCACTCACCGAGTGGGGAGCACGGAAAAGGCAGAACGGCTCCTGGGTTTCAAGGCAGAAATTCCCTTGGCCGCGGGACTTCGGACGGTCGTGGAGTGGCGCGAGCAAGACCGCACGGGCCATCTGGTCGATGCGACAAGCAGCTGATTCGCGCAAAATCGGCATCACGTGAGAGTGATTCTCACGGGGGCATCGGGCTTTCTCGGGAGATACGTCGTATCGGCTCTTGCTCGCGAGCACGAGGTGGTGTGCCTCGTGCGGAACCCGGTCCTGGCCGAACCAGGGGCAGGAGTCTCGGTTTTGGAATGGGACCTGAGTCGACCAATCGCGCGAAGACGTCTCCCGGCTCGCGCAGATGCGATCGTTCATCTCGCTCAGGCCTATGTTGCGTTTCCGAGGGACGCGACCAAGCTGTTCATGGTGAATGCCGCGAGCACCCAGTGGTTGGCCGACTACGCAAGATCGGCACACGTATCCCGATTTGTATACGCCTCCAGCGGCAGTGTCTACCAGCCGAGGGCTCGCCCTCTGACCGAAGACGCTCCGGTGCGGCCCCCCACCTACCATCCCGCGACCAAGAGAATGTCGGAGATGATGTTGACCTACTACGAGCCGTACTTCTCTCTCGCGGTGCTTCGGCTGTTCGCTCCGTACGGTCCGGGCCAGGTTAACCGTCTGATTCCGCGGATGATTGAGTCGGTCCGGAACGGGACACCGGTCTCGCTATCTCGAGGTGGAGAACCAAGAATCAACCCGATCTTCGTCGACGACCTCGTCGCCGTGCTGGCGCAGGCGTTGGCAGGGAACCGCACCTACACCGTCAATCTCGCCGGACCTCGCACAGTCAGCATGCGATCCCTGGCCCAATTGATTGGAGCCGCGGTGGGGAGGAAGCCAATCTTCGTCGAGGCCGAATCCGCGACCAAAGGCAACCTCGTCGCGGACACGCGTCGAATGCATGACCTCTTCGCCGTGGCGACGATGGTCGAACCGAAAGACGGAATCGCGCGAGTCGTCTCAACTGACTTCAGAGGCCGGGTCTAGGCCATGTGCGGCATCGTCGGAGTCCTCCAGCAGGCCGGACCGAGCAAGGACGGCGGTGCGCTGGCCCGGATGCTCGCGGCAATACCACACCGTGGGCCGGACGGGGAGGGCCAGTACATCGACGGGCCGGTGCAGCTTGGGCACCGAAGGCTGGCGATCATCGATCTGTCTGAGGCAGGCGCTCAGCCAATGGCCAACGAGGACGGTGCGGTGGTCCTTGCGTTCAACGGTGAGATTTTCAACTTCAGGGCTCTGCGGGTCGAACTTGAGAGCGCGGGACACGTCTTTCGGTCAAATACCGATTGCGAGGCCGTTCTCCATGGCTACGAGGAATGGGGGACGCGAGTTCTCGATCGCCTGAATGGGATGTTCGCATTTGCGATATGGGACCGATCGCGAGAGCTCCTGTTTCTGGCTCGTGACCGATATGGCGTCAAGCCGCTCTACTGGTACAACCGAAGCGGCGTCTTCCTATTCGCGTCGGAGATCAAGGCGATCCTGGCGCACGAGGCCGTGTCGCGGGATCTGTGCTATCCAGCGCTGAACGAGTACTTCAGCTTCCAGAACATCTTCTCGGATCTGACGCTATTCGAGGGCGTCCGCCTGCTGCCGCCGGGTTCCTTCTTGGTCATTGGCAACGAAATGCAGCCCAAGGTCACCACGTACTGGGACTATCCGTTCAACCTTGAGCAGATCAACCTGAGCCCTGAAGAGGCAGCCGAAGAAGTCCACCGATTGTTCGTCGACGCGGTGACCCGGCAGCTGGTCAGCGACGTTCCAGTCGGCGCCTATCTCAGCGGGGGGATGGACTCCGGCTCCATCACCGCCGTCGCAGGACGGCATCTGCCACGCATCCGGACATTCACAGCAGGGTTCGATCTCAGCTCGGCCTCCGGCCTCGAGCTCGGGTTCGACGAGCGTGCAGGCGCAGAATACCTATCAAACCTCCTGAAGACCGAGCACTACGAGGTCGTCCTCCACGCCGGCGACATGGAGCAGGTGCTCCCCGAACTCATTTGGCATTTGGAAGACCTCCGCGTCGGTCAGTCATATCCGAATTACTACGTCGCCAGATTGGCAAGCAAGTTCGTCAAGGTCGTCCTTTCGGGCGCTGGCGGCGACGAACTCTTCGGCGGGTATCCGTGGCGGTATTACCGCGGGGTCGGAAGCACCGACCGGGATGACTACATGAGCCGCTACTACGCGTTCTGGCAACGTCTCGTCCCGGACGAAGAGAAGGTGGCGTTGTTCAGGGACGACACTCGCCGACAAATGGGCGAGATCACGACGTTCGAGCGTTTCCGGAGCGTGTTCGATGGATATGAGCGCCCCATCAACGGACCTGAGGAGTACGTCGCGGCCTCGCTCTACTTCGAGCTCCGGACCTTCCTCCCTGGCCTTCTGCTTGTCGAAGACAAGGTCAGCATGGCCCATTCCATTGAGACACGCGTGCCGTTCCTCGACAACGATCTCGTGGAATTCGCGGTCCGCCTGCCGGCTCGCCTAAAGGTGCGCAACCTTGATCGCGCTCCGATCCTCGATGAAAACCTCGCTGGAAAGCGGCAACGTTTTGAACTCGAAACGAGCGACGGAAAGGCTGTTCTCCGTGACGCCATGGCGAGAATCATCCCTCGCGAGGCGGCCGAACGACGGAAACAGGGGTTCAGCGCACCCGATGCGAGCTGGTTCCGCGGTGAGAGCATTGGCTACCTCAATCGCCTGCTCCGGGATCCGACTGCCCGCATCTACGAGTTCCTGCAGCCCACGTATGTCGAACGGATTCTGGACCAGCACACCGCAGGAAAGGTGAATCACCGGCTGCTGATCTGGTCGATGCTCAGTTTCGAATGGTGGGCCCGCAACTTCCTCGACGGCGGAAGACCGCCGTCCATTGCCGATAGCTTCCCGACAATCATCCAATCGTCCTCAACCCGCGGTCAGACAGAGATCGGCCTCGGGACTCCAACGTAGGAGGTCCATCCTGGCTCGCTTCCGTCGCCGGACGCTGTGGGTGTTCACCGCCCCGTTCGCGCTGGCCTGGCTGACCGCGCGGGCCATGTCAGTCCGACACGAAACCCTGGATCGTCGGGGCCGAGGTGCTCGGCCGCGGCTTGTCTATGGGCCCATCCCAATCGTGAGCATCAAGTACATGAGCTTGGCGATGCGCGCCGCCGGCTACGAGACACAGACGGTGGTGCAGGAGGTCTTCGCCATCAACAATCCTGCCGACTTCGATCGCGAGGTGAACGCGTACTTCGCTGGCGGTGGATCGCGGTGGGTCCGCGGGCTCGGCCTCCTGGACTATGCCGTCTTTTCCTCGCTGTTGGGCAGGTACGACGTGTTCCACTTCTTCTTCGATGGTGGATTTCTTCGTCGCACGCCATTTCGATTCCTCGAGCTCAAACTCCTCCACCTTGCGGGAAAGAAGGTCATCGTCATGCCCTACGGGAGTGACGTTGCGATACCGAGTGAAATCAAGTCGGACGGATGGCGCCGGGGTCTTGCGGCCCACTACCCGTTGCTGGCCTCCACGGAGTCACGTCGACGACGGTGGATCCGGCATTTCTGTGCACACGCAGACTATGTCGTGACCGGTCTGGTCCATTTCGAGACGCTTCCCCGTTGGGATCTGCTGACAATTCAGTACTACCCAATTGATGCGGAGGCGTGGGCCCCTGACGGCTCAGCCCAGGCCACGAACGGCATCGATGGACCCGTGGTGGTCGTACACGCCCCGAATCACCGGGAGCTCAAGGGAACTCAGGCTCTCATCGATGCGTGCGAGGAGTTGCGCCTCGAGGGCTTCGCCGTTTCACTTCGCTTGCTTGAGAAGGTCCCGAACCACATGGTGAAGGTTGAAATGCAGAAGGCCGATATCGTCGCCGAGCAGTTCATCCTCGGGTACGGTCTCACGGCGATCGAGGGCATGAGCGTCGGGAAACCAGTTCTCTCAAACCTCTCCGATGAGCGGTATTACGAGCCCTTCCGGAACATCACCCGGCTGTCCGCGTGCCCCATTGTGAGTACGACACCGGGTGCCTTGAAGGATGCCCTCCGGCTCCTGATCGCCGATCCTGATCGTCGAAGGGCGCTGGGATCGGCAGGGCGCCAATACGTCCTTCGAGAGCATTCGTATGAGGCAATGGCCAGCCTGTGGGACGCCATCTACCGGCGGGTTTGGCTCGGTGAGGACGTCGATCCAAGCAGCCAGCTGCGAGACACAGCCACATACGAGCGCGAGGACACGACCAGAATGCGTCCCGGTATGATCGAGCCGCACCATGGAATGCCGACCTAGCTGATGGGCGCCCGCCGATCAATACCCATCACCAAGCCATACTTCGGCGAGGCTGAGCGGCAGGCGGTTCTCCGTCCGCTCGATTCTGGATGGCTGGTCCAGGGCCCGTTCGTACAGGAGTTCGAGGCGAAGTTCACGGCGTTTACGGGAACAGGCCACTCGGTTGCGACGAGTTCTTGCACCACGGCGCTTCACCTGGCGGTGACGGCCCTGGGCCTCAAGCCGGGCGACGAGGTGATCGTGCCAGCCTTCACCTGGGTTTCGACACCAAACGTTGTCGAATACATGGGCGCTCGACCGGTCTTCTGCGACATCCGACTGGACACATTTAATATTGACGTCGAGCAGATTCGGTCGAAGATCACTGAAAAGACGGTCGGCATCATTGCCGTTCATCTCTTTGGCCTCTGCGCAGACCTTGATCCCATTCTTGCGATCGCACGCGAGCGCGGACTATGGGTAGTTGAGGATGCGGCCTGCGCATTCGGCGCATGGTATGGGGATGCCCACGCCGGAACGATCGGGGACGTCGGTTGCTTCAGCTTCCACCCCCGAAAGTCGATCACCACCGGCGAAGGCGGAATGGTGACGACAAATCGAGGTGACATTGCCGATCGCATTCGCTCGCTCAGGGACCACGGCGCCTCGCGTTCGGACTTTGATCGGCATTCGGGGAAGGCGTCGTACCTCCTCGCTGAATACAACGTGCTTGGCTACAACTACCGCATGACCGACGTCCAGGCAGCGATTGGCACTGCACAAATGGATCGTGCGCATTGGATCCTTGAGCAGCGGGCCAGGTGCGCGCGTGTATATGACGATCTCTTTGGGGACACCTCATGGCTCCGCGCCCCGCACGTCCCTCCGGGCATGACACACGGTTATCAGGCCTACGTCACCCTTTTTGCGCCCGATTCCCCGACCATGGACAACGTCGACGAACTGCACGAGCAGCGCAATGGCTTGATGGCGCGCCTCGAGGCATCGGGGATCGCTACGCGTCCCGGCACTCATGCTGCCGCATTGCAGGGCTACTACGTCGCCAAGTACGGGCACGACAAGTCCGACTTTCCGCAGACCTACATCGCAGACCGGATCTCGTTGGCGCTTCCCTTGTTCGCCCAGATGGAACAGAACGATCTCGAATACGTGGTCAGTTCCGTCATCGCTTCCGCGGGGACCGGACGTGCCTGAAAAGGCACCGGATTCACGACTGCGGGCGGACCTGCGCGACCTGTATGACGAGTTGCGCGCGGATGTGCGCGAGCGCTGGAGGCGAGATCTGCCGTTCGAGGAATTGTTGTTTGATCGCTGGGAGCGTGCCAGGGACCTCGGTTTCGGCGAGGGCTCGAGCATCTATCACAACAGCTACATCTACGGGGATGTGTCGGTCGGCAGCAATACCTGGATCGGACCGTTCACCGTACTCGACGGCAGCGGTGGCCTCCGCATCGGTGACTGGTGCAGCATCAGCTCGGGTGTCCAGATCTACACGCACGACACCGTTTTCTGGGCGGTGTCAGGCGGCCGGGTGAAGGCCGAGCCTGCCGCAGTCCACATCGGGAGCTGCTGCTACATCGGAAGCCAGACCGTCGTCGCCAAGGGGGTGACCATCGGGGACCACTCCGTCGTGGGGGCGTGTTCCTTCGTCAACCGTGATGTGGCGCCCTTTACCGTCTCCGCAGGAGTCCCGAGTCGTCCGATTGGGCGCGTGGAAGTAGCTGCAGATGGGGCCGTTTCCTTGCATTACGACCGCAGTTAGGAAGCGGCGCTCGGTCTAACCGCTCCCATCGCGAGTCGCGACCACCGAGAAACCGCTCGGCTCCGCGTGGAATCGCTCGATTGCGAGTCCGGCGTTCTTGCAGAAGTCCCTCACCTCCGCCTCCGTGTGGCGGTGGCAATTGAGCGGTCGGTACCAATCGAAGTTGATGTGATGCATCTCCTCAAAGGTGTACTCCGGCCGGAAGTACGCCTTCATGACCGCGTAGTAGAAGAGCCGCTGCACATCTGTGCGACCGGCGACCACGCCCAGGAACGGTATCGCCTCCGGCACGTCGATCTCGGCGCCGAGTTCTCCGAGGGCCATTCCGAGCCGCGTTAGCGGCTTCAGCGCCTCCCAAGCCTCAGCGTCTGAAAGGGACTGCAGCTCTCCACGGACGAAGTCATCCGTGAACTCCCGAATCGGTCCCTTCTTCGCGTACACGTAGAAGAGGAATCTCCCGCCAGGGCGCAATTTCCGGGCGAGGGCTGCCAACGACGCGCCGGTGTCATCTGTGTGATGGAGGACGCCCTCGGAAAAGATGAAATCGATCGATTCGTCGGGAAGCGGCAGGGCCGTTAGGTCCGCCTGGATGAATTCGCCGGGGTACCCCGCCTCGGCGAACCGGTCGCGCGCGACCTCCACGGCGTCCGATATGTCTGCCCCAAGGTAATCATGGCGAAGCAGGTGGTCACCAAAGAACAAGATCGCTGAATAGCCAGCCCCACACCCCGCATCCAGAATCAGTTGCGGACCCGAATCCAGCCATCGGCCGAGGACACTCGGGTCGCCGCCGCAGTACTTGTCGATGAGCCATTCGCGCGTGAACGCCTGCATCTCCGGAGACTCATAGGTTTCGCGGCGGTGCCACTTATACCCGAACGCAGATTCGGTCTGGGCTTGCGCGGCAGACGCATGAGGTGACGAGCTTGAGGTCGCCGGGGTGAGGTTCAGTCGAAGGGTTGCAGACAAGCTGACCTCCATCGTTTCTGGGGCGCCCGTATTATGGCCAACCGTGTTCTGGGGAGGATCCATCCACCTGTCGCCCGTGGCAATCGCTTGACCCTTCGCCGTCGGCTTTCACGCGACTTCCTCGTCTACGGCTTCGGGGAGGTGGCGGTCAAGCTCTTCAGCCTGGTCACCCTTCCCATCTACACGCGGCTCTTTGAGCCGGCTGAGTACGGCGCCCTGAGCATCGTCCTCACGCTTAACGGGTTGCTGATGGCAGTTGTGATCCTTGGTGGCGATTCGGCCTATGCCCGGTTCTTCTTCGCCGCCCGGACGCACGAGGATCGCCAGCGGGTCACCACGACGTGGATCGGTTTCCTGGCGATATGGAGCGTCGTCGTAGTCCTGGCACTGCTGCCGTTCTCCGCGGAAATCGCATCGTGGGCGCTCGACGACGGGGCCAATGCGCTTCTGATCGCCGTGCCCGTCATCGGTGTCCCCATTGTCATCGTCAACCGCATGTGCGCCCAAGTCCTCCGGAATGAGTTCCGCGCGTCTGCCTACACGTCGTTGAACATCCTTTCCGTCGCACTCTCGATCAGCATCGGACTGATCGCCGTTCTTGGGCTGAACCTGGGCATTCTGGGCATTCTCGTTGGCTCCCTCGGCGCCGAAATGCTCATGCTGCCGATCCGTGTCTGGTTCGCTCGGCGAATGTTTGCGCCGGCGTTCTCGCGTCAGCTTCTTCGTCAGTTGCTCGCATTCGGCGTGCCCCTAGTGCCGATTTCCTTGGCCTACTGGGTCTTCTTCGTGTCAGATCGGCTCCTGCTTGCCCAGCTCTCCAGCTTGGAGCAAGTCGGCCTGTACAGCGTTGCTGCATCGCTCGTAGGCATCACGAGCATCGCCGTATCAGCGCTGGGTCAGTCGTGGACCCCGCACGCCATTCGCCTATTCGAGGAAGAGCCTGATCGCGCACCCCGGCTCTTCGGACAGATGCTCACGTACGTGCTGGCCGGATTCGGGCTTCTGTGCGTTGGGATCTCGACCTTCGCCCCCGAATTCCTCCGCGTCTTGGCGGGCGCCGCGTTCGCTGGTTCGGCAGTGGCGGTGGCGCCACTCGCGCTGGGTATGGTGGCATTCGCCACAACGCAGATCACAGCCGCCGGCATGACCCTTCGTCTACGGACCAAGTACCTCGCGATCCATGCGTGGATCGCGGCGCTCCTGAACGTGGCCCTCAATCTCCTACTCATCCCCCCTCTTGGCATGGTCGGCGCGGCTTGGGCCACGATGGCGGCGTACACATTCCTCACGTTGGCGTACCTCGTGACGTCACAGCGGATGTGGCCGGTACGCTTTGAAACGCGCAGGTCGCTTACGGTCATTGCCGTCATCCTCGGCCTGACAGTCGGTGGCGTGCTGATCCCCAGCATGCCACTAGCGCAGGCGCTGCTGGTTAAGGGAGCCTACTGTCTCCTCTTCCCCTTCGCGCTCTTCGCATTCCGAGCGTTCGACCGCCGTGAACGTCAAGTGTTGGCCGCGGCGATAGCTAGTTCACGCAGATGAAGAGGAAACCGCGGGTCTTCCTGGGCTTGATCGAGATCGCCGGCTACTACAGCGGCCTTCATGAAGCGTTGCAGGACCAAGGCATCGAATCGTGTGTGGTGGACCTGGGTCGGCACCCGTTCCGCTACCGGGCCGAGAACTCTGACGATCCTGTCGTGGCACGAATCGTCGGGCGCGTGCGCGACCTCCGACCCATCCCCGGCGGTGGGATCGCACCCAGATTCCTTTGGCGCTCAGCCTGGTTCGGGGCCCGGGTGCTTCTGTTCGCCTGGGCACTGGTCCGTTTCGACGTATTTGTGCTCAGCACGGGCCAGTCCTTTCTGCGATGGCGTGACCTCCCGCTGCTCCATCTCCTCGGAAAGCGCTTGATTTTCGTCTTTCATGGGAGTGAGGCTCGCCCGGCCTACATCGATGGCCAGAAGATGACCCCAGAAAGAGCGCTCTCGACCGCCGAATGCATCGCGGCCGCACGACGGCAAAAAGCGATGATCCGCCGGGTCGAACGCTACGCCGATGTCATCGTGGCGCAGCCAACGTTTAGTCACTTCTTCGAGCGGCGGGTGGTGAATTGGTTCGTCGTCGGGGTGCCCTGGCGGGAACAGGCCCCCAGAGCAACCGACGATCAATCTGACAAGGCCACGATACGTATCGTCCACTCACCCTCGGACCCGCCCATCAAAGGGTCGAGGCGAATTCGCGATGCCATCGCGCAACTCAAATCGGAGGGACTGGCCCTCGAGCTCATCGAACTCCAGGGAGTTCCCAACGATGTGGTCCTCGCGGAGCTCGGGCGCTGCGATTTCGCGATCGACCAACTCTATTCGGACGCGCCGATGGTCGGATTTGCGACGGAGGCGGCCGTTGCCTCGAAGCCGGCGATCGTGGGTGGATATGCATGGGAAGCCAATCGACTGGCGTTCGGGCCGCTGCCTTTTCCGCCCGTCGAGGAATGCAGCCCCGACAGTCTGATCGAAGCCATTCGGCACCTAGCCACTGATGCGGCGTATCGAGAACGCCTGGGCGCAGCTGGCATCGTCGTTCGTGCATGAACACTGGTCCGGAAAGCAAATTGCCGACCGCATGATCCGACTGATGGATGGTCCGCCTCCCGAAGAGTGGCTGTTTGATCCCGCCAGCCTTCGATACACCGAAGGCTGTGGGTTGACCAGAGAGGAAGCCAGAGGTGTTGTGAGGGACGTCATTCGCGTTGGTGGGCGCGGCGCACTCTGCCTCGCGGACAAACCGGAGGTTGAGGAGGCGTTTGTCGTCTTCGCACAGAGCGGCGGGCGACGAGGGCCTATCGACCTAGCATCGTTCGCACCGGCCACGGGATCGAGCGCGCGGCATACTGGGGACATGGCCGCCGAGCGCGCACCGATCGAGGTCGTGGTCGAGATCCCATCGGGAAGCCGCAACAAGTACGAGTACGACCATGTCCGGCACCGATTCGTGCTCGACCGGATCCTGTACAGCAGCGTCCACTACCCGTGTGACTACGGGTTCCTGGAAGGGACCCTGGCCGATGACGGCGACCCCCTCGACGTGCTGGTCGTGATCAGCGAGCCCACCTTCCCCGGGTGCGTGGTCCGTTCCCGCCCGGTCGGCGTCCTCGACATGCGCGATGACAAGGGCCACGACTACAAGGTCCTGGCGGTGGCGGCCGACGACCCGCGCTGGGACGAAACCCACGCGCTGGGCGACCTTTCGCCCCACCGGCTGCGGGAGATCGAGAACTTCTTCCAGATCTATAAGGAGCTCGAAGGCCGGCCGGTCGAGGTCTTCGGTTGGCTCGACGCCGCGGAGGCGTGGCGGATCATCGACGAGTCGGCGCGCGCCGGCGCCGAGGCCGCGGGAGACGAACATCCCGGCTGACCGCTGGCTGGTGGCCGGCGTCCCCCGCACCGGCTCGACCGGTGGCGCCAGCCGTGCGCGACACATCTTCGGCGCCCTGGCGGAGCGGACCGGCGCGACCGTCCTGCCCGACCACGGACGGCGCGGCGCGCCTCGGTTGGCGACCGCCATCGGATCAGCGTCGGGTGGGTGGCGCCATCCCGTCCGCGTGGCGTCCACCCAGCTGCTCCCCGGACCGGTCATGGCAGCCATCCGGGGGCCCGTCCATCCCGCGCTCCTCGACCTCCACGACGAGCCGCTGCTCCAGACCGAGAGCCTGGGCATCGCCCTCACGGACCGCGACCATGCGCGGCTGGCTCAAATGGTGGCCCGCAACACGGCCCGCTTCGAGCGGATGGCGGTGCCGTCGGCTTCGTTCGCCGAGCTGTGCGGGCTGCCGGCCGATCGAGTCATCGTCATCAGCAACGGGAGCGACACGGGGGCGGTCCGTCAGCACCCGCCGATCGACGAACCGGTGGTGGGACTTGTGTCGGGCGCGGCGCCGGGACGCGGCATCGAAGCCCTGGTCGCGGCTGTTGGCCAGGTCCGGGCCGAGCTGCCCGAGGCGACCCTGCGCCTGGCCCTGAACGCGACCGGCGCCGCCAGCGCCGCCTACCTCGACTCGCTGCAGACCGAGCTCACCGAACCATGGGTCACGATCACCGATGTCGCCCTCGACGGCCTCGACGATTTCCTGGCCCAGACCGCGGTCCTGGCCATTCCCCATCCTCCGGGCGCCTATCTCGACAGCGCGACGCCGGTCAAATTGTTCGACTCCATGGCCTCGGGACGACCGGTCGTAGTGACCCCGCGAGTCGAGACCCGCCGCATCGTGGAGAAGGAGCAAGCCGGAGACGTGGCGGCCTCGGACCGGGTCGAGGACCTGGCCGACGCCATCTGGCAGCTGCTGCGCGACGATGCGCGCCGCCACACCTTGGGCGACAACGCGCGTCGTGCCGCGGTCGAACGCTACGACTGGCAGGTCCTGTCCGCCGCCCTGGCCGACGCCATCCTCGATGGATGACGCCGGCCCAGTGACAGGACGCCCCCTAGAAGGCCTCGAGGTAGCGGGCGGTCTCCCAGCCGGTGACCTGCATCCGGTACTCGTTCCACTCCTCGCGCTTGGCCTCCACGAACCGCTCGAAGACGTGGTCTCCCAGCGCCTCGCGGATCACTTCGTCGGCCTCGAGCTCGGCCAGGGCCTCGCTCAGCGTGCCCGGGCAGCTGGCGGATCTTGCGACTCTCCAGCTTGGCCTCGTCCAGGTGGTACAGGTTCTCCTCGACCGGGTCGGGGACGGGAAGCTTGCGGGCCATCCCGTCCAGGCCGGCGGCCAGCATGGCCGCAAACGCGAGGTACGGGTTGGACGACGGGTCGGGGCAGCGGAGCTCGATCCGGGTCGAGTTCAGCTGGCCGCTCGAGATCTGCGGGATCCGGATCAACGCGGAGCGGTTGATCCGCGCCCAGCCGATGTACACCGGCGCCTCATATCCCGGCACCAGGCGCTTGTAGCTGTTCACCAGCGGGGCGAGGACCGCGATCATGCCCCGGGCGTGCTCCAGGGTCCCGGCGATGTAGTGCTTGGCGGTGGTCGACAGCCCGTACGGATCCTTGGCATCGGCGAAGGCATTGACGCCCTTGCGGTTGTCCCACAGGGACTGATGGGTGTGCATCCCTGATCCGTTGATCCCGAAGAACGGCTTGGGCATGAAGGTCGCATGCAGCCCATGGCGGCTGGCCGCGGCCTTCAGGGTGGTCTTGAAGGTCACCGCGTTGTCGGCCGTCCGGAGCGCATCGGCGTACTTGAAGTCGATCTCGTGCTGACCGATGGCGACCTCGTGGTGAGCGGTCTCGACCTCGATTCCGAGCGCCTCCAGGTCGTTCATCATCTCCTTGCGCACGTCCGTCGCGAGGTCCGCCGAGAGGTCGAAGTAGCCCGCCGCATCGTGCGGGAGCGGGTCGATCGGGCCGTCACCCATGCGCAGCAGGAAGAACTCCAGCTCGGGCCCGGTGTTCAGCGTGTAGCCCAGCTTGGCGGCCTTCTCCAGCTGGCGCCGGAGGACATGGCGCGGGTCACCGGGGAACGGGTCGCCGTTGGGCGTGAACACGTCGCAGATGACGCGCGCGCTGCCGGTGGCGATGGCACGCCCGTCGGCGTCGATGCCCGGTTCCCACGGGATGGGCGAGAAGGTCGCGAGGTCCGGCACCAGGAACATGTCCGACTCGGCGATCCGGGCAAAGCCCTCGATGCTGCTGCCGTCGAACCACTTCCCGTGCTCGACCGCCTCCTCGAGCTGGTGCATGGGCACCTGGACCGACTTCACGTGACCGACGATGTCGGTGAACTGGAGGCTCACGAATCGAAGGTTCTTCTCCTCGGCCACTTTCAGAGCGGCGGTCAACTCCTTGCGCGCCATGGGGCAGCGACTCCTTTCAAATTCAAGACCGAATGCGAGGGCACGAGCGAGGGCGCCCGATGAGGGCAGCCAACGCGATGCCGAAGCGTAGGCGCGGCACTCCCCGGTTCGGAAGGACGCAAACCACGCCCGGAGCGACCAAATGTTGTGCAGAGTGCACAACATCGACCGAGCGTCTGAGCTCAGGCGGGCCGATCCTCCTCGCGGAGCAGGCGGAGCGCGTCCTCGGGGCGGCGCGGGTCGATCCCCCGCTGGGCGCGGACGACGCGCAGGCGGTACAGCACCGTGTTGCGATGGACCCCGAGGGAACGGGCCGCGGGAGCGACCCGGCCGTTGGCGCGGGCCACCGCCAGCAGGGTGTCCGCGAACGGCTCCGCGGATGGCACGCGGCCGCTCCGTGGAGCGTCCGTGGGCGTCGGTGCCTGCGCCTGAGCCGGCACCGCCGGACGACGGAGCAGCGCCCGGAGCGTCACGCCGAGCGCCTCCGCGGCGACCTCGTCGGTGCGGGCCATCGGCACGTCGTCGAACAGCCACACCGAGGCGCCGGGGCGGATGCGCTCCTCGTGGACCCACATCCCCTCGCGCAGGCGCCGCGACGCGACCGCGCGCGCGCTCGGCGTGCCGAACAGGCGGGAGAAGGCGGCCGCGAATCGGGCGGCCAGCGCCCGGCCGGCGGGTCGGGCGTGGAGGGCAACCATTTCGCCGTCGGCCACGACGGCCACGCCACGCCGGATTCGGTGCGCGACCAGGCTCGCCGGCGCGCCGGGCGTCGGATCGGCGAGAGCCGCTTCGGCGGCGGCGAGCCGGAGCTCGGCATGGAGCCTGGCGAGGTGCCCCGGCTCATCGGCGAGGTAGGCCGATGCGCCCTCGGCCAGCGCCGTCATCGGTCGATGGCTGATGAGTGACGGGAAGGCGGCCTCGGGCCATTCGGGGGCTCGCTGGCCCTCCCGCAACGCAACCACGAGCGCTGCCGGCTCGTGGCCCGACGCAGCGATCTCGTCCAGGAGCCGATCGGCTGGCAGTGCCTCGAGCAGCGCCCCGTCAACGACCAGGAGGTGCCCGGACATGGGTGGCGGGAGATGCGGCGGCGCGGCGCGGGTCCGGCCCACGCCTCGGACCAGGACGGTCGTGTCATTCGGGTCACCCCCGATCAGGCGAGCCTCCGGGTCCACCGCTCGCCAGACGTCGATGAGCCTGGGCATCGGTCAGTCCGCCGCGGCGGCGGCCAGGTCCTCCAGCAGGTCCTCGGCGTCCTCGAGCCCGATCGACACCCGGAGCGTGCCCGCCGTCAGCCCGGCCGCGGCCAGCTCGTCGTCGTTGTACTGGCGATGCGACGAGGACGCCGGGTGGCTGACGAGGCTCTCGACGCCGGCCAGGCTGGTGGCGTGCTTGGCGACGGTGACCCGATCAAGGAAGCGCTCGGCCGCCGGCCGGCCGCCGGCCAGCTCGATGGCCATCATCCCGCCCGCCCGACCGTCACGCAGCTCCCGGCGGGCGAGCTCGTGCTGGGGATGGGAGGGCAGGCCCGGATAGATCACCCGCGCGACGCCCGGACGCCCCTCGAGCCCCCGGGCCACGGCCAGGCCATTGTCCGAGTGACGGTCCATCCGGACGGCCAGGGTCCGCAGGCCGCGGAGCGCAAGGAAGGCCTCGAACGGGTTGGCGTTACCGCCGGTGTTCACCACGATCTCGCGGGCCGCGGCGATTCGTTCCGCGCTGCCCACGATCACACCGCCGGTCAGGTCCGAGTGGCCGCCGATGTACTTCGTGACCGAATGGACGACGACGTCCGCGCCCAGGGCGAGCGGGTTGCACAGATACGGCGAGGCGAACGTGTTGTCGACGCCCACCGGAATGCCACGCTCGTGGGCCGCGGCGGCGATAGTCGCGATGTCGGCCATCTCGGTGGTGGGGTTCGCGATCGTCTCGAGCCAGACGAGGCGGGTCTTGGGTCCGATGGCGGCCACCACCTGCTCCGTGTCCCCCGTCCGCACCAGGCGGTACGAGATCCCGTAGCGCGGCATGACCTGGCCGAGCATGCCCAGCGTGCCGCCGTACATCGCGGCCGGTGCCAGCACCTCGTCGCCGCTCTGGACGAAGGACAGCATCGCGCCGTGGATGGCGGCCATGCCCGACGCGGTGGCGTGCGCCGCCTCTCCGCCCTCGAGCTCGGCCACCGCCGCCTCGAATGCCGCGTGGGTGGGGTTCGAGTAGCGGGTGTAGGAGTGGCCCGCCCGGCGAAACTCGAGGATCTCCTCCAGCTCCGCGACGGATCCGACCTCGAACGTGCTGGTCTGGTAGATCGGTACCGTGACCGGGGTCTGCGACACCTCCGGCATGCGACCGGCAGCCTGGATGGCGCGCGTGGAGAAGCCCGGCATGGATCGAGAGTCTACCCGTCCCGTCGAACGGGACTGGCCGGTCAGTCGGGCGGCGGGGTGGGCTCCAGCGCGCTTGTCCACGCAGCTCGTGGACGGCGGCCTGGATGCCTGGGATGTCCGGGATCAGGATGTAGGCACCATCGCCTGCGCGGCCAGCCTGGATCAACGGGGGCTGGATGACGAGTCGCTGGAGATGGGACAGGTCCGCGTCGAGCAGCGCGCCTCGCGAGGCCGGAAGGAGCTCGACCGGGACGTCCGTGGCCACCGTGTCCTTGACGCGCATTGAACAGATCTGGCAGGTTGAACAACCACGACCCGCCCCGCATCTTGGTCACCAGCGCCTGGATCACCTGCTGCTGGCGATCGGCCCGCGTGAAGTCGTTGTCGCCCGCCCCCTTGCGCGACCGGGCGAAGGCCAATGCCTCGTAGCCGTTCATGTGGTAGGTGCCGGGCTCGATGTGGAAGCCCACCAGGTTGTTGTACTCGTCTCGGTATCCGTAGTCGTGCACAGCACGGGTGACCGTGATGTCGACTCCGCCCACGGCGTCCACGGCCGAGGTGAATCCCAGGAAGTCCACCGCGGCGATGTAGTCGATGTGAATGTCGAGCAGCGCCCCCACGGCCGTCTTCAGCGTCTCCGTCGGTCCGAGCGGGTACGTGCTCGAATCCAGGCGGGCGTACGCGAGCAGCGAATTCAGCTTGAGGTTGTAGTTCCGCCCGTCGCCGAGCGGAGTGCCGTACGTGTCACGCGGGATGGAGATGAGCGACGCGGACCCGGTGGATGGGTCGAGCACGGCCACCATCATCGTGTCCGTCTCGTAGGTATGGCGTCCCGGACCGGACATCGACGCCGACCAGCAGAACGGTGAACCGGCCCGTGAGGGTCGACCGGGGTGGGCTGCGGTGTATCGCCAACCGGGGTTGGGCGGGGCCGTCCGACCCGGACCCTTCGAGCAAGCTCCATGTACGGGGCGCTGAACACGCCGTTTCCTCCGCCCCCACCCAGGGACACCGTCCGAAGTGTGTCGATCGTCGCGGTAGCGACCCAGGCGGGCACCAGGTGCATGCCGACGGTGACCGCGAGCAGGCCCGCCGTGACCCAGGTCGTCCACCGTTTCAGGCGGGGCGCCTCGCGCGCGGCGTGAGCCTGGTAGATGGCCACCAGCCGCCAGCCGAGCAGCCCGAGGTTGAGCAGGACGATCGCGGCCAGGATTCGGGTGTCGAGTAGCTGTACCGCGACCTCCGTACCTCGGCCGACCGCGGCCAGGACCAGCCAACCGATGAGGGCGGCGGGGGTGAGCAGGAGCAGGGCAAGGCGGTACTGCCGGTTGTAGGCCTGACCCAGCCCCGGCAGCACGAACGAGAAGAAGGCAGCCAACGGCGCACGGACGTCTGTCCGGCTTGCGCCAGCCTTGTCCACAGCCCCTCCTTGGTGTGTTTCGCCCGCTGGGTGGAAGACTCAGCCGGCGGCCGGGGAGTATACCGAACCCCCGCCAACTACCCCAATAGCGACGCCTGGCTGATGGCTCCCGCTGCGCTCCCGACCCGCGGGCGCGGATATCCGCTGATCTGATTCTTGCCGCCGGCTTTCGCCGCATACATCGCCCGATCCACGGCCAGCATGAGCTCTTCGTCGGTGGAGCCGTCTTCGGGGTGGGAGACGAGGCCGACGCTGACCGTGGTCAGCGCGCCTTCGCGGGTGAAGGTCGCCCCCAGCTCTTCGGCACCCTGTCGGACCTTCTCCGCCACCACGAAGGCCCCGGCGAAATCGGTCTCGGGCAGGAGGACGACGAACTCATCGCCGGCATATCGATACGCGGAGTCCACGGTCCGGATCGAGCGACGGATCGCGCCGGCGATACCCCGAACGGCGGCGTCTCCCCGCTCGTGGCCCAGGTTGTCGTTGATGACCTTGAGCCCATCCATGTCGACCATGAGCAGGCAGAAGGGCCGCAGCGACCGCCGGCTGCGCCGGACCTCCTGGTCCAGGTCGACGTAGATCTGGGCACGGTTGAAGAGCCCGGTCAGCGGATCGGTGACCGAGAGCTGCAGGGTGGCGGCCTGGAGGCGGCGCTGCTGAGCTGCGAACACGACCGCGGACACGGTTCCCAGCCACACCACGCCCAGGACGACGGCCGCCGGCAGCAGGTCCACCGGGGCGAACGGCAGGCTGGGATCGGTGCCGAGGACAACCACGTAGGCGAGACTGGCCACGACAGCCGTGCCGAGGCCCGCGAGCGGGCGGCCACCGAGGGCCACGCCCAGGACCGGAAGCGCGAGCAACGGGGCGTACGGCGAGCTGGCTGATCCGGTCAGGAGCAGGAGGGCCGCCACCAGCCCGATCGCGCTGGCCACCTCGGCCGCCGCCGTCCAGCGGGAGCGCCATCGGTCGGGGATGAGCTCGTGGAAGACGACCACGGCCATGAAGGCGAGCGCCCCCAGACCGAAGACCGACACCTGGTTGGAGACGAACGCATCGGTGACCCCGATGGTGATGAGCACCCCGGCGATGGTCGCCCACCAGACCGCGCGGATCGTGGTCCGATATCGGTCAGGACCGATCCACGAAACCGGGATCGGGGCCGATTCCGGGTTGGAGAGGTACTTGTCGCGGCCCGCCCCGTCGGTCGGCAGGCCGGGGCCGACCGCCTGTAGGCCGTTGTCGAGACGGACCGCCCGTCGACCGGAGAGCAGCGCGATACCACCGGCAACCACGATCAGGGCAGCCACCAGCGCACTGACGGTGAGGAAGATTTGTTCTGTCGTCACGCTCCGTCTCGGTCGCAACAGTCTAGGAGCGGCCCGATCGGCAGCGCAAAGGTACTAACCCGTCCGTACCACCCAAACGGTGCGTCTGGGCAACACTTCTGAGGCCGCGGGCTCCCCTTGCTATACTCGGCTTCCCCTTCCCCAGACCCTTGGTTCACGGTGTCCAATTCATGACTGACCTGCCCCCGGTCCGCCGGGCGGCTCGCCGCTCCAGCGCCGCGCTTGCCGCGGCGCTCTCGTTCCTGCTTCCCGGCCTGGGCCAAGCCTACGCCGGTCGACTGGGGCTGGGCCTGCTGTTTGCCGCACCGGTGCTCGTGCTGATCGGAATGACGGGCGGCGCCCTGGTGGTCGGGGCTCAAACGCTGCTGGACGCAATCGTCGTCCCGGGTGCCCTGGCCGCGATCGTGGTCCTGGACGTGGCCCTGATGATCTGGCGCCTGGTCGCCATCGGTCAGGCTGGGCTCAGTCGGCCTTCGGCGCGCGGCGACGGGAGCAGCCCCATGGCCGTTCCCCGACGGTCGACGGCCACGGTGGCGTTCGTCGCCGTTCTGATGGCGGTCACGATCGGTACCCACCTGTGGGTGGCCCAGACCGCGGTTGCGGCGGAGAACGCGTTGGCCCACATCTTCGAGCCTCCAGCCGGCCAGCGAGGGCCCCGTGGTGGACCCGGCCTTCGGGCATCTCGACCCCAGCCTCCCGGAATACTCGTGGGACGGCACCGAGCGCCTGAACATGCTGCTGATCGGCTACGACTCGGGCCCGGGGCGGGTGGACGACCTGACCGACACGATCCTGGTGGTCAGCATCGACCCCGTGTCGAAGTCGGCGTTCATGGTCAGCATCCCGCGCGACACGGGGTACGCGCCGCTCCCCGACCGACGGGTGTACGCCGACGGCATCTTTCCCCGCCGGATCAACGAGCTGGCGTCGGACGCCAACGCCGACCCCGGCCTGTGGTGCCCCGACCTGGAGCAGAACGAGGATTGCGGCCTGCGCATGCTGCGCCAGTCAGTGGGGCTCTACCTGGGCCTCGAGATCAACAACGTGGGCTGGGTCGACCTCCAGGGGTTTGCCGCTCTCGTGGACGCCATGGGTGGCGTGGATCTCTGTCTCCCCGGAACGCTGGCGGACCCCGAGTACGGCGGTCCGACCTGGGAGGGGCAGCGCGGCGTCGTACTCGAGGCCGGATGTCAGCACTACGACGGACCGCACGCCCTGGCCTTCGCCCGGGTGCGGAAGGGCACGATGACGATGCCCGACGGGACGGTGATCATTCAGAACGACTTCCTGCGCGCCGAGCGCCAGCAGGAATTCCTCCTCGCCGTCCAACAGCGACTGGCGTCGGCCAACCTGCTGATCACCCTCCCCGGGCTGCTGAACGCCGTGTCGGAGACGGTCACCACCGACTTCCCGCGATCCGCAGGCCGGCAACCTGGCCAGCCTGGCGCCGCTCATCACGGCCGGGGACATCCAGCGCGTCGTGCTCGGCTGGCCGGGGTACGTGGACCTGCCGGTGGACCCGTTGAACTACTACCTGCTCATCCCCATCCGCGACGCGGTGCGCGACGAGATGGCTTCCCTGCTCGCCGGCGAGCCGCTTTCGGGGTGGTACCTGGGCTCGGACGCCGCCAGCCCGCCGAATTGAGGACGGGCTGTCGGCTGGTTGGCTCCTCCTACAATGGCTGCGCGATAGCGATCGAGACCGATGGACGACCTGGGCAACCGCGCGGCGGGGTTCGCGTGAGCACGACCGAGGCCACGAGCGTGGCCGGGCGACAGCTCCGCACGATGCAACCCCAGCCGTTGGTGCTGACCGCGGCGGGGCTGATGCTCCTGGCGGTTCTCGCCGCCCAGGTCTCGACCGTGGCCTTCCTGGTTGCCGGGGTGGCACTGCTCGGCCTGCTCGGGGTGATGACCCTGCGCTGGCCACGGGCCATGCTCGTGGCGCTGGTCATGTCGCCAGCGATCATCGACCTGTACGCCGGTCAGCGGCTCCTGCCCGAGACCGCGCAGGAGGTGGCGCGCTTCTTCTCCGAAGGGCTGCTCATGGTCGTCGCGCTGGTCCTCGCCTCGGTCGCCGCCCGACGGGGCACCCTCGTCGGCGCGCTGGCCCATCCGTTCAGCGGGGCGCTCGCCCTGTTCCTGCTCGCGACCGTGGTCTCGGCCGCGGTCAATGCCGTGCCGCCCCAGGTCGCCGCCACCGGGCTGATCTTCACCCTGGACGCGGCGGTCCTGTTCTACCTGCCTCGGATGGTTGGCTTCACCCACGAGCAGATCCGCCTGACGATGTGGGCGGTCGCGATCGTGGTCGTGGTCACGGCACTCATCGGCATCGGTCAGGCGATCCTCTCGCCCGACCTGCTGGGCGTGACGCCGGTCACCGGGAGGTCCGGGGAAGGGGTCCGCTTCGGCTCCCTGGTGCGTGACCCGAACATCATGGGCACCCTGATCGGGCTGGCCCTGCCGTTCACCGTCTTCTCGCTGGTTCGGATGCCCCCCGGACGGAACCGATGGCTGGTGGGCGGCGCGGTCCTCGCCCTGCTGGTCGCCCTGCTGCTCACCTACTCCCGCGGGTCATGGCTTGGCGTGGCGGTTGGGTTCGGCGGCGTGGCCCTGATCATCGACCGGCGGGCGCTGGTGACATTCCTCGCCCTCCTCCTCCTGGCCTACGGGACTGCGGTCGTGATGCCCAAGGGCATCCTCTCCGGCCTGGGCCAGGGCTACGACCCGTTCGCGACGACCGTCAACCGTTTCGACGCGGTGAACCAGGGTCAAGCGACCTGAGGACGAAGTTCGTCCACAACGCGATTCCCATCCTCGAAGACCACCCCTGGCTGGGGGTCGGGCCCGGTCGGTACGGTGGAGCGGCCGCGTCCCTCTTCCGCTCCCCGATTCACTACGAGTACCACACCGACAAGCTGCTCACGAATCAGAAGACGGTCGACAACTTCTGGCTGCACATGACGGTGGAGGGAGGCGTGATCGGTCTGCTCGCCTTCCTGGCCATGATCGGCGCGGCCGTTCTGACACCGATTCGGGCGCTGCGCGGCGCCAAAGGCAGCCACTTCGCGGTCGCGGCCGGGATCGTGTCGGCTACGGCGGTGGTGTGCGTGGCCACGGTCACGACCATGCTCCTCGAGGGGAACACCGCCGCGTTCCTCTTCTGGTTCCTGCTGGGGCTCGGCTCCCTGACCCTGCCGATGGCTAGAACTGCCGCCCTCGAAGGATCTGCCACCCCGTCCGCAGAATGATCCGGAGGTCGAGCCCGAACGATCGGTGCTCGACGTACTCGAGGTCCAGCTTGACGCCCTCGGCGAAGCTCAGACGCCCCCATCCCTTCGACTGCCACAGCCCGGTCAGGCCGGGCAGGACCGATAGCCGTGGCAGCTGCCACGGCTCGTACAGCTCGACTTCGTAGGGGATCGGCGGGCGCGGGCCGACCAGGCTCATGTCGCCGCGCAGCACGTTCATCAGCTGCGGAAGCTCGTCGAGGTGGGACCGACGGAGGAAGCCGCCGATGCGCGTGACCCTGGGATCGGCCGAGATGGGGCGCCAGACGGCCTCGTCACTGGTCCGACCGGCGCGCAGGAGCTCCTGGATGTGGACCTGGTGGCGGCGCTCGTCGGCGCTGAGGTGCATGGTGCGGAACTTGAGGACGGTGAAGGGACGAGCGCCCAGGCCCAACCGCATCTGGCGGAACAGGACAGGCCCCGGTGAGTCGGCCTTGACCGAGATGGCCACGATCAGCATGACCGGGGAGACGACGACCAGTCCCACGGCACCGCCCACGAGGTCGAGCGTGCGCTTGGCCACCCGGTAGCCGCCCCGGGTCGGCGCAACGGGGACCACCAGCGCGCCCGCCGGGTGGCTCGTCGGGTGGGCCGGAGTCATCGGTTCGAGAGGGTCCTCCATGCGACGCAGGCCGGAGTGGTCGGGGTGGACGGATTCGAACCGTCGACCTCCTGCTCCCAAAGCAGGTGCGCTACCAGGCTGCGCTACACCCCGCCGGACGCGCGCGAGTCTACCGCGCGCCAGCAGGCCCTCGACAACCGACGAGATAGGTGGCGGACTGGATGGACCATCCGTACGGTTCGGCCTGCCGAGTGGCGGCATCGGCTTGCGCCAGCGCTGCAGCGGGGTCGGCGGCGAGGGCCGTGATGGCGGCAGCCAGCGCATCGGGGTCCCCGCCCGGGACGTAGGTCATGGCCGCGTCGTCGAAATGCGACCGCAGGGTGTGGAGGTCCGACGCGATCACCGGGACCCCCATCGCGACGTACTCCAGGAGCTTGGTCGAGAGCGAGTAGTCCATGTACGGCTCGGGTCGGGTGGGCACGAGGCCGATATCGGTTTGGGCCAGCGCGGCCGGCAGGTCGTCGAGCGGCACGCGGCCATGGAGCGTCACGCGCGCCGCGGCGCCCTGCTCGGCAATGGCGGCCTCCACCGCCCCGCGGAAGGGCCCGTCGCCGTACACGTCCAGATGAGCGCCGAGCGCCTCGGGGAGACCGGCTACCGCCGTCACCGCGACGTCCAGGCCGTAGATGCGCTGCAGGTTGCTGTGGTGGGTGAGCCGCAGGCGGCCATCGCTCATGAACGCCCGCCTCGGATGCCGAGCGCGGTCGAAGACGCGCGTGTCGGCGCTGTTCATGACCACCGATATGCGCTGCGGCGGAACGCCGCGGGCGATAGCCAGCTGGCGGAGGGGCTCGTGGACCGTGATCACCGCGTCGGCCACGGCGGAGCTGGCGCGCGCGGCGCCTGAAACGAGCGGGAAGAGCGGGGCGAGGCCCGGGCTGGCAAAGCGGTCGCGGAAGAACTCGGGCATGTCCTCGTGGAGATCGAGCAGGACCGGGACCCCGGTCAGCCGAACGGGCAGGGCGGCGAAGGTCAGGAAGTCGGGCAGGGTGGCGACCTGGATCAGCCGATACCGCCGGTGGCGATGCTCGGCGGCGAGCCGGACCGTTACGACCGCGGCAAAGGCCAGGTACTCCGCCAGGTGGCCTGCAAAGCCGGTGAAGCGTCGACGCACCGGAAGACGAAGCAGCCGAATCCCGTTCCACGTCTCCTCGGGAGCCTGGCCCGGCTCGCGCAGGCCGAACAGGTCGACCTCGTACCCGGCGTCGCGCAGTGCTTCGGCCTGCCGACGGAGCCTGGGGTCGGCGGGAATATCGGCGTGCACGACGAGGGCGATACGGGTGGGGGTCATCGCGCCTTGACCTCGTTCCACAGCGCGTCCTTGGCATCGGCGTCCAGCGCCACCAGGTCGAGGCCGCGTTCGGCCGCGAGCGCCTCGACGGCCCCGTAGCGCTCGACCCAGCGCCGGTTGGCCAGGCGCAGGGCCTCCTCGGGATCCACGCCCATCCAGCGGGCGAGGTTGGCCAGCGCGAACAGGACGTCGCCCAGCTCGTGGAGCCGCTCGGCGGATGCCGGCTCGGCGGATGCCTCACGCAACTCGTCCAGCTCCTCGGCGACCTTCTCCCACACGCCCTCGATGGCCGGCCAATCCCAGCCCAGGGCCGAGGCCCGTTCCTGGATCTCGCGGCTGGCGGGCAGGGCCGGAAGGGTGCGCGCGACGTCGGCGAAGGAGGCGGCCGGCCGGCCGGCGTCCTCCCGTTCGGCGGACTTGATCGTTTCCCAGTTGGTGATCACCTGGTCGACGCCGCTGACCGACGACGTCGCCGAAGACGTGGGGGTGGCGGCGCACGATCTTGGTTCCCGAGCGTGCGGTACACATCGGTCAGGTCGAACGCGCCCTCCTCGGCCGCCAGCTGGGCGTGGAGCACGACCTGGAGGTACAGATCGCCCAGCTCCTCGGCCAGGTCGGCCGGCGTTCCGTGCTCGATGGCGTCGAGCGTCTCGTAGGCCTCCTCGAGCAGGTAGGGCCGCAGGCTGCGATGGTCCTGGCGCCGGTCCCACGGACAGCCATCGGGTGCCCGGAGACGGGCGCTGATGGCCGCCATGCCGTGGGGAGAAGCGAGATTGTCCTCGGGCGGCAGGGCCGGGACCAGCCAGTCGCTGCCGCCAAGCATCTCGTCGTCCAGCGCACCGACGGTCGTCACCGGACCGTCGGGAAGCGGCCGCACCTCGTGACCGGGCGGATACAGCGCCGCCAGCATTGCAGCCGGCCCAGAGCGCGCGTGGCGCCCCGGAAGGGCGGACGCTTCGTCCGGGTGGGCACCCCGGTCCGCGAGAACGAGGAGCGGAAGGGCAGGATCGAACGGGACCGAAGCCAATCGTTCGGCGGACACCGCCTGGATGCCGGATGCCGGATCGATGCCGGCCGCGACGAGGAGTCGGTCCAGCGAAGGCGCGGGGGTTGTCATCGACCCACCGCTCAGGCGGCCGGGGCCGAATCCAGTGTGAGCTGGGTGTCGATCCAGATCTGGCCGTCCTGCTGCACCGTGCCGTACCAGCGGTCGTAGCCAGTGCTCCGGATCGTGTCCAGCCGCGCTTCTTCGACGATCCGATCCTCCCTGGAGTCGAGGAGCTTGAAGATCCAGATCTGGTTGCCATCGACGACCGGCTCTGAGCTGACCTGGCCGATGTCAGTCAGGGCGAAGATGGCTTCCTCGCGGAGGGCATCGGTCTCGTAGTGGGCGACCCAGCCCAGGTGGCCTCCGTCGCTGCGGGTTGCCGAGTCCTCGCTGTCGGCGATGGCACGGTCCGCGAACGATTCTGGATCGACCTGCAGGTCGGCGATCAGGTTGGTGGCGAACTCGAGCGCGGAGGCACGCTGATCGGTGACCTGGATGACGTGATAGCCGAAGTCGGTCTTCACCGGCTCGCTGATCTCGCCAACGCCCAGGGTCGCGACGGCCGCCTCGAACTCCGGCACGAAATTGCCAGTCGTCGGGTCGTACCAGCCAAGGTCGCCGCCCCTGCCACGCGAACCGGGATCGTCGCTTTCCTTCGCGATCTCGAACCAGTCGGCGTTGGGGTCCTGGACCTCCTCGTACCACCCCTGCGCACGGGCCAGCGCGGCGTCCCACTGTGCCTGGGTTGCGGTTGACTGGTCGTCGGCGCCGGGGAGCGGCTGGGCCAGCAGGTGTCGGATGCGCTGCTTGGGGACCGGTACGCCCTGGTCCTGCAGGATGAGGATCTGGGCGATGTCGCGCTGCGGTGCAGGCGAGACGACGATCGTGTCCTCGAAGTAGCCGCGGAACGCGCGCCGCATGAGCTCGTCGCCGATGTACGCGCGGTAGTCCGCATCGGTCACCCGGGCCCCGTCGAGCAGGTCCAGCAGGGTCGTGAACGGTCCGGCCGGGGTCCGATCCTCGACCCGGAGGATGACCCAGCCGGTATCGGTCTTCTCGGGCCCGACCAGGTCCCCGTTCTCCGCGCCGTCGGCCAGCGGGAAGAGGTAGCCGTACTGGATGTCATCGGCCGAGACCCAGCCCACCAGCCCATCGGCCTGGGCCGAGGCGGCATCGTCCGACTGGGCCGTGGCGATGGTCGCGAAGTCGCCTCCGGCATCAAGGTCAGCGCGCGCCTGGTCCGCTTCTTCCTTGGCCCGCGCGAAGTCCTCGTCGGTGGGCGTGGCTCCACTCGCCGCATCGTCGGGCAGGGCGCGGAACGAGATCAGCGACAGCTTGACCCGCTCCGGGAGGTTCTGGCGAGCCGCCACCTCGGCGTCGATCTCCTCGTCGCTGACGGACAGCCCGAACCCGTCGGCACGAGTCGCCTGGAACAGGCCGTCCTCGATCGATCCGGTGGCAGTGGAGGTCAGGTTCTGGAACTGGTCTGAGATGACCGACAGCTGCTGCTGGAGGACGACGTCTCGGGCGCCTCCCAGCTGGTTGTTCAGGTCCAGCCCGGTGGCCTGCAGCTCGGCACCGATGATCGTCTGGCGCAGGTCGAGCGCCTCGCGGCTGACCGCCGTCCCTTCGACCACCATGACCTGGCGCAGGTGCCCGTCGAAGTACGCGCTCCAGGCGCTGATCCCGAACAGTCCCAGCGCGAGGGCAATGGCGACCGCGAACGCCCCGACCAGGAGGCGCTGGGTGCGGAGCTCGTCCTGCCAGCGCGCGCGGTGCCGTCGACGCGGGGCGGGGCGGCTGCGATAGGTCATCGTGCTCCTGTCAGCGCGGGGCAGGCGCCATGAAGAGGGCCAAGAGGGCCGGGCGAGCGCGCATCGTACCCGAAGCCCTCAGCGGTCGCCACGCGACCCCCCGACCGAACGGGTGATGGCGTGCCACCGAAGGCGCAGGACGAGGCCCACCGCCTCGAACACGATGGCGCCGCGCATCTTGGAGTGGCCCGCCTCCCGCTCCCGGAAGATGATCGGGATCTCGCGAATCGTCGCTCCTCGCCGGTGGGCCCACCACGTGGTCTCGATCTGGAAGCCGTAGCCCTGGGCATCGGCTTCGCGCAGGCGGATGGCCTCGAGCAGCTCGTGGCGCCAGGCCTTGAAGCCGCCGGTCAGGTCGCGGTACGGGAGGAGCAGCACGACCCGGGCAAAGATCGTGCCGCCGCGGCTCACGATCCGGCGGTGGAGCGGCCAGCCCCGCGTTCCTCCGCCGGGCATCCAGCGCGTTCCGAGCACCAGGTCCGCGTCGCGCATGAGCGGGGCCACCAGTCGTGGCAGGTCGGCCGGGTCGTGGCTCAGGTCCGCGTCCATCTGGACCACGGCCATGGTGCCCGGCCTGTCGAGCACCCGCCGGAAGCCGTCCCGGTACGCCATGCCCAGCCCTTCCTTGCGCGACCGATGAAGCACCTCGATTCGAGGGTTGGCGGCTGCCAGGGTGTCCGCCAGGGCACCGGTCCCGTCGGGCGAGTGGTCGTCCACCACGAGGATCGTGCATTCGGGCAGGGCAGCCAGGATGGCATCGGTGACCCGGGCCAGGTTCTCGCGCTCGTTGTAGGTGGGGACCACGACCCAGACGCCTCGCCCGGCGGCGAGGCCGACGCTTGGGGTCGACTCGCGATCAGCCCCCGTCACTCAGCGCCCGACTCCGATGTAGCGCAGGCCGGCCGCCTCCACCTGCTGGCGGTCCATCGCGTTGCGACCGTCGAGCACGACCTCCAGGCCGGGGATGGTCCGCAGGTCGAGGTCGCGGTAGGCCACGTGGGCGGCCTGGAGGATCACCGCGCGGGCGGGGGCCGGGCGCTGCGAGGTCATACGGCTCGAAGCCGCGGCGCCGGAGGTGCTCGTCGTCGAAATAGGGGTCGTGACCGAACACGCGCGCGCCCCTCTTGGTCAGCGCATCACGGAGGCCGAACGCGCTGCTGAAGAAGTCCTCGTGCACGTCTCCGCGGTAACCGATGCCCAGGACCAGGACGCTGACGCCGTCGAGCGTGCCCAGCGCCTCGTCGAGGATCCCGACCGCGTAGGCCGCCATGCCGTCGTTCACGGCGCGAGCCATGGGCGGCAGCTGCATGTCCGGCTCCGCGCTGAACAGGAGATGGGGGTAGACCGGGATGCAGTGGCCCCCGACGCCCACGCCCGGCTGGTGGATGTGGCTGTAGGGCTGCGAGTTGGCCGCGGCGATGACCTCGGTCACGTCGATCCCCCGTCGGGCCGCCACCTGGGCGAACTCGTTGGCCAGCGCGATGTTCACGTCGCGGTACGTCGTCTCGGCCAGCTTCGTCATCTCCGCCGCCTCCGCGTTGGCCAGGGCGCGGATCTCGGTTCCCGGCTCGAGGGCCGATTCGTAGAACGCGACCGCCCGCCGGGTGGCTTCCTCGGTCGTGCCGCCCACGATCTTGGGGTAGCGGGCGAGATCCAGCAGCACGCGCCCCACCAGGACCCGCTCCGGCGAGAAGGCGAGGTGGAAGTCCGATCCGGCACGAAGACCCGATCCCTCCTCGAGCATCGGTCCCAGTCTGGTGCGGGTGGTGCCGATGGGCAGGGTGGTCTCGAAGATGACGAGCGTGCCCGGTTGGAGGCCGCCCGCGAGGTCGCGGGTCGCGGCGTCGATGTGCGAGAAGTCCACGCGACGGGCCTCGTCGACCACGACCGGGACGATCACGACCACGACCTCCGACTCACGGACGCCGGCTGCGTCATCGGTCGTCGCGCGCAGCAGCCCGTCGGCGACGAGCTGCGGGACCCGCTCGACGAGTGCGGCCTCGTCCTGGTGCGGCGACTCGCCCCGGTTCAGCGTCTCGACCACGCGGGCATCCACGTCACACCCGATCACCGTGTGCCCGCGGCTCGCGTACTGGACCGCCAGGGGCAGACCGATGTGCCCCAGGCCGACGACGGCGACCTTCATGCGATGACCCCGGCCAGCTCCTCGGCGCCGATCACGGCGCCGCGGGCGGCGGCGTCGACCATGGCCCGCGCCAGCAGCATGGCGACGAGAGCGTCGTGGGGGGCGACCGGTGGCGGGCCACCGTCGCGCACCGCCGCGACGAACTCGGACAGCTCGACGGCGAGCGGCTCACGGCGCTGGACGGCGCGGCGGGTCATCTCCCCCTCGGCGACCAGCTCCTTGTCGGGGTTGGCATAGAAGACGAGGTCCTGGGTCAGGTAGTCGGCCTCGTACATCCCCCGCTCCCCGGTCACCGTCAGCTTGCGCACCTTGGTCGGCGTCAGCCAGTTGATCTCGAGCAGACCGATGGCGCCGGAGTCGAACTTGATGAGGCCGGTGAAGAGGTCCTCGTGATCGGTATGGATCCGCTGCTCGGTCTCCGCGTACAGGCGAATCGGCTCGGAGCGGAGCAGGAAGCGCATGACGTCGATGTCATGCGGCGCAAGGTCCACCACCACCCCCACGTCGCGAACGCGCGCGGGGAACGGGCCCGAGGCGCGCGGCGCGGATCTGGAACACGCGGCCGATCTCGCCGTCGTCCAGGCGGCGGCTCAGCTCGCGGATGGCCGGGTTGAAGCGCTCGATGTGGCCCACGGTCAGGATCCGATCGGCAGCCTCCGCGGCGGCGATCATCTGCTCGGCCTCGGCCCGATCGGGAGCAATGGGCTTCTCCACGAGGACGTGGGCTCCGGCGTCCAGGGCCTCGAGCACGGTCGGCAGGTGCAAGCGAGGTCGGCACGGCCACGACGACGAGGTCAGGATGTTCGGTGGCCAGCAGCTCCGCGGCGGTCGCGTATCCGCGCGCGGTCCGACCGGCCGTGGCGCGACCGACGGCGGCCGGGTCCAGGTCGGCCACGCCCACCAGCTCCACCCCGCTCAGCTCGTTCAGGACCCGGGCATGGTTGGTGCCCATCATGCCCAGGCCGATGACCGCTCCGCGCAGGTCGTCGCGCTCATGCGGTAACCCGGCTCTCGGGGTGCGATCCGAGCTCCGCGGCGGTGGCGTTCACCGCTTCGATGACCGCGTCCACGTCCTCGTCGGTCAGGCCCGGGTGGACCGGGATGGACAGGACCTCCTCGGAGAGCTGCTCGCTGATCGGGAAGGACTGGTCTCCGTAGCCGAGCTCCATCAGCGGCTTCTGGCGGTGGACCGGAATCGGGTAGTAGACCCCCGTCCCCACCTCACGCTCAGCAAGCCGTTCGGCGAAACGCATCGCGCTTGAGGACGCGGAGGGTGTACTGGTGGAAGACGTGGGTCGACCCCCGGGCGGACCCGCGGGACGACGACGCCCCGCAACGCGTCGCTGTAGCGGGCGGCGATGGCCGTCCGTCGGGCGTTGAAGGCGGGGAGCTTCTTGAGCTGGGCGAGACCGATGGCGGCGTGGATATCGGTCATGCGGAAGTTGTAGCCCAGCACGTCGTGGTGGTACCGCACCTTCATGCCGTGCTCCCGCCGCAGGCGGGCCCAGTCGGCCAGGTCGGCGTCCGCGGTCGTGATCATCCCGCCCTCGCCGGTCGTCATGTTCTTGGTGGGGTAGAAGCTGAACACGCCCTGGCCCCAGGTTCCGGAGTGTCGTCCGTCGATGGCGGCCCCGTGGCTCTGGGCCGCGTCCTCGATGACCGCGATGCCATGCCGTTCCGCGATCTCGCTGATGGCCGGCATGTCGGCGGGCTGCCCGTACAGGCTGACCGGCATGACCGCCCTGGTCCGTGGGCGTGATGGCGGCCTCGAGGAGCGACGGGTCCATGCAGAAGTCCCGGGGGTCGACGTCGACGAAGACCGGTCGGGCGCCGGTGTACAGGACGCTCGTGGCGCTGGCGATGAACGTGAACGGGACGGTGATCACCTCGCTGTCGGGCCCGACGCCCGCGGCGAGGAGGGCCAGGTGGAGCGCCGTGGTGCCCGACGACGTGGCGACCGCGTGCGGGACGCCCACGAACGCCGCGAACCGCTCCTCGAGCTCGCGGACCCGCGGCCCCTGGGCCAGCGAGCCGGACCTGAGCGTCTCGACGACGAGGGCCTCCTCCTCGGGGCCCATGAGCGGGCGCGCGATGGGAATCACGAGGCCACTCCGGTGGTCGACGGTGCTGCAACCAGGCGCTCGAGCGCCTCCACGATCCGTTCCGCGGCATGGCCGTCGCCGAACAAGGGCGGGCGGCTCGTGTCGCGCGACATCGCCGTCGGCGGCGGCCACGGCCTCGGCGAGGTCGAGCGGCTCGGGGCTCAGCCGGTTCCAGCCGGTTTCGACGGTCTCGACCCATTCGGTCTCGTGGCGCAGGGTCACGCACGGCACGCCGGCCAGGTACGCCTCCTTCTGGACGCCGCCCGAGTCGGTGGCGATGACCCGGGCATGCGACTCGAGCGCGACCATATCGCGGTAGCCGGCCGGCTCCATGAGCACGACGCCATCGGGCACGGCGGTGCTCGACTGCGCGAGGACCGCGCGCGTCCGCGGGTGGACGGGGAAGAGGACGGGCCCGAGGGGCGCCGCGGCTGCAAGCCACGCGCTGAGTCGGTTCGGATCGTCGACGTTTGAAGGTCGATGGAGCGTCATGAGCATGTACCCCAGATGGGTGCGGCCCGCGTCGGGCAGCGGTGGATCGGTCGTGGCGACAGCCTGGTGGGCATCCACCATGACGTCGCCGATCATGGTCGCGCGTTCGGCTAACCCTTCGCGAGCCAGGTTGGTCATGGCCGTCGGGGTGGGAGCGAGAAGCAGGTCGGACAGGTGGTCGGCCACGATCCGATTCCGCTCCTCCGGCATGTCCGGGTTGAACGAGCGGAGCCCGGCCTCCACGTGCGCCAGCCGCGGCCTCGTGCCGCGGTCCGGGACGAGCTTGGCGGTGGCTACCGCGCCGGCGAGGGTCGAGTTCGTGTCCCCGTAGACGACGACCACGTCGGGCACCTCGTCCAGCAGGACCGGCTCGAGGCGGCGCAGGATCTCCGCCGTCTGGACCGCATGGCTGCCGCTGCCGATCTCGAGATCGCGGTCGGGCGCCGGCAGGTCCAGGTCGCGGAAGAAGATCGCGCTCATGGCGTCGTCGTAGTGCTGCCCGGTGTGGACCAGGATTTCGCGGTGGCCGGCGCGGCGCAGGACGCGACTGACCGGGGCGGCCTTGACGAACTGGGGACGGGCGCCCACGACCGAGAGGACCTTCATCGCGCCCCCGCGGGTGGCGGGAACGGTCGGCCGCAGTTGGGGCATGGCCCGGCGAACGGAGCGCCGTCGGTGTCATTGCGCAGCGGTTCCCCGCATGGGCAGGCGTGTCCGATCGCGCGGGCCGGGTTGCCGACCACCAGCGCGTAGTCGGCCACGTCGCGGGTCACCACGCTGCCGGCACCGACCAGGGCCCAGCGTCCAACGGTCACGCCCGGAACGACGACCGACGCCGCCCCGAGCGAGGCCCCGGTTCGGATCCGGATGGGGCCGACCTCCCAGTCGTCATCGGTCTTCAGGTCGCCTTCGGGCGTCACCGCGCGCGGCAATCGGTCATTGGTGAGGCAGACGTGCGGACCGATGAACACGCCGTCTTCCACGGTCACCCCGTGGAACAGCGACGCGTTGTTCTGGATCTTGACCCGGTTGCCAACCACCACGTCAAAGTCGACGTAGACGTTCTTGCCGATCACGCACTCCGACCCGATCCGGGCACGCTCACGGATCTGGGACTGGTTCCAGATGCTGGTGCCGGAGCCGATGACCGCTTCGGGCGAGACGTCGGCGGTGGGGTGGATGCGCACGGACGAGGCTTCGTTCATGCGTCCTCCACTGTCGGCGGCATTCTATCGCGGGCGACGGTGACCTCCCGCAGGTAGGGCAGGGCGGCTGCCACCGCTCGCCCCCGGTGGGACCGCTCGTCCTTCTCGGTCTGCGTGAGCTCGGCCGTCGTTCGTCCATCGGGGAGCTCGAAGATGGGGTCGTATCCAAAGCCCCCGGTTCCTCGGCGCTCGGCGGCGATGTGCCCCTCGACGACGCCCTCGAACAGCTCGACCGTGGGCTCGTCGTGGTCGGGGACGGCCACCGCCAGCCAGCACACCATCCGCGCGGCGCGATCCTGGGCGCCGCGCAGGCGCTCGAGCACCAGGTCCGGTCCGGCATCCGGTCCTCCGGGTGCGAACCGCGCCGAACGAACCCCCGGGCCGCCGTCCAGCGCCGCCACCTCGATCCCCGAGTCGTCGGCCAGGGTCACGAGGTCGGTTGCCGTGGCGAAGGCCCGCGCCTTGGCGGCGGCATTCTCGGCGTAGGTGGAGTGCGGCTCCGGTACCTCCAACGTCAGACCGATGTCAGCGGGACTCACGACCTCGGCGTCGAGCGGTGCCAGGAGACGCCGAAACTCGGCCAGCTTTCCGGGGTTGTTGGTTCCGACCAGGAGCCGGGTCACTCCGCGGCAGGGGCGGCGATGGCCTCGCGCTGCAGCTCGTACAGCTGGCGGATTCCCGCCGAGGCAAGGGAAACCATCTCGCCCATCTGCTCCCCGCTGAACGGCGTGTGCTCGGCCGTGCCCTGGATCTCCACGAACCGCCCGTCGTCGAGCATGACCACGTTGAAGTCGACCCCGGCCGTCGAGTCCTCGGCGTAGTCGAGGTCGAGCAGCAGCGTGCCCGAGGCCAGTCCCACGCTCACCGCCGCCACCTGGGCCGTGAGCAGGTGCCCGAGGCCGAACTTGTTCAGCGCCCGGGCCAGGGCCACGTAGGCGCCGGTGATGGATGCCGTCCGCGTCCCGCCGTCGGCCTGGAGGACGTCGCAGTCCAGCGTCACGCTCCGCTCCCCGAGCCCGGGCAGGTCCACGACCGAGCGGAGCGACCGACCGATCAGGCGCTGGATCTCGTGGGTCCGCCCGCCGACCTTGCCGGTCGCCGCCTCACGGGCGGAGCGCTCGGTGCCGGCCCGCGGCAGCATGCTGTACTCGGCGGTGACCCAGCCGCTGCCCTTCCCGCGCAGGAACGGCGGCACCCGGTCCTCCAGGGTGGCGGCGCACAGGACCCGGGTGTCGCCGAACCTGATGAGCGCCGATCCCTCGGCGAACTTCAGGTAGTCGGGCACGATCTTGATCGGCCGCATCTGGTTGGGCAGCCGCCCGTCCGCGCGGCGGGGAGCGGCGATGGTCGACATTGCCCGCGATTCTACCCGTGCTACCGTCGGCCTCCATGCGCCTGCTGGTGGTCACCGCCCGTTACCCGACGGAGGATCGGCCCGCGGCGGGCGTCTTCGTGAGGGATCGGCTGGCTGATCCTGACCTGCGGGTCACCGTCGTGGCACCGCGTTCGTACGCCGGCTCGCGGTGGGGACGGTTCCTGCGCCTGTGCTGGACGGCCTGGACGGCGCGTGGTCGGTTCGACGGCGTCGAGGGCCACTTCGTGCTCCCCACCGGGCCGGTTGCGCTCATCGCGGCCCGGCTCCGCGGCATTCCGTTCGTGGTCGTGGCCCATGGAGGCGACGTGCGCGACAGCGCTCATCGGTCACGGATGCATGCGCTGGCTCGCGCGGCGCGTGCTCCGCGGCGCCGACCGGGTGGTGGCCAACTCGAACGAGACCGCGGAACGAATCCATCGGTTCGGGGTGGAGGCGGAGGTGATCCCGCCCGGCATCGACCTCGCTCGGTTCAGCCCGACGCCCCGTCCCCCGCGGCCGCGCCGCGTGCTGTATCTCGGTGGCGACATCCCGCACAAGGGGGTCGAGGTCGCGCGCCAGCTGGCGGACACGCTGGTGGGACCGGGCCTGCGGGAGGTGGATCCGTCGGAGGTCCCCGCCCTAATGGCCGCCCATGACGTCGTGCTCGTGCCGTCCCTGGAGGAAGCGTACGGCGTGGTCGCCGCCGAGGCGATTGCGTCGGGCCGCTGGGTCGTAGCGCGGGCGGTGGGCGGTCTGCCGAAATCGTCACCGACGGCGTGAATGGCACGCTGGTCCGCGACGGCGACTTTCAGGCGGCGCTGGCTGGGGTGCCTGACTATGACCCGCAAGTGGTAGCAGCGACCGCTGGACGATTCAGCCGAGAGCAGAACTGGGCCAGGATGGCAGATGTCTGGCAGACGGTGCTGTTGGGCCGACGGAAAGGCGACTAGGGCACGAAGTAGCCGGTCACGTCGAACACGAGGTGGGTGCTGGCCGCCGCTGGCCGTAGATGTAGGTCGCGCTCAGGCTGCCGGTCGGGCTGAGGGCGACCGTCACCCCGGTGGCCCGGATGTCAGCCGGCGGGAAGTTCAGGGTCGAGCTGGTCGGGGCCGCGACCGGGTCGGGGCCGAGGAACACGAAGCCGGCCGCGCTCTGCTGGGTGACGGTCAGGGTCCCGGTCACCGCGGTCGCGGTGAGGGGCACCCCACCCCGCCCGCTGACCTGGCCAGGTGCGCGGCACGCCCATCGTGAACGGGCCGCTCAGGCCGTTGCCGACCCGGGTGTCGAGCAGCCGGGCCGGGGCAGAGCGGGACATAGGTCGCGCCGCTGGCGTCGGGCACGAAGTAGCCGGTCACGTCGAACACGAGCTCGGTGCTGCCCGCGGCTGCCACGACATGTAGGTCGCGCTCAGGCTGCCGGTCGGGCTGAGGGCGACCGTCACCCCGGTGGCCCGGATGTCAGCCGGCGGGAAGTTCAGGGTCGAGCTGGTCGGGGCCGCGACCGGGTCGGGGCCCAGGAACACGAAGCCGGCCGCGCTCTGCTGGGTGACGGTCAGGGTGCCGGTCACCGCGGTCGCGGTGAGGGGCACCCCACCCCGCCCGCTGACCTGGACAGGTGCGCGGCACGCCCATCGTGAACGGACCGCTCAGGCCGTTCCCGACCCGGGTGTCGAGCAGCCGGCTGGGGGCGAGCGGGACATAGGTCGCGCCGCTGGCGTCGGGCACGAAGTAGCCGGTCACGTCGAACACGAGCTCGGTGCTGCCCGCGGCTGCCGCGACATGTAGGTCGCGCTCAGGCTGCCGGTCGGGCTGAGGGCGACCGTCACCCCGGTGGCCCGGTTGTCAGCCGGCGGGAAGTTCAGGGTCGAGCTGGTCGGGCTGCGACCGGGTCGGGGCCCAGGAACACGAAGCCGGCCGCGCTCTGCTGGGTGACGGTCAGGGTGCCGGTCACCGCGGTCGCGGTGAGGGGCACCCCACCCCGCCCGCTGACCTGGACAGGTGCGCGGCACGCCCATCGTGAACGGACCGCTCAGGCCGTTGCCGACCCGGGTGTCGAGCAGCCGGCTGGGGGAGAGCGGGACATAGGTCGCGCCGGGCGGGGAAAGCGACGCCACCACGCCCCATGTCATCAAGGCGTCGGCATCCACGGAATCCATCGGCGCCACATGACTGCCAGCGGGATCGCTGGCCGTCACGCGAAGCAGATACCTGCCCTCCGGAGCCCAGCTGCCATCCGCCAGACGACCATCCCAGGTCGCCGACGACGCGCCGACAGGCTGCGGACCGAGTGACTGGCTGGCCACAACCTGACCGGTACTCCCGAGGACGTCGAGCTGCGACCGTACTCGCGGCCGCAGCCAGGCCATACCGAACCGTAACCTGGTCATCCACGCCGTCCCCGTTGGGGCTTATCCGGCGTGGGTCGACGCCGTATCCGCTGACGCACGGGGCAAGGACGGTGACGGTCGGCGCATGGCACGGGCACCAGATACGGATCGGTGATGGATCCCGCCGCCACCCAGCCGTAGCGCGGGTACTCCGCGGAGGGCCACTCAGCGAACGCGAACTGGACGCGGTACCACTGATACCCGTCGGCCGAGACCGGCCCACCGAGCACTGCCACGCGGGCGCCGGCCGTGATCTGGTCGAGCACCGCGTAGCTCGCGCCGGCCCCGGATCGCACGTTCAAGGAGTCAGGGGTGACTCGCGCGAAGCCTCCGATTGGCGACGGAGCTACCCGGCTCGAGGGCGTCAGGGAGCAACGGTTGTCGGTTGCCGAGTCGATCAGCTGCCGACAACGCGAAACTCATACGCGTGGCCTTCCGTGCCGTGATAGGTCGCAGAATTCCAGGTCACATCGGTCAGCCATGGGGTCCAGGGCCCACCAGCTCGGTCGCGGACCTGAACCGAGTACGACGCGATCGCCGGAGCCGGCGTCGAAGGCCCGCCACGAAACTGGAATTGCGGACAGATCAGTGACCGGTGGGAGGGACGTGATCCCCCCGCTCGGGGGCGTGGTATCGGTCATGAACTTGCTGGCCAGCAGGTTCCACAGATCGGCGCTCCCCTGGTCCATCAGGAGTGCCCACATCCCTGTTCCCGCCAGGCCGCGCTGGTTGACCATGTCCCACTTCACGCCCAGCGACTGAGCGTCGTCGTAGTAGCCCTCGACCCAGCTCGCGGCGGTCGGAGTCGTAGTACGCAAACCAGGGAACCTGGCCGACCGGATCCCAGCGGCGGCCATACCGAGCCTGGAGAACCTGGTTATCGGTGTAGTAGTACGCGACCGATGACGACGAAGCGCCAGGCTGCGTGGCAGCGTTCAGCGCGTCCGAGGTGGTTCGCCACGTTCGGCCGTAGTACGGGACGCCCCAGATGATCTTGGCGCCAGGGATGACCTTGAGGTAGTCATCGACTGACTGGTTGACGTCGAGCATGTATGGGGATTCCATCGGTGCGACTCCGCCTGCCCGTGCGGAGCCCGACCAGCTGTAGTCGTAGCCCATGACGAAGACCCCGTCCGACGCACCAGTCGAAACCAGGGCAGCAAGGTCGTAGCCCGTCGCCCAAGTGGCAGCCCCAGCCATCGTGCACACAGTCAGGTACGAGCCGACCCCCGCACCAGCGAGCCCTGCCTTGAGCTGCCGCACGAAAGAGGTGTACTGGTCCCGCTGTGGCACATAAACCGGCTCGAAGTCGAGATTGACCCCGTCTGCGTTTCGAGCTCGAACGGCGACAACGATGGCATCGATAAGACGGGCCCTGGCCATCGCGTCTCCAAGGAGTGCTGCCTGAGCTGCGCCACCGTCCCAGGCCATCATGGTGACCGTGAGGACGACTCGGACACCGCGTGCGTGCGCGGCGCTGATGA
Organism: uncultured Chloroflexia bacterium; assembly: GCA_963816215.1. Classification (GTDB taxonomy): domain Bacteria; phylum Chloroflexota; class Limnocylindria; order QHBO01; family QHBO01; genus DASTEQ01. The sequence goes on along the minus strand of CAWFKB010000001.1, from coordinate 151,516 downwards.
CAGACGTCATCGCGGACGAGGCCCATCCGTTCCAACCGTTCGAACTGGTCGCCAGGGTGCCGTCGACCTGCGCCGCCACACCGAAGTACGCAATGGTGGACACGAGGTCGTAGCGCAGCCACTGGAGCTTCGCGTCATCGAGCATCCAATACGGCAGGAAGCCGAAGACCTCCTTCTGGAGGCCGTTCGGGAGTGCGCCCAGGGCGGACCCCGCCTGGGGGGTGGGGGATCTCAGGGCTGCCAACGTCCCGCGCCCGACGGAGAGTCCAATGGGTGCATCGGTCGGGACGGTCGGGCCAACGACGGGCGGGATGGATGGCACGGCCGACGCTGACGCGTCGAAGTTGGCGGGAGTGAACGGGATGAGGTCGTGCTGTCGAAGCATTTCGCCCTGCGCGCCCGGACGCTCGAGCACCTCGGGCATTGCCGGAAGGACTTCGCCGCCTGGAAGGGTCACCGGACCGTCCGCGACGACAGGCGGAACCGAGGGGGGTTGGGAGATCTGGGGTTCGCCAGCCGTGGCAGCTCCCGTCAGGGCGAAGGCGAGGATCAGACTCAGAATTGAGGGTCGGCGCACAGGAGACCTACCTCACGTGGTGATCAGGACACTGCAGTGCCCTGGACTCCATCCGACCCTACCGCTCCCCGCGCGAGGCGCCCATGGTACGAATCTCCCGGGTTCGACGAGACCGTGGCCTGTCCCGCCGGAGTCAAGCAAGGACTAGGGCTTGAAGTAGCCGGTCACGTCGAACACGAGGTGGGTGCTGGCCGGGCTCCAGTAGGTGTAGGTCGCGCTCAGGCTGCCGGTCGGGCTGAGGGCGACCGTCACCCCGGTGGCCCGGATGTCAGCCGGCGGGAAGTTCAGGGTCGAGCTGGTGGGGGCCGCGACCGGGTCGGGGCCCAGGAACACGAAGCCGAACGCGCTCTGCTGGGTGACGGTCAGGGTCCCGGTCACCGCGGTGGCGGTGAGGGGCACCCCACCCCGCCCGCTGACCTGCCAGGTGCGCGGCACGCCCATCGTGAACGGGCCGCTCAGGCCGTTGCCGACCCGGGTGTCGAGCAGCCGGGCCGGGCTGAGCGGGACATAGGTCGCGCCGCCGGGGCCGGGCACGAAGTAGCCGGTCACGTCGAACACGAGCTCGGTGCTGCCCGGGCTCCACGACATGTAGGTCGCGCTCAGGCTGCCGGTCGGGCTGAGGGCGACCGTCACCCCGGTGGCCCGGATGTCAGCCGGCGGGAAGTTCAGGGTCGAGCTGGTGGGGGCCGCGACCGGGTCGGGGCCCAGGAACACGAAGCCGTCGGCGCTCTGCTGGGTGACGGTCAGGGTCCCGGTCACCGCGGTGGCGGTGAGGGGCACCCCACCCCGCCCGCTGACCTGCCAGGTGCGCGGCACGCCCATCGTGAACGGGCCGCTCAGGCCGTTGCCGACCCGGGTGTCGAGCAGCCGGGCCGGGCTGAGCGGGACATAGGTCGCGCCGCCGGGGCCGGGCACGAAGTAGCCGGTCACGTCGAACACGAGCTCGGTGCTGCCCGGGCTCCACGACATGTAGGTCGCGCTCAGGCTGCCGGTCGGGCTGAGGGCGACCGTCACCCCGGTGGCCCGGATGTCAGCCGGCGGGAAGTTCAGGGTCGAGCTGGTGGGGGCCGCGACCGGGTCGGGGCCCAGGAACACGAAGCCGTCGGCGCTCTGCTGGGTGACGGTCAGGGTCCCGGTCACCGCGGTGGCGGTGAGGGGCACCCCACCCCGCCCGCTGACCTGCCAGGTGCGCGGCACGCCCATCGTGAACGGGCCGCTCAGGCCGTTGCCGACCCGGGTGTCGAGCAGCCGGGCCGGGCTGAGCGGGACATAGGTTCCCGGCTGGGGGGCGATCACCGTGATGTAGTTCGACTTGGTCACCGTATTGGTCCCAAGACCGTTGGTGGCCGTGAGCTTCACGCTGTAAATGCCTGCGCTTGGATACACCCATGTGGGGCTCCGCTCGGTCGAGTCGGTCGTCCCATTGTTGTCGAAGTCCCAAGCCCAGCTGGTCGCCCCATAGGTGACGGTTTGGTTGACGAATGCCACCGTAAGCTGCTCGATGCCAGCCGTTGGCGAGGCCGCGAAGTTCACCACTGGTGCCGTGGGCTGCGGAGCCTCATTTGGGTTTCCGGCGAAGGCGTACCAGTAGCTCATCAGGCCGCCCGGCCCGCTCGTCTTCTGAATCCATGCCTGCGCGCCTGCGCCGTAGAGCGAGTGCGAGAACCCGCGGACCGCGAAATCGCTGTACCCATTGCCCATCCGGTAGATGTCGCCGAAGGCGGTATCCGGGTTTTCGAGGATGGCCTCCACGACCGACTTGGACCCAAGGTCACTCGCGAAGTACGTGCCCCCGAGTGCCAGGAAGGGCCGCGAGTAGTACTCCACACGGGTGCGCGCCAGTCCCTCGCTGGACGGGGTGGTCTCCTCGGTTTCCCCTGCGCCAGGGGCGTAGCACGCGTTCGAGAACACCATGGCGAAGCCGGGGGCCGGGGTGATCGCGCCGCCGGCGCACCATTGGCCGGTCGGGACCGAGCTGGGCTTGGGCTTGCCCTCCAGGGCGGCCTCGCCGCAGTACACCATCGAGACACCGATGACATGGCCGTGTCCGTGGCTCTCGTCCTTGTTCAAGCCCCACCCGTTGTTCCATGCCGCCTGCAGGGTGGAGCTGTAGGGGTTCGGGTACCCGCTGCCGTGGCCGATGTAGACGATGATGTTCGCCCCGTTGACCGCTGCACGGACATTGGCGTAGGTCGCGTGTGGCGAGAAGACCCGGACGGCGGTCGCGCCTTGGGCCTCGGCCGCCTGGGCGATCGCCTCGCCCTTGTTCAGGTAGTTGTCCTGGATCGAACCCCCGCCGACCGGCCCGACGATGACGACGACCTTCTGACCCGTGGCCACCGCGCGCACCGGCCCCGAACCCAGCACCAGTGATGCGGCCAGCGCAAAGCCGATGGCGAGAGTCATGGCGAGATGCAGTGGATTGCTCAGCGTGCGAACGCGCAAACGGGTCTCCTGAAGCGGGGATAGTCCGCTGCAAGCGTAGGGAGCCCCCCCGGGATGCCCTATGGGGCGATGGTTCCGATTCCGCCTGACCAACGGGCCATGTGCGCCCCGGCAACGGGAGACGGCGCTGGGCGCCGGAGGGGCGTCTAGTCGAGCGCCTCGCTGCGAACCACCATCAGCCACTCGACTGCGCGGGGCTCGAGGGCCGGGCGTACGAATACCCGCTGGGTGAGGCCGTTGGGGTCGACCTCGAGGGCGGTCACGGTCCCCACCAGGAGACCACGCGGATAGGCCGAGGCTGCCACGCCATCGAGGATCAGGCCGGCGGTGACGATCGTGTCCCCCACCGCCACCGCATCGGTCACGGCCACGTCGTCCATGACCAACTGGCCCCCGGGCTGACCGGCCACGACGCCCAGCGCATCGGTCTGCTGATCCCGAGCGACCACGCGAGACCGGGGGTCCACGGTCAGGCGGACGATGGACTGTTCATCGCCGATGCTGACCACCTGGCCAGCCAGCGCCCCACCGCCGGCGGCGGCGCCGACGACCGCCATTCCCTGCCGCACGCCGGCCGTGGCGCCCGCGTTGATGGTGACCTCCCAGGTCAGGGCGCTCGTCCCCGCAGCGGTCACCCGGACCGGCAGGAGGTCCCAGCCGAGGACCTGCTGCACGCCGAGCAAGGCACGGAGATGCGCGTTCTCGCGGGCTGCCTCCTGGAGCTCGGCCTGACGCTGCTCGGCGGCAGCCAGCTGGGTGCGCAGCTGATCGTTCTCAGTTCGGAGCCGGCCGATCTCGGCGATCGTCTCCGCGACGCCGGCCACCGCGGACCCGATCCCGTTGATGACGGCATGGACGGGCGCCAGAAGCTGCGCACTGGTCTGCTGGATCGAACGCGCCGCTTCGCTGTTCGAGACGAGCACCAGGACGAGCGAGAGCGCGACCAGCGCCCCCCACACGATACGACCCTCGCGCCGGGTCCGGGTGGTCCGCATTCAGCGCGGGGCGCGGGTGTACTGCTCGGTGATGAGCACCCGCTCCAGGGTGTCGAGCTCCTCGAGGACGCGACCCGTTCCTCGAACGACGCAGGTCAGGGGATCATCGGCGACGTGGACCGGCATCTGGGTCGACTCGGCCACGCGCCGATCGAGTCCGAGCAGCAATGCCCCACCACCGGCCAGGACGATCCCCTGGTCCATGATGTCGGCCACCAGCTCGGGGGGCGTCTCTTCGATCGTGTCCCGGATGGCCTCGATGATGGACGCGACCGACGGCTCCAGAGCCTCGCGAATCTGGTCGCTGCCGACCTCAACGCTGCGCGGCAGCCCGGTGAGCAGATCCCGGCCCCGGAAGGTCACGGTGCGTGGGTTGAGGTCCGGATAGGCCGATCCGACGGCGATCTTGATCTCCTCCGCGGTCCGCTCCCCCATCAGCAGGTTGTACTCGCGCCGCGCGAAGTTGACGATGTCCTGGTCCATCTCGTCGCCACCGATGCGGATCGATCGGCTGACCACGATGCCGCCCAGCGAGATGACCGCCACTTCGGTCGTGCCGCCACCGATGTCCACGATCAGCGAACCCGATGGCTCGCTCACCGGGAGGCCGGCGCCGATGGCCGCCGCCATCGGCTCCTCGATCAGCCGAGCCCATCGGGCATGCGCGTTGAGCGTCGCGTCGCGGACGGCGCGCTTCTCCACCTCGGTCACTCCCGACGGAATGCCCACCAGGACGCGGGGGCGGGGGATCCGGAAGTAGCGGTCGTGGACCTTCTCGATGAAGTACCGAATCATTTGCTCGGTCACGTCGAAGTCGCTGATCACCCCGTCGCGCAGCGGGCGAATGGCAACGATGTTGGCCGGGGTCCGCCCCACCATGCGCTTGGCCTCCGCCCCGATGGCCAGGACCCGCTTGGTGCGTGTGTCCATGGCCACGACCGATGGCTCGCTGATCACGATCCCCCGGTGGCGGACGGTGACCAGCGTGTTTGCGGTGCCGAGGTCGATGCCCAGGTCGTGGCTGAAGATGCCCAGGATGGGGTCGAAGATGCCCACCGGCCGCCCTCAGGTTGCCGTGGGCGTGGCGTCCGGCTGGTCTCCCGCTGGTGCGCTCTGGACCGCGGCGATCCAGCGCTTCAGTTGGCGGTGGACGGCCGGTGCGCCGATGAGGCGACCGTCCGGATCGGTCCAGTCCGAGGGATAGACGACGCAGGGGCGTGTCTGCCAGCCGCCCAGGCCTCCGTGGCTGCCGATCAGCTCCTCGAAGGCGGCCACTTCGTCGGTGCCGGCGTCGATGCGGCTGATGAGCGCCAGGTCACCGACGTGGTCGATCCCGTCGAGGTGACGCAGCTGGTCGCCGGCGTCCTCACCGAACGGGATGAGTGGGTCCGTTCCGGTGACGACCCCACTCGTAAGGTCGTGGCGACCGTCCCGGCCCACCACCAAGGCGTGATCGTCCGCGGTGTGGACGAGGGCGAGCCCGACTCCGTCATGGGCCACGAGGTCCCGAACGAGTCCGGGGTATGCAGCCTCGATCTCTTCGAGCGTCAGCCGATGTTCGGCGACCCCGAAATAGACGAGTCCCAGGTTGCCCGACGCGCATACCACCAGGTCAGGAAGCTCGGCGGTTGGCTCGTCAACCGGCTCGTCGGCCTGGGCGCCAAGCTGGACCGTGCCGTCCGTGCTCCTGCCCCGGAGAGCTCGCCGGCCCAGGGCAGCTGTCCGCCCCGGCAGGGAGTTGACCTCGGTCAGGACCGTCGATAGGCGACCCAAATCCTCGATGGGTTCGGTCGCCGTACGGATCACGGTTACCTGCATGCGGGTTCGGAGCCATTCCTCGATCGTCTCACCGTACCGCTGGCGGAAGGTCGCCCCCTGGCTCTGACCGTGGTCCGACACGATGACGAACTTGTACGGCCGCGGGCAGTCCGGCACGAGCCGCTGCAGACGCCCGATGGCGCGATCGATGCCGGCCAGCGACTGCAACGCCTCGTTCCGCTCTGGGCCAACGTGATGGGCGATGTCGTCGTAATCGACGAAATCGACGTACATGACCCGAGTCCCCCGCAACATCTGCTCAGAGACCATGGCCAGGTTCAGGTCGCGGAGCACCACGTTGGTCGTTGAGCGCAAGGCTGCGAACGCCAGGTCTCGGTGCATCCGTGGCTCGATCTGGCGTCGGCGCTCCTGCCAGGACTGGTACAGCTCCTTGATCAGCTCGCCTGCCGTACGAACCACCGTTCGACCGATGCTGTACGGGTTGAGCAGGAAGTAGTACATGCTCCGGGCCCGACCGTCCTTGTCGCGGTCGCTCTTGAGGGTGCTCATGGTCAGGCGGGGATAGGTCGCATCACCGGAGAACATGTTGTCGATCGAGGCCCCGCCGTTGGCGAGCAGCCCATTCCCATCGCTGATCCGGGACTCGATCTCGGCAGCGTCGGGCGGCTTGTTGGAGACCATCATTTTCCGCCGTTCCTTCTCGTACCAGCGGAAGGCCGGGATGCCATCGTTGTTGCCGTGGAGCAGACCGGCCTGGCTGGTCGACGTCTGAGACGGCAGCTGCGCCGTCCACTCCACCATCCGATGCGTCCCGGAACGAATCCATCGCGACAGCGTGGTCACGGTCCCGGCGCGCACCTGGGCCTGCAGCAGCGGGAAGGGAAGGCCATCGATCTGGATCACGACGACCCCGGGGACGTCAGTCGGGAGCACGCGCTCCATGTCCCGGATCACCTGGTTGACGACACGCTGCCCGAAGGACTCCTCATCGGTCATGCCCACCAGCCCGCCGAAAATGGTGCTGATCACCGCATAGATGCCTGCCCCTACCAGGGCGCTCCCCAGGCCACCCAGGTCGAAGCCGACCAGGGGCAGGATGAAGAAGAACGACAACGCGCGGTAGAGGAGCCCGGCAACCATGACCGCGATCAGGCCGATCGGGAGGACCGCGGCCAGGATCAAGGGGCGGATGAGAAAGTCGGCAGCCCCAATGAGCGCGACGGCAAGGATTCCGTACGTCCCTGGATCGCGGTCGATGCCCGGCGCCAGGGCGATGGTGATGAGGAGACTCAGCCACGCGGAGATGATGGAAAGGCCCACCCGAATCGCCAATCCGAGAGGCGTTGGTCGCCAGCGACGAAGGGCGTGCGCCTGTGCGCGGTAGGCCGCGGCCGTCCGCCTAAGCCAGATACCCATGTAGGACTCCTCGGACCGCGTCAAGAAGGACCGGTGTCAGGGAACAAAGGGTACCCGCTCGCCGGGAGGCGCGATGAGCAGCCTCGCTGGAGAGTCTTCGGATCGGTCGCGCATGCGTCGTTCGAACTCGGCTGGCGGGCCTTCCAGACCGCTGGGGACCGGCCGCCGGAGGCCGTACGGCCATAGCGTCCCCCAGTGGATGGGCACGGCGTAGCGCGGCTGGAGGCGCACGATCGCCTCGGCGGCGCGGGTGGGATCCAGGTGGCCGGCCCCCAGGCGCGGTCCCCAGCCACCAATCGGCACGAGCACCACGTCCAGCTCCCCCTCGACCAGGGAGCCCATCTCCGGGAAGAGGTCCGTGTCTCCCGCGAAGTAGATGCGGGTGTCGCCCGCCTCGAGGAGGTAGCCGACCGCCGTCCCGCGTGGACCGAAGGGGGGTCGCGACCCGGGATGCGCGGCTGGAGTGGCAGTGACCATCACGCCACCAACCTGGTGCCGGCCACCCGGCGCGAGCTCGGTCACGCGCTGCCAGCCCCAGCTTCGCGCCAGCCCCGCGCCGCCCGGGCCGACGACAATCTCGGGCTCTGGATCCAGGCGCGCCAGCGAGAGGCGATCGAGGTGGTCGAGGTGCAGGTGGCTGATCAGGACGAGGTCCACCGCCTCATAGAGGACGCGATCGATTGGTCGGGCGACGCGGGTCAGGAAGCCCAGGCGGTCAACGAGGATCGGATCGGTCAGGATCCGCAGCCCGCCCATTTCGATGAGCACCGTGGCATGCCCCAGGAAGGTCATCGCGGGCAGCGGCATGCCGGATCAGGCCTTCTCCTGGGTCAGCGTGAAGATCACGAACGGCCGCTCGGGGCTCAGGATCACCGCCATCTCGCGACCACGACGCACGCGGGTCGCGCCGGTCACGAGGTCGGTGAAGCGGTACGGGCGTGCCGGGTCGATCCCCACCGCGCGCAGCCTGGGCCGCAGGACGGCCCGCTCGGAACGGGTGGGGGCCACGTTGACGGCCACCCAGACCGGGTTGCGCCAGGCCCGCGGCTCCTCGCTCAGGAGGTCCAGTCGCCCACGGGGCAGAGCTTTCCGATAGAAGAGGGTGCGCTCGCCGCGCACCGGCTCGAAGCGGAGGGTCTCGGTCCGTTGAAGGGCCGGCCACTCGCGGCGCAACCGGTTGATGGTGGCGATGAGCGGGTTGAGGTTGCCCTCCGCGTCCCAGTCGCGTGTCTTGATCACGTACTTCTCGCTGTCCACGTACTCCTCGGTGTGACCGATGCGCCGATGCTCGAGCAGCTCGAAGCCGGAATAGATGCCATACAGGCCCGACAGGGTGGCAGCCAGGACGAATCGGCTCACGAAGGTGGCACGCCCGCGCGCGAGGTAGTGCGGGTTGATGTCGGGCGTGTTCGGGAACAGGTTTCCGCGGTAGTACTGGCGCATCTCGGTCTTGGTGAGCTCGGTCAGATATGCCTGGAGGGCATCGCGCGTGGTGCGCCAGGTGAAGTACGTGTAGGACTGGGTGAAGCCGGCCTTGGACAGCAGTCGCATCGGTTTGTGGCGGGTGAACGCCTCGGCCAGGAAGATGACGTCGGGGTGCTCGGCCTGGACCTCGCGAATGAGCCACGCCCAGAAGGCGACCGGCTTGGTGTGCGGGTTGTCCACCCGGAAGATGCGCACCCCTCGCTCGACCCAGGTCAGGACCAGGTCCCGCCACGCCTCCCACAGGGCCACGCGGTCAGCCGCGTTGGATGTGTGGAAGTCGAACGGGTAGACGTCCTGGTATTGCTTCGGCGGGTTCTCCGCGAACCGGATCGTGCCGTTGGGCGCGCGACGGAACCATTCGGGGTGATCGCGCACCCACGGATGATCGGGAGAGGCCTGCACGGCCAGGTCCAGGGCCACCTCCATCCCCAACCGCTCGGCCGCGCGACGGAACGCCTCGAACGCCTCCAGCCCTCCGAGCTCGGGGGCCACCGCCTCGTGACCGCCATCGGGGCTGCCAATGGCCCACGGGCTCCCGACGTCTCCGGGCCGTGCGACCGCCGCATTGTTGGGGCCCTTGCGGTTCGTGGTCCCGATCGGATGGATGGGCGGTAGATAGACGACATCGAAGCCGAGCCGGGCGAGTGCCGGGAGGCGCCACGCAGCCTCGCGCAGGGTCGTGGCCTGACCCGGGGTCTTCCCCTGGGACCGGGGGAAGAACTCATACCACGCCCCGGTGGCCGCCTGGCGGCGGTCGACCACGAGCTCCAGCTCACGGTCGTAGCGGGTGGCATGGGACCGATCAGGATGCCGGGCGCCGGCCTCCAACAATGCCGGTTCGCGCGCAATGCGGGCCGCGTCTCGGTCGCTCCCGGCCCGCACGAGCCGGGTCCGGGTCGCGCGAAACACGGCCGCGTCGGCGCGGTTCCCGACAGCGCGAGCCCGCTCGGCGGCCCGTGCCAGGAGGAGCCGAGCTTCGGCCATCTCGGTCTCGATCGACTGCCGGGCACGAGCCTTCCGACTCAGCCGGTCACTCCAGCTCGCGACTTCGTCCCGCCAGGCCTCGACCGTGTACCGGTGCCGCGTGTTGCGTTCCAGGCGGACACGCCCGCTCCATCGGTCATAGCGACCCGGACGCATCGGTATCTCGCGCCAGTCCGCCTCGTCTTCGGCTCGAATCAGGAGGGCGCCGCCCAGGAGGTCGTGACCGTCCACGATGAAGTCGGCGCTGACCGTGAACCAGTCGCCAACCACCCGTTTGGCGGGGTAACGGCCACTGTCCAGCTCGGGCTCGACGCGCTCGACGACGATGGTGCGGGCCGTGCCCAGCGCATCCGGGTCTCCATCGCGCGGCGGATCGCGGCGTCGAGAGCGGGGCAGCGAGGTCGTCATGCGGCCTTCGAACCCTACCCCATCCGAGCGGGTAGGCTGTGTGACCGATGACTCCCCGATCGCGCACGGCCCCCGTTCTGTCCGTGGCGGCCCTGGTGGCCCTGGTGGTGGCCTGCACGTCCCCCTCCGCGACGCCTTCGCCCGCGGCCACCGACACGGCCGAACCCAGCCCGAGCGCGGCGGCTTCCGCGACCCCGGAAGAGACGGCTGCCCAGATCCCGCCCGACCCGAATGGGGTGGCGCTGGAGCATGTCGCTGGGCCGTTCACGATGCCGGACGCGGTCACCAATGCGGGCGACGGGTCGGGCCGCCTGTTCATCGTTCAACAAGGCGGTGTGATTCGGATCGTGGGTTCCAACGGCGCGGTGGCCGCCGCGCCGTTCCTCGACATCAGCTCGCGTATCGCGGCCGGTGGCGAGCGCGGGTTGCTGGGACTCGCATTTCATCCGCATTACGCCGCGAACGGGCGGTTCTTCGTCGACTACACCCGCGCCGCGGACGGGGCGACGGTGATCGCGGAATACCGCGCCACGGCGGACCCCGGGCTGGCGGACCCGGCTTCGGAGCGGATTCTGCTCATCATTCCGCAGCCCGCCGCCAACCACAACGGCGGCATGCTCGCCTTCGGTCCGGATGGGTTCCTGTACATCGGGATGGGCGACGGCGGGGGCCAGAACGACCAGTTCCACAACGCCCAGGACGTCAACCGCCTGCTCGGCAAGATCCTCCGCATCGACGTGGACACCCCCGGCTCCAGCGGTCGGGCCTACGCGATCCCGCCCACCAATCCCTTCTTCGGTGGCGGTGGCTCGCCCGAAATCTGGACCGTCGGTCAGCGCAATCCCTGGCGCTTCAGCTTCGACCCCGAGTGGGGCGACCTGTGGGTTGGCGACGTGGGCGGAGGGGACTGGGAGGAGATCGACCGCCAGCCGGCCGACGCTCAGGGTGGCCTGAACTACGGCTGGCCGATCATGGAAGGCAAGCACTGCAAGGACGGGGCAGCCTGCACCATCGACCCCTACACGCTCCCCGTGGCCGAGTACGGCCACGACCAGGGGTGCGCGGTGGTGGGCGGCTACGTGTACCGCGGCGAGGCCCAGCCCGGGCTCACCGGCGTGTACCTCTTCGGCGACTGGTGCAGCGGCCTGATCTTCACCCTGCAGGCCGATGCCGGCACTGTCTCACCCAAGCTGGTTGCGCGCAGTGGCCTGCAGGTCAGCAGCTTTGGCGAGGACGAGTCAGGCGAGATCTACCTCGTGGACCTCGCCGGCGGCGGGCTGTATCACGTGACGGTTCCCTGACCGATGCCGGCGCGCTCACAGCGCGCCGGAGGCCCGCAGGCTGATCCAGCGGTCGTGGCCGATGACCAGGTGGTCGAGCAGCTCCACGTCGAGCAGGCGCCCCGCGTCCGCCAGGTCGGCCGTGATCCGGAGGTCGTCCCCCGACGGCGACGGATCCCCGGAGGGATGGTTGTGAACGACGATGACCGCGGCGGCTTGCCGTCGGATGGCCTCGCGGTAGACCTCCGCGATCCGGACCGGGGAGCCGGCCAGGTTGCCCACGTACACGGTCGACCGCCCCAGCAGCACGTTCCGCGTGTTCAGGAGGCAGACCACGAGCTCCTCGCGGTCGAGATGGCCCATCAGGGGCAGGAGTCGCTCGGCCACGTCGGCCGGGGTCCGGATGCGCCAGCCCGGCTCGGGCCACCAGGCGGCGGCCCGTCGGCCCAGCTCGAAGGCGGCGCTGACCGAGGCCGCCCGCCGCTCCCCAATCCCATGGTGCGCAGCGAGCTCGCCAGGCAACGCCTTGGCCAGGCCGTCGCGCCCGTGCTCCCCCAGGAGGACGCGCGCGGCCGGTAGCGCGCCCGTTCCACCCATGACCAGGGCCAGGAGCTCAGCGTCGTCGAGGTCTCGCGGAACCGGCCACTCCTTCACCGCTCCATGATGGGCGGCGGGGCATGCGGCCCGATTACTCGCCGATTAGCCCGGGAACCGGGCTCAGCTCCCGAGCAGGTAGAGCACCGCGAGCGACATGCAGTTGAAGGTGGCGTGCACGCCGATGACCAGCGGCAGGCTGCGGGTCGCCACGTAGGCGGCACCCAGGATCAGTCCCAGCACGAAGATCGGGACCAGGGTCAGCGGTGAGCCACCGAACAGGTGGGCGGCCGCGAACAGGATGGCGGAGCCGATGACCGCCGCCCGGGTCCCATGCTCGCGCTCCCACGCGTTGACAGCCACCCAGCGGAAGAAGAACTCTTCGGCCATCGGGCTCAGCAGTCCGACCAGCGCGACGGCGACCATCGGGGGAAGGGCAGAAGCCAGGTCCACGACGAGCTGACCCTCGTCCGGGGCCTCCCCCGTCAGGGCCGTGACCACCCAGGCCAGGCCGGCGGCGACGATGGTGGCGACGACCCAGGTCACCGCACCCAGCGCCACGCCCCGCCCAACGTTGCGAGTGGTGGCCCGCCCGTCGCCCAGCGACGCGCCGAGCAGCGCATGGGGCCGCACCACGAACAGTGCGGCGATGCCGGCGAACACGAGCGGGGTCACGAGGAGGAGCGCGGTGATGGTCACGGGCCCGGGATCGGTCACCGTCTGGCCGGCGGCATACGCGGCGACCAGCGGGAAGACCGACACGATGTTCCCGGCGGCCAGCGCGAGGAAGAAGAGGAGGATCACGCTGGGCCCGCGGTAGCGCGAACCGGGGAGGTGTGCCCGGAGGCGAATGCCGCGCCACGCCAGCCACCCGAGGGAGCCCAGGAGCGCCAACCCGCCGCCAACGGCAACGGCGCCGGGGATCAGCCAGTCGGCAAGCGATGGGGTCGTCGTCGCCACGAAGAGCAGCAGGGCCGTCCCGAAGAGGGTGACCAGGAGGCCGACCCCGGCCAGGACCCAGGCAGGCCACGCCGGCGGGACGGTGGCAGGCACCGCCTCGGGAATGGGTTCGGGGAGGACCTCAGGCGCCGGCGACGGGGCGACCGCGTCGTCGGTCAGATCGGTCAGGGGTTGGGCGCCGCCTGTGGGACGGCGCCCTTCTCAGGTCCGTAGTCGGTCGATCGCTCACCCGCGGGCGCTGTGGTGGGTGCGGGGGCGACCGGGCGCGCCCGGGTGGGCAGCTCCGTGCCGCAGTACGCGCACAGCGACCACGACGGCTCGGTCAGGCGCTGACAGGCCGGACAGATGCGGTGGAGGCGCGTCCGGCAGCTGGGGCACACGATCCAGTCCTCGGACACGCGGGCGCGGCAGGTGGGGCAGCTGCGGTGCTTCTCCATCTCCGCCAGGAGCGACTCCTCGGCCAGGGAGCGCTCATAGACCTCAGCCATGGTCTCGCGGGGCCGGATGATGATGTACATCAGCCACGCGAAGAGGAAGACGAGGGGCGTGAAGAAGACGATCAGGGCCGAGGCGAAGTAGGGAAGGATCGGGTTCTCAGTCCGCGCCTGCATGTCACGGAACGCCCAGTACGCGGTGCCCAGCCACAGCATCACCACGTACACCACGGTCAGGGTTGCTGCGAGCTGGACGACTGGGTTACTGGTGAAGTCGCTCCAGATCTGTCCGGGATCCGGCAGGCCTTCCATTCGCCGATGCCTCACTCCACACGGGGCGTGCACGCACGGCACGCAAGGAGCGCCATCCTAGCAGATGACCTCCAGATCGCCTTCAGAGGCTCCAAGCCGCCAGCAGGGCGCGCCGATAGTCCGGGTCGGGTACTGCACCGGACCGCATCACGCCCCCGCCGACGCCTCGCGGACGCGCCGGCCCCGATCAGGCTGACGATCAGGCCATAGTCCAAATGGCCCAGAGGCCCGATGCTTCGCGCAGACCATTTCTTCGTGGAGGACGGGCTTGCTCTGGCTTCTCCGCCTGATCGGATTCCTGTATCCCGCTGTTGCTGCTGCCTGCCTGACCCTGCTGGGCGTGATGCTGGTCCACCAGCCGGTGGAGACTCGCGGCTTCATGGTCGGCCTCGTCGGCCTGGCCATCGGCGTGGGCGCCACGGCCATGGCCCTCACCACGTGGGGCTATTTCGGCCTCCGCCTGAAGCGGCTGGCGAAGGATCTGGAGCAGACGGTCGACCAGGGTGAGCCCATCGTGCTCAAGGAGACGGGCATTCCTGCCGAGCGGCGGCTGGCGCGAGCCTTCAACCGTGCTGCCGGCACCTTCGCCCAGGCGGAGGCGCAAGCCACCCGCGATCGCCTGACCGGAATCCCGAACCGCGAAACGCTGCTCCGCACGCTCATCGGTGAGGTCGAGCGCGCGGCGCGCCACTCCAAGCCACTGTCGGTGGCCTTCATGGACATCGACCGCTTCAAGTCGATCAACGACACGTACGGCCACCGGGTGGGCGATGCCGTGCTCCGTCAGCTGGCCGGTCTCATCACGCGGAGCATTCGCGCCAGCGACGTCTTCGGTCGCTATGGCGGCGAGGAATTCATGCTCATCCTCCCCGAGACCACGCCCGAGGACGCGCTGATCCTGGTCGAGGAGCTGCGCGAGCTCGTCATGCGGCGCCCGATGAGCGTGGCGTCCAACGTCCTGGTGGACACGACCATCAGCATCGGGGTGGCTGGCGGCCATGGCTCGGAGCTGCAGGTCGACCGCATCGTCGACGCGGCGGATGCGGCCATGTACGTGGCCAAGTCCGAGGGCCGCAACCGCAGCTACCTGTTCGGCAGCGTGAACGACGAGACCTTTGTTCGCCGCGCGCAGATCACCCCCGAGCGCCGGGACGCCGCGGCGGCCATCGGTCGCTGGGCGAGCGCCAACGCCGCCCAGGCCCTGGCATCGGTCCTGGCACCGCAGCCCAATCACCGGGGACGCCCGTCGGACATGATCGCCGCCCTCTCGATCGGGGTGGCCCTGCACATGGGCCTCTCGCGCGGGGAGATGGATCGCATCCGGGTTGCCGCCCTGCTCCACGACCTGGGCAAGCTGGCCCTGCCGGGCGAGATCCTCGACAAGCCGTCTTCGTTGACCGACATGGAGTGGCAGGTGGTGGGCGAGCACCCGCGCATCGGGCAGGTCATCCTGGAACAGGCGACCAGCATGCGCGACGCGGTACCCATCGTCCTGCACCATCACGAGCGCTACGACGGGACGGGCTATCCCCACGGGCTGCGGGGTGAGGAGATTCCGCTCGGCGCCCGGATCGTGGCCGTGGCCGATGCCTATCATGCGATGGTCCACGAACGCCCGTACAAGACGGCGCTGAGCCACGAGAAGGCCCTGGCCGAGCTGCGCCGCCACGCCTCGACCCAGTTCGATCCGACCGTGGTCGAAGTGTTCACGTCCATCTTCGGCGAAGACGTGCCGTCCGACGGGCAGGAAGAGATCCGCCGCCTCCACGAGCACGCCGAGGGCGGGCTCGAAGCCATGGATCCGCGCGCGGCGGCCATGCTGAACGCGATGCTGGCCCACGACCACGAGCACGGCCCGGGGGTGCCCCACGAGCATCCGCACGAACCGCCTTCGCGAGCCAGCCGCGCCGTCCGCCCTGCGTCAGGTGGGGTGGGATCTGGTGGGGCCGAGCCCGCGGGCGGTCCCGCACCGGTGCCCGCGGCCGAAGTGGCGAGCTAGGACAGCACCAGGTCGGACCGCGGTCGGCCCCTCGTCAGCCTCCGGCGAGGCGGGTGGCGGCACCGATGGCGCCAATCACCGACGACAGGAAACCGATGAGCCCTGCCGGCGACAGGCCCCGGAGCAGATCGATCAAGTTGTCGCCCAGGCCGGAGCCGACCTCCACCACCACGAACAGCGCGGCGAAGGCGAGGCACCAGGCGATGACGACTCCCAGGCCGATGCGCTGGACCCGCCCGGGAATGCCCCACACGATGCCGGCCGCTGCGAGCACGACCATGAGCAGGGCCAGCAGCGGCAGGGGCGCCGCGACCCCGAAGTAGGCCGACTCGAGCAGTCCGGCATCGGCCGGGTAGCCGCTCCAGAAGGCAAGGCCATAGCCGCCTGTCCCGATCGCCTGGTCCGCCAGGGAGTCGGGCGCGAGGGAGAAGGGAAGGAACCAGGCGGTGATCAAACCCGCGGCGGCGATGGCCAGCACGATGGGCCCCAGCCAGGCATGCACTGCGGTGGCAGGGGCGGGCGTGGCTTCGGCCCCGGGTGCGGCGGTGGCGGTCGTCGACGCGGCCACGGGCTCCGTCGGCGAGCCGCCGGTGGCGGACCGGATGTTGAAGCCACACTCCGAGCAGAACGCCGAACCGGAGCGGTTCAGGGCACCGCACCGCGGGCACGGCGCCGCGTCGGACGACGAGCCAGGCCGGGTCATGGTGGCCTCCTCGGCCGCCACAAGCCGCTGACCGCAGTTTGCGCAGAACGAGATGCCGGGCCGGTTGAGCGTTCCGCAGCGCCGACAGGGAACCGAATCGGTCATGACCCTGATCCTCCGGTCTCTGCCCCCAGCGCGCTGGTCCACCACGCCGAGATCCACGCCTGGACGACGCCGGCGAGCATCACGAGGACCAGCCAGATCCAGAT
Source organism: uncultured Chloroflexia bacterium (assembly GCA_963816215.1). Classification (GTDB taxonomy): domain Bacteria; phylum Chloroflexota; class Limnocylindria; order QHBO01; family QHBO01; genus DASTEQ01. The sequence continues at coordinate 134,936 of CAWFKB010000001.1, read as the reverse complement.
GAAGCCTAGCAGGAGGACCGCGGTCGACAGCTCGGACAGATGCCCGTCTGCAAGGCGGTCACCGAGCGGGATCCACAGGGCGACGAGCACCAGCGCCGTCGTCACCTGCCCGGCGAGGAAGACGCCGGTCGTGACCGCCGCCTGCGGGATGAGGCGTGCGCCGTGGCGCCACGCGAATTCGAGCCCCTGGCGGCCCGGGCGCCGCAGGGCCGCTGCCCCGAACGCCTGGACGACGACGATGACCACGAGCAGGATGAGGACGGCCGGCCAGGCGGTCTCCAGGACCCTGACGAAGTACGGCGTGTCGGCATCCGGTTGGAGGTAGGCGGCCTCGAAGAGCGGCACCGCCAGCCACAGGAGGAGCGCGACCAGGGCGCCGATCGGGACCAGGGCAAGCGCGAGGACGCTCATCGCGCGGGGCACGCTAGGCACGTACGTCCCGTCGCGCGGATCGGTGGTGCCCATCATGAGCGCGACCTCCCCGAACGCCACCGCGCCCAGGAGAGCGCCGACGGCGACAGTCATGGCCACGACCAGCACGACCGCGTTCCACGGCCACCAGGTGCTGGTGGCCAGGCGGACGCCGAGATACACCGCATCGCCCTCGTCGGGGGGAGCAGCCACCACCGTCAGCAGCACGAGCCAGCCGGCGGCGGCGAAGGAGACCATGGCCCCGGGGAACCACAGGTCGGCACGGTCGGCCACGAGCCGGGCAGCCGCGACTCCACCGCGCAGCCAGTCGCCCATGGACGTGGCCTAGGGAGCCGGCGAGGGCGAGGGCGACGCCTCCGTCCCGGTCAGTTCGGCGATCCGGTCCAGCACCTGGCCCAGCTGGTCCACCGCGTCCTGGTAGGCGCCCAGGTCGCCGTTGGCCAGCGCGTCCTGGGCCTGGGTGTACAGGCTCTGGGCCAGGCTGATGAGGCCGTTCACGTCGTCGGGCAGCTCACCGCCGCCACCACCTCCGCCACCACCTCCGCCACCACCGGGCTCAGGGATCTCCGATTCCCCGAGCACCTGGCGGAGCGCCTCGTCCAGCGTCTCGGCGAAGGCGATCCGTGTCTGGGAAGCGAGGATGACCCGCTTGAACTCGGGGAAGGCGGAGACCGTGGAACGGAGGTAGATCGGCTCCACGTACAGGATCGAGTCGCCCATGGGCAGGACCAGGAGATCGCCGCGCACGACGTCCGATCCGGCCTGGCTCCACAGCGTGAACTGGGCGCTGATGCGCGAGTCCTGGTTGATCCGGGCCTGGATCTGCTCGGGCCCCAGGGTCGTGGTGTCGGAGGGGAAGCGGAACGCCATGCGCTCCCCGTACAGCCCAGGATCCATGCGGGCTGCAATCCAGGCGATCATGTTCGGGCGGCTGGCGGCGGCCAGGGGCTGGATGAGCGTGAACTCGCTGGCGGTCTCCCCCGGGATGCGCATGATCACGTAGTACGGCGCCATGGTCCCGCCGTCCCCGGCCACATCGGTGACCTGGGACGGAAACGCCCATCGGTCATCCTGGTTGTACAGGGTCGCCGCCCCGCTGTCGTCGGCGGACACGTGGTACAGCAGGTACGCCTCGTTCTGGGCGGTGAACAGGTCCTCGGGGTAGCGCAGGTGCGAGACCAGGGACTCGGGCAGGTCGGAGAGGGGCTGGAACAGGCCGGGGAAGATCCGCTCGTAGGCCGCGATGATCGGCTCCGAGGAATCCACCACGTAGTAGTTGACCTCCCCGCTGTAGGCGTCGACCACGACCTTGACCGAGTTGCGGACGTAGTTCAGGCCGCCGGTCAGGTTCCGGTCCGCCACGGCGTACGACTGGAACGGGGTGTCGGCCGGGAGCGGCTGGGCGTCGGGGTACCGATCCGATGTCGTGTACGCGTCCCAGATCCATACCAGGCGTCCATCGGCGCTGACCAGGTAGGGGTCCCGGTCGTAGGAGAGGAACGGCGCGAGCTCGGGAACGCGCTCGCCCAGCGACTGGCGGAACAGGATCTGGGTGTCGTCGGTGGATTGGTCGGTGATCAGCAGGTTGAGATCGCCGAAGCGCAGCGCGAGCGCCAAGCGCAGCAGCGGGTTCGACAGGTCCACGCCCGAGTCGCCACTCCACACGGTGGTCGCGCCGCCCTGATCGCCGACGGGGTAGTCGAACTCGGCGGTTCGGGTGCCGACCAGGATGTAGGGAGCGGCACCGGGCAGGTCGGGGAAGTAGATCCGCGGCTCACCGATGGGGAGGTCCGGATTGCGGTTGATGCCACTGATCAGGTAGTCGGGCTGGCCCTCGGGGGTAATGGCGTTCGACTTCACCGCGGTCAATCCGTAGCCGTGGGTGAAGACCAGGTGCTCGTTGGTCCAGGTCCGCGCGGTGTCCGCCAGCTGGCTGATCGCCAGCGATCGGCCCGACAGCATCAGCTGGCTCTGCTTGCCACCGATTGGATAGCGGTCGATGTCGACGTCGTTGAAGGTGTAGTACTGGCGCAGGGTCTGCTGCTGGTCGAAGGTGACCAGCAGCGGGCGGTAGTCCCACAGCCGGAGGTTGGAGACCGTGTCGTCGTTCTCCTCGATCAGGCTCCGGGTGAGCGGCTGCTCACCGGTGAACGACTGCACCTCGATCCCGTCGAGGCCGAACGCGGCGCGGGTCGCTTCGATGTTCCGGGTCAGGTACGGCCGCTCGACGGCGAGCTCGTTGGGATCGACGCTGAAGCGCTGGACGAGGGTCGGGAACACGCCGCCAACCACGATCGACAGAACAAACCAGGCCCCGGCCGCGAGCCCGATGAGCCACAGGGTGCGGAAGAAGATATTGGCGACCAGCAGGACGGCGGCCACCACCGCCACCACGGTCAGGATCAGGAACGCCGGCGCCTGCGCGGTCACGTCGGTGTACATCGCGGCCTGGACCGCTCCCCCGATGCCGCGGGTGGAGTACACGAGCTCGGCCGTGTCGAGCTGGTAGCCGGCCGCGATGGCCAGGAGAAGCCCGGCCCCCAGCAGGCTCACGTGGGCCCGCACCGGCGCGGTGAGGTGGAACGTCCACCGGGTGGCGGCCACGGCGTAGGCGCCAATGGTCAGACCGATGATCAGGATCAAGGCGATCACGGCCCAGCCCTGGACGAGGCGCCAGAACGGCAGGTCGAAGACGTAGAAGCCCACGTCGCGGCCGAAGGCCGCATCGGTCACGCCGAAGTCGCCGCCGTTGAAGAAGAGCAGGATCGTCTGCCAGTTGTTGCCCCACACAATGCCGCTGATCAGGCCACCGAGCAGGGCGAGGCCCACCAGCAGCGTGCCGACCGGACCCGACAGATCGGGGACCTCGACCGATCCCACCCGGCGGATGGGGACCTGCGGGCCAAGCCGCCGGGCCACCCACAGGCTGAGCAGCGCCGGGCCCGCGAACAGGACGAACCCGACCGCGAACCACGCGATGTTGGCCGTGAAGCGCGTGATCAGGACGTCGCGGCGGCCGAGGGCGTCGTACCAGGCGTAGTCGGTGTAGAAGGCGATCAGGCCGGCCAGGACCTGGACCAGGATGAAGATCCCGACCAGGATCAGGACCGGGCGGAGCCAGGCGCCGGGCGGCCGATCCTTTCCGCCACGCCGCGGGCGGAGGCGACGGGGCGGTGGCAGGTCCCCTCCCCCGCCCTCATCGTCGGGGATCTGCTCCTCGGGCGGGCCCACCGGCGGACGGGGCGGCAGGGGACGACCCTCGCGGGCGTAGTCCTGCTCCTGTTGGCGGCGCTGCATCTCTTCGAGCAGACGGTCGAGCCATGACGACATCGGTCAGCCCATCCTACGGCGGATCGGTCACTCCCACTCGATCGTGGCCGGGGGCTTGCTGCTGATGTCGTACACGACCCGGTTCACGCCGGGCACCTCGTTCACGATCCGGGCGCTGATCCGCGCGAGGAGCTCGTGCGGCAGACGGGCCCAGTCGGCGGTCATCCCGTCCTCGGAAGTGACGGCCCGAATGGCGACCACGTTGGCGTAGGTCCGGCCGTCGCCCATGACCCCCACCGTGTCGACCGGGGTCAAGACGGCGAACGACTGCCACAGCTCGTCCTGCAGCCCGGCCGCCGTGACCTCCTCGGTGACGATCCAGTCGGCCTCGCGCAGGGTGTCGAGGCGTGACCGCGTCACCTCTCCGATCACGCGCACGGCGAGGCCGGGCCCCGGGAATGGCTGGCGCCGGAGGATGGTGTCGGGGAGATCCAGCTCGGCACCGATCCGTCGCACCTCGTCCTTGAACAGCGAGCGCAGCGGTTCGATCAGGCGGAAGCGCAGATCGGCCGGGAGCCCGCCCACGTTGTGGTGGGTCTTGATCTTGGCCGCCGCCTTGGACTGGGCGGTCTTGGACTCGATGACGTCGGGGTACAGCGTGCCCTGGACCAGGAACTCGAGCGGTCCCAGGCGCTCCGCCTCCTCCTCGAAGACGCGAATGAACTCCTCACCGATCCGACGGCGCTTCTCCTCGGGATCGGTGATGCCCGCCAGCCGCCTGAGGAACCGATCCTCCGCATCCACCATCCGGAGCGGCATGCCGAGATGCTCGGCGAAGGTCACCCGGAGCAGCTCGGACTCGCGCTTGCGCATGAGCCCGGTGTCCACGTAGATGCACGTCAGCTGGTCGCCCACCGCGCGATGGACGAGGGTGGCCGCCACCGCGCTGTCCACTCCGCCCGACAACGCGCAGATCACGCGACCGTCGCCGACCTCGGCCCGGATGGCGCCGATGGCCGATTCCACGTAGCTCGCCGGGGTCCAGTCACCGCGGGCACCGGCGATGCCCAGGGTGAAGTTGGCCAGGATGTCCCGTCCGCTGGGGGTGTGGACCACCTCGGGATGGAACTGGAGGCCCATGAGGCCGTGGTCGTTGGCGAGCGCCGCGAACGGAGTCGACGGGCTGGTGGCGATGACCCGGAAGCCGGGGGGGAGCTCGAGGATGCTGTCTCCGTGGCTCATCCAGACCGGCGCGTCGTCGGGGACGCCGGCGAGGAGCGGCTCGCCGGCGGCCGGTTGGACGGTGGCCGGCCCGAACTCGCGTCGTTCGGCCGGGGCGACGCGGCCGCCCAGCTGGTGGGCCATGAGCTGCACGCCGTAGCAGATGCCCAGGACCGGGATATTGCCGCTCCACAGGCGCGGGTCGGCCTGCGGCGCGTCCTGGTCGTAGACCGATGCCGGCCCACCGGACAAGACGATCGCGACCGGTTGGCGAGCCTCGATCTCGTCCCACGGGGTGTCGTGGGGCAGGAGGACCGAGTACACGTTGAGCTCGCGAATGCGGCGAGCGATGAGCTGGGCGTACTGGCCGCCGAAGTCCAGGACGATGACCGTCTGGGTGGCGACGTCCTCCGGCCGCGCGCCGCCGCCGGCGTCCCCCACCGCGTCCACCGGAGCCTCGCCCAGCATCAGCGCGTCGGCTCGTCCAGGTAGTCGGCGTCGGAGACGGCCTCGTCCTCCCAGGCCGTGCCGTCGCCAATGGTCACCGACACGTGGACCATGAGCGCATCGGGGTCAGCGCCGTGCCAGTGGCGTTCCCCCGGGGATACCCAGACCGTGTCCCCGGCCGCGATGGCCCGCCCGGCCCCGCCGTCACTCCGCACGCGGCCTCGACCCTCGAGCACGAGCAGGGTCTGCCCGCCGGGATGGGTGTGCCAGTGGGTTCGGGCGCCCGGGGAGAAGGTGACGGTGGTGACGGTCATCCCGGTCGGGCTGTCAGCGACGACCCGCGGGCTCATCCAGACGTCTCCCGTGAAGTGCTCCGATCCAGCCGGTCCGGCCGCCGCCTCGGCAGCGCGGGATACCCTCATCGGTGCCGGCGTCGCGCGGGACCGATCAACTGCCGGCCAGCTGCCAGGACTTGCCTTCGGTCGCAATCGTGGGCGCCACGACCATCTCGACCGCGTGCATCTCGGCGATGGTCCGTGCCCCGAGGGCGCCCATGCTCTGGCGCAACGCCCCGACCAGGTTCTGGGTTCCGTTCGTGACCTCGGCCGGCCCGAACAGGATCTGTTCCAGGGGAAGCCGCTCGGAAAGGCGGATGCGCGTCCCGCGCGGCAGGGTGGGTGACGGCGCCGCCATCCCCCAGTTGAAGCCCCGACCCGGTGCTTCGAGCGCGGCGGCCAGTGGCGAGCCGAGCATGACCGCGTCCGCGCCAGACGCGATGGCCTTGGCCACGTCCCCGCCGGTCTTCATCCCGCCATCGGTGATGATCGGCACGTAGCGGCCGGTGTGGGCCAGGTACTGGTCGCGCGCCGCCGCGACGTCCAACGTGGCCGACACCTGCGGCACCCCGATGCCCAGCACCTCGCGGGTCGTGCACGCGGCCCCCGGCCCCACGCCGACCAGGATGCCGGCCGCGCCCTGCTCCATGAGCTGGTAGGCCGCCGCGCCATGCACCGTGTTGCCCACCAGGACCGGCATGCGCAGCGCGCCGGTCAGGTCGGCCAGGGACAGGACCCGGCCCGAGGTCGAGATGTGGCGGGCGCTGGAGACCTGCGACTGGACGACCAGGAGGTCGGCGCCGGCCGCGGCGGCCAGCTCGGCGTGGTCCCAGGCCGAGGCCGGGGTGGTGGCCACCGCGGCGGCCGCGCCGCCGGCCTTGATCCGGGTGATGAGCGCCGACACGAGGTCCGCCCGGACCGGCGCCGCGTATGCCTCGGCCAGGACGTGGGCCGCGGCGGCGCCATCGGCCGCGGCGGCAACCTGCTCGATGACCGGTGACGCATCCTCGAAGCGCGTGTACAGACCTTCGAGGTTGACGACCGCCAGCCCGCCGAGCCGGTGCATGCGGACCGCCATGTCGGCGTCGCTCACGGCGTCCATGGCCGCGGCCAGGATCGGGATCTCGAGCCGCAGGCCGCCGATCTCGACCGCGGTGTCGACCTCGGCCGGGTCGACGGTCACCGGTCCGGGGACGAGGGAGATCTCTTCGAACCCGTACGCCCGGCGCAGGCGGCCACCGACTTCGATGTCCGATTCGTATCGGGTAGCGGTGTCCACGGGTGGGCAATCTCCGGGCGGGTTCGCAGTATAGGTCGACCGCCGCCCGATCAGGCGGCGGTCATCGGTCCGGTCAGTCGCTTGCGGTCAGGATCGGGCGCGCACCTTGTCGAAGCAGCTGCTGCAGTAGACGGGTCGGTCGTTGCGCGGGAGGAACGGGACCAGCGCCTGTCCTCCGCATTCGGCACACACCGCTGCGTGCATTTCGCGCGCCCCGCCACCGGTCCCGATGCCCAGCGCCCGGTTCTGCTTGGCAACCGCTCGACAGCTCGCGCATCGCTGCGGCTCATGGGAGAGCCCCTTCTCCTCGTAGAACTGCTGCTCCCCAGCCGAGAAGATGAAGTCCATCCCGCAGTCGCGACAGCTGATGGTCTTGTCGGTAAACACCTGTGGCCCTCTCCTCCGGACGCTCCCGCGGCCGACTATACGCGGCTGTCAAGAGGGTGGGAAGGGTCTCAATAGGGCGTGACTTCGACCTCGTCGTGGGTCGCCACGGAGTGGAAGCGGGTCTGCGTCCGACGGAACTGGAGCGGCACTTCCCCGATGGGCCCGTTGCGGTGCTTGGCGACCTTGGCTTTGACCAGCTCGAGGTCGGCGTCGGGGTTGGTTTCACCCTCGGCGCGGTACAGGAAGATGACCACGTCCGCGTCCTGTTCGAGCGACCCCGACTCGCGCAGGTCGGACAGGCGGGGCTCCGCGCTTCCCCGCTGCTCCACGTTGCGCGACAGCTGGGAGAGGGCGAGGACGGGCACCTTGAGCTCGCGGGCCAGGTTCTTCAGCCCGCGGCTGATCTCGCTCACCTCCTGGACCCGGTTGGGATCGCGGGAGGGGCTCGAGGCCTGCATGAGCTGGAGGTAGTCCACGATCACGAGATCCAGCCCGTGCTGCTCGACCTCCAGCCGACGGGTCTTGGTCCGCAGCTCCATGACCGACAGGGTGGGCGAGTCATCGATCCACATCTTGGCGCTGGCCATGTCGTTCATGACCCGCGCGATCTTGGACCAGTCGGTCTCCTCCATGAACCCGGTCTGGAGGGGCCGCGGGTTGATCCCCGTCTCCGACGAGAGCAGGCGCAGGGCGAGCTGCTCCCGGCTCATCTCGAGCGAGAAGATGGCGACCCGCTTCTGCTCGTGGACCGCCGCGTGGAGAGCGACGTTGAGGGCCAGGCTCGTCTTTCCGACGCTGGGCCGGGCGGCCAGGATCACGAGGTCCGAGGGCTGGAATCCGCCGAGCAGGGTGTCAAGGCCCGCCAGGCCGGTGGGGATGCCCAGGATCTGGCCGCGGTGCTCGTGCAGGTACTCCAGGCGGTCGTACGCCTGGCCAAGCAGGGTGGAGAGGGTCTCGAAGCCGGCCACCGTCCGGCGCTGGCTGATCTCGAACAGGATGCCCTCGGCCTGGTCGATGGCCGCTGCCGTGTCGTGTGCCTCTTCGTAGCCAACCGCCGCGATCCGTCCCGCGGCCGCGATCAGGTTCCGCAGCACGGCCTTCTGCTCGACGATCCGACCGTAGTGCTCGACGTGAACGGCGGTGGGCACCGTGTTCATGAGGCTGGCCAGGTACGCCGGTCCACCGACTCCATCCAGCTTGTCGCGGCGGGTCAGCTCGTCGCCCAGGGTGACCAGGTCGATGGGCTCGCGCTGGTTGTGGAGAACCAGCATGGCCTCGTAGATGTCGGCATGCTGCGGCCGATAGAAATCAGGCGCATGCAGGAAGTCGGCGACCTTGAGGATGGCCTCGGGGTCGATGAGGATCGAGCCGAGCACGCTCTGCTCGGCTTCCACCGACTGGGGGGCGACGCGGTCGATGCTCATGGGCCGGACCGACCGTACCGGTACGCGGTGACGGCGGGAACCGGCTTATCCGCCAATCTCCAAGTCGGTCGGGGATAACTGCCGTCAGGCGGTCGGCGCGGTGTGGAGAACACGCCTCAATGAAGACCGATGGTCACGACACCTAGCCTGTCGCGCCATCCCGCCGCCCCCGGATCAGTGCTCGGCGAGGACCTCGACCCGGAGCTGGGCCTCGACCCCGGCCATGACGTGGACCCGAACCACGTGCTCGCCCACGGTCTTGATCGGTTCCTTCAGGTGGATGTCGTGGCGGTCGACCTCGATCCCTTCGGCATGGAGCCGCTCGGCGATGTCGCGGGTGGTCACCGAGCCGAAGAGGCGATCCTTCTCGCCAGCCTTGACCCCGATCTGGACGGCGAGCTCCCCGATTCGCGCCGCGGTGGCCTCCGCATCGGCGTGCAGGGCCTGGTCGCGCGCGTCCCGCTGATCACGGTGGCGCTCCCAGTTGCGCACCGCCCCGAGATCGGCCAGGACGGCGGCCCCCGTCGGTAGCAGGTGATTGCGGGCGTACCCGTCCTTGACGTCCTTCAGGTCGCCTTCGCGACCCAGGCCTTTCACGTCGCGCTTCAGGATGACCTTCATTCCAGCTCCGTTCGGGGTACCGGTGATGTGTTGACCGATGGCCGTCGCCTACGCCCCCAGCGGGCCATCCGATGCTTCACCTCGTCCGCGTCACCCAGGCCACCGAACCGCTCCAGCAGATCCGGAAGCGAGTCGCGAATCTGATCGTACCGATGTCCGAGCAGGGTGCGCAGGCGGGCAAGGTCTTCATCGAGAACCGCCTGGCCCACTGCCGCTCGCTGAAGATGCTCGTCCCGGACGTCGGCCGGGGCGTTGCTGATGAACACGTCCAGGACGAGGAGCAGTACGGTGAGGTCGTCCGCGACGCCCACGATCGGGATCACGTCCGGGATGAGATCGACGGGCGTCAGCACGTAGGTGAGCGCTCCCGCGAGGAGGGCCTTGAGGCCCAGCGGGGTGCGCGGGTCCCGGGCCAGGCCCCACACGAGGCGGGCGTAGGTCGGGAGCTGGAGCATGACTCTGGCGGTGCGCAGGTAGCGCCACCGACCGGGACGCATCACGCGAATCTGGTCTCCGGTCCGGGGATTTGAGGTGGAGCGGGATGATAGCAGTCGGTTGACAATAGAACAGGTGTTCTGCTACGGTTCTCCGGTGACCAGGCATGACGCGGAGCGCCGACAGCGCATCGTGGACTACATCGCACGGACGGTGGCCGAACGCGGCTACCCGCCCTCGGTCCGCGAAATTGCCGAGGCGGTGGGCCTGGCGTCAACATCGGCCGTCCACCACCACCTCATTGCCCTTGAGCGTTCGGGTCAGCTCGAACGAGGCACCCGCTCCTCGCGCGCGCTGCGCCTGACGGGCGCGGCGCAGACGCCTGTGGCCACGCCCAAGCCGGCACGTTCCACGGTGACCCCGTTCCGCATGCCGCTCGAGCGTGACGTGCTCACCCTGCCGGTGGTCGGCGAGATTGCTGCCGGCCAGCCCATCGAGGCGTACCAGGACACGAGCGAGACGCTGGCCGTCCCGGCATCGCTGCAGGCCCGTGACGACTCCTACGTCCTTCGCGTGCGCGGACGGTCGATGATCGACGCCCTGATCGACGACGGCGACTTCGTGATCGTCCAGCCGCAGGCCACGGCCCGCGACGGCGACATCGTGGTGGCCCTGCTCGAGGACAACGGCGTCACCCTCAAGCGGTTCTACCGCGAGGAGGGGCGGATCCGCCTCCAGCCCGCGAATCCCGACATGGAGCCCATCTACGCCACGGATCTGCAGATCCAGGGCAAAGTCGTGGGCGTCATCCGCAAGCTCTGATCCACTGAACCGATGGCGGCGATGCCGCCAGGATGGTGGGACCCATGACTCCCTCCTCCCCGTCCAAACGGCCCCAGCTCGCGCCGCGAGCGATCCTGCATGCCGACCTGGACGCGTTCTACGCCTCGGTCGAGGTTCTCGATGACCCGTCGCTGAGAGGCAAGCCCGTGATCGTCGGGGGGCGGGCGGATGACCGTGGCGTGGTCAGCGCGGCGTCCTACGAAGCCCGCCGTTACGGCGTCCACTCGGCCATGCCCGTGCGGACCGCGTTTCGGCTCTGTCCCGAAGGCGTCTTCCTGCCGGGCCGATTCGAGCGCTACGCGGCGCTCAGTCGCGAGGTGATGGCCGTCTTCGAGTCGTTCACCCCGCTGGTCGAGCCCATCAGCCTGGACGAGGCATTTCTCGACGTGACCGGCGCACCCGCCGGGGACGGGCCGACCATCGGTCGCGCCATCAAGGACCGCGTCCTCGGCGAGGTAGGCCTCGTGGTCAGCGTGGGCGCGGCCACGAACAAGCTGGTGGCGAAGGTCGCCTCGGACCTCGAAAAGCCCGACGGCATGGTCATCGTCCCGGCCGGCGAGGAGGCCGCCTTCCTCGCGCCGCTCCCCGTCAGCCGCCTGTGGGGCGTCGGACCCAAGGCCCGGCAGGCATTGGCCGACTACGGCGTGACGACCATCGGTGAGCTGGCGGCGGTGCCCGAGGCGACCCTCCGGCGCCGCTTCGGCCGATCGGGGCTCGATCTCGCCGCGCGAGCGCGTGGGATCGACCCGTCTCCCGTGATCCCCGGCCACGCCCCCAAGTCCATCGGTCACGAGCACACCTTCAGCACCGATGTCATCGAGCGGAAGCAGCTGGACGGCACGCTGCTGTGGTTGGCCGACTCGGTGGCCGGGCGTCTGCGACACAACCACCTGGCGGCCAGGGCCATTCAGCTCAAGCTGCGCTACGAGGGTTTCGAGACCCTGACCCGCCAGGCGAGCCTGCCCCAGCCCACCACCGATGCGCCCACCATCCTGGCGGTCGCCAACCGGCTCCTGGACAAGAACCTCGAGCCGGGGCGCGGAGTCCGACTGATCGGAATCACCGGCATCTCCCTGGTCAACGCCCAGCAGCTGACCCTGTTCGAGGATGGCGAGCGGGTCCAGCGCCTGGCCGAGGCGACCGATGCGGTGCGGGACAAGTTCGGCGATACCGCCATCACCAGGGCCCGCCTCCTGCACGAGGCACCGGAGCGACGATTCTCCGAACGACCCATTGACAAATAGAACACCTGTTCGTATCCTGCCGGCATGGCACTCGTCTCCATCACCCCCGTCGCGGCGTCCATCGCGTGGAACGCGCAGGGCACCCGGCCCACCCGGATCCGCTTCGGCGATCGCGAGGTCGTGGTCCATCGGGTGGCCACCGTGCGCGACGAGCGAGCCGCCTTCCCCGCCGGGAGCGGACCGAACCTCCGGGTCGTCGTGGAGGCCGATTCCGGGGACGCGCTGGAGCTGATCTTCGACGTCAGGCTGAAACGCTGGTTCGTCGACGCCCTCGACGCCGCCGCCTGACCCTCGTTCCAGGCGGATTCCTTCGCCCGGCAGGTTCCACGCCCTCTCCCGCGGACCTGTCGGGCTTCTTCATGGATCGCCCTACAATCGGCTCGCATGAGCCGCCCCTCCCTCGCCGAAATGAGCGTCCGCGAGCTGGCCGAGCGCCTCGCGTCGAGTGCCCCTGTGCCCGGCGGCGGCAGCGCGTCCGCGCTGACCGGGGCGCTGGGCGCGGCCCTGGTCGAGATGGTGTGCGAGCTCACCACCGGGCGCGCCGAGTACGCGGACGTGGAAGCGGTGGCCCGCCAGGCTGGCGAGGCGGCCGCGGACCTGCGCGGCGCGCTGCTGGCGGCGGCCGATGACGACGCTGCTGCCTACGAGGCGGTCGTGACCGCCCGGAAGCTCCCCCGCCAGACCGATGACGAGAAGACCGCCCGAGACTCCGCCGTGTCGGAGGCGACCGTCGGGGCGACCGAGGTTCCGCTGCGGATCGCGCGCCTCGCGTCCGAGGTCCTCGAGCTGGCGTCGAGCATGGCGACCCTGGGCAACGCTCGAGCCGTCAGCGACGCTGGAGTTGCGGCGCTGCTGGCCGCGGCCGCTCTCCGGGGAGCGGCCCTCAACGTGATGATCAACGTGCCCTACCTACCCCAGGGCCACGCCCTGGCAACCGAGGCGCCCGCCCGCCTGGCCGAGCTCGAGACCGCGGCCGCGGCCCGGGAGGGCCAGGCGCTGGCCACGGTGGAGCAGAGGATGGGCCGATGAGTGGCCAGATCCTCGATGGTCGTCCGATCGCGGCGGAGCACCGGGCCGACCTGACGACCCGCGTCGCAGCCCTGGCCGAAACTGGCGATGCGCCAGGCCTGGCCATTGCCCGCTTCGCCGATGACGGGCCGGAAGTGGCCTATGCGCAGAGCCTCGCCCGGGCGGCGAGCGCGGTGGGCATCCATCCCCGCGACGTACGCCTGGCGGACGGCCTGAGCATGGTCGCGGCCGCGACCGTCATCGAGGCGCTCAACCATGACCCGGCCGTGGACGGCATCGTGGTGATCTACCCGGTCCCTGCCCACCTGGATGCCGCGGCGGTGGGTCTCCTGGTCGCACCCACCAAGGACGTGGACGGGGCCAGCCCCCTCAGCGCCGAGCGTCAGTCGCGCGGCGAGCCGGCATTCGTCCCGGCGACCGCGCTGGCCGTGCTGGAGATCCTCGACCACTACCAGATCCCCATCGGGGGACGGGCGGTGACCGTCGTCGGCCGCTCGCGGGTCGTGGGCCAGCCGACCGCGGCCCTCCTCGGGGCGCGCGGTGCGCGGGTGACGGTCGCGCACAGCGAAACGGAGGACATCGAGGTCGAGACCCGCCAGGCCGAAATCCTGGTGGTGGGCGCCGGCGTGCCGCGGCTCATCGGCCCGGCGCACGTCAACCCGGGCGCGGTGGTCGTTGACTGCGGGATCAACGTGACCGACGACGGGGTGGTGGGTGACGTTGACTTCGCCGAAGTCCAGCCGCTGGTTAGCGCCATCACCCCGGTCCCGGGGGGAGTTGGCCCGGTGACGACCATGATGTTGCTCGACCAGGTGGTCACCGCCGCGGAACGCGCCGCCGTCCATCTCGCCTTCGCCACCGACTGACCGATGCCCCGGTCCGGCGCGTGACCGACGTCCTCCCCGAGGTCCTGCTGCTCTTCGGAGCCGCGCTGGCGGCGAGCACCCTGGCCGCGGTGGCCGGATTCGGCGGCGCGGCCATCCTGCTCCCCGTCCTGGTCGTGGTTGTCGGGCCGCGGAATGCGATCCCGGTCCTGACCATCGCCCAGCTGGTGGGCAACGGGACGCGGGTCGTGCTGAACCGTGACCTGGTCCAGACCCGGATCGTGGGCTGGTTCGCGATCGGCGCCGTTCCGGCGGCGCTCGTCGGCGGGTTCCTCTTCGCCGCGGCGCCCCTTGACACCCTGACCCGGGTCATCGGCCTGTTCTTGCTCGCATCGGTCGCCTGGCGGCATCTCCGACCCCAGCCGACGGGGCTGCTGGGAGAGCGGACGTTCACCGTCATCGGGGCCGTCTTCGCGTTCGCCTCCGCCCTCGTCGGCTCGGTGGGACCGGTCATGGCCCCCTTCTTCCTGCGCGCGGGGCTGGTGAAGGGCGCCTACATCGGAACCGAGGCTGCGGCCACGGTCGTCATGCACGTCACCAAGCTCGTCGCCTATGGCGCGACCGCGCTCCTCACCCTGTTCTCGGTGGGCGTGGGCCTCGCCCTGGCCCCGGCCATGATCGTCGGCTCGTGGATCGGCAAGCGGATCGTGGACCGCCTGCCAGAGCGGGTGTTCGTGGCCATCATCGAGGTCGTCCTGATCGTGGCCGGGGTCTCGTTCCTGATCTTCGGCTGAGAAGCCGCACGATCACTCGAACAGGAGCGCCTGGGAGTACATCTCCTCCACCGGAACCGATCCATCGATGAACCCCAGACGGACCATGGTCTGGAATCCGGTCGCCCAACGGTCCGCGTCGATCCATCCGACGCCGGGGGCGGTGTCGTTCGCCCACAGCTCCACCGTGGCGAGGAGCACGGCACGGGCGGTGTCGACGTCCTCGGCAATCGTGGGAACCTCGACCAGCGCGGCCTGAAGACCAGCTTCGGGATCCGCAATCACCGCCGCCTGAGCCTCTGCCACAGCCGATGCGAACGCGGTCACCAGCGCTGGATCGGCAGACTGCAGGTCATCGCCGACGATCATCCCGGGGCCGGGCAGCGGCGCGATCTAGTCGACGGTGAGCTGGTCGGTCGTCATGCCGGCCGCCTCGAGGCGGAGTGGCTCGTTGTTCCGAAAGCCGGTGATGAGGTCCACGTCGCCGTTGAGCAGACCGTCGACCTGGTTGTACTGCGGGTACTCGCGGACGGTTACGTCGTCGGCCGTCAGGCCACCGGCATCGAGCAGCGCCAGCAGCGCGATCCACGACGACCCGTACAGGCCCGGGGTCCCGATCCGCGTGCCGGCGAGCGCCGCAGGATCAGAGGGAACACTCCCGTTCGGCCCGATGAGGGCCACCGGGAAGAGCTGATACAGCGTGGAGATGTACTTCACCGGTATGCCGCTGGTCCTGGCGATCATGACGTCCGTCGCGTCCGCTACCCCGAAGTCGGCCTGACCGTCTGCCACCAGGCGGATGAGGTCGCCGCCGTCGGCGTGCTCGATGGTCACGTCCAGCCCGGCCCGTCTCGAAGTAGCCCTCCTGCTGGGCGACGTAGAACGGGGCGAACTGGACGTCTGGTCGATAGCTCAGCAGCAGACGAATCGGGCGCAGCTCCCCTACCGGCGACGCAGAGGCAAGCGGGAGGGCGGTGCCGCTCGGACTGGCCGACGAGCTGGGGGTACACGCGGCAAGCACCAGCCCCACCAGAATCAGGGTCAACGGGCGGAGGCGCAGGGGCATCGGTTTCCTTTCGGGACTCAACGGGGGACGAGGGCGCGCTCGGCGAGCACGACCACGCCATAGAAGGTCAGGCCCAGCAGGGCCAGGGTGCCGAGGGCGACGAACATGAGCGGGGTGTCGAACAGGCCCTGGTCGGCGATGTTGATGAGCACCCCCAGACCGATGCTGGCGCCGGTCCATTCGGCCACGACTGCACCGATGACCGCCAGCGTCACCCCCACCCGCAGGCCGCCGAACAGCACCGGCAAGGCCGAGGGCAGCTCCAGCAGCCGGGTCACCTGGTCGCGGCGAGCGCCGTTGGCGCGCGCCATCTCGACCAGCAGTGGATCCGTGCCGCGAATGCCGACCATGGTCGCGATGGCAATGGGGAAGAACACGATCAGGGCACAGATCACGATCCGCGCGGTCAGCCCGCCGCCGAACCAGATGTCGAGCAGCGGGGCAAGGGCCAGGATCGGGATCGCCTGGGCGGCCACGAGGTATGGCGACAGCACGCGCTCGGCGGTCAGGCTCTTGGCCAGCAGGATGCCCACCAGGACCGCGATCGCGGCTCCCACCGTGAAGCCCGAGCACGCTCTCCTGGAGGGTGGCCGCGAGGTGCGGCTGGAGCGTGCCGCTCTGCACGGCCTCCACGGCGCGGGCCAGGACGACCTCGGGCGCGGGCAGGATGTACTCCGGGTAGCCGCCGATCACGACGACGGCCTTCCAGATGAGCAGGAAGCCAGCCACGCTCAGTGCGGCGAAGGCCAGCCGGCGGAGGATGGCGCTCATGCGGCGACCCCCGGTTGCTGCTCGGCCCAGCCCTCCAGTTCGGGGGCATGGACCGATGCGAGGGCGGCTCGAACCTGCGCCTCCACCTCGGTCGCGCCGGGATCAACGGATGCGCCCGCAGGGCGAGGACGCGGGGACGGAACCGGAATGTCGGCCGCGACGCGCCTGGGCGCGGCGCCATGACCCAGATCCGGTCCGCCAGCCGAACGGCCTCGCTGACCGAGTGGGTCACCAGGATCACGGTGCGGCGCTGGGCCATCCACAGGGCCTCGAGCTGCGCGTCGAACGCGTCGCGGGTCAGCGCGTCGAGGGCGCTGAACGGCTCGTCCAGGAGCAGGATCGGCGGGTCGGTGACCAGCGACCGGGCCAGTGCGACCCGCTGCTGCATGCCGCCCGACAGCTCCCGTGGCCGGAGGCCGGCCACGTCCCCCAACCCGACCTGGGCGAGCGCCCGCTCAGCAGCCATCGCCGCTCAGCAGTCGAAACCCCGGCCAGCTCCAGCGGAAGCGCGACGTTGTCCGCGGTCGACCGCCAGGCCAGGAGGCGCGGCTGCTGGAACATGATTCCCACCTGGCCATCCCCGGCGCGCGGCGGGACCTGCTCAGAGCCGAGACCGATGCGTCCGGCGGTCGGGGCCAGCAGTCCGGCCAGCACCCGCAGCAGCGTGGACTTCCCGCACCCGTTCGGCCCGATGACCGCGACCAGCTCCCCGTCCCCCACCGACCCGCTGAGCCCGCCGAGCGCCGTCAGCGGCTCCCCGTGGGTCGGGAAGGTGACGGTCAGGTCGGTGACCGTGATCGCGGTGGGCTGGGCTGATTCGTGATCCATGGCGCTCCCGATGTGGATCGCCTCGGGACGCGCAGCCCGGGCGCCCTGCCGGGCGCCCGGAGCCGGGACGGCGCGCAGCGCCGATCGGTTCGCGGGTCGTCGGAGGAACGCCTCGTGCTCGCCTTCTCCCATCCGGACTGTGACCGTCGGCCCTGTCTGCCCGGCTGACGCCGGGGTCAGGTCGGCCCCGAAAGGTGCTCCGGCTACCGTTCTCCGTGGCCGCCGGCCTCACGGGGTTCGCGGGCTGGTCCTACGCGGACCGACCGCCGGTGGGGAGTTTCACCCCGCCCCGAAGACGATGATTTCGTTCAGTTGCGCCGATCGTCCCACGCTCACGATGTGCGAGTCAAACCTGCGAGGGCTCACCACGGCCGCGGGCCCAGCGAACGAGGATGAAGACCATGGCCACCACCACGACGACGTAGATCACGATCTCGAACGGGCGGATGGCCGCGTATAGGGCGTCGTAGTTCTCCCCCAGGGCCCAGCCGGCCACGACCAGGGCCAGGTTCCACGGGATCGAGCCCAGGACCGAGAAGAGCAGGAACCGGCCGAGCGGCATGCGGGCGACGCCCGCCGGGTAGCTGATCAAGGCCCGCAGGAGCGGGACGAACCGGGCGAAGAAGACGGCCCAGTCGCCGTAGCGCGCGAACCACGCATCGGCTCGGTCGAGGTCATCGGAATGGATGTGAATGTAACGACCGTATCGGTCCAGCAGCGGGCGCCCACCCCAGGCACCGATCAGGTAGCCGGCCAGCGAGCCCAGGGCGGCACCGAGCGTTGCGGCAACCATGACCCCCAGCACGCTCCACGGCGCATCGGTCAGCCATTCGGTGACGGTTGGATCGGCCGCGGACTGCGCAATCTTCCAGCCAGCCATGGGGACGATGACCTCCGACGGGAGGATCGGGATGAACGTCTCTAGCGCAACGCCCACGGCGACGCCGACGTACCCGATCGCGTCGTACAACGACAGGAAGAAGGGGATGACCTGCTGGTCGATGAACTCCAGCACGCGGCGGCGCTACGCCCCTACGCCCCGGCGGCTCGTTCGGCGCCGCGCTCGGCCACGTGCTGAGCGGCGTGCTCGGCAACGCCTCGGCGCCGGGCAGCGGCCCGCATCCGCTCGTCCACGTTCAGGACGTGGATGGCGATCAGGACCGAGACGAGCGCCGCCCCGGCCATCCAGCCACCGAGCACGTCGAGCGGGTAGTGCAGGTTGAGGTAGATCCGGACGAGGCCAATGGTCGCGATGAGGACGGCCGCCACGGCGTAGGCGACCATCCCCTGCCGCCGATCCGAGGACAGGCGCGCGACGCAGAACGCGACCAGCCCATAGAAGACCATGGACCGCAGCGCATGACCGGCCGGGAAGACGGCGATGTCATCGAGGCCCACGTCGTTCACGTTGAACATGGCCGACACCAGCTGGGGCAGCGTGATGGGCGGTATGGCGGTGAAATACTTCAGCGCCCATTCCATGGGAAAGGCCAGCGTGCCAAGGGCAAGCAACAGCGCCAGGTCGCGGCGGCCCTTGTACAGCGCGAACAGCCCGCAGACCGCGAAGCCCAGGCCCACGAACCAGCCCGAGCCCAGGGCGCTGATCGCGGTCAGCGCCGAGTCCACCACGGGGAGGTGCGCTTCCATCCAGGCCTGGAACGGCTGCATGACGTTGCCCATGAGCCAGCCTTCGATCCCGAGGTACTCGGTCGTCCGCTTCAGGGCGACGAGCCAGAACAGGGTGGGCAGCAGGATGAGGGTCAGCAGGAATGCGGCCGCCGGGCTCGGCACTGCGCCGCCCAGCTGGTCCTGCGCGTCGGGGCTGATGACGAGGCGACGCGTGGGGCCCGGAATCCTCCGCACGACCGTAGTATGCGGGGTGCCTGTGAACAGCCGAGCCGACATCGCGGTGGTCCTCACCGGTCGCGACCTGATCGTGACCGATGTGGTGGCCGTCGCCCGAGGTGGCGCCGCGGTCAGCCTGGATGGGGGCGCGCGGGATCGGATGGCCGCCTCGCGAGCGGTGATCGAGCACGTGGTGGCCTCCGGTGACACCGTGTACGGGGTGACGACCGGGTTCGGGGACCTCGCCGACGTCCGCGTCTCGCCGGAGCAGACGGCGACCCTCCAGCGGAACCTGGTTCGGAGTCACGCGGCCGGGGTGGGTGAGCCGCTCCCCACCGAAGTCGTGCGGGCCATGCTCCTGCTGCGGGCCAATGCGCTGTCCGTGGGGCTTTCCGGCATCCGCCCAGAAGTGGTGGACCTGCTGCTCGGCATGCTCAACGCCGGCGTACACCCCGTCGTCCCGTCGCGCGGGAGCGTGGGCGCGTCGGGCGACCTGGCGCCGCTTGCCCACCTCGCCCTGGTGGTGATCGGCGAGGGCGAGGCCACGGTCAACGGCACGAAACTGCCCGGCGGTGATGCGCTGGCGGCTGCCGGCCTGGAGCCGGTGGAGCTGGAGGCAAAGGAAGGCCTGGCCCTCCTGAACGGGACGCAGCTCATGGCCGCCATCGGTGCACTCGCCGCCGCTGATGCCGCCCAACTGGTTCTCACCGCGGACGTGGTGGGTGCCATGAGCCTGGAGGCGATGCTCGGGACCGCGGCGGCCTTCGACGAAGCATTGATCGGGGCGCGTCCGCACCACGGACAGGTGGCCTCGGCCGCACGCCTGCGGGCGCTCCTGGCCGACAGCGAGATCGGGCAGAGTCATCGGTCAAGCCCGCACCGGGTGCAGGACGCCTACTCCTTGCGCTGCATGCCGCAGGTCCATGGCGCCGTGTCAGACGCGCTCACGCCGCTCTCGGAGGCGCTGACGATCGAGATGAACGCGGCCACCGACAACCCGCTCGTGTTCCCGGACGGGCGGGTGCTGAGCGGCGGCAACTTCCACGGCGAGCCGCTGGCCCTGCCCCTGGACCATGCGCGGCTTGCGCTCACGGCGCTGGCCACGATCTCGGAACGACGGACCGCTCGGATTGTCGACACCCGGCTGTCCGGCCTGCCCGCCTTTCTGGCCGATGACCCGGGGCTCGAAAGCGGCCTGATGATGGCTCAGTACGCGGCCGCGGCCCTGGTCAACGAGCTCAAGACGGTGGCCCACCCCGCCAGCGCGGACACGATCCCCACCAGCGCCAACCAGGAGGACCACGTGAGCATGGGCGCCACCTCGGCCCTGCTCCTGCTCGACGCGGTCGATCGGACGGCGACCGTCCTGGCGGCCGAGGCGTTGTGCGCGGCCCGGGGCCTCGACCTGCGAGCGCCGCTAACACCAGGCGCCGGGGTTCGACGAGCGCATGCCATCGTCCGCGAAGCCGTCCCCGCCCTCAACGGGGACCGTCCGCCCGGACCTGACATCACGACCCTCGCCTCCGTCATCCGCAGCGGCGCGCTGGCCGTCGTGGTCGACGGGTCTACCGGGAGCTGAACCGATGGCAGGCCTGGCCTTCACCCTGGTGGACGAGGCGAGCATCGAGATCATCCCGGCGCCCGCCCGCCCGGGCGCGCGATGCCAGACCTGTGACTACTGGGAGCGGCTGGATGGCGTCCGCGACGGCGACGACACGGCCGCCCGCCGCGAGACGAAGCGAGCGGCCCTGATGTCCGGCGCCAGGCTGGCCGGCTCGTACGGAATGATCGCTACCACCTCAGACGGCGAAGCGGTGGGGTACACCCAGTTCGGCCCGCTGAGTGCTTATCCCCGGGCCCAGGTCATCCGCGATCGGTACCCCGAGCTGCCGGACTCCCCTGCCCCATGGGTCGTCACCTGCCTCCAGGTCCCGGCCGGTGCCCCGGATCGGTCCGGCATCGGTCAGGCGCTCTTGGAAGCCGTGTGCACCGAGCTCGACCGGCGGGGCGTGACGGCCATCGAGGTCTACCCCGAGCCGGCGCCCGATCCATGGCTCCCGCCCAGCGGACCAGCCGTCGTCTACCAGGAGGCCGGATTCGAGCGCGCGGCCGGTGATGATCGGTTCCCGGTCTACCGGCGCGAGCTGACCGGGGCGGGAGCGGACATCGGCTGGGGCGACCTGTTGAGCAAGACCCGCCGGCCGGACGACAGCGACGCGTGGCCCCTCCCCATGCCCACCGGGCCGAAGGAAGAGGACGTCTTCCGCCTGCCACCCAAGCCCAGCCGGCCCAACCCGTTCGGGGACGATTGAGATGCTGAACCGATGATCGAGGCTTCCCTCGGGGCATTCGGCTGGGCGGCCCTGGCCGCGTCGTCCCTCATCCTGGGGGCCGTGGCCGGGGTGGCCACCCAGGTCCCGAAGGCATGGATCGGCGTCGCCCTGGCCTTCGGCGCCGGGGCACTGATCAGCTCGGTGGCCTTCGAGCTGACAGAGGTCGCCTTCGCGAGCGGCGGTTTCGGGATCCTGGCCGGTGGCCTGACCGCCGGTGCGTTCACCTACTCCGCCGGCAACTGGTGGCTGAAGCACCGCGCCGGCGCCCCGCACGCACGAGCGGTGCGTCGCGCATCCCAGGGCCAGGGACTCTCGATCGTCCTGGGTGCCGTCCTGGATGGCATCCCGGAGTCGATCGTGCTGGGGGCCATGATCCTCGCCGGCGGCGCGGTGTCCCCCGCGTTCTTTGCCGCCGTCCTGCTCTCCAACGTCCCGGAGGGATTCTCCGCATCGGCTGATCTGCGCAAGGAGGGCCACCCCACGGCCTGGATCATGCGGCTGTGGGTCATCGTGGTCGTGGCGTCCGGTCTCGCGTCAGCCCTGGCATTCCTGCTGCTCGACGAGGCAGGACCGGCCATCCCCTTCGTCCAGGCCTTCGCCGCAGGCGGCCTGCTCACGATGCTGGTGGACACGATGATCCCCGAGGCCTACGAGGACAGCGGCGATTGGGCCGGGCTGGTCACCGTCCTGGGCTTCGCCCTGGCCTTCCTTCTATCGGCCATCTCATGACCAGCCTTCCGTCGCCGGACCTCGGACCGTGCGCGCGCCGCGCGGGACGGAGCTCTCCTGCAAGGGGTGGGGCCAGGAAGCCGCGCTCCGGATGCTCATGAACAACCTCGATCCGGACGTGGCGGAGGATCCGGACCACCTGATCGTCTACGGCGGCACCGGACGGGCGGCACGCAGCTGGGAAGCGTTTGACGCCATCGTGCGCGAGCTCCGGCGCCTCGAGAACGACGAGACGCTTCTCGTCCAGAGTGGCAAACCGGTCGGCGTCTTCCGCACCACGCCTGACGCGCCCCGGGTCCTGATCGTCAACGCCATGCTGGTCCCCCACTGGGCCACCTGGGAAACGTTCCGCGAGCTCGAGCGGGCGGGGCTGACGATGTACGGCCAGATGACCGCCGGGCTCGTGGATCTACATCGCGACCCAGGGAATCATCCAGGGCACGTACGAGACGTTCGCCGAGGTGGCGCGCCAGCAGTTCGGCGGCTCCCTGCGCGGGACGGCGACCCTGACCGCGGGGCTGGGCGGGATGGGCGGCGCCCAGCCGCTGGCCGTGACGATGAACGAAGGGGCGGTGCTGGCCATCGAGGTGGACCCGGCCCGCGCCGAGCGACGCCGCGCGGTGGGGTACGTGGACGAGGTGACGACCGACCTGGACGAGGCGGTCAACAAGGTCGACGCGTGGCGCGCGGCCGGCGTGGCGCGGAGCATCGCCCTGGTCGCGAATGCCGCCGACGTGGAGCCCGAGCTCGTGCGCCGCGGCTGGCACCCCGATGTCGTGACCGACCAGACATCCGCCCACGACCCGCTGGGCGGCTACGTGCCGGGTGGCATCGGTTTGTCGGAGGCCCTCGCGCTCCGCGAGCGCGATCCGGAGGAGTACGTCCGGCTCGCGAAGGCGTCCATCGGTGAGCACGTGAAGGCCATGCTCGCCTTCCTGGCCGCCGGATCGGTCGTGTTCGACTACGGCAACAACATCCGCGCCTTCGCGGCCGAGGTGGGCGTAACCGATGCCTTTGACATCCCCGGCTTCGTGCCGGCTTTCATCCGCCCGCTGTTCTGCGAGGGGAAGGGCCCGTTCCGGTGGGCCGCCCTGTCGGGCGACGCGAATGACATCCTGAAGACCGATGCGGCCCTGGCCGAGCTCTTCCCCGAGGACGCGTCGCTGCACCGATGGCTGCGCCTGGCCGAGGAGCGCGTCCCGTTCCAGGGCCTGCCGGCCCGGATCTGCTGGCTGGGCTACGGGGAGCGGGCCAAAGCCGGGCTGCGGATCAACGACATGGTGCGCAGCGGGGAGCTGGCCGCCCCGATCGTGATCGGTCGGGACCACCTGGACGCCGGGAGCGTCGCCAGCCCGTACCGCGAGACCGAGGGGATGCGCGACGGATCGGACGCGATTGCGGACTGGCCGGTGCTCAACGCGCTCGTGAACACGGCCGCCGGGGCGACCTGGGTCAGCGTCCACCACGGTGGTGGCGTGGGCATCGGGTACTCGCTCCACGCCGGGATGGTGGTCGTGGCCGATGGGACCGATGCCGCGGCGGCCCGCCTGGAGCGGGTCCTGACCACCGATCCGGGGATGGGCGTGATCCGCCACGCGGATGCGGGCTACGAGCGCGCGCTCGAGGTCGCCCGGGAGCGCGGCGTGCGCATCCCCATGGATCCGGGCGCCTAGCTGGATCCCGCGGTCGTCCCGAGTTTTTCACGGCTCAGACCCGGGGTCGGGGTACCGATGGGGGATGGCTGGCCCATAATCCGGCCCGACATCCTGCACCACTCATCTGGAATCGTTTCTGACGCCCATTACCATTCCCCACGCCCAAGGAGATCTGTCGTGAGGCTTCGTTCCCCCTTCCTGATCGCTGTTTTGGCGCTGTTCGTGGCGGCCTGCGCCTCGCCCAGCACGAGCGGCTCACCCGCAGAGAGCAACCCGCCTGCCAGCCAGGGCGGGGAGTCGAGCGAGGCACCAGCGGAGAGTGACGGCGCGGCCGCCAGCCTCGCGCCGGGCGACATGACCTCGGTGTTCGACCTGAATAACGGCGACTGCTTCAACTCGGCCGTCGAGGCGACCGTGGAAGAGGTTGCGGTCACCGACTGCGATAACGGCCACGAGTACGAGATCTACTTCGCGGTCGACTACGACGCCGGACCGTTCGAGTCGTACCCCGGCGCAGAGGCGGTCACCAACTTCGTGAACGAGCAGTGCACCGCCCAGTTCGAATCGTTCGTGGGCCTGGCCTACGAGGACTCCGAGCTGTACATCTACTATCTGGCCCCCACCGAGGATTCGTGGGGCGGCGGTGACCGCGAGGTCCTGTGCGCGCTCTACTGGCCGGACGTCAGTGGCACGAATCAGCCACTGACTGGCTCGATGGAGGACAGCAACCGCTAGACGAGCCGGCAGTTCGCCTAGGGAGCGGATACCAGGAGATCGGGGGTCAGGTCGGCCCGGCGTGCCGCACCGCTGAGGGCCATGGCCAGCTCGAGCTCGGCGGTGAGCAGGTCGAGCACGTGCCCCACTCCGGCTTCGCCGTTCACGGCCAGGCCCCAAAGGACGGGTCGACCGATGCCCACTGCGCTCGCCCCCAGGGCGAGCGCGGTCAGGACGTCCGTGCCGCGACGTACCCCGCCGTCTATCAGGACCGGGGCACGTCCTGCGACCGCCTCGACCACGGCGGGGAGGGCGTCCAGGGAGGCGATGGCTCCATCGAGCTGCCGTCCGCCGTGGTTGCTGACGCCGATCCCGGCGGCGCCATGGTCCACGGCCATGCGGGCGTCATCGGGGTGCAGGACGCCCTTGACGATCACCGGCAGCCCGAAGCCCGCCAGCCATTCGACGTCGTCCCAGGTCATGGACTGGACGAAGGACGCATTCATCCCCTCGGCCAGCGGCAGACCGGCCGCGAGCGCGATGTTGGGAACCGACACGTCATCGGGGACGCTGAAACCCACCCGGATGTCGCGTTCCCGCCGTCCCACCCGTGGCAGATCCACGGTCAGGACCAGCGCTTCGTAGCCCGCCTCCACCGCCCGCTCGACCAGGGCCCGCCGCGCCCCGGGATCGGCCAGCAGGTAGACCTGGAACCAGCGCGGGCCACCAGCCTGCGCGACCTCGGTCACATCGGTGCTGGACGAGGTGGACAGGGTCATCGTGATCCCGCGCGCCGCCGCGGCGCGGGCCGTGGCCATCTCCCCGTCGGGGTGCGCCATGCGGTGGAACGCGGTCGGCGCGATCCAGATGGGCCATCGCCACTCCCGGCCGAGGATCGAGACGCCTGGATCGAGCTGGGAGACGTCGCGCAGGACGCGAGGCACGATCCGCCAGCGCTCGAAGGCGGCCCGGTTGTCGGCCAGGGTGCGCTCGTCGTTTGCGCCGCCGGTGTAGTAGGCCAGCGGCCCCGGGTCCAGCCGCTCGGCGGCCGCGCGCTCGTAGTCGAAGAGGTTGATCAGGGTGGGGTCATCAACGCGCTCGGGCTGGAAGCCGGCCAGCGCCGGCCGATCCGCCTCGCTCACCGGGTCGCGACCGCCACGCCTCCGCCCAACCGCCGCTCCTCGTGGGCTTGCCGATGAGCGGTGGCCTTTTCGATGTACGGAATGGCTGACGGTGTGACGCACCCGGTCTGACCGTGGTCCACCACGACCGGACCGATCCGGGCCGCGGCCGCCACCGCGGCCGACTGGAGCTCTTCGCTGCGCAGCCCGATGGCAATGAGGGCGCCGTTCATGGCATGCCGGGTCCGGTTGCCGGCCTGGCCGATCTCGCGCTCGATCTTGGCCAGCAGGTCGAGGAAGAATCGGTCACCAAGGTCCGGATCGCGCAGGGCGAGGACGGCGGCCAGGTCCCAGCCGGCCTGGGCGACCCAGTCGCGGGCCGCGAACGTCCAGCGCTCCATCCGCGCACGGACGCCGGGTTTGCGGCTGGCGACACTGGACACGAACTCGTCCACGAGCACGTAGTACTTGATATCGCCCAACCACGCGTCCAGCTCGGCCTCGTCCATCCGGTCGGGCTCGGCCACCATGCAGGCCAGGAGACGGGCATCGGTATTGCCGGTCGCCCACAGACCGCGGGCGAGCGACTGGTCCGGACCGATGCGCCGGGCCATGGCCCGCAGCTCCTTGAAGGAAACGCCGAACTGGTCCGCGCCGGCGCCATGTCGTGCGGCGACCGCTCGGTTGCGTTCCGTGCCGACAGCCGCGAGGGCGATCACTGTCTGTCGAAGATCCATGACCTCGATGGTAGCGCGGCTCGGCCGGAATGACCGTTTGCCGCGTAGGATCGGTTGCGTGGACGCACCGCGAACCTTCGACCCGCGTTCCCCGCTTCCGGGGGCACCGGACCCGTGGGCAGGCTCGGACATGCCGCCCATCCGGAGCGGGCCGCCGTACCTGATGACCGAGATGATCGCGGCCGAGCCCGCCCTCGCCGCGCGGATCGCCGCGCGGATCGCCGGACAGAGCGCCCTGGCCGAGCTGGCCGAGGCCATCGGTACGGCGGCGCAGGAAGGCGCGCCGATCACGGTCACCGGGTGTGGAACGAGCCAGCACGGGGCCATGGCCATTGCCGCCCTGCTGACCGATACCCTTGGCACCCAGGGCGTTCGTGGTGTCGTCCGCGCCGTCCAGGCGTTCGAGCTTTCGGGCCGCGTCCCACGGGGCGGTGTCGTCATCGCCGTCTCCCACGAGGGAGGCACCGAGGCGACGAACGGAGCCTTGGCGGCCGCGCGCGGAGTCGCCGCTCTGACGGCCCTGATCACGGTCAGCGAACGGTCGCCCGGGGCCGCGCTGGCGGACCAGGTCCTGTCCACCGGGGAGCAGGACCAGTCGTGGTGCCATACCGTGGGCTACCTCTCCCCCATCGTGGCCGGCGCCGACCTGCTTGGGGCGCTGACCGGGTCGCTGCCCGATCCCGCAGCCCTCGAGCGTCAGCTGGCCGCAGCCGCCGACCCGATTGCGGCCGAGCGCGCGGCGGCCACCTTCGCCAACGTCACGCGATTCGTGACGGTCGGGTCGGGAGTGGACTTCGCGGCCGCCCGGGAGCTGGCACTCAAGATCGAGGAGGGGACCCACCTCCCCGCGGTGGCCCACGAGCTGGAGACGCTCCGCCATGGCCACCTGGCGGCGGCCGACGAGCGCAGCGGGCTGGTCGTGTTCCTGACCGATGGCGAGAAGCGCGGCGCCGCGCTCGAGGAGCGGACGCTGGTCGTCCTGCGCGCTGGCGCGGCGCTGGGTATGCCGGCGGCGGTCATCGCGGCCGACGACCGTGGCGGATCGGGTCGCGATCTAGCAGCGGCGGGATGGCAGTCGATCGCCCTGGAGCCGAGCCTACCCCGGGCCGTGTCCGCCGTGCTGGCCAGCGTCATTCCGCTCCAGCTCCTCACCGAACGACTGGCCCGGGCACGCGGCGTGAATCCCGATCCCATCGGTCGAGACGACCCGCGGCAGGTGGCAGCGGCATCGGCTTGAGCCGGAGCGCCCGCCTATGATCGGCCCGTGTCGCGACTGATCGAATGTGTGCCGAACTTCAGCGAGGGCCGGCGGCCCGAGGTGCTGGAGGAAATCACGCGGGCCATTCGCCAGATTGACGGGGTGAGCCTGCTCGACGCCAGCCGCGACGAGTCGCACAACCGGAGCGTCGTGACCTTCGCCGGCGGTCCGGAGCCGGTCGTCCGGGCGGCCATGGCCGCCGTCGGCCGCGCGCTCGAGCTGATCGACATGGAGCAGCAGACCGGAGCCCACCCGCGCATCGGGGCGGTGGACGTCATCCCATTCGTCCCCCTGGGCGAGACGACCATGGACGAGGTGGTGGACCTCGCCCGTCGCTTCGGGGAGCAGGTGGCGCGAACGTTTCAGCTGCCGGTCTACCTCTATGCGGAGGCCGCCCTGCGCCCAGATCGACGGCGGCTGGCCGACGTGAGGCGCGGCCAGTACGAGGGCCTGAAGGAGGACATCGCTACCGATCCGGACCGCGTGCCGGACTTCGGTCCGTCGCGCCTGCATCCCCGGGGGGGCGCCGTGGCGGTGGGTGCCCGCAAGCCGCTGATCGCCTTCAACCTGAACCTCGCGACCTCGGACCTCGAAATCGCGCAGCACATCGCCGAGAGCATTCGCGCATCGTCCGGCGGCCTCCCCGCGGTACAGGCCATGGGCGTGGTCGTTGCCGTCCCCGACGGGCGGCAGCTGGCCCAGGTCAGCATGAACCTGGTCGACTGGGAGCAGACCGGGATCCCTCGCGTGGTCGCCGAGGTGCGCCGGCTGGCGCACCAGGCCGGGACCGACATCGACCATGCCGAGCTCATCGGTCTGGCCCCGACGGGCGCTCTCCTGGAGGTGGCCGCTGAGGCGCTCGAGCTGCGCGAGTTCTCCGTCGACCAGGCGCTCGAGCTGCGCCTGGCCCGCGAGCACTAGATGGGGAGCCCATCTATCAATCGCGTGCTGATCTTCAGCCTTGCGGTGGGAGCATTGGTGTGGGTGATGCTTTGGCTGAGCACCAGCCCACGGGCAGGTTGGGACTCGCTCGTTTACCACAAGTACGCGTTCGAATATGCGGGCCTTCGAGGCAACGAACAGGATGAACTCAGCTGGGAAATCTACGCTCGCTACGGGTTGACGGAGGGGGTGCTCTACGTCACGGAGGCACTCGACGGCGAGCCCTGGAACTTCAACCTCGCACCCGAACGCGAGCGATGGGGCCTCCTGTACCGCATGCGTCTGGCATATCCCGCGCTTGTCGCGGTCGCGTATCCGCTACTTGGCGCCGGGGCTCCGATGGCGGTCAGCGCATTTGCCGTCGTGCTATTCGTAGCCGCAACGTCCGTGGGGCTCTTCATGCTTGCTGGGCTTCGCGTCGCGGTGATCGCCACCGGCCTCGGAATCTTCAACGTATTGCTTACCGGGTGGCTCGTCATTCTCACTCCTGACGGACTCGCCATCAGCCTGTGGGCCGTCGCACTCACGGCCGGCGCGCTGTGGATTGAGCAACGCAAACTGGTATGGCTTGCTGTTGTCGGGATGGCGGTCCTCGCCATCTGCCTGACGCGGCCGATCGGTCTCCTCACGCCACTGGTCTTTGGTCTGTGTGCTCTGGGGGCGGGCATCGTCCGAGCACCGGAGTGGCGCCCATTCGTGGCGGCCATGATCGTCGCGGCTGTCCCGGCCGTGGCGGTCAGCGTCTTCTTCTCGGTGGCGGGCTTCCCAAGTTTCTGGGACCTGTTGCAGGACCTTCCAACGAGACATTTCACTAAGCCAGACGTCGAAAACCCGCTCGGCTGGATCCTGAATGCGGACCTCGGCCTGCTCACCCGCACCATGCCAGTTGGCCTGCTCGCGCGACCGTTGGTGCTCAGCGCCCTGATTGGAGGCATCGCAGGCCTTCTGCTGGCGCGGCGATGGTGGGCCATGCCATTTCTGGCTGCCATTCCCATCGTCGTACTTTCCTTTCTCCTCCACCCAATCGGGTCGGAACTTGATCGAACCCTCGCGCCCGCGTGGATCAGCATTCACACGGGTCTTGCCCTCTTCGCGGTTGGCGGATTGATTCGGTGGCGATCCCGCGTTCTCGAGTTCGCCGATCGCTTCACGCAGCCCGGGACGAAGGTCGAGCAGCCGTGACCATCCGCGACACACTCTTGGCTGAGATCCTCGCGGCCCGGGACCGGGCCATCCTATCGGGCGAGCTGAGCGATCCAACAGGGACATCGCTTCCAGAACCGGTCGTGGAGCGGCCAGCCCGGCCGGAGCACGGCGACTACGCCACCAACGCCGCCATGCAGCTCGCCCCGCTGGCCCGCCAGGCGCCGATGGCCATCGCGGAGATCCTGGTCCGCCATCTCGCCACGCCACTGGGCGTCGGCCCTGCCACGGTCGAGCGCCCCGGCTTCATCAATTGGCGCCTGGACCCGAACTGGCTGGCGGGACAGGTAACCGTAATCCTCGCCGCCGGTCGAGCCTGGGGTCAGTCAACGGGTCTCGCGGGCCAGCGCATCAACGTGGAGTACATCAGCGCCAACCCCACCGGGCCGCTGCACCTGGGCAACGGGCGGGGCGGGTTCATCGGGGACGCCCTGGCCAACATGCTGGCGGCCAGCGGGGCGACCGTGACGCGCGAGTACTACGTGAACGACTACGGGACCCAGATCCGCGACTTCGGGCAATCGGTCTATCTCGCGCGGACCGGGCAGTCGGGCGAAGGCGGCTACAAGGGGGAGTACATCGCGCGCCTGGCGGCCGAGGTGCCCGACGAGGTGCTGAGTGGCCTCAACCCGCTGGAGGCCATCGGGGATTGGGCCTGGAACCGGGTCCTCGAGGACATCCGCCGCACGCTGGCCAGTCTGCACATGGCCATGGACGTGTACAGCTCTGAGCGCGCGCTGCATGACGCGGGGAAGGTCAACGCGGCGGTGGAGCAGCTGCGGGCGGCCGGCCACGTCTACGAGGACGAGGGTGCGACCTGGTTCCGGTCCACGACCTTCGGAGACGACAAGGACCGGGTCCTCATCCGCTCTAACGGGCAGCCCACCTACTTCGCGGCCGACGCGGCCTATCTGCTCGACAAGTTCGAGCGCGGGTTCGACCACCTCATCTACATCCTGGGCCCCGATCACCACGGGGCCATCGCCCGCTGGAAGGGCGCGGCGGCGGGACTCGGCCACGACCCGGACGCGGTCGAGTTCATCATCTACCAGCACGTCTCACTGGCCGGCGGCGCCTCCATGAGCAAGCGCGAAGGCACCTTCGTGACCCTCGACGAGCTGGTGGCCGACGTCGGTCCCGATGCCACCCGCTTCCTGTTCACGCTCCGCTCGGCGAACCAGCACCTCGAGTTCAACCCCGAGCTGGCCCGCCAGGAGTCCGCCGAGAACCCGGTGTACTACGTCCAGTACGCCCACGCCCGCTGCTCGTCCATCCTCCGCCAGCCGGCGGTCGCGGACATCGCTGAGGACCCAGGCGACGCTACTTCTCGCCTCGTCCATCCGGCCGAGCTGACGCTCATCGGTCACCTCCTCCGCATGCCGGAGGTCGTCGCCGACGCGGCGGCGCGGCGCGAGACCCACGAGCTCCCGCGCTACGCCATGGAGGCAGCCAGCCTCTTCAACCAGTTCTATCGCGACTGCCGGGTCCTGACCGATGACGCGCCGCTCACCGCGGCGCGGGTCGGCCTGGTGCGGGCCACGCGGCAGGTCCTGGCGAATGCCCTGGCCCTGGTCGGGGTGTCGGCGCCCGACACGATGTAGCCACCGCCGCCGGGGGTAGGCGGGGCGCGGAGCGCCGCGCCGCGCCGGCTAGTTCGCGGCCAACAGGTCGACGAGAGCCTGGGTGGAACCCTGGGTGATGACGATCTCGGTGTCACTCACCCTGTCCAGGCGACCGAACACCGGGAGCGCAGGAGAGACGCGCTCGTAGGCCGTCGCAAACTGGTCGGCGTCGACCTTCACGTCCCACGCGATACGGAGGACCACGCCCACCGCCCCGTCGGAGGTGGTGACGGCCCAGATCCGGTCGCCGCCCCATCCGGCGGCGGCCGCGTTGGCATCGGTTTCGTTCATGCCCAGGGCATCGAGCCAGATCCCGATCATCGCCTCGCCCAGGGTCGTGGCCTGGACCACGGTCACCGCACGGGCCGCCAGGTTCGGTTCCATGTCCTCGACCGCGATCGGTTGCTCGTCGTCGACATACGCGCGGAAGTGGAGGATCTGCTCGGTCGACACGGGCGGATCGGCCCACGCCTCGTCGACCGCCCCAAAGCCGCCGGTGGCATACAGGCGGGAGGTGAAATCAGTCCCGGCCAGGTACGGGAACTCCTGCAGGCGGATCATCCAGGCCGGCACGCCGGTCGTATCCGGGAGGGGGGTCTGGCTGATGCCCAGGACCTCCTCGGGGCTCAGGCTGTCGATGGCCCACAGGACCATGGTCGTCGTCGCGTCGCCCTCCACCAGGCTGAGGCCGGCCAGTGCTCCATCGTCGTCGCCCTCCCGCTGGAGGTCGAGCGTGTCCAGCCCGAAGGCGCTGTCCTGAAGCGCGTGGGTGTACTCGTGGGCGTACGTGACCTGGGCCTCGGGCGTGAGCCCGGCATCGGTCACCACCACCATGGCCTGGGCGTCTGGGTCGTAGTAGCCCAGGACCCCGCCGGTGAGCAGCTGCAGCTGGAGCGCGGCCACGTCCTCGTCCGCGGTCAGGAGTCCCAGGCCCTGGAGCAGGACGTTGTCCGCGGCCGCGTCCGCGGGCGGGTAGTCCTGCTCGAACCGCGCGGTCAGGCGGCGGTCGAGCTCCTCGCGGGTGATCAGCTCTGGGGGGCCGATGTCGGCCGCGGCGAGGTCGCGCAGGTCGGTCACGTCGGCCTCGATCCCGGCCAGGACGTCCTCGGGGGATGGGGTTGGCGCGCCGCTCGCCACGGGGCTGGGGGTGGGCGCGGGAATGGGCGTCGCGCTGGCAAAGGGACCGAGCGCGATCGGCGCCCCGAATGCCCGCAGGGTGAGGACCGCGATCAGGGCCAGGGCCAGCAGGAGGGTGACGACGGCGACCAGGCGTCGCGCAAGCGGTGACATCAGCCGGCCAACCGTACCGCAAAGGTTCAGGTTTCTTCACATCGGCATGGTTGTGGCTTCATGTCGGCTCGATAGATTGATCGTGCGAGTCAGAGATCCAGCAGGATTTCTCCTCCACCCTCCCTCCTTCGGGCGCCGGTGTCATTGGGCGGGCACCGGCGCTCGTGCTATTCCGAGACAATTTCTGGGGTAGCATCCGTCCCCCGTGGAAATCACCTGGTATGGACGTGCCTGCTTCCGGTTGAAGGGAAAGCGCGCCTCCGTCATCACCGATCCCTGCCCACCCAAGACCGGGTTCGTGGCGGGCAAGCATGACGTCGACCTGCTGACCATCAGTCACGACCACCCCGACCACTCGTATACCCGCTCGATCCACGCCGGAATGACCCTCACCCGCCCCGGCGAGTACGAGTTCGCCGACCTGCTGGTGACCGGGGTCAGGACCTGGCACGACGGGGTCGAGGGCAAGGAGCGCGGCGAGAACGTGATCTTCTCGTTCGAGGTCGACGGGGTGCACGTCTGCCACCTGGGAGACCTGGGCCACGTCCTGACCGATGAGCAGCTCCACGAGATCGGACCGATCGACGTGCTGCTCGTCCCGGCCGGCGGCAACTTCACCCTGTCGCCGCGCGAAGCGGCCGAGGTCGTCGCGCAGCTGGAGCCCAAGGTCGTCATTCCCATGCACTTCGCGATCGACGGGGCGTCCACCGACCTGCTGGGACCCGAGACCTTCCTCCACGAGCTGGCCGCCGAGCCCATCCGCCTGCCCAAGGCCAGCCTGACCCCGTCCACGCTCCCCGAGGAGACGCAGGTCGTCCTGCTCGAGGCGCGCGGCCGCACCGCCTAGATCAGGGCCAGCTCCCGGCCGACGGTCTCGAAGGCGGTCAGGCAGGCATCGAGGTCGGCATCGGTGTGCTCGGCGGTGACGATCGTCCGCACCCGGCTCTTGGCCTCGGGCACCGTGGGAAAGCCGATCCCCTGCGCGAACACGCCCTCCTCGAACAGCCGATCCGAGAGCTTCATGGCCCGCGTCCCGCTGCCCGCGATGACCGGGGTGATGGGCGTCTCCGACTGACCGATGTCGAAGCCCAGCCCGCGCAGGCCCTCCTTGAAGCGGCGGGTGTTGGTCCACAGCCGCTCGATGCGCTCCGGCTCGATCTCCAGGACATCGATCGCCGCCAGGCAGGCGGCCGCCACCCCTGGCGGATGCGAGGTCGAGAACAGGAACGGCCGCGCGCGGTGGATGAGGATCTCGCGCAGGGACATGCTGCCGGCCACGTAGCCGCCGAGCACGCCGATCGCCTTGGACAGCGTCCCGACCTGGACGTGGACCCGCCCGTGCAGGTCGAAATGGTCGACTGTTCCGCGTCCATTGCGGCCCAGCACCCCCGACGCATGGGCGTCGTCCACGAACACGATGGCCTCCGCCTCCTCGGCCGCCTCGACGATGGCCGGCAGCCGGGCGATGTCGCCGTCCATCGAGAACACGCCATCGGTGATGACCAGGACCGTTCGCTCTGCGCCACCAGGTGCGGCCCGGAGCTCGCGGAGGGTGGCGCGCAGCGTATCGGTATCGCCGTGGGGGTAGACCCGCCGCTCGGCCTTGGTGAGGCGGATGCCGTCGATGATGCTGGCGTGGTTCAGCTCGTCGCTGACGATCACCGCGCCCTCGCCGGCGAGGATGGGGATGGTGCCGGTGTTGGCGGTGAAGCCCGACTGGAAGGTGAGCGCGGCCTCGGTGTGCTTGAACTCGGCGAGCCGCGCTTCGAGCTGCTGGTGGAGGCTCATCGTGCCCGCGATGGTCCGCACCGCCCCGGAGCCGGCGCCGAACTCCTCCGTGGCCGCAATCATCGCCGCGCGGAGCTTGGGGTGGGTCGTGAGGCCCAGGTAGTTGTTGGACGAGAGGGTGATCACCTCGCGGCCGTCGATCCGGCAATGGGCTGCCTGTTCGCTCTCCACCACCCGCAGGCGACGGTACAGGCCCTTGGCTCGCAGGTCGTCCAGCTCGGCGTCGAGGAAGGCCATGGGGTTGCCCGAACGGACCGATGTCACGGGACGAGCACCACCTTTCCGGCCTGCCGCGTGCCCAGCAGGTCGAAGCCCTGCTGCCAGTCGGCGAGGTCGAACCGATGGGTGAGGATGGGCGTCACGTCCAGGGCGCCCGAGCGGAGCAGGTCCTGGGTCCGCTCCCAGGTGTCGTAGATCCGGCGTCCGAAGACGCCGTGGAGCCGGACGCCCTTCTCGATGACCAGGTTCGAGAGGTCCACCGTCACCGGCTCCCCAAAAATGCCGAGCAGGCTCACCCGCCCGCCGCGCGTGATGAAGCGCAGGGCACTGTCGAGCGCCGACGCGTTGCCGCTCATCTCGAGCACCACCTCCACCCCGTCACCGCCGGTCGCATCGAGAATGGCCTGCACCGTGTCGGGTGACGTCCCGTCCAGGGTCAGATCGGCGCCCATGCGCGAGGCCAGCTCGAGCCGGTAGGGCTCGGTATCGGTGGCCACCACCCACGACGCACCGGCCGCCTTGGCGATCCCCACCGCGCACAGGCCGATGGGCCCGCAGCCGGTGACGGCCACCGTGCGACCCGCGATGGGTTCCACGAACGCGGCATGGACGGCGTTGCCCATCGGCTCCTGGAGGGCCACCACCGCGGGGTCGAGGCCATTGGACTCCACCGCGTTGGCCTCGGGGATGACCACGAATTCGGCGTAGCCGCCGTTCACGTGGGCGCCGATGACCCGCAGGTTGCGGCACAGGTGGGTCTCGCCGCTGCGGCACTGGGCGCAGGTCCCGTCGAACAGGTGCGACTCGACGCCCACCAGGTCGCCCTCACGGACGCGGGTCACCCCCGCGCCGGTCGCCGCGACCCGACCAGCCAGCTCGTGGCCCAGGATCACGGGGAGCGCGATGTTCTCGGCCGCCCATCGGTCCCAGGCGTAGATGTGGCCGTCGGTACCGCAAATGCTGGCCGCCTCGATCCGGAGCTGGACCTCGCCCGGCCCGGGTGCCGGAATCGGCGCCTCGATGATCTCGAGGCCCTTCTCGGGCCGGGTCTTGGCCAGGGCCCGCATCAGGCGACCCTGACCGTGTCGGTGAGGCCCGCCGCGGTCGCGTGATCCGCGGCTCGTGGCTGCTCGTCCACGACCTGGTTCTCGAGCGTCCCGATGCCCTCGATCTCGCATCCCAGGACGTCGCCGCCGACCAGGTAGCGGGGCGGGTCGTGGAAGTGGCCCACGCCGGCCGGTGTCCCCGTGGCGAGGACGTCACCCGGCTCGAGGGTGATGGAGGCGGTCACGAAGGCCAGCAGGGTGCGCACGTCGCAGATCATGTCGGCCGTATTCGATTCCTGCCAGGTCTCCCCGTTCACCCAGGAGCGCAGTCCGAGGCGACCCGGGTCCGGCACGTCATCGCGGGTCACGACCACTGGGCCCATCGGTCCAAAGCCATCCCAGCCCTTGGCCCGCAGCCACTGGCGGTCCTCGCGCTGCAGATCACGGGCGGTCACGTCGTTGATGATCGTGTAGCCAAAGACGTAATCAAGAGCCCGGTCGGCGGACACATGGGATGCCCGCTGACCGATGACCACGGCCAGCTCGCACTCGAGGTCGAGCATCTCCGTGGCGCGAGGCCGCACGATGACCGCCCCGGGGTCGTTCACGGCGTTCGCGAACTTGGCGAACAGCACGGGATAGGACGGCGGGTCCACGCCCTGCTCGGCGCA
Source organism: uncultured Chloroflexia bacterium (assembly GCA_963816215.1). Classification (GTDB taxonomy): domain Bacteria; phylum Chloroflexota; class Limnocylindria; order QHBO01; family QHBO01; genus DASTEQ01. Next base: position 98,534 of record CAWFKB010000001.1, on the reverse strand, counting down.
GTGTTCGTGGTAGTTCAGGCCCACGCACACGATCTTGCCCGGATGGACCAGGGGCGCCAGGCGCCGGACGTCGCCCGGGGCGAAGGCGTCCTGGTCGCGCGCCGCGTCGAGCGCGGTGGCGATGTGACCCTCCGGGTCGGGCCCGGCCAGCACTGCACCCAGGTCCCAGCCGAGTGCATCGGTCAGGTCCACGATGCCGTCGGCTCGTTCCGCGCCCAGCCGTCGGCCGGGCGCGCGGTCGGCGCCGACGTGAGCGAAGGCGGTTACGCGCACGGCCTCAATCCTCCGTGAACCATGCCCGCGACGCCGGCCGGCGCAGGGCGAGGATGAGGACGACGGACACGGCCACGCCAAGCGGCACCCAGAGAGCGGTCCAGCCCGCCGCGGCGTCGGGCGGCATGGCCAGCATGAGCGGCACGAGCCCACCCAGGATCGGCGCCGGCAGGAGCGAGATGCCCACCGCGAAGCCGTATCCCGCCCGCTTGTGCTGGAGCGCCAGGGTCACCCCGAAGAAGACCGCGGCCAGCTCCAGCATCATCACCAGGCCCAGCAGCGAGAACGGCGCCTTCTCGCTGAAGTCGACGAACGCAATGATCTTGGGCAGGAGCAGCCCGGTGATGGCCAGCAGGACGACGACCCAGGTGAACCACGCCACCATCCCGGCGGACAGCCGATGCGGGGTGGCCGGGGAGGTGGGCTCCATGGCGGTCATCGTAGCAAGGGGTCGTCCACTACCATGCGGCCTCATGCCGGCCCGCCCGTCCTCCGTTCCCGCGTCGCGGGTCACCGGTGCGCTGCTGCTCGTGGTGGCCCTCGGGGCCTGCATCCCGCTTCCTTCGCCGTCGCCCACGCCAACTCCATCGGCGACTCCACGGCCGACGCCCACCGCCACCCCCGAACCGAGCGCCACCCCGGAGCCCACGCCGGCTCCGTATTCGCTGGGAGACCCATCCACAACGGACCCGCGGCTCATCACCGTGACGGTCACGCCGGGCCTGGCCACCGACGCGTCGGGAACGATCACGGTGGTGGTCACCAACCTCGATCCAACCCGCGTCACCGAGCTCGTCCTGCGCTGGCCCACCACCCTCGACGAGCGCCTGTTCCTGGCCCCCTTCACGCCGTCCGCCCAGCGCCTGTGCGATGGGTGTCCACCGCTCGTCCAGCCGTGGACCAAGTGGGTCATTGGTCCCGGGGAACGGGGCGAGCCGGCCGGGACAACTTCGCTCGGCTGGGGGCCGCTCGATCCCGGGGCGACCCTGACCATCCCGATCGTCGTCACGCGGCGGGTCAACGGGCCGGTGGAGTTCGACCTCCAGGTCCTCGCCGGCGAGGCGCTCCTGACCCAGCAGGGCGGAGAACCTGCGTGGCTGCGGGTGTCGGTGCCGTGAGCCACGCGCCGGCGGGGCGCGCGAACCCAGTGGACCGATGATGCGCGGCATCCTCCCGGCCTGGACCGAGCCCGACCCGGAGCTGTATCGGCGGCTGGGCGACATGATCGACCCGGGCCGGAAGGTGCTCGCCGCGCTCGAGCGGATCACCCCGTTGTCCGGCCGACGGATTGCCGACGTGGGCACCGGGATCGGTCACTACCCCATGCTCCTTGCGCGCCACACGGCGCGAACCTATGGCATCGAGTCCGACCCGGAGCTCCTGGACGAGGCCCGCCAGCGGGCCAGCGCCGCGCACCAGCCCAACGTCCGGATGATCGAAGGAGAGCCCACCGCCCTGCCCCTGCGCGACGGTGCGGTGGACGTCGTGCTCCATGGCCTGATCGAGGCCGACGACGGCTCGCTGCCGGCCGTGGCCGAGGCGCTGCGCGTGCTGCGCCCGGGTGGCCGCCTGGTCGTCATCGGCTACTACGGGCGCGACGACGTGGCTTCGCTCCTGGAGCCGGAGGTCGTCGCCCACGCCCGGACCGCGACCCAGCGTCGCTCGGGCTGGTGGCTGCGCCACGGCTTCAAGATCAAGGTCGTCCATGCCCGCCTGGACCTGCGCGACGACGAGGCCGCCCACGCCATTCTCCCCCGCCTGTATGGCGATCGGGCGCGGGCGTTTCTGATGTCCGCCCACCCGCCCATGCCCGAGCTGAAACTGGGGCTGTACCACCTCGCCAAGCCATCGGTCTAGGCCCGGCCGGAGCCTCGCAGAGACTGCAGAAAAGGATCGGCCGGTCCCGGCAAGGGGGCTATCATCCGGCCTTGGGAGGCCAGGTTCTTCTCCCCCCGGAGCCTGGCCTCCCGCTGTGCCCGCCGCCCCGCACACCGACCGATGATGGACTCCGGCAACTGCCATTTCGGGACCGCAGCGACCCGGTGCGATAATCCGGGCCCACCGATCAGGAGACGCCGTCCATGACCGCAACGACCCCGCGCCTGAAGATCACCTACGCCACCCTGAGCGCGGACAACACCGAGCTCCAGGAGTCGTACGAGCAGGCCGTGGTCTGGGCTCGCGGGGAGCTGGGCAAGTCGTATCCCATCCTCGTCGGGGCGGAGGAGCGAACCGGCGGCGAGACCTTCGAGCATCGGTCGCCCATCGACACCGACCTGGTCGTCAGCCGCTTCCCGCTGGGCACACGAGCGGACGTCCGTGACGCCATCGCCGCGGCCCGGGCCGCCTTCCCGGCCTGGCGCGACCTGGGCTGGCGCAAGCGGCTGGAGATCATCCGCCGCGCGGCCGACCTCATCAGCGAGCGCCAGTTCGAGTACGCCGCGCTCATGACCTTCGAGGTGGGCAAGAACCGGCTCGAGGCCCTGGGCGACGTGGAGGAGACCGCGGATCTGCTGCGGTACTACGGGCAGCAGATGGAGGACCACGACGGGTTCGTGCAGCCCATGGGCTCGCTGTCGCCGGCGGAGCACACGCGCTCCATCCTCAAGCCCCACGGCGTGTGGGCGGTGATCAGCCCCTTCAACTTCCCCATGGCCCTGGCCGGCGGTCCGGCGGCGGGCGCGCTCATCGCGGGCAACACGGTGGTCCTCAAGCCCTCGTCTGACGCCCCGCTCATGGGTTGGAAGTTCGTCGAGGTCATGCGCGAGGCGGGGCTCCCCGACGGCGTGCTCAACTTCGTGACCGGCCCGGGCGAGACGGTGGGCGCGGAGCTGGAGGACAACAACGGGATCGACGGCATGGTGTTCACCGGCTCGTACGAGGTCGGGATGCGCCTGTACCGAAACTTCACCCGCGACTACCCGCGGCCGATCATCACCGAGATGGGCGGCAAGAACCCCGCCATCGTGATGGCCAGCGCCAATATCGACGAGGCAGCCGAGGGTGTGGCCCGCTCCTCGTTTGGGTTCGACGGCCAGAAGTGCAGCGCCAACTCGCGCGTGTACGTGGAGCGCAGTGTGGCCGGCGAGTTCGTGGAGCGCCTTGCGGAGCGCGCGCGGAACATCGCGGTGGGCGATCCCACCAAGCGCGAGAACTGGATGGGCCCGGTCATCAACGAGCGGTCCCTGCGCAAGTTCACCGATGCGGTGGCGGAAGCCAAGGCCGATGGCGGAACGATCGCCGCCGGCGGGGAGGTCCTGACCTCGGGCGACGAGGCCCGCGGCTACTTCCCGACCCCCACCGTGATCACGGGCCTGCCGGCCAGCCACCGCCTGTTCCACGACGAGCTGTTCGTCCCGCTGGTCGTCGTGGCCGAGGTCGACTCGTTCGACGAGGCCCTGCACCTCGCCAACGACACGGCCTATGGGCTCACGGCCGGGATCTTCACCCACGACGAGTCGCAGATCGCCCAGTTCCTGAACGGCATCCAGGCCGGAGTCACGTACGTCAACCGCCGGAGCGGCGCCACCACCGGGGCGTGGCCGGGCATCCAGTCATTCGGCGGCTGGAAGGGCTCCGGATCCTCGGGCAAGAGCGGCCTGGGCCCCTACTACGTCATGCAGTTCATGCGCGAGCAGTCGCAGACGGTGATGGGCGAGGAGCCGCCGCCCGCATGACCGATCGCCGCCGCGCCATCGCGGTCGAGGCTGACCCGGCCACGGCCCGTGTCGTGAGCAGCGGCTGGTTCGCGGTCGAGCTCCGCTACGCGTACCTCGTGGACGAGGCCGCCGAGCCGTACCTGGTCGAGGATCGGGTGATCCTGGTCGACGGCGAGGACGAGGAGACGGCCATGGGCCAGGCGGTCGAGATCGCGACCGAGTACGAGGACGACTTCCAGACCGATGACGGCCGACAGGGCCGCATCCGCTTCGACGGGATCGTGGCCATCAAGGAGCTCGATGACCCACCGGCAGCGGGAACCGAGGTGTGGCACGAGTTCATGTCGCCGTCCGGCGAAGCGATGGTGGCCCAGACCGATGACGACGAGGGTCTCCCGCCGGTGTGGCCGGCCGAGATGGCTTTCCCCCGCGCCCACGACAGCTGAATGGGCTGGCAGCGGGACGTCTACGAGGGCCTGCGCCCGCTCCTGTTCGCCACTGACACGGAGTGGATCCACCGCACGACGGTGACCCTGACCCGCAAGGCAGGCGAGGGCTCGTACGGGCGTTCTCTGCTCAGCCGGCTCGCGCACGACGGGCCGCCCGAGGCGTGGAGCGCCACGCGCCCGGTCGAGCGCATGGGCCTGTGGTTCCGCAACCCGGTGGGCCTGGGCGCGGGATTCGACAAGGACGGGGAGGCGCTCGCGGGCTGGGCCGGGCTCGGGTTCGGGTTCGCGGAGGTCGGGACCGTCACGCCCCAGCCGCAACCCGGGAACCCGCGCCCGCGGGTGTGGCGGCTCCCCGAGGACGGGGCCATCGTCAACCGGATGGGGTTCAACAACCGTGGGGCGACCGCGCTGGCCGAACAGGTCCGCCGAACGCGACCGTGGTTGCCGCCACGCTTCGTGGTGGGCGTGAGCATCGGGCGTGGGATGGGCACCTCGGACGAGGCGGCGGCGGACGACTACCGGGCCGCCATGGCGGCCGTGGCTCCGGTGGCCGACTACGTGGCCATCAACGTCAGCTCCCCGAACACCGCCGGCCTGGCCTCGCTCCAGGACCCGGAGCGGCTGGTCGCCATCGTCGCCGCGTTGAGCGACATCGAGCCGAAACGTCCGCTGGTCGTGAAGCTTTCCGCGGACCTGGCACCGGAGGCCCTCACCGCGGTCGCCGACGCCCTGGCGCCCACCGCCGTTGCCGGCCTGATCCTTACCAATACGACCACGGCGCGGATCGGGCTCCACGGCCCGCTCCCCCCTGGGGCCGAGTCGGGCGGGTTGTCGGGGAGGCCCCTGCGGGACGGGATGCTGGGCGCCATCGGCGCCATTCGCACCCACAGTGGGGATCGGTACACCCTCATCGGCTCGGGCGGGATCTTCTCCGGAACCGATGCGCGACACGCCATGGATGCCGGCGCTGATCTCGTCCAGTTATGGACCGGCATCGTCTTTTCCGGTCCGGGCTTGCTTGGAGAGGTGGTTGACGCGGTAACATCACCGGTGAGTTAGCCAGGGGCGCGGGCAGGACGCGCCGCTTTCGACCAGGGGTCCCCACATGACCGTTCGGGCCTTCCGTCAAGCGGCCGATGCCGCATCGCCCATCCCCAACATCATCACCGAGCTCCCCGGGCCACGCGCACGCGAGATTATCGCCCGGGACGCCACAGTCACCAGCCCCTCGCTGACCCGCGCCTACCCACTCGTCGCCGAGTCGGGGCGGGGCTACGTCGTGACCGACGTCGATGGCAACCAGTTCCTCGACTTCGCGGCCGGGATCGCGGTCGCCGCCACCGGCCACGCGCATCCGACGGTGGCCGATGCCATCGCCACCCAGGCCCACCAGCTCATCCACATCGCGGCCACCGACTTCTACGAGCCGCGATACCTCGAGCTGTGCGAGCGCCTGGCCGCCATCGCGCCCTTCGAGGAGAAGGCCCGCGTCTTCCTCACCAACTCGGGGACCGAAGCGGTGGAGGGCGCCATCAAGCTCGCGCGCCATCACACCGGGCGCCCGGGAATCATCGCGTTCGAAGGCGCGTTCCACGGGCGAACGATGGGCGCCCTGTCGCTCACCAACTCGAAGATCAAGCAGCGGGCCGGCTTCGGTCCGCTCCTGCCCATGGTCTACCACGCCCCGTTCCCGCGGGTCCGCTCGTGGCACCAGGGAACTGGAGGCGACGGCAGCGCGGAGCTGGAGCATCTGCGCAGCGCGATCCTCGGGCGTCTCGTGCCCCCGGAGGACGTGGCCGCGATCGTGTTCGAGCCGATCCAGGGTGAGGGCGGCTACTTCCCGGCGCCCGACGCGTTCGTCCGGGGTCTGCGCGAGATCTGCGACGAGTACGGGATCGTGCTCATCGCCGACGAGATCCAAACGGGCATGGGCCGCACCGGGCGGATGTGGGCCATGGAGCACTACAAGGTGGAGCCCGACGTCATCACGGTGGCCAAGGGCATCGCCTCCGGGATGCCCCTGGGAGCCTTCATCGGCAAGGAGCACCTGTTCACCTGGACCGCGGGCACGCATGGCAGCACGTTCGCGGGCAACCCGGTGTGCTGCGCCGCCGCGCTGGCGACCCTCGACCTGGTCGAGGGCGGCCTCGTGGAGAACGCGGCACGCATGGGCGAGCGGCTCCGAGCGGGCGTGGAGTACGCCTCGGAGGAGTGCGGCGGAGTGCGCGACATCCGCGGCATGGGGCTCATGCTCGGTGTCGAGTTCGGCAGCCACGACGAGGCCAACGCCCTCGAGTACGCGGCGTTCGAGCGCGGCCTGCTGATCCTCGAGTGCGGGGAAGCGTCCATTCGGTTCTGCCCGCCGCTCATCGTGGACGAGGCGGCGGTGGATACCGCGATTCGCCTGTACACCGAAGCGCTTGCCTCGCTGGGATATCCCATCCGGCCGCTGCCCGGGCTGGACGAAACCGGAGGCTGAGCCACGGCCTCCAAGGTCGTTTCACTCTCAGAGGCAGTCGCCGAGCACGTTCACGACGGAGACGTCGTGGCGATCGAGGGGTTCACCCACCTCATCTCGTTCGCGGCCGGTCACGAGATCATCCGCCAGGGTCGGCGCAATCTGACCCTGGCGAGGCTCACTCCGGATCTCGTGTACGACCAGATGGTGGCCGCCGGGTGCGCCAACAGGCTCGTTTTCTCGTGGCTCGGCAACCCGGGCGTCGGCTCGCTGCACGCGGTCCGGCGCGCCATCGAGGCGGGCGAGCTGGAGATCGAGGAGTACAGCCACTTTGGAATGGTGGGCCGCTACGTGGCCGGCGCCGCGCATCTCCCTTTCTACCCGCTGCGTTCGTACGCGGGGTCCGACCTGCCGGCCGTCAACTCCCGGATCCGCACTGTCGCGTCCCCCTACGACCCCAGCGACGAGATCGCGGTCGTCCCGCCCCTCAATCCCGACGTCACGATCATCCATGCCCAGCGCGCGGACACTGATGGCAATGTCCAGGTCTGGGGCCTGGTCGGCGTCCAGCGCGAGGCGGCCCTCGCCGCCGAGCGCGTGATCGTGGTGGTCGAGGAGCTGGTGGACGGCGACGTCATCCGCTCGGACCCCGACCGCACGCTGCTCCCCCGGGTGGCGGTCACGGCCGTCTGCGTGGAGCCCTACGGGGCGCATCCGTCCTTCGCGCAGGGCTACTACGACCGCGACAACGCCTTCTATCGCGACTGGGACGCCATCAGCCGGGATCCGGATCGCCTGCAGGCATGGCTCGGCGAATGGGTGCACGACATCCCGGATCGAGCGGCTTACGTCGCCAAACTGGACCACGCCGTCCTGGACGGCCTGAAGCCCGGCCCCCGGCCCTCCGGATCGGTCGACTACGGCGAATACCGATGACCACCACGTCACCCGACGAGCTGATGATCACGGCCGCCGCCCAGGAGCTGGTGGGGGTCCGGACCGTGTTCGTGGGCATCGGTCTGCCTAATGCCGCCGCCAACCTTGCCCGCCAGACCGTCGCGCCGGACCTGGAGCTGATCTATGAGTCGGGTGTCATCGGTTCGCGCCCGCAGCGTCTGCCGGACAGCATCGGCGACCCGGCCCTCGTCTCGGGGGCCACCGCGACCATGTCCATGCACGACCTGTTCGCCTACTTCCTCCAGGGCGGGCGGATCGAGGTCGGAATGCTTGGCGCCGCCCAGATCGACCGCTGGGGCAACCTCAACACTACGGTCATCGGTCCCTACGACCATCCCACCACGCGGCTGCCGGGCTCGGGGGGCGCGTGCGAGATCGCCCTGAACGCGGCGCGGGTCGTGATCGTCATGAGCCAGTCGGCCCGCTCGTTCGTGGATCGGGTGGACTTCGTCACCTCGCCCGGACACCACCACCCGGACGGCACCATGCGCCCGCCGTGGGCCGGCGCCGGCCCGACCGCGGTCATCACCCAGCTCGGCATCTACCGGTTCGGCAGCGACGGTGAGATGGAGCTGACCACCCTCCACCCCGGCGCGACCGAGGCCGCCGTGGACGCTGCCTCGGGCTGGCGTATCCGGCGCGCAACCGCCTTGGGCTAGTTCAGCAGGTCGCTGATCGACGTCAGGAGCAGGCCCCGATTGCGGAGCGCGGGGACCATCAGGGTGATCGCGTCCAGGGTCTCGTACCCGCCCAGGTGCATGAGGACGATGGAGCCGCTGGTGGCCGAGGTCACGACCTTGCTCGTGATCTGCGCGGCGGTGGGGCCGCCATCGGAGATGAGCCTCCAATCGATCGTGTCGATCGACCACATGATGGTCTTCGTGTACCCCATGCCCGCCGCCGTGGCGAGGACCTGGTCGGTGTACACCCCGTACGGCGGGCGCCAGTAGGGAGCCGGGTCCTGGCCGCTGCCCGCCTCGAGGATGGCGGCCGCATCGGTCAGCTCCGCCGACACGAACGCCGTGCCGGGTGGACCACCGGTCTGGCACGGAGCGGTCGTCGGTGATCCGTCGCCGCCGTTGCGCAGGTTGCAGTGATGCATGGTGTGGTTCCCGAGCTCGAACAGCTCAGGGTGCGCACGGACGACGGCCAGCACCTGCTGGCCCGTCGATGTGGCGCTCATGGCGCCTGTCGGGAACAGTGTGGCGCACACGTGGTTGTCGATCAGGAACTGAAGGATGTCGAGGGCCGGATCCAGGCGACCGCCCATGTCGAAGGTGAGGGCCATGGCCTGACCCGCGTTCGGCGCCTGCACGATGATCTCCGGCTCGCCGGCCGCCACCCGGTTGCCCGCCGAGCAGCCGGACGCAACCGGTGACGGAGTGGGAGCGGCGGTCGGGCTTGGCGTGGGCGGCTGGGTTGGGGGAGGACAGGTCGTCGGCTCGGCGGTGGCGCTGGGTCCCGGGCTGGGGCCGGCAGTCTGAGAGGGCGCGATCGTCGGGCATGCGGTTGCCGACGGCAAGGCCGTTGGGGAGGGGCTCGTCGAGGCGGATGCCTGGCAAGCGGCGAGGGCCAGGAGAACGGTGAGCAGGATCAGAGCCGGGCGGCGCCAGCCGGCCGGCATCGGTTCAGTTGGCGTGGTACTCAAATCGGCCCATGGGTGCCAGCGAGGAGTCACCGAGGAGCTGCGCCTCCCGCTGGAGCAGGGCCAGCTCGGCGCGGAGCCGCGCCGCGGCATCGGGCGCCTCGAGCAGCCGCTGCTTGCGCGACAGCTCCACCTGGAGCACGCCGGCCACCGCGTAACTGGCGGCCAGCGGGTCCGACGGCAGGCGGAGGGGCTTGATCAACCGCTCCATGCGGACCGAGCGCTTGACGTCACCGGCAGACGAGCTGTCCGGGTCGACGTCCTCCCCAATCTCGGACAGCAGGTCCTCCACCTCGGCCGCATCGCGCTCGGCCAGGAAGCGGCGGATGGTCGACAGGTAGCCATCGAGCGCCACCTGGACGTCGGGAATCAATGATTCGGCCTCGTCGCCCGCCCGCTCGTCCAGGGCGATCACGTCGGCCACGGCGTACTCGCCCGTGTCATCGACATTTCGGATCCGTGCCCGACCGATCCCCACTGCCAACAGCGCGTATCGGCCGTCGGCGAACTTGTCGGCCCGGCGGACCTCGCAGATGGTCCCCACCCGGCGCACCGTGAGCTGGCCGGTCTTCGGCTGCGACGCCACCTCGCGCCCGGCCGAGATCATGGTCACCACGAACCGCCCACCGTACGGGTTGTCGTCGTCCAGCAGGTCGCGGGTCATCGCCCGGTAGCGGCGCTCAAAGATATGGAGCGGCAGGGGCAAATGCGGGAAGGCCACCACGTGCAGTGGGAAGAGGGGGAGCCGCATGAGAGGCGCATGCTGGCACGCCGCTCCCCGCTTGGCAAAGGGTCTGGCTGACCCCGCCCAGAGAGTGAAAAAAGGCCCTAGTCCTGATCGACGAACTCCATGTCGATCTGCGCCCGCTGCAGCTTGCCGGAGTAGTCGATGTAGACGCTCTTCCACTCGGTGTAGAAATCGAGCGCGGTCTGTCCCACCTCACGGTGGCCGTTGCCGGTGGCCTTCGTCCCGCCGAACGGGAGATGCGCTTCGGCGCCGATGGTGCCGTGGTTCACGTAGCCCAACCCGGAGTCGAAGTCACGGATCGAGCGGAACGCCAGGTTGACATCGTTCGTGAACAACGAGGTCGACAGCCCGTACTGAACGCTGTTGACTACGCCCACCGCCTCATCCCAGGTGTCGACCGGAATGACCGCGGTCACCGGGCCGAAGATCTCCTCCTGCGCAATCCGGGCGTCGCCCTTCACGTCGGCGAACACGGTGGGCTCGAAGAAGGAGCCCTTGGCCAGGTCCCCGTCACGGGCCGGATGGCCGCCCACCACGAGCTCGGCTTCATTCTGACCGATGTGCACGTACCCACCGATGCGCTCGACGGCCTTCTCGTTGATGACCGGGCCGACATCGGTCGTGTCCAGCAGGCCATCCCCCAGGGCAAGTGTCGCCACCCGCTTCTGGAGCTTTTGGACGAACGTGTCGTGGATGGACCGATGGACGATGATCCGGCTGGCTGCGGTGCAGCGCTGGCCGCTGGTTCCGAAGGCCGACCAGATGACCGAGTCCAGGGCGAGGTCGAGATCCGCGTCCTCCCAGATGACGATCGGGTTCTTGCCGCCCAGCTCCAGGCTGACGCGCTTGAGGGTCTTCGCCGCCCGGGACGAGATGTCGACCCCTGTCTCGGTGTGACCGGTGAACGAGACGAGCTTGACGTCGGGGTGCTCGACGAGCGGATGCCCCACGTCGTTGCCGGAGCCGGTCACGACGTTCACCACGCCGTCGGGAATGCCGCCTTCGAGCAGGAGCTCGGTGAATCGGATCATGCACGCCGGCGTGTCCGAGGCGGGTTTCATGACCGCCGTGTTGCCGCAGATCAGCGCCGGGAAGAGCTTCCATGCCGGGATGGCGACCGGGAAGTTCCAGGGCGCGATGATCGCGGCCACCCCGATCGGCTTGCGGATGGCCATCGCGAACTTGTCGGGCATCTCCGAAGGCACGGTGTAGCCGAACAGGCGGCGCCCCTCGCCGGCCATGTAGTACGCGACGTCGATCGCCTCCTGGACGTCGCCGCGCGCCTCGGGAAGGACCTTGCCCATCTCGCGGGTCAGGAGCCGCGACAGCTCTTCCTTGTGCTCGTTCAGGATCCGCGCGACCTTGAACAGGATCTCGCCCCGCTTGGGGGCCGGCATCATCGACCAGGCCAGATACGCCGCTTTGGCGGCCGCGACCGCCGCGTTGACGTCGTCCTTCCCGCTGGACGGGAACTCACCGATGACGTCGTCCCGGTTGGCCGGGCTGGTCGAGGTGAAGGTCTTGCCGGACTTGGCGTCAACCCACTTCCCGGCAATCAGGTTCTTGTAGCTCGTAGCGGTGGCAGTGGTCACGGGTCAGATCGCCTCCTCAGGGTCCGTGGATTGTAGGGTCTGCGCCCGTTTCGGACTGCACGCGCGGAAGCCGGCCAGCGTATCGTCGCCACTCAGTGACGCGCACGACCAAGACAGCCGAACCTGCTGCGGCCGCCCGCTGGCGAGCGAACCTCCAGGGCGAGCTGGATGGTGTTGCCGTCTACCGGGCGATGGCCGAGGGCTCTCGTGACCCGAATCTGACCGAGCTCTACACGCGCCTTGCCGAGACCGAGGAACGGCACGGCGCGCTGTGGCGGGACCACCTGGTGTCGGTCAATGCGCCGTTCCCCACTTCCCCGACGCGCCGGGCACGCACGCTCGCATTCGTCGCCCGGCACCTGGGGCCAGGCTGGGTGGCGTCGACCATGGCCAGTGCGGAGGCGGCCGCCCAGGCGCAGTACGACGACCAGCCCGAGGCTGCCGGAACGAGTCTCGCTGCGGACGAGCGGTCCCACGCCCGGGTGCTCGCCGAGGTGACGCGCGGAATGGAGGGCGGCGTGCTGGCCCGCTTCGAAGGCCGGCATCGGGCGGTGGGCGGGAACGCGCTGCGGGCCGCCGTGCTGGGTGCCAACGACGGACTGGTCAGCAACTTCAGCCTGGTGATGGGCGTCGCGGGGGCTGGAGGGGACCGAACCGCGATCCTGGTGGCCGGCTTCGCGGGGCTGCTGGCCGGCGCGCTGTCCATGGCCCTCGGCGAGTGGCTCAGCGTCCAGAGCGCGCGTGAGCTCTACGCGAACCAGATCGCCGCGGAAGCCCGGGAGATCGCCGAGATGCCGGAGGAAGAGGAGGAGGAGCTGCGCCTCATCTACGAGGCGAAGGGCGTCCCGCCCGCGGCGGCACGCGAGATGGCCCACCGGATCATCACCGGCGACCGTGCGGTGGCCGTGGCCACCATGGCTCGCGAGGAGCTGGGCATCGACCCCAATGAGCTGGGTGGATCCGCCTGGGTCGCGGCCGGCACGTCGTTCGTCCTGTTCGCGGTGGGCGCCATCGTGCCGGTGATCCCGTACCTGTTCCTGATCGGGACGCCGGCCATCGTTGTGTCCGCAATAGGCGCCGGCATTGCCCTGTTCGTGGTCGGGGCCGCTATCACGCTGGTGACGGGCCGCGGCGTGCTCCGGTCGGGCCTCCGTCAGCTTGCTTTCGGAATGGCCGCGGCGGCCATCACCTTCGGGATCGGCACCCTCTTCGGAGCCGCGATCAACTAGCGCCCAGTCATCCCCCGCACGTCGAGGAGGCGGTCGAGGTTCTCGAGGGTGATGCGACCGGCATCGACGTGACCACGCTCGATGACGACGTCCCGGATGGACTTCCGCTCGGCGAGCGCCTGCTTGGCGATGCTGGCCGCTTCCTCGTAGCCGAGGACCGGGTTCAAGGCGGTGGCCAGGGAAAGGGAGCCCTCGGCGAACTCGCGGGCGCGGGCCTCGTCAGCGGTGATGCCGCTGACGCATCGGTCTGCGAAGAGGACCGAAGCGCTGGCCAGCAGCCGGATGGACTCCAGCACGTTGCGGGCCAGCATGGGCAGCATGATGTTCAGCTCGAAGTTGCCGGCCGCGCCGCCGAACGCGATGGCCGCGTCGTTGCCGATGACCTGCGCGCAGACCATGGACAGCGCCTCGGGGATCACCGGGTTCACCTTGCCGGGCATGATGCTGCTCCCCGGCTGCAGGTCCGGGATGTGGATCTCGGCCAGCCCGGCGCGCGGACCGGAGGCCATCCACCGGATGTCGGTCGCGATCTTGTACAGACCGATGGCAATGGTCCGCAGCTGGCCGCTCAGCTCCACCAGCCCGTCACGCGCGCCCTGGGCCTCGAAATGGTTGCGGGCCTCGGTCAGCGGCAGGCCGGTGGTCTGGCGCAGCTCCTCGATGACGGCTGCCGCGAAGCCGGGCGGGGTGTTGATCCCGGTGCCGACCGCGGTCCCGCCCAGGGCCAGCTCGGCCACCCGGGGGAGGGTCGCGTCCAGCCGCTCGATCCCGTAGCGAACCTGCGCCGCGTACCCGCCGAACTCCTGGCCCAGCGTGACCGGGGTGGCGTCCATGAGATGGGTGCGTCCGGACTTCACGACGTCGGCGAACTCGTCGGCCTTGGCCTCCAGCGCCTCGGCCAGCGTTGCTGAGCGCCGGGATGAGGGCGTTCACTACCCCGTCGGTGGCCGCCAGGTGAATGGCCGACGGGATCACGTCGTTGCTGGACTGGGACGCATTGACCTGGTCGTTGGGATGGACCGGCTGCCCGAACTGCTCGGCGGCCAGCGTGGCGATGACCTCGTTGGCGTTCATGTTCGACGAGGTGCCCGAGCCGGTCTGGTACACGTCGATCGGGAACTGGTCGTCCCAGCCGCCGGCAGCCACTTCCTCGGCAGCCGCCCGGATGGCAGCCGCCGCATCGGGCTCCAGCACCCCCAGCGAGGCATTGACCGACGCCGCCGCGGCCTTGATCCGACCCAGGGCGTGAATGACCGCCGGGTCCAGGCGCAACCCAGAGATGGGGAAGTTCTCGACCGCGCGCTGAGTGGTGGCGCCCCACTTGGCGCTGGCGGGGACCGCGACCTCGCCCATGGAATCGTGCTCCAGTCGGGTTGCCTCCTCGGTCATCGGTCCACGACGGTGGAGCTCACAAGTCGAATGTTCGGCGGGATGAGATATGGCCGGGCGCCAGCGTCGAGGTCGGCGAGGACCTCCTCTGCCTTGCGAGCGAGCTCGGTCACGCCGATGCCCTGGTGAATGGGTTCATACGGTTGGAGCTGGGCGATTCCCTCCGCCAGCTTGCTCTTCGCCCCGCGCCAGTTGCGACGACCGAGGTGGAGGAACCCGGCCGCGATCTTGATCAGGCCCTGGTAGAAGTCGCGCTCCTCCTCGGGCGCCGCTCGCCAGAGCGTCTCCCACGCCTCGTGGGCATGCCAGTAGCGGGCGTCATTGAACAGGGCCACGCCCTCGCGGAACAGGCGATCAGCCTCTGCGGGATCGAGCGGCGGAGTGCGGCCGCGGGGCGGTGCGTACCTGGGGTCAGCCATCGGCACCGATCGTACAGCCGCCACGCCAGCGTGCGATGCCTAGAGCTCGCCCGACTCCATCATCCGCTTGAGGTTGGCCAGGCCCGTCGTCCAGCTATTTCCGTACCAGTTCATGAAGGGGCCCATGAACAGGCGCATGGCCCCGCCGGCATTCGCGTCGAACGTGAAGTCCAGCCGCGTCCCCCCGTCGACCGGCGTGCACTCGACCGTCCCGACCCACGACACACCTTGCTGGGCGCCCTGCATTACCCCGTGGCGCGGCGGGTCGAACTCGGTCACCGTCGCGTCGTTCTCCATTCGGCGGCCCATGACCGTGACGGTGGCATGGCGGACGCTCCCAACCCCATGAGGCGGCGGCGTGGTCCAGGTCTCGACGACGTCGCCGGGGAACCACTTGCCGGTGTTGGTCACATCGGTCGCGACTGCGAAAACCTCGTCTATCGGGCGCGCGATCGTGGTGCTGCGGACCAGCGTGGCCATCGGTCAGCCTTCCGGAGGCCGAAGCCTCAGTACTTCGTCTTGCTGGTGACAACCGTCTCGGGGGGGAGGAGCTGGGTGATGAGGTTGCGGTAGCGCACGCCCGAGGAGTGGCGGGACAGCCAGCGCAGGTAGTCGGGGTCGTGCTTGGCCAGGTCCTTCACGCTCCACCCGGCGTAGCGGCCGAAGTCGACGGTGGGTCCGTCCTGGCTGCTGACCGGCGGACCCGATCCGCCCGCGGCCACCCGTTGCGCCCACGGCTCGCCCGTGGTCGGGCGGAGGGTCTCGACGCCGGGACCCATGGGCCGAGTCCGATGCATGCGGTCGTACCGCTTCCGGCGCTCGGTGGTGCGGACCAGGTCGTAGGCGCGGTTGATCTCCGCCATCTTGGTGGCATCGGGAGTGACCCCGTCGGGGTGGTAATGACGGGCCAACACGCGGTAGGCGGCCTCGAGGACGAAGTCCTCCGCGTGCGGCGCGACCTGCAGGACATGGTAGGCGTCGATCTCGGGTTCCACGGCCCGCCGATCCTAGCCGGAACCCGTCCCGGGCGCCACAAAGATCTCTCCCACACCGTTGACAAAGAGCGATTCGTAGCCCGCGGCCACGATCTGGTCGCGGATCCCCTCGGGGAGGCCGCCCGGCTCGAAGACGACGTACGGGAAGTCCTCCGCCAGGAGGGCGTCCAGCTCGTCCAACGGGTGGAGGCGCCCGCCGGCGGTGTGGCTGCTGACCTCGGTCTCCTGGGTCACGTCGGTCTCGAGCATGCCGCCGAACACACCGATGGGCGTGGCTGACCACTGCTGGAAGGTGAAGGCCACGTGGAGGACCGGGGTGGTGGAGACCAGGCGGCCAGCCGCCACCTCGTCCCGCAGGGTGTCCACCAGCTCCTCCTGGACCGGGACGATGATCGTCCGCGAGTCGGGGTAGCCGAGCCAGAACCCGTACTCCGCCTCGCGCAGGTGGATGGACACCGTCTCGCTCATCCGGTGCTCGCCCAGGTAGGTCAGGTCCACCGGCTCGGTCCGAATGGGCAGGGTGGCGGCCAGCAGAAAGATCCCGACCATCCCAACCCGCAGGGCGGTCCCGAAGCGCGCGTCCTCCCAGATGGCACGCAGGGCGTAGGCACCCATGACCGCGGCAAAGACCGGGGTCCAGTAGTGGAGCGTCTTGCTGACCTCGAAGCTCAGGCCCTGGATGCCCACCGAGTCCCACGGGATGGCAGCCGTGGCGAGGACCGCCAGCAGGCCCATCACGAACGCCACGACCGGCGCCAGGGCGAAGGTCTTGCGGCCCGCAACCACGCCGCCCGCGGCCACGGTCCACAGCAGGACCGGGTACTTGGTGAAGAAGTCGATGAAGGTGTTGATCCACTCCTCCCACGAAGGGAGGGATAGCAGGATCACGGCCGCTGTGGTGGCAATGGCGAGTGCCTGGACGACGATCACCAGCACGCGGCGGGCCACCTCTGACCGATCAAGGAGCCACACGGCGCCGAGCGCCGGTGGAACGGCGAGCAGGGCCAGGGCAGAGGGGATATCGATCGCGACCATGGTCATGGCCTGGGGAATGGCGAGGATGGCGCCGCCCAGGAGCGCCGGCGCGCCGACCCGGGCGAAGCGGGCGGGGACGAGCGCGACCATGGCCGCCATCACGGCCGCGGTGAGGACACCGACGAGGGGGTGGAGATACAGCGTGGCGCCCAGGGCCACGGCCAGGAGCATGGGCCGGCGGTCCTCCTCGTTGAGGAGCTCGACCAGGCAGACCGCCACCAGGGGCAGGACGAGGACCGTCGCCCGAACGTCAGCCAGGCGCGCGAATGACTCGGTCAGGGTGAACGCGAGGAGCATCCACCACCCCGTCCCCACGCCGTGGACGCCCGACGCGAGGCGGACCATGCCCACCCCGACCAGGATGGCGCCGGGCAGGATGAAGGCCGCGACCGCCAGCACGGCCGGCAGGCCGGTGATGACCGTGGTGCTGCCCAGCAGCCCGGTGTAGCCCAGGAACATGCGCGACGGGCCGTAGATGGGCGAGGGAGCGGTGGTGAGCACGTCGAACGCGCCGAACGTGCGCAGGTGCTCCGCCGGCGCGACGTGGTTGGGCAGGACGTCCATGAACGGCACGACCGGTGACGCGAACTGGAGGATCACCGCGCCCGACCAGGCGAGGGCGACGAGGCCAACCCCCGCCACCCGCCAATCCGGTCGCCACGAGGGCGGCGAGGCGAAGATCGGTCGCGCGAACCAACCCGCCCCGACCAGCAGCGCATTCAGACCGATGAGCACCGGCTGGAGGAAGAGGTGGGCGCTGCCCAGCACCATGAGCGCGACCAGACCGATGACCACGGCCCCCAGCAGTCCACCCAGGAGCGCATCGCTCAGCCCCGGATACGGGGCCTGGCGGAGGAAGCGGATCACCACCGCCCCCGCACCAAGCTGCAGCGCGGACGAGAGCAGCACCAGGATCGCGGCCGGCAGGGTCGTCCCCAGCTGGCTGGCCATGCCAGCCAGCCCCGCCGCCCAGCTGGAACCGATATCGGTGTCGGCCAGGAGCTGAACGCCGACCAGGATGGCGGCCACCGCCCCCAGGCTCAGCAGCTCCAGGAGCGTTCGATTGTCGCGGAGCAGGCGGTCCGTATCGGTTCCTATCGGTAGGGGCTTGTCAGCGGGTCCGAACGGGACGGAAGCCCCCATCGGCCACCCGGGCCATCACGAACAAAAGGTCGGCGAGGCGGTTGAGGTAGGGCACGATCAGGGAGTCCGGAAGCCGCTCGGCGGCGGCCAGGGCCACCGCCCGTCGCTCGGCACGGCGGACGACGGAGCGGGCCACGTCCAAGGCCGCGCCGGATGCCGTCTCGCCCGGCACGATGAACTCGGTGGGCATCGGATGCTCCCTGGTGAGCCGGTCGATCTCCAGCTCCAGGGTCTCGACCATCTCGCCGGTCACCAGGCTCACGCCCGGCGTCAGGCGGGCGCGGCGGATGCGATGAGTGGACAGCTCGGCGCCGACCACGAACAGCTCGCGCTGGAGGCGGATGACGAGATTCGCGAGCTCTTCGCCGGCCGGGAGCGCGGCCCTCGCCACGCCGAGCACGGCCACGGCCTCGTCCACGCACCCGGCGGCCTCGGTCCGGCCACCGGACTTGGACACACGCGCGCCACCGAACAGCAGCCCGGTATCGCCCGCGTCGCCCTTCTTGGTGTAGATCTTCATCGCGCCACGGATCGTAGTCCGCGCGCGTGTCGGTCCGGGCCGGTTACGGCCCGGCCGTGCCATCAGGACTGGGCGAGAACCTCGCGCAGCTTCGCGGCGAAACCGTCGGGCTCACCGGTCTGGCCGTACTCGCCACCGAGGAAGCCGGCGTGGCCGCTCGGGAAGATGATTGGCTTCGTACCGAGCCGCTCGGCGACCGCCTCCGCGCCGCGGTGCGCCATCTCGCCCTCGGATTCCGCGCCGGCCGCCAACACGATCCGGGTAGAGGCTGCCCGCAGGGCCTCGAAATCGGGCTCGTAGTGCGTGCAGGTACTGATGTTCTGGCCCAGCAGGGCGTCGGTGCGGCTGCCGTCGTCCTCGGTGGGCAGGCCGAACATGGCCGGGTCCGGACCCGGCTTGGCCGCGAACTCGGGGGTGATCGGCCCCTTGTGGCTCACAGCCACGATGAACTGGGCCATGCCGGCACCGAACCCACTGCGCTGGTACGTGTCATGGATCGCCTGGGTGAGCGCCATGGCTCCCTCGCGATCGGGCAGGATGGAGGCGAGCGGCGGTTCGTGCGCGATAAGCGTGCCAACCAGCTCCGGGTGCCTGGCCACCAGCGCGAGCGCGTTCACCGCGCCACCGCTGCTGGCGAAGAGGTCGACCGGACCGGCGTCGAGCTCGGTGATGATCCGACGCAGGTCGTCGGCGTGCTGCTCGGGCGTGGACGAGCTGGCCGGATCGGCCTTCGCGCTGCGTTCCACGCCCCGCGGGTCGTAGGTCACGACGGTGCGGTCTCCGAAATGCCCGGCAAGGGTGCCGAACCCGCCGGCCCCCATCGGCGAGCCGATAAGCAGCAGCACCGGGGCTGGGGAGGACCCCGTCCGGATGTCGTAGGTCAGGGTCGCGTCGGGCACGTCCATGGTGTGCGTCGTTGCTTCGGTCATCGTGGTCATCGGTGATCTCCTCGCGGTGCCCGTCGTGTCCTACGCCGAGCGGACGGCATCCTCGGCAAGGATGGCATCGATCTGGGCGACTGCCTGGGTGATGCCCTCCTCCATCCCCATGGCGAGAACCTGTTCCATCGCCGCGGCGCTGGGGAAGCGGCTCTCGATCGACATCCGCGTGCGGCCGGCCTCGATGGGCTCGATCGTCACCAGGCCCGTGTTGCGCGGGAACTCGTCGTTCGGCGTCCCGTCCTCGTGCGCGAATCCATCGATGAAGAGGAGCCGGCGCGGCGGGTCGGCCTCGACGACGTCCCAAAAGCCGTGCGGTTGGTCGCCGGTTGGCCCCGTCATGTGATACTCCACCCGACTGCCGGGCGCCAGGTCGTGGGCCGTGAAGGTGGCCGGGTAGGTAGGCGGCCCCCACCAGCGCTCGAGCTGACGCGGATCGGCCCACAGCTCCCACACGCGCGCCGGCGACGCGTCGAATTCGGCGGTGAGGGTCATGGTCAGGGCGACGGGATCCTTGCGGACGGCGGTGACAGTCATGCGATGGGCTCCTCTGTGCTCGAGATGAGATCGGTCATGCGGTCGACTCGGCCGCGCCACAACGCCTCGTACTCGTCGAGCAGGCCGCGCGCCAGGCGAAGCCCCTCGATGTTGGTGCGGACGACCTTGCGACGGCCGCTGCGCTCCTTGGTGACCAGGCCGGCCCGCTCGAGCACGGCGACGTGCTTCTGCACGGCCGCAAAGCTCATGGGGTAATGCCCGGCCAGCTCGGCGACGCCCTCGCTGCCGCCGAGTGCCCGCAGGACGATGTCGCGCCTGGTGGCATCCGCCAGCGCGGCGAAGACGCGGTCGTGGTCGAGCGGAGTCATCAGTAATACAACCATACGGTTGTATGAGCGGCGCGTCAAGTCAGTACGCAGTCGCCGGCCATCCGGAGCCTAGAAGAGGCCGGGCGGGGGCTCCCATCGGTCAGCCAGGAGGGTCACCTTGACCGGGGGACCCACGACCTCTTCGGTCTTCTGCTTCACGGTCTGGATGAGGTCCCCGGCCCACGGGCAGAACGGCGTGGTCAGGACCATCTTGATCTCGGTGGGGGCGCCATCGGTCCCGATCTCGACGTTCTTGATCAGGTCGAGATCGACGATGCTCATCCCGATCTCCGGATCGTGGATGTCATAGAGCGCGGTCATCACCTCGTCCACCTTGGCGAGGTTGGATTCGATCGTCATACCCGACCAGAGTAGCAGGGATTCAGACCGATGCCGAAGCAGCCCTCAGAGCAGGCTCGTGTCGAACTTCGGGTGCGGGGCCAGGACCTCGGGCCGGACGCGGGTGTAGCCCTCGTAGACCGGCTCGCCGCGATCCAGGGCGGCGCGCAGTTCGGCGATGGCATCGGCCGTGTCGGCCTGCGAGGCGTGACTCTCGAGCGCGGCCAGGCGCTGCTCCACGACCTCCGTGATGTCGATCCGATGGGTGGCGCCCTGCTCCTCTCCGGAGAGGTCGAACCGATTCGGGCCGGGGCCGTAGCCGGGCGCGATGACGAACACGGCATGAGGGGCGACGCCCTGGGGCGCGAGGCGCTCCACCGCCCAGCGCGCCGCGCTGCCCACCGCGACATGGTCCGGATCACCGGTCACACCGTGGGCGCCGAACGTGATCAGCGCGTCGGGCCTGCGGTTGCCGAGCCAGGCCACGATCTCCTCGATCAGGCGCTCCTGCGACTCGCCGGCCACGGCCCCGTCGGGGTAGCCCTCGAGCAGGGTCACCTCGTTGAGGCCGATGGCCTCGGCGGACTGGATCATCTCCGACTCGCGGATGGCGGCCAGGTTGGCGTTGGGTGTGCGCTCGGGGTTGCTGGCCTCGCCCCGGGTCACGATCAGCAGGCGCGTCGTGGCGCCGGCCTGGTGGGCCAGGGCCAGCGCGCCGGCGCAGGTGAACGCCTCGTCGTCGGGGTGGGCCAGGATGGCCGCCAGGCCACCGGTCTTGTCGTACGTCACGCAGTCTCCTCATCGGACAGGCGCCGCCAACCCTGGCGCTCCACCGAGGTGCGCATCGTACGCAGGACGGCCACCTTGGCGCGCGACACCTCGGTCACGAAGCGGGCGGTCCCCGCCTCGTCCAGGGGCGACCCGGGCGGGGCGCTGTCCCGCCCGACGTTGAGCCAGGCCAGGTGATATCGGTCCATCCGTCCCCAGACCAGTTCCAGCAGCTGGTCCGACTCGATCAGCCAGGCGCGGAAGGCGTCAAAGTCCGGCTCGATCGCCAACCGGTCGCCCTCCGCGATGAGGGCATCGGTCCGGGCCAGGAAGTCGGCCCGGGTCATCACCGCCTCGCTGGCCAACCGCTCGCCGGGAAGGCGGTCCGGAGGTCGCTTGGGGTCCATGATCGGAGTATGCGTGGCCGTTTGTACTATTGCCGCTAGGCCCCAGCCGGAACGACACTCCGGTGACCAGACGCACCGCCGAGATATGCCCCGATCTGATCTGACTCCGGCGATCGCGCGGGCGGTGGGCACCGGGCTGGCCCTGGTGCTCCCCGTGGCCGCTCTGGTCGCGCTGCGCCAATTCCCGCCCCTCTCCCTGAACTACGGCGAACAAACCGCATGGATGGCCCCTGTCGCCCTGGGAGCGGTGGCGCTCGTGTCTGCCATTTCGGTCATTCCACTGCTCGGCACGCTCGTGATGACCGGTCGCCTCTCGGCGGGGGCGGCCGGCCTCAGCGCAACGGCCTTGACCGCGGGCTGCGCGGCTCTCGCCCTGGCGGGCCCCGATTCGGCGTTTGACCTGCCCAACAGCGGGCTGGCCCTGACCCTGGTGGTCATGGCCGTGGGCCTGGCCGTCGCGGCCTGGGCCCGCGACCGGATCCTGCCCGACGAGCGCGGGCGGTGGCTGGGCGTGATCCTGGCCCTGGCACTGGCCGAATCCGCGCTGGCGGCCGCGCTCCTGGCGCCTGGATCCGCTCTCGACGAGTACGCGTGGGCAATTCTCCTGGTGGCCGCTGTCATCTCCCTTGGCGCGGCGGCCATCTGGATGCGGCACGGGGTGCACATGGCCGCGCTCGGTGCGGCAGCGCTGACTGTTGCTGGCGTCATGCTCGCCATTGCCCGCGTTGGCACGGTGGATGCGCTCCTGGGACTGGCCCCGCTCCTGGTCGCCCCGCCGCTGCTGGTGCTGGGCCTGGGGCCGACCGCGAAGGCAGCCCCAGCCGCGACCGTGTCGGCATTGGCTGCCGAACCGCAAGGGGGGCGTGCTGCGGACGCCGAGCCGGCGGCGGTGCCGGTGGACCGTCCGCCCGCCGCGACTCCAACTCCCGCGAACGATGACTCGGCTGAGCGCGCCCGCCTGAACCGCGAGCTGCGGGCCACCATCGCCGAGCTGACCGATGCCCGGCACACCATTGCCCAGCAGCGTGCTGAGCTGGAGCGCGCGGCCGAGCTCGACCCGCTGACCAGCGTGGCCAGCCGCTCTGCGATCATGGATCGGCTGCGGGACGAGGTCGCCTCCGCGCGCCGCTACCCGCACTCGGTATCGGTCGTGCTCATGGACATCGACCACATGGGCGAGCTGAACGCGCTGTACGGGACGGCGGTGGGTGACGCGGTGCTGCAGGAGCTGGCGCTCCGGATGCGGGTCCGCGTCCGCGAAGCGGACGCCATCGGTCGGGTGGCCGGCGACTCGTTCCTGGCGGTCCTGCCCCATACCGACGAGAAGGGGGCCACCACCTTTGCCGAGGCGATTCGCGATCGGGTGACCCAACGCCCGGTCAAGTCGGATCGGGGCGACGTCGAGGTCACGGTCTCGATCGGGGTCACCACCATGCGTTCCCGCCAGGAGCTCAGCGCGGATACGCTCGTGGCTCGGGCCGACGAAGCGGTGGCCTCCGCCCGGGCCGGCGGCGGCAACATGATCGCCTTCGACCGGCTGCACGGCTTTGCCCGCCTGGAGGAGCGCCGCCCTGAGAAGCCAGGCGGGGATACCGAAGCCGATGCGGACGCGGAGTCTGATGAAGAAGACGATGACGACTAAGGTCCGCGGCATGAACCGCTGGCGGACACTCGCGATGGCTGCCGGGGGGATCCTGGTCGTGGCCGGAGCCCTCGCCCTGGTCCTGCCCATCATCTTCCCGGTGACCTCGTGCGACTTCCAGGGCGAGACGGACGTCTGCTACCTGGTGACATTCAGGGTCCCCGTGTTCGGCGGAAATTCGCTCGGTGCGCCACTGTGGCTGGGGCCTCCGCTCCTGGTCATCGGCCTGATCCTGCTGCTGGCGGGGTCTCGCAATCGATGGTTCGTGGGGGGCCTGGCGGTCGCCATTGGCGTCATGGCCGTCCTCCTGGCGCCGCTGGCCGAGACCTGTGCGTGGAGCTCCGACAGCCAGGCCTGCGAGACCGCCGGCACCATCGTGTTCAACGTCCTCGGCGTGGCCAGCCTGGTCTTTGGAGCCGCGCTCATCGCCCTCGCGTCGTGGAAGCGCCTGAAGGCGAGGCAATCACCGAATCTGGCCGACGCCACAACATAGCGGCATCGGACTTATCCACACCACTACAGGTTGTGGATAAGGGACCCAATGCGCATCGGTCGGGTGCTAGACTCGGCCTCCAAATCACCCCCCGTTCGCTGCCAGGGCACATGCCGCCGACCTCGCCACTCCTGTCTGCCAAGCTGATCTTCCCGACCGCGGAGATCGTCGAGGAGTACTACCTCCCGATCATCTACACGGCCTGCCGGACGTGCTACTCCGAGCAGCTTCCCGACGTCATCTGGGACAAGGCGGTCAGCCGATCGGTTGCCGACGAGAAGCAGCAGGCGCTCGTCCGCAAGGTCATGGAGTCGGGCCACGGATCGACCATCGAGCACGTGAACTTCACGTTCGCGATCAGCGGCGTGACCCGGACCCTGTCCCACCAGCTGGTCCGCCATCGGGCGGGGACGGCCTTCGACCAGCAGTCCCAGCGCTACGTGTCCTTCAAGGCCCGCGACAACTACACGATCCCCGACTCCATTTCGAAGGGCGACCTGCCCGATGACCTGGCCGGGCGCTTCCAGCAGGCGATCGACGACAACCTCGACCTGTACGGGCAGCTCCTCCAGGCCGAGGTCCCGGCCGAGGACGCGCGCTTCATCTTCCCCAACGCCATGCAGACCAACCTGATCATGACCGTGAATCTGCGCCAGCTCATCCACATGAGCGGCCTGCGCCTGTGCACCATGGCCCAGTGGGAGATCCGCCAGCTCTTCAAGCAGATCCGCCACGAGATCTTCCGGGTCAGCCCTTTCTTCGGCTCGTTCCTGGTCCCCAAGTGCGTGCCGCTGGGCTACTGCGACGAAATGGGCAACCGCGACGAGCACTGCCGCATTCGCCCCCACCGGGACACGGTCATGGCCGTGTGGGAGGCCTACCGCGGCGGCGAGCTGGCCGAGACCGATGGACCGATCGTCCCCGAGACCTCGCCCTTCCGACCGAAGCCGCGCCGGACCGACAAGGTCGCGGTCGCGATCGAAGCCCCCGAAGCCGCCGTGGGCCAGGCAGCCCAGGCGGATCGCTACTGACGGATCAGGGATCGATGCCCGGCTCGCCGCTCGGCGACGCCTTCGCCCATCACGCGTGGGCGACCGATCGGTTGATCGACGCCTGCACGGCCCTCACGCCCGAGCAGCTGGAGACCCCCGTTCCCGGTACGTATGGCTCGATCATCCGCACCTTGCGCCACATCGTCGGCTCCGATCGGTGGTACCTGTCGTTCTTCCCGAGCGGCGAACGGCTTGCACCGGTGGATGACGAGGGTGACGCCAGTCTCGCGGCGCTACGAGCCGAGATGGCGACCAACGCGAGTGCGTGGACCGAGCTGCTCACCGGGCAGCTCGACCCGGATGAGGCCATCGTCGAGACCGAGAACGGGTGGGAGAACCACTCCCCGATGGGCGTCCGCCTCGCCCAGGTCGTCCACCACGGCACCGATCATCGGAGCCAGGTCTGTACCGTCCTGACCGTCCTGGGGGTGATGCCGCCGGAAATCGACGTCTGGGCGTACGCTCGCGAGACCGGTCGCGAGCGGCTGGTTGAACTGCCGAAACCCTAGGCGCCCAGCTCGGGTTCCCTCCACCCAGCTACCAGTCGGTCGAACGGCACAGCCGGTGATCACCGGTCAGTAGCCCGGGGCCGCCCCGCTGCTGTTGCATGCCGCGATGAGCAGCGGCAGGGCCAGGATCGCGAGCGCGAAGAGACGGTTCCTGAGGAGTTCTCGCATGGCCCGATCTTACGTCGGGTCGCGGACGCCGGCCAGCAGGCGCTCGACCGCTGTGGCCGCCCGCCGCTTACGGGTCTCAGCCTTCTTCGCGTCCCCCACCCACTCGGCGTACTCGCGGCGGTGGGTGAAAGGCCAGCCCGTCGTAGAAGGTCTGCGCATCCGGCGAGGCGGCCAGGGCCTCGGCCAGCTCTAGGGGAACCGTCACCGTTCGCGGCTCCGTGTCGGCCTCGATGTCCACGGAGAGCTCGTCCTGGTCAGCGATGCCCGCCGCCTCACGGACCTCGCGGCTAAAGCCGAGGAGATAGCGGCCGCCGTACCGGAGGCCGCGGGTCCGGAAGGTGTAGCCATTGACCGTGGCCCTCAGCGCAGGGCGGTGCTCGCCGAAGAGTGCGCGGAGGTCGAGCGGAATGACCACGAAGCGCCCTCCGTTGGGCTCCGACTCGAGCCGCGCGGTGAATCGGATCGGTTTGGCCACGCGGTCAGTAGTTGCTGTCGCCCGCGGCGAACGATCGCAGCTCCTCGTCACAGGCCTCGGCGCGGTGCTGTGCCTGGGCGACGAGGAAGGGCGTCATCTTGGTCGAGTCCACGATCAGCAGCGTTCGGCCGCGCTCGTTCTCGCCCAGCACGATCCGGTCTTCGCCGTGGAACGAGATGCTCCAGTTGGACTGGAGCTGCACCACCTCGGCAAGGACAACCGATTCGTCGAACGACCAGTCGACATGCGCCGCGTTGATGGCGGCCACGACGTCCCGCAGCTGGTGAGTCACGTTGCGAGACAACCGCGACAGCCCCACCACGATGCGCAGCGACGCGAAGGGGTCGCCCGCGCGCGCCACCTGGGGCGGCGCCAGTCCCGGGTCCGGCATTCCCTCCGGCGCGTCACCCAGGAGCGGCTGATCCAATGCGGTCACGGCCGGTCAAGTATGCCCGTCACCCGATCCGGAGGCCGTCGGGCGAGGCGGGATCGGGCTCGAGAAGATACACGTGGCCGTCGTCGCCCATCGCGCCCAGGACGAGGACCTCGCTCGCAAGGCCCGCGATCAGGCGGGGCGGGAAGTTCACGACAGCGACGACCTGGCGACCGATCAGCACCGCTGGGTCGGGGTAGGTGACCGTCAGCTGGGCGGACGACACCCGTTCGCCGAGCTCGGCGCCAAAGTCGATGCGCAGCCGGTACGACGGCTTGCGGGCCTCCGGAAATGGCTCGACCGAGACGATCCGGCCGACTCGCATGTCGGTCTTCGCGAACTCCTCGAACGTGGTCTCGGGCACCGGTTCGCGCTCCATCGGACGCTCTGTATAGCCCATTGGGCCCATCGGGGGATGGTCCCCGGGCGGCGGCGGTGTTGCCGAGGGGCAACGGCCCATCGGCGCCCATCGGCCAGTACTCACGGGTTCTGTTCGCAACCGCACCCAGCCGGTAGGTTTGGCCCGTGACGTTCTGGAACTGGCGCCGAGGTGGTGCGGGCACCGCGACCTCCGGCGCAGCGGCGCTGGCCACGGGCACGGATCTGGCGCCCATCGAGCTCTATACCGCCGACACGCGGGTCGTCGGGTGGATCGCGTCCAAGGGTCAGCGGGTCACCGACCTGCTGCTCGCCAGCGACGAGCTTCGCCTGTGGCAGCCCCGGGCCGGTAGTGAGGAGCTGCCGCTGCGCCCGATCCTCGACAAGTCCGGCGAGTGGCGCACCGTCACGACCACCGACGTCGTCCTGGTCATGCCCCCCGAGTGGCGCACGAACCGCCAGCTCCGCCTCCACCGACGGATCCAGCGCGTGGCAACCGACGCCGGGCCGTTCACGGTGACGGGCAACCTGCACCTGCCACCCGGCGCCGCGTTTCCGGACCCGTACCAGCTCCCCGCCTTCATCCCGCTGACCGAGGCGCACATGCTCTACCACGGCGAGCCGGCCTTCGAGCACGTCGTCTCGGTCGTGATCGTCAATTCGGCGCACGTCACAGAGATCGTTCCGCTGGTCAGCCTCGCCTGACCGATAGCGCCGCTGCCGCGGCGCGCTCCGGGAAGAGCCACCGGCCGGGATAATCGGACGGTCATGGCCGTCCTCCGCTCCACCCTCAACCCCGCGTCGGAGTCATTCGCGACCAACGCGACAGCCATGGCCTCCCTGGTTGCGGAGCTGCGCGCGCGGACGGCACGGATCAGCGCCAACGGCGCGGCGGGGGACGAGCGTTCCATCGCGCGTCACCGGGAGCGCGGCAAGCTCCCCGTCCGCGAGCGCGTGGATTGGCTCATCGATCCGGGCAGCGCATTCCTGGAGCTGTCCGCGCTGGCGGCCACGGGCCTGTACGACGACGACGCCCCCGGGGCCGGGATCCTGACCGGGATCGGCCGGGTCGAGGGTGTGGAGTGCGTGGTCGTGGCCAATGACGCGACGGTCAAGGGCGGCACCTACTTCCCGATGACCGTGAAGAAGCACCTGCGGGCCCAGGAGATCGCGCTCGAGAATCGGCTCCCGTGCCTGTACCTGGTGGACAGCGGCGGCGCGTACCTCCCGCTCCAGGACGAGGTGTTCCCGGACAAGGACGACTTCGGCCGGATCTTCTACAACCAGGCCCATCTCTCGGCGCGCGGCATTCCCCAGATCGCGGTCGTGATGGGCCATTCCACGGCTGGCGGGGCGTACGTGCCGGCCATGAGCGACGAGACCGTCATCGTGCGCGGGACCGGGGCGATCTTCATCGGCGGCCCGCCGCTGGTACAGGCGGCCACCGGGGAAGTCGTCACTGCCGAGGAGCTGGGCGGGGCCGAGGTCCACACCGTGACCAGCGGCGTGGCCGATCACTACGCCCTCGACGACGAGCACGCCCTGGCCATTGCCCGCTCCATCGTGCGCAACCTCGCCTGGCGCAAGCCGGAGCCGCCCTGGGAGGTGACGGCGGCAGCGCCGCCATCGGTCAATCCGGACGAGCTGTACGGCGTCATCCCGGCGGACCCGCGCCACACCTACGACGTCCACGAGGTCATCGCGCGGCTGGTGGACGGCAGCGAGTTCCACGAGTTCAAGGAGCGGTACGGGGAGACGTTGGTCTGTGGCTTCGCGCGGCTGGAGGGCTACCCGGTCGGGATCCTGGCCAACAACGGCATCCTGTTCAGCGAATCGTCGCTCAAGGGCGCGCATTTCATCGAGCTCGCGTCGCAACGCCGGATCCCGCTCGTCTTCCTCCAGAACATCACCGGATTCATGGTCGGTCGGGAGTACGAGGCCGGCGGCCTGGCCAAGGACGGCGCCAAGCTGGTGACCGCGGTGTCGACCACGGCCGTGCCCAAGTTCACGGTGATCATCGGCGGGTCGTTCGGGGCAGGGAACTACGGCATGGCCGGGCGGGCGTATGGGCCGCGTCAGCTGTGGATGTGGCCCAACGCCCGGATCAGCGTCATGGGCGGGGCCCAGGCCGCCCGTGTCCTGTCCACCGTGCGCGGCGACTTCGCCGACCGATGCGGACAGGGACGCATTCGAGGCGCCGATCCTGGCCGAGTACGAGCGCCAGGGCTCGCCCTACTTCTCCACCGCGCGCCTGTGGGATGACGGGGTGATCGATCCGTTGGACACGCGGCGAGTCCTGGCGATGGGCATCAGCGCAGCGTTGAACCAGGAGATCGGCGAGACGCGGTTCGGTGTCTTCCGGATGTAGCGGAGCCCGCCGGCGACCTAGGGCGGTTACGGCACGATCTCCATCGTGTCCACGACGAATGCCTCGCGGCACAGGAGGATCTGCTCGGTCGGGCTCGGTAGACGCCAGACGTCCGCCGCATCGTAGCCGTCGTAGTGGTAGCGGCAGGTTTCGGCCGCGGGGTCATCGAAATGACCGGTCAGCCGAGCCTGGACAGTTGCATCGGGGAAGACGATGCCGCTATCGGGGGTGGAATGCAGGGCCATGCCTCCGCCGGCCAGGTCACTCACCACCCAACATGCGTAGGCAAGCCATGCCGGTTCGGCCGAGACCACGCCGCCCTGGCAATGGCCGATCTCGCCGGAGACTGTCACCGGGGAATCATCGACGCAGACCACCCGATCCCAGGCCAGCATGACCACCTTCCTGATCGTTGTCCGGGCACGTAGCCTCGACGGCGCCGTCGCGGCTGGATCCTCAGGCGCACCCAGACCGAAGAAGCGTTGGCGTCCGCGCGGACCTGGTACCAGGTCTCGCCCTCGAACTCCCGTGGGCCGCTGGCGACGATCACCTCGGCTCCGGCCTCCAGCAGGCCGACCGCCGGCTCGCCCGGGACGTCATGCGTCTCGAGGTCGTAGGCAAGCCCAACGCGGCTGTCCGGAGGCAGCTCGACGGCGGGGAATGGTGGGGGGGATGGGTTCGCCGTAGCCGACGGCGAACCGATGGTGGAAGCGACGCCCTCCGAGGCCGGCGGCGAGGCGCTGCCGCCTGTCTCGACCCGGCAGGCGGCGAGGACGAGGCAGAGGGCGGAGGACAGGGCGACCAATCGAGTCGCTGGCATGCGGGTTTCGGTCACGTCCGCATCCTAGGGCCAACGCCCTGCGGTCAGACTGCGGACGCGGCGGCCGTAGATCCTACCGACTCAACTCCCAGGTCATGCGGAAGGCCTTGACGGTCCGCGGCGAACCATTGACCCGGAGGGCGACCGTGGGTGGCGTATTCGGAGCGTCCGGCACGAGTCGAACGAGGGTGCACGATGGCAGCCACTGCCCGTCACCTGGCGGTGAACTCCATGCCCAGTTCACGGAGGTGGAGCGCGGCGAGCCCTGCCGATCGGGCACGGGCAGGTCGAGCTGGGGCAGGTGAACCGGTCCGACCGGCCGGATGCGCGATGGACGCCCGGGCGGCCACCGCGGCCAGGCCCCACTCGCGCCCGCCGGTCGTGGCGGATCAGGAACGGAAGCGCGTCGGCGCGCCATCGGTTCGGCAACAGCCGTCCACCACCGGACGACCTCACCGTCGGGACGCCGCCGCAGCCCCGACGTTGGGCAGGCCAATGCGAGCTCCCGCCGCTCGGAGAGCGGACACGTGGTCGGCAGATCGTCGTCATTCAGCGCGACGGCTGCCAACCCGCTGCCCGCGTCCAGGGCACGGAGAGTGGCTCGCGACCGATGGGCCAGGACAGGCAACCGCCGGGTCCTCGACAGCCATCAGCTCGACGTAGCTTCCATCGGCCAGAAACGCGATCCGGTTGGCGGTGCCCAGTCCCTCGTGTCGCCCGCCTCCGGTGCAGATCAGGCCAACGTCGCGCTCCAGCGCGTCGGCTGCGGCTCGAGGTCGGCGACGGCCAGGACGAGGTGGTCAATGCCGTCGGCCATGCTCCGATCCTACCCGTCGCCGCGGACGATTCGGTAGGCTGGCCGCGATGTCCGACACGCCATCCGACGAGCGGCCGATTCCCGGCTCGCACGCCCGCGATGTTCCGAGCGGGAGCCTCGAAGAGAGCTCCGCGATGCTGTACGAGGCGGCGTTGGCCGCCCGCGACGCGGAGGGGACCGACGAATTGGCGCCCCTCCACGCGTTCTATCGGGCCCTGGGCACCGGCACGCTGCTTCTCCCTGTCCCGCCGGGCGCCGAGGAGCAGGCTCGCGAGGCGGTGGGCCAGGTCGTGGACGACGAGGCAGAGGTCGAGGTCGGAGTCCTGCTGGGCCGCGGTGTGGACGGCAACCCGGTGAGCATCGTGTTCGGGTCGCATGCGGCGCTGGCCGCCTGGTCGCCGCTCGGGTCGACGTCCCTCGCGGTCCCGGCCCGGATTGCCCTTTCCAACCTGGCCGCGGCCGGCCTGCCGGCCATCCTCGATCCCGCCGGACCGATTCCCTACCGATTCGAGCCCGATGAGCTGACCGATCTCGCGGCCGGACGCCTGCCCGGGACCGATGAACCACTGCTGACCGAGGGCGGTGGCACCTCGATCCGGGTGCGGCTGCCCGGGCCGGAGGCAGCAGCGCTGGAACAGGCCGCCGCCGTCACGGTGGCGGGCTGGCCGGGCGTTCGCGAGGCATACCTGGTCGAGGCCGACATCGGACAGGGATGGGCGCTGGTGCTGGGCCTGGTCGGTGGGGGTGGCGCGCTGCCGGAGGCGCCCGAGGGCGTCGAAGCACGCTGGCTGACCGATCCGTTGTTGACCGGAGTGCGGGCCGTCGCCGAGCCAATCCACCGCGGGCACGGATGACCGATCCCCTCCGCGTCGAACGCGACGGGGTGGTGGCGCGCGTCACCCTGGACCGGCCCGACGTCCGGAACGCCTTCAATCCCGAGCTCGTTTCCGCCCTGACCGATGCCTTTGCCGCTTTCGCCGCGGAGCCTGCGGATGCGCTGCGCGCCGTCGTGCTGGCGGGGGCCGGGCCAACGTTCTGCGCCGGTGCCGACGTGGCCTGGATGCGATCGGCGGCGGCGCTCGACGAGGCGGCCAACGAGGCCGACGCGACGCGACTGGCGGTCATGCTCGAGACCATCGACACCTGTCCGGTCCCGGTCATCGCGCGGGTCCAGGGCGCGGCCCTGGGGGGCGGGATGGGCCTGTGCGCCGTGTCGGACGTCGTGGTGGCCACCGCCGACGCCACGTTCGGGTTCACCGAGACGCGGCTGGGGATCCTGCCCGCGGTCATCGGTCCGTATGCGCTGGCCAAGATCGGGGAGTCGAACGCACGCGCCCTCTTCCCGCCCGGCAGCCGCTTCGGCGCGGACCGGGCACGCCACATCGGTCTCGTCC
This sequence comes from uncultured Chloroflexia bacterium, assembly GCA_963816215.1. GTDB lineage: Bacteria > Chloroflexota > Limnocylindria > QHBO01 > QHBO01 > DASTEQ01. The sequence continues at coordinate 66,156 of CAWFKB010000001.1, read as the reverse complement.
ACGAGGTCGTCGCGGACGAAGTCGCGCTCGATGCGCGCATCAACGAGCTCGTCGGCGAGCTGCTGGCCGCCGGCCCGACCGCGGTGCGCGAGGCGAAGGCACTCATCCGAAAGCTCCGCGGCCAGCCGCCCGCGCAGGCCCGGGCGCTGACCGTCGCGGCCATCGCCCGCCAGCGTTCCAGCGAGGAAGGACAGGAAGGCCTGTCCGCCTTCCTCGAGAAGCGCGACCCAGCCTGGAGAGGCACCGCGGACTGACCGGCCGCTAGGCGGCGCGGCTGCGACAATCGCGACGTGCGCGACGAGTTGACCCCGCGCGAGGTCGCCGAGGAGCTGGGCGTCACCGTCCGGACCGTCCAGCGCTGGATCGCATCGGGTCGTCTCCCCGGCGCGCGGGTCGGCGGGCGGATGCGCGTTGCCCGTGCATCGCTCTCCGCAGTCGGCGCGGAGGCGGCCGCTCCGGCCCATCCCATCCGGGCGGTCCTGATCGCCAACCGCGGCGAGATCGCCGTCCGCGTGGCCCGCACCGCACACCGGCTGGGCATACGGGTCATCCGCGTCCACGAGGCTGACGAGCCTGCGCCCGCCGGCGGCGACCTGGCCCTCCAGATCCCGTCCTACCTCGACGGCGACGCGATCCTGGACGCCGCGCGCCGGGCTGGAGCGGACGCGATTCACCCGGGGTACGGGTTCCTGGCGGAGAACGCCGGTTTCGCGTCGGCAGTGACGGCCAGCGGACTGATCTGGGTGGGCCCGCCCCCGGCGGCCATCGAAGCCATGGGTGACAAGGCGGCCGCGCGCCGGCTGGCGGCCGCGCATGGGGTCCCCGTCGTCGCCGGCTATGACGACCCGATCCAGGACGACAGCCACCCTGGCGACCGCGGCCGTCGACATCGGTCTGCCGCTCCTCATCAAACCCGCCGCCGGGGGCGGCGGCAAAGGCATGCGCCAGGTTCGTTCCGTGGAGGCCTTGCCCGACGAGCTCGCCGCCTCGCGACGAGAGGCCATGGCCGCGTTCGGGGACGATCGGCTCATCCTCGAACGGCTCGTCGAGAACCCACGCCACGTCGAGGTCCAGGTCCTGTTCGACGCCCACGGCCACGGGGTGCACCTGGGTGAGCGGGACTGCAGCACCCAGCGGCGCCAGCAGAAAGTCGTCGAGGAGGCTCCTGCGCCATCGGTGGATCGGTCTCTGCGCCGGTCGCTCGGCGAAGCCGCCCTGCGGGTTGCCTCCGCCGCCGGCTACGTCGGAGCCGGAACGGTGGAGTTCCTGGTGACCGATGACGGCGACTTCTTCTTCCTCGAGATGAACACCCGCCTCCAGGTGGAGCACCCGGTCACCGAGGCGGTGACGGGGCGGGACCTGGTCGCCGACCAGCTGCGGATCGCGGCCGGCGAGCCACTCGGCGTCGAGCAGGCGGCGGTTCGATGGAACGGCCACGCCATCGAGGCCCGCCTGTACGCGGAGGATCCTGAGGCCGGCTTCCTCCCCGCCACCGGCCGCGTGGTCGAGCTGCACCTCCCGGACGGGGAAGGGATTCGAGTGGACGCCGGAATCGGCGAAGGAGACCTCGTCAGCGACCGATACGACCCGCTGCTGGCCAAGATCATCGTTCACGGACCCAGCCGGACGGCTGCGGTAGAGGAGATGCGGGCCGCGCTCGCCGACACCCACGTCCTGGGCGTGCGGACCAACCTCCACTTCCTTCGCTGGTTATTCGAGCAACCCTCCTTCGTCGACGGCGAGATGCGCACGGACACCGTCGCCCACCTCCCCCTTCCCGGGCCTATCACCCCTCCGGACGACGCGTGGGAGGCGGCAGCAGCCGCGCTCGTCGGCGCGGAGGGAACAGCGAGTCCCTGGTCAGGGGGCTGGCGGTTGAACGCCGGGCCCACGATCCGGGTGATCCATGGTCCAGAAGAGCGTTCCGTGCGTCCGAAACCCTCGGATCGACGTGTGGCGAGCCGCGGAGACACGGCATTCGTCGACGTCGACGGCCAGTCCCTGGAGTTTCGAATCGCCAGCCCGCCCAGCGTGGACGAAGCGGTGCGCCATGCCAGCCACGTCGACGGAAGCGCGCTGCTCCACGCGCCCATGCCTGGGCGCGTCGTCGCGGTGCGACACGACGCGGGGGACCCGGTGGCGGCGCACGACCCGGTCGTCGTGATCGAGGCCATGAAGATGGAGCACGCCGTCAGCTCGCCCATGGCCGGGACCGTCACCGCAATCCACGTGCGAGCCGGTGACCAGGTGCAGCGCGGCGATCTCCTGGCCGAGGTCGCCCAAACCTAGGAGCGGGGCGCGACCTCGAGCGTCCCGGTGATCTGGCTCTCCGACGCCGACAGCACCGCAATCCGGAGGGACCAGGTGCCACCGGCTGTCGAGCAGGTGGCATCGATCGTGGTGTCGCCGATCTGGGTCACCGGGCCTTCGCAGACCTGGGCCGTCCCGGTGTTCATGACGATCTGCCCACCGACCCCTTCCTCGGTGCCCGTGAGCTGCACTCGGAACGCCGCCGTTCCGTCCTGTGTCTCGCCGGTCACCTGGATCGTGTTCTCGGACCGAGCAATCTGCCCATCAAACGTGAGCGGCTTGGACACGGTGACGCCCAGGCCGGAGGTCGAGGCCGTGGCGGCAGTCACACCTGCCGGAATGGTGCCGCCCGCTCGGGCGCTCCAGCCTGGCTGGAGCGGTTGGGACACCGTGAAGGACACGACCGCAACCAGGACCGACGCAGCGATGACCGCGATCACCGGGCGGTGACGTGCCGGCGGCGCGGGCAGGAGCCGCAGCCCGAGCAGGACCGCGACCAGCAGTGCGCTGCCTCCGTACAGGGCCAACGCCCACGGCGCGCGGGTGTCGCTGCCCGTCGCGATCCCGTGCAGGAGAGTCATGAGGAACGCGGCGAATGCCAGGCCGTGGAACCGCCGCCACCACGCGTAGCCGATCCGACTGCGCACCCGCTCGGAGAAGTACACCGCGGCAACGAGGTATCCGCCCAGGATTCCCAGGCCAACCCACAGCGGCCGATAGGTCGTGGTGAACGGGACGAGCACGTCGCTCACGCTCATCTTGATGAACGGGTCGACCACGATGGCTATGCCGTGGAGCACCAGGAAGAGGAGTGCCAGGAGGGTGACGAACCGATGGACCTCGTTGGTCACGAACCGATTCCAGCGCGCGGTCCGCCAGCCCAGGCTGAGCGCGATGCCCAGGGAGACCGATGCGGTCAGGAACACGTAGGCCACCAGTCCAGCAGCCCGCGCGAGGTCCCAGGTCACGGCGCCGGTCATGCGGCCTCCCACAGCCCGACGGTCAACGCCCCACCGTCACGCTCGACGAAAAGGGCGGAGATGCCGATCGCATCGAGGAATACCGAGCCGGCCTCTCGACCATTGATCAGGGCGACCTTGGCCGCGACCTCGGCCTGGGCGCAGCTTCCGGCCGCCGCGGTCACGGACCACAGGTCCGACCGTGCCGAGTCGCCGGTGCGCGGGTCGATGAGGTGGTGGTAGACCTGTCCGCCCCGTCGCCACGACCGTCGGGCGACTCCCGATGTCGCCAATCCCCCGCTGGTGATCGCAACGCGCCCGACCAAGCCGTCGACGGCCACCCACCAGGCGTCCTCTTCGGGTGGCAGTCCCAGGACGGCCAGATCTCCGCCGGCCTCGATCATCGCGGACTCGACGCCGCGAGATTCGAGAAGCGCCACGCCCGCGTCCACCGCCATGCCCTTCGCAATCCCGCCCAGATCGATGCCCGCGCCGATCGGGAGCGCCACCGTCTGCACGGAGCGATCGAGCACTACGTGGCGCCAGGCGCCAAGGGACGGATGCGCCTGAACCGGAGCGCCGTCGGGAGCGAGCGACGCGAACGTTCGGTCATAGCCGAGCTCGCGGATCGTGGGTTCGAGCGTTGGATCGAACAGCCCATTCGTGGCATTCGCAGCCCGCAGGGCCTCCTCGAGGACGCTGAACAGCAGCGGAGAGACCCGTACCGGTGTCCCTGGCTGCGCGTTGAGGCGCGAGAGCTCGCTGTCAGGGATGAAGCGCGACAGCGCCTCGTGCCATGCGGCGAACAGGGCTTCGACCTCGACCGCAGCGTCGAGCCGCGCTGCGGGGAGGATCACGGTGCACGCGCATCCCATCGTTGGGAACGTGTGGCGGGCGAAGCCGATCGGCGTCTGGTAGATCCCGGCCGGCGCCGGTTGGACGAGTGTCATGAGGGCTCCGCGCCTAGGAGGCGCCGGTGCGCACGACCGGTATGCCACCACCAATGAGTGGGACCGACTGGCTGCCGGCCGAACCGAAGTACTCGGACCCCGGAATCGTGGCCCGCTGGGTCGTCGCCGCGTTGGTGGCCCCCACCGCGTTCTGGGAGACGAGGCCCCAGGTCAGGCCAAACGCGGCAGCAGCCGCCACGACCGCCCAGCGCTTCAACCGACGCGCCAAAACATGCGGATGCTCCACCTTCTCAGGCTTGCGGGACCTGCTTCGCGCGGTTTGCGGCCGATGCTGTGGAGTCTGCGAACTGCCCATTGCGGCGACTATGGGCGGCCGATCTTAAGAACGTTTGAAGAGCCGATGTGATCGGGCGCAGGGAACGGCGCACCTAGAATGGCGGTCGTGGCCCAGGTCGACGTGCGGATCTACGAGGTGGGACCCCGAGACGGGCTCCAGAACGAGGCGCAGCCCATCTCGACCGAGGACAAGCTCGCGTTCCTGGGCGTGCTGGCCGACGCCGGCCTGCGCGAGATCGAGGCCACGTCGTTCGTGGCCCCGTCCGCCATTCCGCAGCTGGCCGACGCCGACGACCTGATGGCCCGCCTCGACCGGCGGCCGGGGGTCCGCTATCCCGTCCTCGTCCCCAATGCCCGGGGACTGGAGCGGGCGATCGCCGCCCACGTCGACGCGGTCTGCGTCTTCACCGCGGCCTCGGAGACCTTCACCCAGCACAACATCGGGATGTCCATCGACGAGTCGCTGGCCGCCTTCGCGCCGGTCGTCGCCCACGGGCGGGCCAACGGGTGGTGGATCCGCGGCTACCTGTCCACCGCCTTCGGCTGCCCGTACGAGGGACCGATTTCGACCGATGCGGTGGTGAGCGTCGCCGAACGGTTGCTCGCGCTGGGCGTGGACGAGCTGAGCATCGGTGACACGATCGGGGTCGCCGGTCCGGCCGACGTACGGCGCGTGATCGGCGCCCTGGCGGGCGCCGGCATCGGTCCGGATCGGCTGGCGATGCACTTCCACGACACGCGCGGGACCGCGGTCGCCAACGTGGCGACCGCCATCGGTCTGGGCATCCGGTGCTTCGACGCGAGCACGGGCGGGACCGGAGGATGCCCGTACGCGCCCGGCGCGGCGGGCAACCTGGCCACCGAGGACCTGGTTTACCTGCTGGACCGCGAGGGCCTGCGCCACGGAGTCGACCTGGACGGTGTACTGCGTGCCGCCGAATCCATCAGCACGGTGCTGGGCCGGCCGCTGGCCTCGAAGGTGGGCCAGGCCGGGGGCTGGCCAGCGTAGGATGCGACCGATGATCGAGCCGAGCGCTAGCCGCCGCCCGGTGATCCTGGACGTCGACACCGGGATCGACGACATGGTCGCCATCCTCATCGCAGCCACTGCCCCCGAGCTCAACCTCCGCGGCGTGACCTGCGTGGCGGGAAACGTCGAGCTCCAGCACGTCGCCCGGAACACCGGGACCCTGCTCCAGATGGTGGGGCGGGGCGACGTCCCGGTGTCGATCGGTGCGGCCCGGCCGCTGAGCCGGCGCCTGCGGACGGCGCCCGAAACCCACGGTCCGACCGGGACGGGATATGCCCTGCTCCGGGGGGAGCAGCGCGTCCTCGAGACGACCGACTTCACCGCCGTCCCCGCGGCCCGCTACTTCGAGGCCCATCTCACCCGCCACCCGGGCGAGATGACGATCCTCGCCACCGGGCCGCTGACGAACCTCGCCTCGGCGGCCGGTTCCGGCGTGGACCTCGCCGGCGGCGCCCGCGAGGTGATCTGGATGGGCGGCGCGCTGGACGTCCGGGGCAACACGACCCAGACCGGGGAGTGGAACGCCTGCGTGGACCCCGAGGCTGCCGAGATATGCCTGTCCGGCGGCGCCCTGGACCGGGTCTTCCCGCTGGATGCGACCCAGCAGGTCGTCTTCACGCTGGACGACATGGACCGCCTGCCGGAGACCGACCTGGCGGGCGTCGTCCGCGATGCCCTCCGCTTCTACGTGGGCTACCACCGGGAGGCCGATGGCATCGACGGCTGCTATCTCCACGATCCGGTCACCCTGGTCGGCGCCGTCCTGCGCCCCGAGCTGGTCACCGGCAGCCGCGACCGGCGGCTGGCGTGCGACACGTCCGCCGACCCCGCGCTGGCCGGCACGGTCCGTCCGTCCGATGACGACCCACGACCGATGGTGAACGTCGCGACCGCGATCGATGCCGGCGCGATGCATGAAGAGATCCTGGACCGCCTGGCGCGAGCGGTAGCCTGACGAGATCGCGAACGGAGGAGACGGACCGATGACAACCGGCGAGCAGGCGCAGCACGCAGACGGCGGCTCGGGGTGGATGCGAGTGGCCGCCGGGGCAGTGGCCTTCGTCATTGCCACCGCGGTGGGCATCGTGGCCTTCGGCCAGTTCTCGAACGGCGAGGTCGACCCCAACACCGGAGCCATTCCGACCGCCGCCAACTCGTTCGCGCTGATCCTGGCGGTCGCCATGCTGGTCGGGGCGGCGGTGACCTTCGCACTGGAGAAGATCCAAACCGGTCGCCTGGACTCGCTGTCCCGCCAGTTCACGCTTCGCGTCGTGGCCCTCATGCCCATCGCGATCGCGATCAACATCGTGCTGGGTCAGACCGTGGCCGCGGCCCTGAAGATCCCGATCTACCTCGACTCGATCGGCACCATCCTGGTGGGCGTCCTGGCTGGACCGATCGCCGGCGCCGCCACCGGGGCGTTGGCCAACATCCTGTGGGCCTACGTCATCCCGCCACCCTTCCAGTACCCGCCCGCGGCCGCCTTCGCGGTGGTGGCCGCCGTGATCGGTATCGCGGCCGGTCTGGCTGGCCGGTATGGGGTCATGCGCCCGCGCCCGGGCCGCCCGACCGGGCAGCTGGTCGTGGCCGGGGTGCTGGTGGCGGTCATCATCATCGGTCTGGCGTGGCTGGCCTCGGTGGGCTACACGCTCATCTTCGGGGTCGACATCAGCCCGCTTCCGTCCACTGATAGCCAGACTGTTCCTGATCCTGGGCTACGTGGCCATCCTGCTGGTGGTGGCCGCCGTGCTGGGCGTGTTCGCGCTGCTCTTCGGGCGGCGGGACATCACCGCCGCGTATGCGGTCGTCGTCGGTGTCGCGACAGGCATCGTGTGTGCACTCATCAGCGCGCCCATCGCGGCGGGCGTGTTCGGCGGCGTCACCGGGGCGGGGACCGATTTCCTGGTCGCCGCGCTGCGCCAGGGCGGCGCCGACCTGTATGCCGCGACGACCGGCCAGGGCCTTATCAGCGACCCCATCGACAAGGCGACCACCTTCGTGATCGTGTACCTGATCGTGGTGGCCATGGCGGTGCGCCTCAAGGCCCGCTTCCCGCAGGGCGAGCAGCTGATCGAGGAGCAGGAGGCGCCTGAGGTCGTTCCCGAACCGGCGGTTGCTCCCCCGGCGCCGATGGAGAGCCCGGGCTGACCGTCACCGCCGAGCCGGCGACCCCGGCCTTCCTGGTCCCGCCCACCCCCACCGCCTGGCACCGGCTCAACCCGCTCACCCGCCTGGTGGCGGCGACCGTCACCGCCGTCGACGCCACGCTGCTGGGAGGCGTCATTGGTCCGCTGTCCCTGGTCGTGCTGGCCGTGCTCCTGCCGGCGGCCATCGCCGGGGTGCTGCCTCGGCTCCTGCGGGTGGGCCTGCTGCTCGCGCTGCCACTGGCCATCAGCGTCCTGGTGGTCAACCTGTTCTTCTTCCCGAACGGCTCCACGGTCCTGTTCCAGGTCGGACCGATTGCGGCCACGGCCGAGGGCCTGGCCTTCGCGATCGAGACCCTCGCCCGGCTGCTGGCCATCACCGGCGCGCTGGCGCTTTTCTATCTGACCACACCGATCGGGTCGCTGGTGGTGGACCTCGAGCGGCGCGGGGTTGGCGCCCGCCTCGCGTTCGTGGTGAGCGCTTCGGTCCGGACCGTACCGGCGATCGTCGAACGAGCGGGCGAGATCGCCGCCGCCCAGCGCGCCCGCGGGTTGGACACCGAGGGGTCGGCGTGGCGCCGGATCCGGGGCGTGCTGCCGCTCGTTGCGCCCGTCCTGCTGGGGTCGATTGGCGAAGTCGAGGAGCGCGCCATGGCGCTCGAGGCGCGCGGCTTCTCCCGGCCGGGGCGGCGCTCGCTGCTGTGGATGCCCCGCGACACCGCGGTCGAGCGCGTGGCTCGCTGGCTCATGGCGGCCACCATCCCTCTCCTGATCGTGGCCGGATTCGCCGGGTGGCTGCCGTGAGCGATGCATCGGTGGGACGGCTCGAGCTGGACGCGGTGACCTACCGCTATGCCGGTGCCGCGATCCCTTCCATCGTGGAGCTGTCGCTGTCCCTCGGTCCGGGCGACGTGGTGGGCCTGACGGGCGCGACCGAGTCGGGCAAGACCACGGTCTGCCTGGTAGCGGCGGGCCTGGCCCCGCGCTCGATCGGCGGTCACCTTGACGGCGCCGCGACGGTCAACGGCCGGAGCCTGGCGAGCCTCGCGGCCGGTGAGCTGCCGAGCCTGATCGGTATCGCCTTCGCGACCACCCAGCTGAGCGGTATGTGCTCAACGGTGTACGAAGAGGTCGCCTTCGGACCGATGAACCTGGGCCTCCCGCGCGGCGACGTGATGGCCCGCACCGAGGCGGCGCTCTCGGAGGTCGGCCTCGCAGCCCTGGGCGCACGCGACCCGGAGCACCTGTCGGGGGGCCAGCGGCAGCTGGTGGCCTTGGCCGGCCTGCTCGCCCTCCGCCCGACCCACCTGGTGCTCGACGAACCGACGGCTCACCTCGATCCGGCGGGCACTCGGATGGTGGGCGAAGCCATCGCTCGGTTGGCGGACGGCGGAGCGTCCATCCTCATCGCGGAGCAGAACACCGACCTGCTGGCCGGCATCTGCACCCGGGTCCTGGCACTGGACCATGGCCGGGTTCGGCTCGACGGTCCGGCCAGCGTCGTCCTGACCGATCCGACCCTCGAGTCGCTGGGGGTCGACTTGACGACCGATGCCCGTCTGCGCGGGCTGGCCGTGGCGGCCGGCGTGGATCCGGCTCGTCTGGCGGGCGCGGCATGACCCAGCTGGCGGTCGACCACCTCGTGCACGACTACCCCAACGGAGTGCGCGCCCTCGACGACGTCACGCTTCGCATCGAGCCGGGTGAATCGGTCGCGCTCATCGGTCAGAACGGATCAGGAAAGACGACCCTCGCGCGCCACCTCAACGGCCTGCTGCGACCCACCTCCGGCCGGGTCCTGGTGGACGGCGCCGACGCGGCGCGCCGGCGCGTCGCAGAGCTGGCACGGGTGGTGGGCCTCGTCTTTCAGGATCCCGACCGCCAGATCTTCTCCGGCACCGTACGTCGGGAGGTGGAGTTCGGCGCCCGGAATGTTGGCCTGCGCGGGGAGGCGCTCGCGCGCGCGGTCGCGACGGCGCTGGAGCAGGTGGGTCTTACCGACGAGGCGACGACCAACCCGTATGACCTCGGGACGGCGCGGCGCAAGCTCCTGGCCCTCGCATCGGTCCTGTCCATGGGGACGCCGGTGCTGGTCCTCGACGAACCCACCACCGGACAGGATCGGACGGGAGTGGACCGCGTCCTCCGCGCCGTCGGGACGGCCAAGGCCGCGGGGCGGACGGTGATCACCATCAGTCACGACATGCGGTTCGTGGCCCGGGCGTGTGATCGGGTCGTGGTCCTCCGCGACGGGATGGTGATCCTCGACGCTCCTCCGGGCGAGGCGTTCAGCAACGCCAACTGGGAGACGCTTCGCTCGACCGGCCTCGAGCCTCCGTTCGCGGCCGTCGCCGCGCATCGGTTGGGCCTGGGCGCCGTTGCGACCGAGGAAGCGCTGGTCAGCGCCCTCGCTGCTCCCTGAAGCCGACGAAAACCTAGCGGCGGGGTGGGGGAAGTGGCCGCCCGGTCGAGTCGACCCGCTTGTCCTGGGGTAGCTCGTCGCGATGCACACGGCCGTGGGTCGGACCGGGGATTGGCTCGGCCATGACCGAGCCGGGCACCTCGTCCAGTCGCTGCTGAATCCCGCGCAGACCCAGCTCGCGGAGGGCCGCCGCGAACCGCTCGGAGGCTGCGCGGCTGCGCAGCAGGTCGAACAGGAGCCCCGGATGGGCCCGGTTCAGGAGCTCCAGGGCGCGCGCCGTATCGGTGGCGTTGACCTGGTTTCGACCCAGTTGCGACTCCAGGGTGTCGATCGCCCGGTTGACCTCGCGGCGGGTGCCACTGCTGAACGACACCCGGTTGGCCACAATGCGCACCTGGCGAAGCGCGGCTCGGGCCGCGTCATCGCGGCTGACGGGCTGGGAGGTCATGGTGAGCGGCATCTTACGGGCTGAAGGCGACTGGCAGGGAGTCATCGCCTCTGCCCTGGCCACGGTTGCTCGCCCGATTCCAATCGACCCTCGACTGGCGCCCCGGCGGGCGGCACCTGACCCCGCGTTGGCCCAGGACGACCTCCGCCGATTCGATCGGTCTCGGTTCCCGACGGCGCGCCAGGCGGCGACCCTGCTTCTCCTCTATCCCGACTCGAGCGGCGAGCTCCTCATCCCGCTGACCGTGCGTCACCCCGGGCTTCCCGACCACCCTGGGGAGATCTCCCTGCCCGGTGGCGCGGTGGACCCGGAGGATGCTTCGCTCGAGGCAACGGCACTTCGCGAGGCATACGAGGAGGTCGGCCTCAACGCGACCGCCGTCCGCGTCGTCGGGCGGCTCGACCCGGTCTGGATCCCGGTGTCGAACTTCGAGCTGACCCCGGTGGTCGCGGTGGCCGGCGCGCCACCGGTCCTCTCGGCGCGCGTCGAGGAGGTGGAGGAGATCCTCGCCTTTCCGCTGAGCCGCCTGCTCACCGATGACGGGCTCACCGAGGAAGAGATCGTCCTGCCCGAGGTCGTGCTCCGGACGGGCGTGTACCGATGGAACGGCCACCGAGTCTGGGGAGCCACCGCGCGGACCCTGTCGATGCTCGGGTCCGCATTGACCTCTGGCTGACCGGGCTGGGTCAGCGTCGGGAGCGGACCCGGGTACCCGCTCCACGCAGGAGACTGAGGAGCTCTTCGTGGCGCGGTGCAGGAGCGGCCACGACGTTCAACATCGGCTCGGCCTGGTTCGGGTCCCACCATGGTCCGCCGGCCAGGTTGGTGACCACCGCTCCACCACGCTCGGCGATCAGGCCGGCCGCAGCCACGTCCCAGCGCGACAGCCCGCCGTTCTGCACGAACGCGTCGAAGCGCCCCGCGCCGACCGATGCGAGCGACAGCGCCGCGCTCCCCATCCGCCGATGGATCCGGATCTCGGGGGCGATCCGCCGCTCCCGGGCCAGGCCGCCATACCCGAGGATGGCCAAGCTGACCACGCAATCGCCGAGCGCCTCTTTGGTCGACGCCTTGGCCAACGCGCCGTTCAATCGGGCCGCGCTCCGCGACGTCGCGGTGTACAGGTCACCGCGGAGCGGATCGAAGACGACCCCGAGCACCGGTACCTGCTCGTCGATCAGGGCAATCGAGACGCAGAAATAGGGAATCCCGTTCGCGTAGTTGACCGTCCCGTCCAGCGGGTCGATCGCCCACCAGCGCCGGGCGCCATCGGTCCCGCCCACCCGGTCCCCTCCGGCTTCCTCGGCCAGGATTCCGTCCGCCGGGAAGCGGCGCTTGATGCGCCTGTCGATGAGGGCCTCGGAGCGGTAGTCGACATCGGTCACGACGTCGCGGCGGCTCTTGTGCCGAACCCGACCCACCCGGCCGTACGACTCGAGGATCAGCGTCCCGGCCGCGCGCGCCATGCGGACCGCAAACTCGAGCTCCTCGGCGTACCGATTCACGCAGCCATGCTAGACGAGCCCCTGACCGGCTAGGCTACGTTCGTGCCGCAGATCCACCTGCATGCCGAGCCGGGCGACTACGCGCCCTTCGTCCTCGTCCCCGGTGATCCCCAGCGGGCGACCCTCATCGCCAGCCGGTTCGATGGCGGGCTGGAGGGCGCGCGACTGGTCAACGACCATCGGCTCCTGCTGGGATACACCGGGACCGTCAACGGGCGGCCGGTGAGCGTCCAGACCTCGGGCATGGGCGGACCGTCCATCGGGGTCGTGGCCGAGGAGCTGCTCCGGCTCGGCGTGCGCCAGCTCGTCCGGGTGGGTACCACCGGGGCGCTGACCAACACGATCGGCCTGGGCGATCTCATCATCGCCACCTCGGCCGCGCCGATTGACGGCACGGTGGGGACGCTCATGGGCGGACGACCGACGGCCCCGGCGGCGGACTTTGCGCTGACTCACGCGCTCGTCCATGCTGCCGAGCGGCTCGGAGTTCCGCATCACGTCGGCCCCATCGCGAGCATCGACGTGTTCTCGCATTACCACCCCGACTCGCACTTCGTCGATCCGTGGCGCGCCGCCGGCGTGCTCTCGGTGGAGATGGAGGCCAGCGTCCTGTTCCACCTGGCAGCGACACGCGGCGCCCAGGCCGCCTGCCTCGGAGTGGCCGTGGACATCGACAGCGGCGAAGAGAACCAGGAGCACACCTACCTGAGCCCCGACGAGTTGAACGCCGCCGTCGAGCGGATGATCGACGTGGCGCTCGCGGCCGACGTCGACTAGCTAGCCGCGCATCCGATCGCGGACCGGGCCGTACACGGCCAAGATCAGGATCGCGCCCACGGTGGCGCCGATGAACCCGCCGGGCCGCAGGTCGAGCCCTTCACCCAGGAGCAGGCTGAACAAGGTCCCGCCCACCACCGAACCGGCCAGCCCGACGACGAGCAGCTCGAGCGGGGTGAAGGATCGGCGCGCGCCGACCACGCGGTTCGCGATCCAGCCGGCAACCAGGCCGATGATGATGAAGACGATGATGATCATGGGACGGCAGGATACCGTGCCGCGTCTGCCCTCGACGTCAGGCGTACCATGCGGCCGATGACAACCACCAAGCCCGCGCCAGCCACCGAAACGACCGATTTCCTTCCGCTTAACGGCATCGACCATGTCGAGTTCTGGGTGGGAAACGCCAAGCAGGCGGCGCACTACTTCCGGACCCTGTGGGGGTTCACCCCGGTCGCCTACGCGGGACTGGAAACCGGGGTCCGCGACCGGGCCAGCTACGTGATGGTCCAGAACGACATCCGCTTCGTGTTGACCGCGCCCATCACCCCGGACGGTGAATTGGCGGAGCACGTCGCGCGCCACGGCGACGGGGTGCACGACATCGCGTTCGCCGTTGACGACGTGGAATCCGCCTGGCGCGAGACCACGCAGCGCGGCGCCCGGTCCGCGCGGGAGCCCGGGGAACTGCCCGGCGAGAAAGGGGTCCTCCGAACCAGCGCCATTCACACCTACGGGGAGGTCATCCACACCTTCGTGGACCGGAGCGACTATGCCGGCGCCTACGCCCCCGGCTATCGACGCATCAAGGACCCGGCGCCATCGGGCACGGGGCAGACGCTGCTCGAGGTCGATCATTGCGTCGGCAACGTGGAGCTGGGCGACATGAATCGGTTCGTGGACTTCTACCGCGAGGTGCTGGGCTTCAGCCAGCTCATCCACTACGACGACAAGGTGATCCACACCGAATACAGCGCCCTGATGAGCAAGGTCATGCAGAACGGGAACGGGCGGATCAAGTTCCCCATCAACGAGCCCGCGGCCGGCAAGAAGAAGAGCCAGATCCAGGAGTTCCTGGATTACTACCTTGAGGCCGGCACCCAGCACATTGCGCTGCGCACCACCGACATCGTGGGCACGGTGCGAGCCCTCCGCGAACGCGGCATCGAGTTCCTCGGGCTACCGCACGAGTACTACGCCGCGCTGCCCGAGCGGGTCGGAGACGTCGGGATACCGATGGACACGCTCGAGGAGCTGGGCATCGAGGCCGATCGCGACGAAGAGGGCTACCTGCTCCAGATCTTCACCAAGCCCGTCCAGGACCGGCCCACGTTCTTCTTCGAGATCATCGAACGCCACGGCTCGCGCGGGTTCGGGGTCGGAAACTTCAAGGCCCTGTTCGAGGCCATCGAGCGCGAGCAGGAGAAACGCGGGAACCTCTAGTCCCGAGGAGGGCTCTCGTGTCAATTGGCCGCCGCGGGTAGCATCGGTCCGTGCTCGTCACGCTGGACCAGGTACGCGCGGCCGCGGAGCGGATTCGGGGAACGGCGGTCCGCACCCCGCTGCTGCCGTGGGACGACGACGTGTGGCTCAAGCCCGAAAGCCTGCAACCGGTGGGAGCGTTCAAGATGCGGGGCGCCTACAACCGGCTTTCCACGTTGACCGATGCCGAGCGCGGGGCGGGGGTCATCACGTACTCGAGCGGCAACCACGCGCAGGCCGTGGCCCGCTGCGCCCGGTTGCTCGGGATTCACGCCGTCATCGTCATGCCCGAGGACGCCCCGCAGATCAAGGTCGATCGGGTCCGGGCCGACGGCGCCGAGCTGATGCTCGCAGCGCCAGGCAACGACGCCCGGCGCGAGCTGGCGGAGCGACTCGCTACGGAGCGCGGGCTCACGCTCGTCCCGCCGTACGACGACCCCGAGATCATCGCCGGCCAGGGAACCTGCGGCCTCGAGATCGTCGAGGACCTCCCCGAGGTGGCGGAGGTCCTCGTCCCGGTGAGCGGCGGCGGGCTCATCAGCGGAGTGGCGGTGGCGGTGAAGGGGCTCCGGCCCGACGCACGGGTGATCGGGGTGGAGCCGGAGGACGCCGCCGATGCCCGTGAGTCGTTTCTGGCGGGCGAGATCCGGGCCTGGACCACCGAGCAGACGCATCGGACGATCGCTGACGGTCTCCGAGTGAACCGCCTCGGCAACCTGCCATGGGCGCACATCCAGGCTCTGGTCACCGACATCGTCACCGTCTCCGACGACGACATGCGGGAGGCCATGCGTCAGCTCGCCGGCCGCGCGCGCCTCGTCGTCGAACCGTCGGGTGCCGCGGGGATGGCCGCTCACCTGACCGGTGCCGCCGGGCCGCTGCGGGGACCGCGGGTCATCGTCCTGAGCGGGGGGAACGTAGACCCCGAGTCGTACCGATCCATCCTGGGGGGCAGCCCCGCTCGGGCGCACGCCTGATGGCGGCCATCTCCGAGCGACCGGGCCTGAGGGCCTACGTCCCGACGAGGCCGCCGAGGAAGGAGACCGCGTTGGCACCGATGGCATCGACCGCGTAGCCGCCTTCCTGAAGGACGATGACCGGCAGGTCCAGCTCGCGAATGGCGGCGCCGATCCGGCCGTAGTCAGCGGTCGTGATAGCCAGGTCGGCAATCGGGTCGCGCTCGAACGTGTCGAAGCCGAGCGAGACGACGAGCGGCGCGTCGGGGTCGTGGCCCCGGATGGCGGCCAGGCCCACCTCGAGCGCGGCGAGGTACGCGTCGCCATCGGTCCCGGCCGGGAGTGGAATGTTCAGGTTGCAGCCCTCCCCCGCCCCGAATCCGGTCTCCGAAGCGTAGCCCGAGTAATACGGGTACGCGCGCGCCGGGTCTCCGTGGAGTGACACGTACAGGATGTCGTGGCGTTCCCAGAACAGCTGCTGGGTGCCGTTGCCGTGGTGGTAGTCGATGTCGAGGATCGCGATTCGCGACGCGCCCACCCCGGACAGGGACTGGGCCACGATGGCGGCGTTGTTGAAGAAGCAATAGCCGCCGAACAGCGCGCGGCCGGCGTGATGGCCGGGCGGACGGCACAGGCCGTACGAGACCCGGGCGCCACCCAGCGCGCGATCAAACGCGGTGAGGGCGATGTCCACCGAGACTCGCGCCGCCTGGTACGTGCCGGCCACGATGGGGGTCGCCGTGTCGAAGGTGTAGGCGAACACCCGATGGCCCGGACCCGGAACCCCGGTGGCGTGCCCGGCGGCGTAGTTCGTGGTCAGGAAGGTGCCCGGGATGAGCGGCTGCGTCCCATCGGTCAGCCCGGCGGCCAGACCCTCGTCCCAGGCCGCGGCCAGGACCTCGAGCAGGATGGGGTCATGGACGGCCATGATCGGTTCGGTGCCGTGCTCGGTTGGCTCCTCGAACCGATAGCCGCCGGCCTCGGTCAGCGCGCGCTCGATCTCGATCGCCCGGGCGGGCGTGTCGTAGCCGGGAATGGCCTCTCCACGCTCGACCTCGATCAGGCCGTCGTGGGCCAGGTGGGCATCGGAACGAATGACGGGGACCGGCATGGGCGCCTCGGAGTGTACGGGTAGACTGCCGACACCGATGGGCAGCCTCGCCAGTTACCGGCGCGTCTTCGCCAACCCCGCGCTCGCCCGACTTTTCATCGGCGAGTTCGTGTCGTCCATCGGGGACTGGCTGTACCTCGTCGCCCTCTTCGTGGTGGTCTACAAGTCCGGCGCCTCCCCGCTCGTCCTGGGCATCGTGGGGGCGGCACGAATCGTCCCGTACATCCTGCTTTCGGTTCCGGCCGGCATCGCCGCCGATCGGTACGACCGCCGTCTGATCCTGATCACGACCGACCTCGCCCGCGGCGTGATCATGTTCGGCCTCACCGCGCTGGCCCTGGTCGAGGGCCCGATCCTGGCCATCGTCGTCCTCAGCCTGGTGGCGGCCTGCTTCTCGGCCTTCTTCAGTCCGGCCATCGGCTCGCTCATCCCGAACCTGGTCCGTGACGAGCAGGAGCTGGGACCAGCGAACGCGGCCTGGTCAAGCCTGGACAACCTGGCGTTCATCATCGGCCCGGCGGTGGCCGCCATCCTGATCGGCCTCGGAAACATTCCGATCGCGTTCTTCCTGAACGGGGTGACGTTCCTGGTCGTGGCCGCCGTCCTGTGGCACCTGCCAAAGGTGGAGCGCCGCGCTGAGCCGAAGGAGCCAGCAAGCCCGGGTGAGGCGGTTCCCGACGCGGCGGTGCCGTCGCTCCGCGAGGCCGTTCGCCCCGCCATGCGTTCCCTCTCCGGCCTGGGGATCATCAACCTGGTAGACGGCTTCGTGTCGGGCGGGCTGGCCGTGCTGACCGTGGTCATCGCGTTCGAGGTCCTGGGCACCGGTGATTCGGGGACGGGCTGGTTGAACGCGGCCATCGGCCTTGGCGGCCTCCTCGGAGCGCTCCTGGCCGGGCCGATCACCATGGGCCGCCGGCTCGAGGTTCCGCTCGCGGTGGGCGGGGTCACCCTGGGCGTCGGGATCATCCTGGTCGGCCAGTCCTCGGTGCTGCTGGCCGCCCTGGCGGCGATGGCGGTGGCGACTGCGGGCATGCTCCTGCTCGAGGTGGTGGCGACCACGATCTTCCAGCGCGAGGTTCCCGACTCCATCCGCGGTCGCGGGATCGGCGCCATGGACACGCTGACCGTCTCGGCCTACGCGCTCGGCGCCTTCCTGGCCCCGGTCCTGGCTGCGGCGCTCGACCCGGTCGTCGTCCTGCTCGCTTTCGGGGTCCTCATGGTTGGGGCCACCCTGGTGGGCACGTTGCTGGTAGGGCAATCTTCTGCGGCGAAGGCCGATCCGGCGGCGGATCGGTTCATCGGTCTGCCCATGTTCGCTGGTCTCTCGCCGGCGTCCCTCGAACAGGCAGCGCGCCACCTCGAACGGAGGCGCGTGCCCGCGGGCGAGGTCGTCGTCCGCCAGGGAGACCCGGCCGACCGATTCTTCTTCATCGTGGACGGCGCATTCGAGGTCACCCAGGTCAAGGATCCCGGCGGGACGCCGCGCTTCCTGCGTTCGCTGGGCCCGGACGACGCGTTCGGGGAGATCGGCCTGCTGGGGCGAACGCCCCGGACCGCCACCGTGGCCGCTTCGACAGACGGGACGGTTCTCTCGCTCGACGGGGAGCGGTTCCTCGCGCTGGTGGGCTCGGGCCCGGGCCTGAGCTCGCGTCTGCTCGACGTCCACCGCGGAGCCCTGACGGGGTCTGACCGATGACCTTCTCGACCGACGCATCAGCGGGCGGCGACGCCGCCCTGCTCGGCCGGTGCCCGCTCTTCGCCGGTCTTGCCGAGGCCGATCTCGCGGACCTGGCGCGCCACCTGCGCCGGCACCGGTATCGCCGGGGAGAGGTGATCTTCCACCAGGGCGATCCGGGGGACGCGCTCCATGTCGTGGCGTCGGGCGCGGTGAAGATCAGCCTGCCGTCCCCCGAGGGCGAGGAGGCGATCATCGCCACCGTGCGGACGGGCGACTTCTTCGGGGAGCTTTCGGTCCTGGACACCGCGCCGCGGTCCGCCACCGCCACCGCCGTGGAGCCGACCGAGACCCTGAGCCTGCACCGCGACCCGTTCCTCGAGGAGCTGGGGCGCAACGCCGCACTCCGCGACGCGCTCCTCCATTCCCTGGCCGGCGAGCTGCGACGGCTGACGGGACACGTGGAGGAGCTGCACTTCCTCGATCTCGCGGGACGCCTGGCCAGCCGCCTCGTCCGTCTGGCGCAGGAATCTGATCCGCCCCCGCACCGGACGGCGGAGGGCCTGACCGAGGCCACCCTCGATTGGCCCTTCACACAGTCGGAGCTGGCTGCCATGATCGGCGGGACGCGGCAGAGCGTGAACCGGCTCTTGGCCGAGCTGGTGGACCGGGACCTGGTCCACATCGACCGCGAAACCCTGATCATTCCCGACCTGGATCGGCTCGAACAGGACGCCGCCCGCTGAGCGGGTGTCGCGCAGATGACAACCGCAGTGTCGCCGGGGTGATCCGAGACGACAGACGCGGTACCCTACCGTCAGGCCAGAGATTCCGGTCCGCCGGGGCCGGAACAATAATCGGGAGGCAACAGCCACAAATGGACGGAAAGATCAGAATCCGGGGTCGCGTCTCTGACGACGACGACACCTCTGGCCATGCTCATGCACGAGTGAAGGCCAAGTCTTCGGCGCAGGTGAAGGCCAAGAGCCGACAGCGCGCCGATGACGACGACACCTCGGGCCACGCCCACGCACGGGTCAAGGCCAAGAATTCGGCGCAGGTGAAGGCCAAGAGCCGTCAGCGCGCCGATGACGACACCGAAGGCCACGCGAAGGCGCGTGTCAAGGCCAAGGCAACTGCGCCGGCGAAGGCCAGGAGCCGCCAGCGGACCGACGACGACGTCGAAGGCCACAAGCGGTCCCGAGCCAAGGCCCGAGCCACGAGCCCGGCCAAGAAGCGCGAGACCGGCGACGACGTCGAAGGCCACAAGCGGTCCCGAGCCAAGGCCCGAGCCACGAGCCCGGCCAAGAAGCGCGAGACCGGCGACGACGTCGAAGGCCACAAGCGGTCCCGAGCCAAGAAGCGGTAATTACTGCTTCCCGAGCAGGTAAGGCGGCGAGGCTCACCTCGCCGCCTTACGCTATGTCCCGATGACCGATCGTCCCCGAGCTGCTGACCGCCAGGCGCTGGACGAAGCCCTGACCATCGTTCGGGCAGGAGCCCGGCGGACCGCGGTGGCGGCCCGGCTCGACCCAAACGGCGAGCAACGGCTGCTGCAATCCATCGTTGACGCGACGGTGCGCCTGTTCGATGCCGAGGCGGCCTCCATCGCCCTGTTCGAGACCGATCCGGACCGGCTCGAGTTCCGGGTGGCGGCCGGCCCGCAGGGGGCCGGGGCCATCGGCAAGAGCGTCAAGCCCAGCCAGGGGATCGCCGGCTTCGTGTTCTCGACCGGCCAGGCGCTTGCCCTGTCGGACGTTGGCTCCGACCCGCGCTTCGACCGTAAGGCGGCCGAGCGCACCGGCTACGTCCCGCGCTCCATCGCGGCGGTCCCGCTCGCCGATGAGCAGGGAACCCACGGCGTCCTCCAGGTCCTGGACAAGAAGGGATCGGCCACGTTCACCCTCCATGACATGGAGCTGCTCGGCGTGTTCGCCGCCCAGGCGGCGACGGCCATCGCCGTCACCCGGGCCCAGCGCGAGCTGCCTCGCCTGCTGCGCTCCGCCTTCTCGCGGGCAGGCGGAGACGCCCTGAGCGACGCTCAGCTGGACGCGCTGGTGAGCGCCGCCGCAGTCGACCTCGACCAGGACGATGAGTCGCCCTACTGGGAGCTGGCCGACCAGGTGGCCGCGCTCCGCGGTCTGGGCGGACACGACCTCCAGCTGGTGACCGAGATCCTGCGCGCGGTGGGCGCCCATGCCGCGGCGTCGCGCGGCCGCCGCCGCTGACGGTCATCGGTTTCCATGGCTGACGACGAGGAGCTCGAAGACCTTCCGGCCTGGGCGGAGCCGTTTGCCGCCGCCGACCGACTGGCCCGACGAGCGGGCCTGCGCCGGATCGATCGGGCCTGGGCCTGGGGCGGGTCGCGAGGTAAGGGCGTCACGGTCGCGGTCGTGGACAGCGGGGTCGAGGGCGACCATCCGTGGGTCGAAGGCAGGCTGGTCGAAAGTGTCGCGGTCCGCCTCGACAAGCGGGGTGAGCCAGAGGTCGTCCCCGACAAGCCGATCGACCTGTACGGGCACGGGACCGCGTGCGCGGGGATCATCGTTGGCCTGGCGCCGGATGTGGAGATCGTCTCGGTCCGGGTCCTCAACGAGGACCTGAGGGGAAAGGGCGCGGCCTTCGTCGAGGGCCTGTCGTGGGCGATCGAGCGGGGCGTCCAGGTCGCGAACCTCAGCCTCAGCTCGAAGAGCGAGTCGCTGTATTCGACCTTTCACGAGCTGGCCGACGAGGCCTACTTCCGCAACGTGGCGCTGGTGAGCGCCGCGAACAACGTGAACGTCGCGTCGTATCCGTCGTTGTTCAGCAGCGTGATCTCGGTCGCCGCTCACGCTGAGCCCGATCCGTGGCGTCTCTACTACAACCCCAATCCACCGGTCGAGTTCGGGGCATGGGGCGTCGACGTGCCCATTGCATGGAAGGACGGCACCGAGACGGTGGCCACAGGGAACTCGTTCGCGGCGCCCCATGTCGCAGGCATGGCTGCCCGGATCCTGTCCAAGCATCCGGGACTGACGCCGTTCGAGCTCAAGGCCATCCTGGCCGCGGTGGCCAACAACCCCCGCCCGGCCGCCCGCCGGTCGCGGAAGGAGCCGGCAGAGGCGCCAACGACCGCCTAGCGCGCGGGCCGCAAGTGCCGCGGTTCTAGAATGGGCGCCCGTGTTCTACGTTCGGCGCGGCCAGGTGCCACCCAAGCGCCACACCCAGTTTCGACAGCCCGACGGCTCGCTCTATGCCGAGGAGCTGTTCGGGGTCGAAGGGTTCAGCGGACGGGCCTCGCTCCTGTACCACGGGACACCGCCCACCCAGACGCATCGGATCGAAAAGGTCCGCGACGTCGCGCTTGAACCCTGGTCGGACGCGCCGCATCGCCACTACCTGGTCAACACCAAAGACGTGGAGCCCGAGGGAGACGCGGTCACCGGTCGCGTCCCGCTCTTCTTCAACAGCGACGTGGTGTTTGGCGTGGTCCGCCCCGCGCAAGCCATGACGCGCTACTACCGCAACGGCGAAGCGGACGAGATGCTGTTCGTGCACGAGGGTCACGGGACGCTGGAGACCATCTTCGGACCGATCGAATACGGCCCGGGCGACTACCTCGTCATCCCCATCGGCACCACCTACCGGGTCATCCCGGCCGATGGCGAAGCGCACCGGATGCTGTGGCTGGAGTGCCCGTCCAACCTGGAGCCGCCGCGCCGCTACCGCAACGAGTACGGCCAGCTGCTCGAGCATTCGCCATATGCCGAGCGTGACATCCGCCCGCCGGCCGACATGGACCCGCGCACGGAGATCGGCGACTTCATCGTCGAGGTCAAGACCCGCGGCCGGGTCACGGCCTACCACTACGCCCACCATCCATTCGACCTGGTCGGATGGGACGGCTACCTGTACCCGTACGCCTTCAACATCAGCGACTTCGAACCGATCACCGGGCGCGTTCACCAGCCGCCCCCGGTCCACCAGACCTTCCAGGCCCGCAACTTCGTCGTCTGCTCATTCGTTCCCCGCAAGTTCGACTACCACCCGCTGGCCATCCCGGCCCCCTACAACCACTCGAACATCAACAGCGACGAGGTCATCTACTACGTGGCCGGCAACTTCATGAGCCGGCGCGGAGTCGAGATCAGCTCGTTCACCGTCCACCCGGCGGGCATCGCGCATGGACCCCATCCGGGGACCGTGGAGGCGTCCATCGGCCGTGAGGCGACCGAGGAGCTGGCGGTCATGATCGATACCTTCCATCCCCTCCACCTCACCCGCCAGGCCGGGGAGCTGGAGGACCCGGCCTACCCATTCAGCTGGCTCCCCCCGGCGGACGCGGCCGCCGAAGCGAAGGAGCTCGCGGACCGGGGTCCCGAGGCCTTCCCCGACTGATCGTGCGAAGCCCTCGGTGATCCTCTACTTCCTCCGCCACGGCAAGGCCGGGCAGGGAGACCCGACGGACCCGACCGATGACGAGCGCGAGTTGACCGCGTCGGGGGTTGCCGCCCTCAAGTCCGCGGTGACGCTCTGGCGGCGCCTGAACCTGAGGCCCGACGTCGTTATCAGCTCCCCCTTGCCGCGTGCGCTCCGGACCGCCGAGGTGTTCGTGTCGGCCATGGGCCTGGATCGCGAGATCGTGGT
This sequence comes from uncultured Chloroflexia bacterium, assembly GCA_963816215.1. Taxonomy (GTDB): domain Bacteria; phylum Chloroflexota; class Limnocylindria; order QHBO01; family QHBO01; genus DASTEQ01. The sequence continues at coordinate 43,464 of CAWFKB010000001.1, read as the reverse complement.
GGACGACCAGCTCCGCCCTGGGGCCGACTGGGGCGACTTCGCGCGGGCGCTGGCGGCGCATCGCGACGCGCGACGCGTGTTGTTCGCAGGCCACGAACCTGACCTATCGAGCGCGGTGGGTGTCCTGACCGGCGCCCGCGCGGTTCGATTGCGGAAGGGCGGACTGGCCTGTGTCGAGTTTCCCGGGATCCCCGAGCCGGGCGCCGGCGAGCTGGCCTGGCTCCTCGATCCCGACCTGTATGCGACTGACGATTCCTAGCCAACCCAAACTAGCTAACCCACCCAGAAGGAGCCGATCCGTGCTGACCGATCATCCCTGTCACACCACCATCCCGGCCGCCGATCTCGACCGGGCGCGCCAGTGGTACGCCGACAAGCTCGGCTTCTCCCCAGCGGGTGAGCTGCCGACCGGCGTCTTCTACGAGGCGTCCGAGGGGACCCGTTTCGTTCTCTATCCCAGCCCCAATGCCGGCCAGGCGCCGAACACGCTGATGGGCTGGTCCATTCCTGACGTCGAAGCCGAGGTCCGGGACCTCAAGGCCCGGGGCGTGGTCTTCGAGGAATACGACTACCCCAACCTCAAGACGGTCGACTCGATTGCGACCCGCGGCGAAGTCCGCTCGGCCTGGTTCCGCGACAGCGAAGGCAACATCCTCGGCCTGGTCCAGCTTCCGAAGGGGTGATCGGGGCGGACGTCAGTCCGCGACGACGACCACCTTGCCAAAGGCGCGGCGCGCTTCGAGATGCTCCTGCGCCTCGCGGGTCTGGGCCAACGGGAAGGTGCGGTCGATGACGGGTGACACGCGGCCTGCCTCCACCAATTCGAGCACGCCCGCCATGTCCGAGCGGGTCGCGCCCATGGAACCCAGGATCGTGAACTGGCGCCAGAACAGGTTCCAGAGATCGGTTTCGGCCATGCGACCGGTGAGGCCTCCACAGGTCACCACCCGTCCGCCGGTTCGCAGGCTGGCCAGGCTGTGCGCCCAGGTGGCGGGACCGATGTGCTCGAACACGACGTCCACGCCCCGCCCATCGGTGATCTTCCGGACCTCGAACTCGAAACGCGGCGTTTCGGCGTGGTTGATGACGTAGTGAGCGCCCAGCTCGCGGGCTTTCTCCAGCTTGTCGGCTGACCCAGCCGTGGCGATCACCGTGCACCCCAGCTCGCGGGCGATCTGGATGGCGGCGCTGCCGATCCCCGACCCCGCGGCCAGGACCAGCACCCACTCACCGGGCTTGGTGGCCGCGCGGCTGACGAGCATGTGCCAGGCGGTCCCGAATGCGGACGGCAGCGCCGCGGCCTCGGCATCGGTGATGCGGTCCGGCGTCCTGACCAGGCACGAGGCCGGCGCGGTCAGGTACTCGGCAAACCCGCCGTCGCGGCTCATGCCGATGATCTCGCGGTTCTCGCACAGGTTCTCGCGCCCGTCGAGGCAGAAGGAGCAGGTGCCGTCCGCGGTGAACGCGAGCACGATCACGCGGTCCCCGACCGACCAGCCGCTCACGTCCGCACCGAGGGCGGCGATCGTACCGGCCGGTTCCAGTCCCCCGATGTGCGGTAGCGGGGCGCGCATCCCGTGGCTCCCCTCGCGGACGTGGAGGTCGAGGTGGTTCAGGCCGCAGGCGCCCATCCGGACCAGGACCTCTCCCGGTGCCGGGACCGGGTCCGGGACATCCTCGTACGACAGGACGTCGGGGGTCCCGCGCCGGTGGAAGATGACTGCCTTCATCGGTCTCGCCGCATAATCTGCCCCGAGTATGCCAGCCGAAGCACCACCGTCATCGAGAGTCGTCATCACGGGGATGGGCGCCATCACGCCGCTTGGCAATGACGTGGCCACGCTGTGGCGCAACTGCCTGGCCGGAACCTCGGTCGCACACCACATCGATCGCTTCGACTCCAGTCGCTTCCGGACGAGGTTTGCGGCCGAGGTCGTGGACTTCGACCCGACCGACTGGATGGACCCCAAGGACGCCCGCCGGGCGGACCGCGTGATCCAGTTTGCGATGGCCACCTCCACCCAGGCCCTGGCCCAGGCCGGCCTGCGGCCCGAGGGCGACCTGGCGGAGGAAGTCGGCGTGCTCATCGGCACCGGGATCGGCGGGCTGAGCAGCCTGGACGAGGCCGCGCGGGTCATGCGCGAGGACGGCCCGGATCGCGTGACGCCGCTGACGGCGGTGAACATGCTGCCGGACATGGCGTCGGGGCAGGTGGCCATCCAGTTCGGCCTGCTGGGCGTCAACTTCTGCGTCATCTCGGCCTGCGCGACCGGCACGAACGCGGTGGGCGAAGCGGCCGAAATCATCAGGCGCGGCGATGCGCTGGCCATGGTCGTGGGCGGCACGGAGGCTCCGGTCACGCCCCTCGCGCTGGCCGCGTTCCACCGGACCGGATCGCTGTCCACCCGCAACGACGACCCCATGCACGCGTCGCGGCCATTCGACAAGGATCGCGACGGATTCGTTGTCGGTGAGGGCGCAGGCGGGCTGGTGCTGGAGCGCCTCGACTTCGCGCTGGACCGGGGGGCCACCCCGCTGGCCGAGGTCATCGGCTACGGCAATGCCGCCGATGCGTTCCACGTCAGCGCTCCCGAGCCGGAGGGGCGAGGCGCGGCCCGCTCCATGACCCGGGCGATGGCCAAGGCGGGGATCGGTCCGGGCGACATCGACTACATCAACGCCCACGGGACGAGCACCCCGTTGAACGACCGGAGCGAGACGTTCGCCATCAAGCGCGCCCTGGGCGAGGACGCCTACCGCGTCCCGATCAGCTCGACCAAGTCCATGACCGGGCACATGCTGGGAGCGGCCGGGGTCGTTGAGGCGGTGGTCTGCGTACAGGCCATTCGGGAGGGCGTAATCCCGCCCACCATCAACTACGAGACGCCTGACCCGGACTGCGACCTGGACTACGTTCCCAACGTTGCCCGCCACCTGAAGGTCCGGACCGCGATGTCAAACTCGTTCGGGTTCGGCGGGCACAACGCCACGGTCATCCTGCGCGCCTATCCCTGAGAGTCGTCGCTCCCCTCGCCCAGGCCGATGCCCAGGGCATGGAACCCGCCGTCGACGTGGATCATCTCGCCGGTGGTCAGCGGCGCCCAGTCGCTCATCAGGAAGCAGACCATCCGACCGACCGGCAGTGAGTCCGACACGTCCCAGCCCAGCGGGGCGCGGTCACCCCAGCGACCGGTGAGCTGGCCGAAGCCGGGAATGTTCTTGCCGGCCATGGAGCGGATCGGGCCGGCGGAGACGGTGTTGACGCGGATCCCGGACGGCCCCAGGTCGCGTGCAAGATACCGGGTGATGGACTCCAGGCCCGCCTTGGCGACGCCCATCCAGTCGTAGATCGGCCACGCGTAGCGGGCGTCGAAGGTGAGGCTCACCACACTGGCTCCACCGTCGGCACCCGACACCCTGAGCAGGGGCAGCATGCCGGCGGTGAGCGCCTTGAGGGAGTAGGCACTGGTCTGGAAGGCGACCGCCGCGCTCTCCCACGGGGTATCGAGAAAGCCACCGCCCATCGCGTCCTGCGGGGCAAAGCCGATGGCGTGCAGCAGCCCGTCGAGCCGACCCCACCGTCGGTCCAGGTCCGTGGCTACGCCCGCGATCTGGGCGTCGTCGTTGACGTCCATCTCCAGCACGTCGGGGACCGGGTCGAGCCGCCGCGCGACTCGCTGGGTGATGCTCATCGCCCGCCCGAAGCTGGTCAGGACGATTTCCGCCCCGGACTCCTGCGCGACCTTGGCGACCGAGTAGGCGATCGAGTCATCGGTCAGGACGCCGGTGACGAGGACCTTCTTGCCTTCGAGCAGCATCGCCCGATTGTACCGGCCGTCAGACCGGCTACCCTGACCAGACCGATGATGGTGCGCCTGTACGACTACCTCGTCCCGGTGGCCGATGAGTCCGGGGAGTGGCCCAACCTTCGTTCCGCCCTGGCGGACCTCCCGACCGACGAGCGCAAGGTCCTCCTGACCAGCCTGTTCAAGCCCGAGCGCATGCCCGGCTCCATGGAGCGGCTCACGACCCTGGTCGTCGACGTGGACGTGAGCTTTGGCGACCTGCTCACCGTGCTCGACAACGGGGTCCGGGCCCGCACCTTCGTGGCCATCGACGAGGCGCGACCGATCCTTGACCGCTACCTCCCCCGGGCCGCGGTGAGCGGCATGCGCGAGTGGGACGTGGCCCGCCTCCACGAGCCGTACGGCGACGGCACGTATCACGGGAAGCTGCTGAAGCGGGTCCGCAAGCAGCTCCGCTCGGTCGGCACCCGCGAGGCGCTCACCACGCCATTCCTCTTTCGACGAGAGTGGTGAGGGCCCGATCGTGACTCGTAAGCGGCGCGGCCGTCCCTACCAGCCGCTCCCGCCGCGCCCAAACCGGGTCTACGTGATCGTGATCGTGATCGTGGGGCTCATCCTGCTGGTCGGGTTCGGGGTACTCAGCTCGTTCCGTTAGCGCGAGCCGACCTCAGAGCGTCTCCTGCGCGATGTCGCGGATGAACCAGAACAGCTTCCAGATCTCGGGTGCGGCGGCCATGGGGTCGGCCGTCTCGGGCTGGACGTGGTCAAACAGCCGGAACTCGCCCAGGTGCACGGTCACCCCCGCAGCCTCCATGGCGGCCGCGAGCTCGCGGGAGTTCGCGTACGGGATGTGGTGGTCGCTGACGTCGTGCATGAGAAACACGGTGGTCTTGATCCCGTCCACGTACCGGATGGGACTGATCCCGTCGAGGAGGTGGCGCAGGTTGGCAGGCGCCGCCGCCAGGGCAGCCTCGGCCTGCGGGAGGGTCCTGGACAGGATGATGGCCTCCGCCGCGCGACCGGCTTCGCTGGCCAGCGGCAAGTGGGCGTCGGGGATGGGATGGACGTCGCGGTTGTTGAGGTCGTCGTACGCGCCGTAGAGATAGCCGTGGTCCCGGCCGTTGATGACCTGGTCGGTGACGAGGCCGAACACGAGCTGACGGACCAGCAGGGCCGGGTCCCAGTCAAGGATCTGATCGCCCAGCCGGTACTGGTGGCTGGCGACACTGGTCATGATCTCGCCGGCGTCAGCGTAGGCGCCGAAAGCCCCGACCCAGTGCACCTGGTCTGCGATGGCCGGGTCGGCGGCCGCGATGAGCGCCAGGCTGCCACCCACCGAGATGCCCATGATCCCGACCCGATCCGGGTCCACCTGGGGCTGCTCGGCCAGCCGCTCGAACGAGGCCACGATGCGACCGACCTCGGTGGCGTCGACCCGCGCCTGGAAGAACACCGGCAGCTCGGGAATCATGACCCCTGCCCCCGCCCGGGACATGGCCGCGCCGATCCGCTCCAGCTCGGGATGCGCGCGACCCTGGGAGTTGATGCCGGAAACCAGGATGACGGCGCCCACCGGTCGGTCGGCGGAGGCCGATGCCGGGAGCCACAGGTCGGCGGGGAGCTCGGTCCCGTCGGGCGCGGTATAGGTGATGACCTCGTGGGTCGGCGCGGGCGCGAGTCCCAGCGGATTGGGGCCGACCTCGACCAGGGTCGGGATGAGGGCCAGCGTCTGGAACGCCACGCGGGACGGGGACCAGACCGCCAGGAGCACGATCGTGACGGCGAGCCCGAGGGCGATCCATCGCCATCGGTGTCTCGAAGGGGATGGCTGTGGTTCGGCGGCGGTCACTCCAGTCGGAGCGGTTTCACCGTCATCACCTCGGCGACCCGGCCCTCCCACTCGTCGCGGGGGGCGTCGCAGTACAGCTCGATCTCGTTCCCGTCGGGGTCGACGGTGTACAGGCTCTTGCTGACGCCATGATCCGAGGCGCCACGCAGGAGGCCATGCTCGGTCAGCAGGCGGTGCGCCTCTTTGACGGCCTCGATGTCCTGGAGTCGGATGGCCACGTGGTACAGCCCCACCGCCATGGGCACCGGAGACGGGGCCTCGTCGCCAACCCGGACCAGCCCCAGGTCATGGTGGTTCTCGCCAGTGGCGGTCAGGAACACCATCACGTTGCTCATCTCGCCCGACACCTGGAACCCGAGCAGATCGCGGTAGAAAGCAAGGGACCGATCCAGGTCGCGCACCTTGAGCACGACGTGGCCGACCCCCAACGGGTGCAGCACGCGGACGATGCTAGTCGAGATAGACGGTGACGGCCACGATCCCGTAGACGTATCGGTCCTTGTCGGTGATCGCCGCCCAGGCGGCGGGCGACAGATCGATGACCTTCTGGCCCACCCGGCCCCAGTGACACCCGCAGGCGTCGCCGACCGCGATCCGGGCGCACCGATCCGCGCACACGACGACCGAGAAGCCGCCAGGTGGGCCGTAGTAGTGGCCGCCGAGTGCGATGGGCAGCGCCACTACAGCGGCATCGCCCCAGCCACGGGTGCAGCAGTACCAGCTGGCGGACCCGCTGACCGTTCCGCCCCCGCCCGGTCGGCTGACCCATTGCACTGCCGAGCCGATGATCGTTGCCTGCATGGTCACCTGCGGCGGTGCGGCAGCCGCTCCGGACGCGATGTGCTCGGCGCCGTCAGGGACGCTCGAAGGACTCCCGGCCGCCAGGTTGAACTCGGCCCCGCTGCGCAGGGAGGCGGTTCCGCGGGGCGCCAGGGCAGCGGCGGGAGATGCTTCGACGGCCGCCAAGAGTTCGTGAGTGGCGGTGTCGGGAGGGGTCGCGGCGACCGCCTGGGGCGCAAGAGCAGCGGCAATCAGCGCAATGACAATGACGTGGACGGCTCCACGACGGGACAGGTCCAGCAATATGATCCTCGGTGCACAGTGACGGGATCCGGCTCGCCGCTGCCGGCTCACATCGGGCACCCGGGGGGCGCCGCGCGACTTCGACGTCAGTGGCCACCGTACCATGTTCATGCGTCTGTCGCCGGTCTCCCCGGCAGGACGATTGGTCTCCGGGCGAGGTGACAAATGGCGAAGCAGGAGCATCCGCGACGGAGCGGCGCGACGGTCACGCGAGGTCCGGCCCGGCGCCCGACCGAGGACCAGGAGCTCCTCCAGCGCCGGGTCACGGCCGACTTTCAGGAGACCGACACCTGGCGCACGCTGCGCATCCTGGGCGAGTTCGTGGAGGGCTTCGACGCCCTCGCCGGAGTGGGTCCGGCGGTCAGCATCTTTGGGTCGGCTCGCGTCCGTCGGAGCGACCCCCAGTACCGCCTGGCGCGGCGCCTCGCGGGACGCCTGGCCAAGGAAGGCTTCGCGATCATCACCGGCGGTGGGCCCGGGATCATGGAGGCCGCCAACCGCGGCGCCCAGGAAGCCGGCGGCCTGTCCATCGGCTGCAACATCGAGCTCCCGTTCGAGCAGGACATCAACCCGTACGTGGACCTGGGCATCGAGTTTCGCTACTTCTTCGTGCGCAAGACGATGTTCGTCAAATACGCGGAGGCGTTCGTCATCTTCCCCGGTGGTCTGGGGACCATGGACGAGCTGTTCGAGGCGCTGACCCTCATCCAGACCGGGAAGATCGAGCACTTCCCGGTGGTCCTCATCGGCCGCGACTACTGGCGGGGTCTCATGACCTGGATCGCCAGCACGGTGCTCGCCGAGGGGAAGATCAGCCCCGATGACCTGGACCTGGCGACCATCACCGACGACCTCGACGAAGTGGTCGACGTCATCGTGAAGCGGTCCCAGGCGCACCAGCACATGCTGACTGAGCGTTCGGCGGGCGACCTGATCCGGGGTCACTAGGGCGCGGCGGCGGTCCAGACTGGCGCGGCGGGTTCCCGCGTGAAGCAAGGAACGATGGCGGGCCCGACCGGATTCGAACCGGCGATCTCCTGCGTGACAGGCAGGCATGTTGGGCCACTACACCACGGGCCCGTAGCGGCGGTGGCGGAGTATACCAAGCGTCGCCGATGGCCCCGGTCAGGCGGTCGGGACGGACTCCGCTGACACGGGCCGCTCCGCGTCAAGCTCTCGCCGTGCGGCAGCGGTCAGGACCGCAATCGCTCCGTACAGGACGGCCGCGCTTCCCAGACCGATGCCACCCACGACCAGCAGCGTGGCCGCCTGGGGCTGGGCGGACGTCGCGGCGAGCATGAATACGGCCGTGGCCCCACAGGTGAAGGCCACGAACAGGCATCCGACCACGGCCGCCGAGTACGACCAGCGCGCGTCACGTCGGAGGCCGATGGCGGTCGCCAGCTGACCGAAGCCCACAAGGAGGAAGCCCAGGCCCAGGGCCAGGGCCGCCTGTCGGACCATGGCCGCGGTCAGGAAGTCCGGGGGGAGGCGGGCCAGGCTCTCGGCGTCGATCTCGGCCATGATCCGCTCGAGGAGGCGCGCGGCGATCTCATCCGCGTTCAGAACGCCCGCCACGATGCAGACCACGCCGGCGGCGATCAGCAGGCCGGACAGGAAGAACAGCACCCGCGACGCGAGCACCAGGCGGCGGGGCATGGGGTCCACTGCCCCGCGCCGTCAGCGGCGAGGACGAGCCAGGAGCAGCCCGGCTCCCGCCAGGCCCAGCCCCAGGCCGAACAGCGAGATGGCGAGGATCAGGTCGGACGGACCGCGGGTGACGATGATCACGGCTCCCACGATCGACGCCACCCCGGCCACGACGGCCACGACGGCGGTCGGGATGCGGGGCCGAGATGCACCCGACAGCAGGCTCAGGGACGCGCCCGTGAGCGCCAAGCCCAGCGCGAACAGGACGAATCCGCCCACGATCTGCCACGTGCCCAGGCTGTCGACGTTGGGCGGCGGGTTCGCCGGGTCGAAGCTCCCGGCCAGGGTCAGGCCGTTCACCACCACCCCGATTCCGGCGATGAACACGGCGACACCCAGGACGGTGATCGTCAGCGCGGCGCCGGCCTGCACCTCGCTCAGGTGCTCGGGCGCGAGCGAATGTGTTCGAGCGGCCGTGCCGTGGCCGGTATTGCTCGTCATGCGACGGTCCTCCGGGGAGCGGCGCGCATTGTAGGCGACGGCCGATTCGGCCACCACCGGTCGACCCCGCGCCCCGCCTATACTCGGCCGCGGAATGGCATTCGAGATGCCGGTCGACCCGAAAGAGGCACGTCGGACCCGGCTGGCGGGGTGGACGACGACGGCACTCGTGGGCGTGCTGATCGGCCTGCTCGTCTACCTGGCCTACGGGGGGTACGCAGGGTCGGACCAGCTTGTGCATCCCACTGCCAGCGCGGTCTGCGAGCTGCCCTCGGCGCTCGGCTGGTCGTACGAGGCGATCAACTACGACCAGTCCACCGATGCCGCCCTCGCGGGGGAGGCGGACACGCAGCACTGCACGGCGACCGGGCAGCCGGCGGGCACGGCGCTCACGGCTGCCGATGGCACCCCGTTGGCCGGCTGGTACATCCCCGCCGGGGCGCCGATCGGTCCGGGCGGCCCCACCGTGGTCATCGTCCACGGCTTCGGGTCCAACAAGAGCCGCATGCTGCCGTTCGCCGCGGTGTTCCACGACGACTACAACGTCGTGCTCTTCGACCAGCGGAACCACGGCCAGAGCGGGGGAACCGAGACGACACTCGGGGTCCACGAGCGGTCGGACCTCGAGGCCGTGGTCGCCTGGCTGCGGGCCACCCGTAACCCCAATGCGGTCGTCGTTTTCGGTAGCTCCATGGGCTCGGCCACGACGTTGGGGGCGATCGTGGATGGGATGGCGGTGAACGCGGTGATCCTGGACTCCGCCCCGGCCAGCCTGGCGGCCGCCGCCCAGCACCGGGTCGAGAACATGGGCTACCCGCTGTCGCTGCCGGTATCGTGGGCGATCCTCCTCGGGACGCTGTTCCGCACCGGCGTGGACGTGACGGTGGCGGACCCCGAGCTGTCGATCAAGAGCCTGGGCCACCTCCCTGTCCTCATCCTGCAGGGTGGGGCCGACACGGCGATCGACGCGGACAGCGCCGAACGGTTGTCGGCGGCGGCCACCCTGTTCGGGGCCACGGCGGAAGTCCAGGTTTGCCCCGATGCCACGCACTCGGAGCTGATCACGACGTGCGCGGATGACTATCGGGCGTGGGTGCTAGGCTTCCTCGCCCGATCTCTGACGCCATGAGCAATCCGGGAGGAGCCGATGACCACGATCGCCAAACCTGATGCCGCGCTGACCGCGGAAGACGTCAGATTCGACGAAGTCATCGAGCGCTGGTTCCGCGAGCGACTCGAGATGCAGCCCGAGTGGGCATCGTTCCTCGGCATTCACGACTTCGACGACCGCCTCTCCCAGGGAGGCCGCGACGGGATCGCCCGCGAGATCGCCTTCACCAACGCCGCGCTGGCCGCGATGGACACGTTCGCCGACGGCAGCCTCTCGCCCAACCGCGAGCTCGACCGCGACCTGGTGCGCCACGAGGCCAACCTCAACCTGTTCGAGCTGACCGAGCGCCGCAGCTGGGCCGGACGATCGGACGCCGCCGAGGCAGTGGGCACCGCACTCTTCCCACTCTTCACGCGGGATTACGCACCGCTGAGCGAACGCCTGGAGAGCATCGCCGGTCGCCTGGAGGCGGCCCCGAAGTTCTTCGCCGAAACGCGCGAGCGGGTGGACAACCCGGTGCGCCTGTGGACCGAGATCGACATCCAGTCCGGGGAGACCCTGCCCCCGTTCCTGGACACGATCATCGAGGCGGCGCGCACGGAGGGAGCGCCGGCGAGCACCGTCCGGCGGCTGGAGCAGGCGTCCGCGGGAGCGGTGGGCGCCCTCGACGAGCACCAGGCCTGGCTGCACAACGACGTCATGCCGCGCGCGAACGCCGACTGGGTCACGGGGCCTGAGCAGTTCGAGGAGCTCGTTCGGCTGCGCGCCCTGGACGCCACCGGGGACGAGATCCTCGCCGTGGGCCAGGCGATGCTGGCCGACTCCCATGCCGCGCGCGACGCGGTGTGCGCCGAGATCGATGCTGGGCTGACCCCGGCCGAGGTGGGCGACCGGATCAAGAACGACCACCCGGCCACCTTCGAGGAGGCGCTCGAGGAATATCGCCGCTCGATGGACCGGGCGCGTGACTTCGTCCGTGAGCACGACCTGGGGACGCTCCCGCCCAACGACACCCTGGTCGTCATCGAGACACCCAGCTTCATCCGCCACCTGGTGCCGTTCGCCGCCTACTTCGAGCCGGCCCGATTCGACCCGGTGCCGCAGGGGACGTACATCGTCACGCCGCCGGAGACCCCGGAGATGATGCGCGAGCACAACTACGCTTCGATCTCGAACACATCGGTCCACGAAGCCTATCCGGGGCACCACCAGCAGCTCGCCGCGGCCATCACCAACCCGAGCCTGGTGCGACTGTTCTCGACCTCGCCCGAGTTCGCCGAAGGCTGGGCGTTCTACACCGAGAAGATGATGAAAGAGGCCGGGTTCGACAACACGCCCACCCATCGGTACATCCAGCTGACCGATGTGATCTGGCGCGCTACCCGGATCGTGCTGGACGTGCAGATGCACCGCGGAGAGATCGGATTCGAAGCGGGCGTCGAGCGGCTCGCCTCGGAGACCGGGTTCGAGATCCCCGCGGCCCTGGCCGAGGTCAAGCGCTACACGAGCACGCCCACCTACCAGCTGTCGTACCTCTATGGGCGCCACATGATCGAGGCGCTTCGGCGGGACGTGGAGCGCGCCCAGGGGCCGGACTTCAACCTGAAGGCGTTCCATGACACGCTCCTGTACGGCGGCACCATGCCGGTGTCCTACGCGCGGCGGCAGTTCGCCTCCTGATGCGCTCGACGCGCCCGCGCGGGCGCACACGAGCCGCCACCTGGCTCGTCTCGTTGACCCTCCTCGCGGCTTGCAAGGGCGGAATCGGGGAACCGCCTGTCGCCTGCCCCACGTCCGCGCCATCGGCAGGCGAGGCGACCACCATCCTGGCCGACGCGGTCAGCGCGACGGTGGACACCAGCCTGGGCAGTTTCACGATCACGCTCCGCGGCGATGTGGCGCCCATCGCCACCGCGAACTTCGTGGCGCTGGCGCGCTGCGGCTTCTACGACGGGGTGACGTTCCACCGGGTCCTGGCCGGCGTGCTGATCCAGGCCGGCGACCCGAACACGAAGCTCGACCAGGGCGACTTCGAGGGGCTGGGGACCGGCGGCCCGGGCTACACCTTCCCGGCCGAGGCGCCACCCGATGAGGTGATGTACGACCCCTACGCGGTCGTCATGGCCCAGGGCGAGCTGAACGCCAACGGCAGCCAATTCTTCGTCTGCCTCTCGGACCTGAATGGCGTGCTGCCGCGGACGTACACCGTCTTCGGACTCGTCACCGATGGGACCGCGGTAGTCGACGCGATCGGTGCGGCGCAGGTCATCAATGGCATCGGTGGCGTGCCGGTGGACCCCATCGTGATCGACCGGATCACGATCAATGCGCCTGAAAGTACGCCCAGCTGACGCCCGGCGCGGTACGAAATTCCGCTCCGAAAAGTAAAGGAATCTTGATTCCAGAGCATTGACCCTACCCCGCAGGTCGGATATCCTGTCTTCGCTGTTCGCACAGCGATTCACCACTGGTCGCAGGGTCATGGGTAGGTTTGGGTAAGGGTAGTGCGGGAAACCGTGCGTGAAAGATGCCCCCGCGATTAGCGAATCCGGCAGCAATGAAGGCCCCTCTTCGGAGGGGCCTTCTCTTTACCCGCGCAACGACGAGGGCCGCTGACTGTGGGTACACTCCGGCTCCCGCGCGCCGGTAGCTCAGTGGATAGAGCGTTGGCCTCCGGAGCCAAAGGTCGCAGGTTCGAATCCTGTCCGGCGCGCCAAGATCGCCACTCGCGAGCGCTTCAGATCCGGCTGAGGAGCTCCGCTTTCTTCGCCTCGTACTCCTCGGCCGTGATGGCTCCCGAATCGCGAAGCTGGGCCAGGCTGGCGAGGGTCGCGGTCACATCGGTCGAGCTCGCCGCCATGGGAGCCGCTGGAGCCGGCGCGGCAGCCGGCTCGGGGGCCGGGCTTGCGGTGGATGGCGCGGTGGCAAGGGCTTCCTTGGCCTCCATGACGTGCTGCTTGAACGCTTCGACGTGCTCGACGGAGGTGAATGCGTCGGCGCCCACCCGCCCCGACGAGGACATGATCTTGATGTCCCCGTAGCCGAGGCTCCGACCCAGGACCGACGTATCGAGCTGCACGTCGTTGATGGACGCCAGCATGGTGTCGGTGCTCCGCCTTCGAAGCAGTCCGTCCCGGCCGAGGACCCGACGGTTGGTGACCGTGTACGACGCGGTCCGCCAGGCGACGATGTTGTAGGCGATCGAGCCGATCCCGGCGATCAGCAGCAGGACCTTCACGAAGCCCATCGCGTCGGCCAGGAACCCGGTGATCGCCCCGTTGTTCTCGGGGGCCAGCCACGCGAGGAGCAGGGCGCCAAGCAGCAGGAGGATCGCCCACTTCGAATCGGCGACCGGCGCCATCCAGTGCTTCGTGGTCTGGTACTCGACCGTCTCACCGGCAATCAGGTTGCCTTGAATCCCACTTGCGGGGGTACTCATTTCCTCGACCTCGTACGACCCAATCGATGGCCGCATTGTCGGCCATATCGACAAGTGGCTCAGGCCACCAGGCGAGTCGGACGAGGGGATGCGACGCTAGGGACCGGGTGGGGGCGGCGTTGGGGGTAGCGTCGCCGGCGGCCACTGCGGGTAAGCGCCGAGCGCCATCCGGACGGCTTCGGACACGACGCTCGGTCCGCCGAGGACGATGATCTGGCCGGGCTGGAGGCGGGTGAGCTCGGCGGCGGTCACGGCCGGGATGCCGGTGGTCGTGACCAGCAGGAGCGGGCCGCCGGCCAGGGTGGCAGGGCCGGATCCGGCCAGGGCGTCGGGATAGTTCTGCCCGGTCGCGATGTAGGCCACCGGGACGCCCGGCGCGAAGGTCGCGGCGCTGATCGCGGCCGCGGTCGCGTACCGGTCTCCACCGGCCAGGCGGGAGACCTGACCACCGCCTGTCGCGTAAGCGCCGAGCGCAATCCGGACGGCTTCGGACACGACGCTCGGTCCGCCGAGGACGATGATCTGGCCGGGCTGGAGGCGGGTGAGCTCGGCGGCGGTCACGGCCGGGATGCCGGTGGTCGTGACCAGCAGGAGCGGGCCGCCGGCCAGGGTGGCAGGGCCGGATCCGGCCAGGGCGTCGGGATAGTTCTGCCCGGTCGCGATGTAGGCCACCGGGACGCCCGGCGCGAAGGTCGCGGCGCTGATCGCGGCCGCGGTCGCGTACCGGTCTCCACCGGCCAGGCGGGAGACCTGACCACCGCCTGTCGCGTAAGCGCCGAGCGCAATCCGGACGGCTTCGGACACGACGCTCGGTCCGCCGAGGACGATGATCTGGCCGGGCTGGAGGCGGGTGAGCTCGGCGGCGGTCACGGCCGGGATGCCGGTGGTCGTGACCAGCAGGAGCGGGCCGCCGGCCAGGGTGGCAGGGCCGGATCCGGCCAGGGCGTCGGGATAGTTCTGCCCGGTCGCGATGTAGGCCACCGGGACGCCCGGCGCGAAGGTCGCGGCGCTGATCGCGGCCGCGGTCGCGTACCGGTCTCCACCGGCCAGGCGGGAGATGATCTCGGCCGCCACCCGGCTGCGGATCGACGGGAGGAGGGGGTACAGCAACCCACCGGGACAGGCCGTCGAGTTGTAGTCGCGATGCCCCGAGATGTTGGCGGTCCACCGTGTCTTGCCGCTGACCGGGTTGACGTACGAGCTCCAGATGCGTGGATCAAGGCCGTTCCGAATCGCCGCCCAGGCGATCAGCCGTACCAGGGACGACTGCGCCTGCGCCGTCGGTGCTCGCGTATCGAAGGTGCCCATGAGGGCGATCCCCATGGATCCCGGGTTGTAGCCGAGGGCATGGCCGCCTTCGACGAGGAGGCCCTCCTCGTTGTCGGAGGTGGGGGTCACGCCCGGAGCGTAGTCCCGGGAGTATTTCCCCTCGTAGATGCGGCCCGCCGCGTCCACGAGATAGTTGTAGCCGATGTCTCCCCAGTCCTGGGTGACCGCGTGGTAGTAGTAGATCGCCCGGACCGTGGCTGCCGGATTCGGATCGGAGTTCCCCGTCACCGTGTGATGGACGATGAATTTCTGCAGCGGGTAGTAGGCAAGCCCCCAACGGATCTCGCCCTGGCTGTCAAACCGAATGGATTCGTCCGCTCCCCATGCGCTGCGCGAAATCACCGGAGGGAGCTCGCCCGCCCCCGCGGCGACGGCACCAATCCCGAGGGGGATCGTGACCTGGTTGGCCGCGTCCAGCGTGAGAATCGAGACGGCGTCGAGCGGTTCGCTGGTCGTCAGGCGAATGGCGGCGACGCCCGAAGCGGGGGTGACAGCGCCGTACGTCTCCCCATCGCCGCGCGAAGACCCAACCTCGTCGATTTCCACGACCGACGCCGGCCCAAAGACCGATCCGTCGGAGCTCGACGCGACGGTCAGCTGCGCGTTGGAGTGGCCCGTCCAGTGGATCGCGAAATGCGTCGTCCCGCCGGGAAGGTCGAAGGTCCCCTCGTGCTCGAGGGCGGCCGTCGACTCGGATGCGTGGACCTTGACCGGGCCGCCCATCGGGGTCGGCGCAGCAGGCGCTGCGGCGGTTGCCATGACAGCCAGCAGGACGCCAGCAACGAGCGAGCGGGTGCGTGCGACTGAGAAGCGCAAAGCGATACATGACCCTCGGACGAGGCCTTGACCGTAGCCCATCGGGCGCGAAGAGGCTCTGGCCTTGTCTGCCCAGTACCATCGGCCACTGCGCTCGGGGTTCGGGCCAGATCGGTCCATGCCGAAATCTGCCGGGATCGGCCGTTCGCGATGCCGCGATTGGACCTCTCGCCATCCGAGACCCGATCAGCCTGTCACCCGTATGCCAGACTGACCACGATGGTCGCCCGCGAGAGCATCTGCCTGGGTGTGCTGCTGATCGCCGCGGCGTGCACGAGCCCTACGCCCTCACCATCTCCGTCTCCGTCGGGAGCAGCACTGATCTGGCCGGAGGGCGACCCGCTGCGCATCGGGGTGGTGTTCACCATGCCGTTCAGCCGTGAGCCGTATGACCAGCCGCCCATCACCGATGCCGTGCTCGTGATGGAGAACGTTTCGTATGTCGGTCCGGAAGGCACGACCGTGGGCCAGGGCGTGCTGACCACGATCGAGTACAAGGTTCAGACCTCCACCCTGGTCTGTGCCGACCAGGAATACGAAGACCACCTGGGCCATGACCTGACCGATCCCCCGGGAGGGCTGACCGGAGATCTGTCGGGCGGGATCACGATCCTTCTCACCCCCAGCCGACAGGTCGTGGTGTACGGCGAGGACGGACTTCCGACGTGTTGGGAGCATTGGGGCGCCTACACGGCCACGGTCCCCGGCGACGATTCCTCCGGTGAGCGAAGCGGGCAGTACCACGCCGTCCTGGGGTCGATCGACCTGGAGTGACCGGGGCGCAACGCGATCCGCCGCTCCTGCGGCGCGACCGTCCAATCCGGGAAGCCGAAGAGGCCCGTCTCTCCCCATCGGCCACCCGGTCGGCCAATTCGCGCGGACGAGCCCGTCCCGAGGACCCCGACCCATTTCGGACCGCCTTCGAGCGTGACCGCGATCGGATCATCCACGCCAAGTCCTTCCGCCGGCTCAAGCACAAGACCCAGGTCTTCCTCCACCCCGACGACCATTTCGTCACGCGCCTGACCCACACCCTCCAGGTCGCCCAGATCTCGCGCTCGCTCGCCGCCGCGCTGAGCCTCAACGAGGCCCTGGCCGAGGCCATCGCCCTGGGCCACGATGTGGGCCACACGCCGTTCGGCCACACCGGCGAGGAGGCGTTGTCTCCCTATTTCCCACCGGACGGATGGCACCACGCCGCCCAGAGCGTCCGGGTGTTCGAGGTCCTCGAGGACCTGAACCTGACCTGGGAGGTCCGCGACGGGATCCGGGCCCACACCTGGAAGATCGCCCCACCACCCACCACGCCCGAAGGGTTCTGCGTCCGCTACGGCGACCGGATCGCCTATCTGAGCCACGACGCCCTCGACGCGCTGCGCGCCGGCGTGCTGACCGAGGCCGACTTCCCCACCCACATGACCCAGCGCCTTGGACCGCCGGGCCGTCGATGGGTGGGCGAGCTGATCAGCGCGGTGATCGAAGAGAGCCTGCGCAGCGGGGTGGTCCAAATGGACGAGGAAACGCTCGGCCTCATGCACGAGCTCCGCGACTTCATGTTCGAGCGCGTCTACCTGCGCCCCGAGCAGCAGGCCCAGCAGCAGGTCGCGATCGAGCTCCTGCGCCGACTCATGGACCATCACCTGGCCCACCCGGACGAGCTCCCGGCCAGCTACCGCGACACCGATGCCGACGTCGTGGTTCAGGTTGCGGACTACGTGTCCGGGATGACAGACCGATACGCCCAGGCGACCGCCATCCGGCTGTTCGGCGAGACCGCGCCTCGCCTAGGGTGAGCCGGCCGTGGGGCCAGCGGTGGGGAGTACGTCGCTGAACGTGTAGGTCACGAACGTTCCGTCGCCGCATTCCAGGGCGATGGAGTCTGGTCGATCCTCGGCCAGGTGTGACGGCGCGCTGCCCTCTGGACCGTATACATCACGCGAGAGGGTGCCGACCAGGGTGGTGCCCAGCAGCACGGGCTCTCCGTCGCCCGCAACGGGCTCCGATATAGCGGGACCAGCCGCCACGTAGACCCGGTCGCCCCACTGCAGGGAGGGTGGGCAGCCCGGCTTGCCGAGCGCCATCTGGAGGCTCCAGACCCCGAGACCGATGAAGAGTGCCGCCGCGAAGACGGCGCAGCCTACGGCCCGCCAGTTCACGGCCGAACCTCGAAGCGCTCCAGACCGCCCCCGGCCGGTCCGCGACTGGCTTCGACCCGCTCGACATGAGCCGAGCCGGGGCCGCTTGCGAGCTGCGCCTCGAAAACCTCAAGTGCGGCAGGCGGGCCTTCGGCCACGAGCTCCACCGATTGCTCGTCATCCAGGTTGCGGACCCAGCCCACGAGACCCAGCTGCCTGGCGGCGTTCATGGCCCACCAGCGGTAGCCCACACCCTGGACCCGCCCGATCACCGTGACGGTCAGCCGCTCGTCGTCGCTCACGCCTCAGCGGGGCGCGAGGCGAGGCCAGGCGAGCATCGCGTATTCGAGCGCCAGCCGCGGGCTCACGTTCTCATCCAGCGCCGCGCGCGCCCGTTCCAGGCTCGCCGCCGCCGCGGTCAGCTGGCCGGGCTCGAGGCGGCCGGCCACCGTCGCCAGATCGGTCACCAGCTCGTCCGACACGGCGAGCTCCGGCGCGCCGAGGCGGGCCACGACGAGGTCTCGCGCGAGGTCGAGCCAGACGTCCACGATGGCGGTGGCCGCGGCGCGCTGGACGGCGGTGGGCGCCCGCGCGCTGGTGTCGCCGTCCCCCGGGAGGATCTCGCCGCGGAACAGCCGGGACCGGTCGTCGATCAACTCACGGACCGCGCCCATCCGGTCGCCGGGGCCGCGCTCCAGCAGGCCGACCAGCTCCTGCTGGGTCCGGCGCCGCCAATCCACGATGTTCGGCTCGCGCGCAAAGGCCAGGGCACGGCCCATCCGGCCGCCGGCCAGGCGGGCCAGCGTGCGCGCCTGGTCATCGGTCACCTGCTCGTGCTCCACCAGGTAGGCCGCGATCACGTCTGACGGCATGGTGCCGAGCCTCACGAGCCCGGCGCGAGACTGGATGGTGGGCAGGATGCGGGTCAGATCGTCGGCGACGAGGATGAAGAGCTGCCGATCGGTGGGCTCCTCGAGCGCCTTGAGTAGCGCGTTCTGAATCTGCTCGTTCGCGGCGTCGGCGTGCTCGATGACCACCACCCGGAGGCGCCCGGTCAGGGGAGATCCCGCCGCATCGGCCATCCAGCGGCGGGCGGCGCTCACGATGCTCTCCGCGCTCCCCCGGTCTTCGCGCCACCGCTCGGGCGAGGCCACCAGCAGGTCCGGGTGGGTCCGTGCCCGCGCCTGCCGGCATCCGGAGCACTCGTTGCACGGTCGATCCGCCGGAGCAGCGGCCTCGCACAAGGCCAGGGCCACCAGATCGTCGACGAACGCCGTCTTCCCCGACCCTTGTGGGCCGCTGACCAGGATGGTTGCCGGCCCGTCGCTCCGTCCGAGGAGACCCCGGGCCAACCGCTCAGCGACCGGTTGTCCCAGGGTCTGGAATCCGGGGCCAGCGGCGACGATCACGGCGGCGAGTATAGGGCGGGTAAGCGCCCGGTCAGTCATCGGTGTCAGGCTGCACGCCACGTGCTCTGTGGAGTCGCCCGGGCAGGTCAGGCGGCCGGCTGGCAACCGGACCGCCGGTCGCGGCGGCTCCCAGGGCGCCATTCGGCGCCAAGGCGGCTCGGGGCGGCCAGTGGCATACTCATGCCACACATAGACCAGGGGACAAGAACATGCCGAACAAGACTATCGAAACCAACGAATTGACCGCTGACGAGGTCGTCCAGCGCGGCCAGGCCATCGCAGAAGCGATCGGGCAGGCCGCCGAGGAGGCCGCGCAGCGGGCCGCCGCCGCATGGGAGGAGTCGCGCCCAGTGCGGCGCGAGGTGGCGAAGACCATCGAGCGCCAGGGTCGCGACATCAGCAAGTGGTCGATCCAGGTCTGGCGCAAGGACATCCGGCCGGGCCTGCGCAAGATCTGGAATCGCCGGACCGTTGCCCTCGGGGCGGCGGGCGCGGCCGTCCCGGCCGGCCGTCAGCTCTTCGAGGAGGCGGCCTCCGAGCTCGGCTGGAAGTCCCGCCCGGACCGCCACTGGGGCTCATTCTTCGCGGGCATGGTGGTCGGAGCGATCACGGGCGTGCTCATCGCGGTCCTGACCGCTCCGAAGCCGGGACAGCAGACGCGTGACGAGATCGTCACGCGCGCCCGGGAAGCCGCGGAGACGGCCGGGGAATGGATTCCGGTCAGCCTCAACGCGTCAAACGGAAACGGCGGCACGACGGCCGACGTCGAGGTGTCCGAGCTCGAAAGCGAGGCCTAGGCCTCGGCAGGGGGTTCGGGGGTCCGGGTCTTGGTGGTCCGGCCGGACGTGAATCGCTTCCAGATCCCTTCGTCCGAGCCTGCGTCGGCCGCAGGCTGAGCGGCGGTACCGGCCTTCGCGGGGCGCGGCTTCCGCACCGCTTTCTTGGGCGCCTCGGTCTCGGCCGCCGGAGCGGCACTCGCATCCGCGGCCTTGGCCGCCGTCTTCGAGGTGGAACGGCTCCTGGTCGCCTTGGCCGGAGTCTCGGTCGCAGAGGCCTTTGGACGTCGCGACGGAGTCGCACTGGCGGCTGCCGATGCCTTCGCGGGTGCCCGTCGAGACCGCGGCTTGGGTGCCACGGTTTCCGGGGCCAAAGCCGCAGAGGCCGCCGCAGGCTGATCGGTCAGTCCAAGCTCGGCCAGGGTGGCGGCGTCGGCTTCTTCGAACGCGAGCTCGCCTCCGGTGGAAGCGCCACCAGCCTGGAGGCCATCCAGCTCGTCGAGGCTGTCCACCTCCTGCCAGCTGATCTCGGCCGGTTCGCCGTTGGTCGGTTCCGCGCCGAGCTCCAGCTCGGTCCCGCGCCGTCCCCGGCGCCCCCGGCCACGACCGCCGCGTCGGCGGCGTCGGTGTGCGGCGTCGGAGGCGGTATCGTCGGGGCTGTCTGATCGGCCCGCGGCCGCAGCCGCGGATGGCGCGACGTCGGATGCGGGGGCGTCCTCGGCCGCGACCGCGGTCCGGGAGCCGCGTGCCACGACCGCTGCGAATCGGGCGTTCGGAGCGTCGGCTGACGCCGCGCGAGGACCCTCGGCCACGACCGGAGTCGTCGCCGTCGGAGCGTGCGGCGGCCAACGCGGCCGCGGCCACCGACGGCGAGGCTTCGCGGAAGCCCACGTCCGGGTTGACTTCCTTGGCCGGCATCTCGGGCGCGCCCACACCCTTGGTGTCCTTCTGTCGGCCGATGGCGCTGATCTTCATGGCGTCGTGGAACTCGTCCGCGACCGCGAACAGGTCCGAGCTGGTGTTCGGCTTGAAGCTGATGACCTCGCAGCGGACGCCCACGTCCTGGAGGGCGCGGATGGCGGGGGCAAAGTCGCCGTCGCCAGACACGATCACCGCGACGTCCATGCGGTCGGCCAGACGGAAGAGGTCGACGACCAGCTCGATGTCGAGGTTGGCCTTGACCCGTCCGTCCCCGAACTTGCGGATGTCCTTGGCCACGACGCGGTAGCCGTTCTTGGTGAGGAAGTCCAGGAACTTCTTCTGGTTCTCGTTCTCGGGATCCAGGCCCGAATAGGCATAGGCGCGAATGAGGTCGCGTCCCTTGGTGGCGTGCTTCAGCAGCGCCACGTAGTCGACGTCCACGTCCTGGCCGCGGGCGGCGTAGTAGAGGTTGGCAACGTCAACGAAGACGGCCACGTTCTTGCTCATGAGAGCGGTTCTCCTTGGTTGGAATAGCTGGTGGCTGCCACGGGAGCCCCGGCTGCCTTCGCGCTCGATCGATGCTTCGGCGAAGCCGGAGCAGCGGCGCAAGTGGGCGGCACCCTCGCTTCGCGAACCGCTAACGGTTCCGCGCCGGCGAGGGATCGAAGATCTCCACGTGGGGAGGCCTAGGCAAACAGGATACCACGGCGAATGGGTGATTCAGGCCGGACAGGCTCGCGTCTGAACCTCGGGAACCCCTCGCCCAATAGTCATTGGTGCACGGGCGATGATCTTGCGCGCCCTCCAAGGCGCCCGTATGATGCCCGGCACACTCCTCGCGGCGTGGCGCTGCGCGTCACCCCCGGGGTCAATTGGAGGAGGATTGGATGCAGAAATTCCTGCGATGGAGCGCTGGCCTGGTAGTGCTGGCGTTGATTCTGTCGGCCTGTCAGCAGAGCGCCAGCGAAAGCCCAACTGCCAGCGCATCTGCGGCAGCCAGCCAGCAGAGCGCCGCGGACGTTTGTGCCGCGGACGCCTATGGCTGTGTTGAAATTGCAGAAGGCGACCCGCTGGTGCTCGCCAGCGCGAACTCCATTACCGGCGACACCGCGTTCCTGGGCAACGACATCAACTTCGGTATCCAGGTTGCGATCGATGATCGCGGCCAGGTCGCCGGACGAGACGTCGAGCTCCAGAGGGAAGACGGCGGCTGTGGTGACGCGACGAGTGGGCAGACGGCTGCCCAGGCCATCGTGGCCAACCCGCAGGTGGTCGCCGTCATCGGCACGACCTGCTCCCGCACCGCCGTGCCGGCCATGCCGGTCCTCGACGAGGCCGGCCTCATGATGATCTCGCCTTCGAACACGGCCCCTGGCCTGACGAACCCGGATCACGAGACCTTCATCGGCCAGGAGCACCTGTACTTCCGGACGGCGTACAACGACAACGTCCAGGGCAAGGCAGTGGCCCAGTTCGCCTGTGACGAGCTCGGTGCGCAGACCGCGGCGACCATCCATGATGGAAGCCCGTATGCGTTCCAGCTGCAGGAAGTCTTCGTGGCCCAGTTCGCGGAGATCTGCGGCGGCACGTCCCAGGACGCGCAGGCCATCAACGTTGGCGACACCGACTTCCATGCGGTGCTGACCACGATCGCGGCCAACGCCCCTGACGTCCTGTTCATGCCGATCTTCGACCCCGAGGGGCCGTTGGTCGTCAACCAGGTCGGCGACGTCGCCGGTCTGCAGGACACGATCCTGATCGGTGCCGATGGCGTCAAGGACGCCGGCTTCATCGGCGCGGCCGGAACCGTGGCCCAGGAGTTGGGTATGTACTTCTCCGGCCCGGACCTCAACTTCGGCACGGCCTACACCGATGACTTCCTGCCCAAGCTCCTTGAGCTGGAAGGCACGACGGCGCCGTTGGCCCCGTACCACGCACAAGCCTATGACGCGGCGAACATCATCTTCGACGCGATCGAGGCCGTGGCCATCGACGAGGGCGGGACCCTGTTCGTCCCGAAGGGCGCGGTGCGTGACCACGTGGCCGACCTGACGGACTACGCCGGTCTCACCGGAATCCTGACGTGTGACGAATTCGGGGACTGCGGTTCGCCGTACGTGTCGATCGCCCAGCTCAAGCCTGACGCGACGACTGGCGAGCTCACCTACCAGTCCGTCTTCACGACGCGTCCGTAACCGTCATCGGTCCAACGAACCTTCGTTGGTGACCTGACAGAGATCACCTGAGCGGGTGGGCCGGCTTCCGGCCCACCCGCTCATCGCATGACCGGGGGAACACTCGAAACAGCGCTGAGGAGGGTGCGTGCGAAAACGTCGGCGCCTGTCCGTGGTCGACGTCCTTTCCCTGGCTCTTGGCCTGGGGATCCTCGCGTTCGTGGTGGTGGGCGTGTTCCTCACGCTCACCGAATCCCAGGCACCTCTGTCACCGCGGCAGTGGCTGGACCTGGTCGTGTTCGGGCTCGCCCAGGGATCGGTCTATGCCCTGATCGCCCTCGGGTACACGCTGGTGTACGGCGTGCTGTTCATGATCAACTTCGCCCACGGCGACGTCTTCATGTTCGGCGCCATGACCTCGTTCTTCGTGGCCAATGCGCTCGCGTCGCCGGACCCGGTCACCGGCGCCAGCTTCCTCAACAGCAACCCGCTGATCGGCATGCTGCTGGTGCTCGCCACGGCGGCCCTCGCCTCGATGATCGTTGCGATCCTCCTGGAGCGGATCGCCTACCGGCCGTTGCGCCGGGCCCCACGGCTCGTGCCCCTGATCACCGCCATCGGCGCCTCGCTCTTCATCAGCAACAGCGTCCGCGGCCTGTACGGGGAGCAGGTCAAGGCCTACCCGCGGTTGGATGCCCTCCAGGGGCCTTGGACGATTCTCGGCTACGAGATCCTGCCCAGCCACGCCATCGTGATCGTGTCGGCCGTCATCCTGATGGCCGTCCTGTGGTGGTTCGTCGAGAAGACGAAGACCGGCCGCTCGATGCGAGCGGTGGCCGAGAACAAGGACACCGCCGCGCTGATGGGCATCAACGTCGACCGCGTCATTGCGACCACCTTCGCCATCGGCGGCTTGCTGGCGGGCGCGGCTGGCGTCCTGTATGCCATCGTCTTCAACCAGGTCAGCTGGACGATTGGCTTCCTTCCGGGCATCAAGGCCTTCACCGCCGCGGTGCTGGGCGGGATCGGTAACATTGTCGGGGCCATGGTTGGCGGGGTCCTGCTGGGGACGATGGAGTCGGTGGCGCCCACCCTCCTGCTGAGCGGCTACGGCGTGCCGTCGCCCACTCAGCTGAAGGACGTGATTGCGTTCAGCGTCCTCGTGCTGGTACTGATCTTCCGCCCATCAGGCCTCCTTGGCCAGCCGGAGAACAAGTAGTGGCGAACTGGGTCGCCTTCCTGAGGCGCAACGCCTGGCTCGGCCTGATCGCGGGCATCGTGTCGTTATACCTGGCGGCGGTCGGAATCGTCCTCGCGTTCGCCGAGCGCCCTGTCATCGTCTTCTCCGACGACGTGTCCCTGACCCTGGGGCGGGTCATGCTGGCCCTTCCCCCGATTGGGATTGGCTACTTCGCGGCCCGAAGAGAGGGTGGGGTACTCGCCAGGCTGGCCGCCGGGCTGATGGCCGGTTTCGTGACTGGCCTGGTCCAGGGCGCCGGGCTGTTGGTGGCGAGCGCGCTGTCGCCGGAGATCCGAGACGTCCTCATCCGGATCACACCAGAGCTGATCTCGTTCGTGTCGTTCGGCCTGGATCCGCTCGTCGGAACGGTCCTCAGCGTCGCGATTTGCAGCGCCCTTGCCCTGGCCGCCGCGGCCCTCGAGGTCACGCGGAGCGCGGTCCGGCGGCCGATCATCGGTGGGTTCATGGCGGTGGGGATCTTGAGCCTTGCCGAGCCGTTCGTGCGGCCGCGTCTCCAGGACATGGATCTCCCCGATCTCGCAAACTTCATCTACCAGGATCACGGGCTGACGGTGGTGGCGGCCACTCTCGCCTTCGTGGTGGGTGCCCTCATCGCGGCCGTCTGGCGGCCATCGCGAGCGGCGATCAGCCGGCGCGTCGCGGCGGCCGATCCCGGCCAGCAGCGGATGATCCGCTGGGCATGGGCGCTGGTCGTGATCGCGTTCCTGTACGCCCTGCCGGTGAAGATCGCCGGCCCGTTCCTGACCCAGGTGCTGGTCCTGGTCGGCCTGTACATCCTGCTCGGCCTGGGCCTGAACATCGTCGTCGGCTTTGCCGGGCTCCTCGACCTGGGCTATGTCGCCTTCTACGCCGTGGGGTCCTACCTGACTGCGCTGCTCACGTCGCCCAACTCGTCACTGGCCATCGGCATGCCGTTCTGGATGGCGCTGCCCATCGTCGTGCTGGGCACGGCCATGGTGGGCCTGTTCATCGGCGCCCCGGTGCTTCGTCTGCGGGGCGACTACCTGGCGATCGTGACCCTGGGCTTCGGCGAGATCGCGCGCCTGCTCTTCCTGTCCGATGCGCTGGCACCCTGGCTCGGCGGAGTGCAGGGCATCACCGGCATCCCCGACATCATCGACAACGGAACGTTCAACCTGCCGCTCCTGGGCGATGTGAGTGGGCCGGCAGCCACGTACTACCCACTCGTAGCACTGTGTGCCGCGGCGGCCTATTTCGCCTACCGCCTCAAGTACGCCCGCGTCGGACGCGCCTGGAACGCCATGCGCGAGGACGAGGACGTGGCCCAGGCCACGGGTGTCAACACGACCAACTACAAGCTGCTCGCATTCGCCCTGGGCGCAACCATCGGCAGCCTGGGCGGGGCGGTCTTCGCCACCCACCTGGAATCGGTCTTCCCGGGAAGCTTCGTCCTCCAGGTGTCGATCACCACCCTGGCGGTGGTGGTGCTCGGTGGCATGGGCAGCATTCCCGGCGTGATGGTGGGCGCGTTTGTCCTGATCGGCCTTCCAGAGATGCTCCGCGAGTTCGCCGAGTTCAAGCTTCTCGTCTACGGAGCGGTCCTCGTCCTGGTCATGATCCTCCGGCCTGAGGGCCTGCTCCCGGACGTGGGTCGGCGGCGTGAGCTCCACGAGGCCGAGGACGCCGAGGAGGTGGCGCGCACGGCGGCGCCCAGCCAGGCATGACGAGGGAGCCGATGATGACCCGCCCGCCAGGCCCCGAGGGAGAGGCCGACATCATCCTGCGAGCGACCAAGGTCACGAAGCAGTTCCAGGGCCTGGTTGCCAACCGGGAGATCGACTTCGACATCCCGCGGCATTCGATCGTCTCGATGATCGGGCCCAACGGGGCCGGCAAGACGACCTTCTTCAACCAGCTCAGTGGGGTGTACCACCCCACCGAGGGAACGATCGACTTCGAGGGCGTGGACATCAGCCGCATGGCGCCTCACGAGGTCGCCGAGCTGGGGGTAGCACGCACCTACCAGAACATCCGCCTCTTCCGGGACCTGAGCGCCCTCACCAACGTGTCGGTTGGCCAGCACGTCCGGACGAAGGGTCAGTGGTACGCGGCCGTTCTCCAGGTTCCGGCCATCCGTCGCGAGGAGGCAGCCATCGAGAAGCGTTCGTACGAGCTGCTGGAGATCGTGGGACTTCGGCGCTCCATGGCCGACGTCCTGGCCAAGAACCTGCCGTACGGGGACCAGCGCCGGCTGGAGGTGGCGCGAGCGCTGGCCAGCGATCCCAAGCTGCTCCTGCTCGACGAGCCGACCGCGGGCATGAACCCGGGTGAGACCCAGCAGATGACCGCGTTCATCGGCCAGCTGCGCCGCGAGCTCGACCTCACCGTCCTGCTCATCGAGCACGACATGAAGGTGGTGATGGGGGTCAGCGAACGGATCAGCGTGCTCGATTATGGCGAGAAGATCGCCGAGGGGACGCCGGCCGAGATCCGGGCCAACCCACGGGTCATCGAGGCCTACCTGGGCAAGCAGGCGACGGCCTGATGGACCACCTCCTCGAGCTGGACGACGTCCACACCTTCTACGGCAACATCCACGCCCTGAAAGGCGTCTCGCTCGTGGTGGACGATCGCGAGATCGTGACCCTCATCGGCTCCAATGGCGCGGGCAAGTCGACCACCCTGCGCACGATCAGCGGCATCGCGCCCGCCCGCAAGGGCACCGTGCGGTTCCGGGGCGAAGAGATCCAGGGCCGGAAGGCGCACGAGATCGTGCAGCAGGGCATCGCCCAGGCGCCCGAGGGCCGCGGCGTGTTCGCCAAGATGTCGGTGTACGAGAACCTGCTGATGGGCGCCTTCAGCCGCAAGGG
Source organism: uncultured Chloroflexia bacterium (assembly GCA_963816215.1). Taxonomy (GTDB): domain Bacteria; phylum Chloroflexota; class Limnocylindria; order QHBO01; family QHBO01; genus DASTEQ01. Next base: position 16,373 of record CAWFKB010000001.1, on the reverse strand, counting down.
GCCGCTGGACGAGGACATCGAGCGTGCCTATACCCATTTCCCGCGCCTCAAGGAACGACACAACCAGAAGGCAGGAACCCTGTCAGGCGGGGAGCAGCAGATGCTCGCCATCGGGCGCGCGCTCATGGCGCGCCCATCGGTCCTCCTCCTCGACGAGCCGTCGATGGGGCTGTCACCCATCCTGACCGAGCAGATCTTCCAGATCATCCGCGACATCAACGGCCAGGGGACGACGGTCCTCCTGGTGGAGCAGAACGCGCAGATGGCGCTCAACGTGGCGCACCGTGGCTACGTCCTCCAGACGGGCCAGATCATCCTGTCCGACACGGCCGCCAACCTGGCCGCCAACCCGCAGGTCCGCCAGGCCTACCTCGGCGAGATCTAGCGCGGCCCGGGCCGGCAAGTCCGCCCGGCGCCCAAAGCACCGATGACCAGGCAGCCCTACCGGCCAGACCTTCGACCGATGCTCCTGCTGGTCGTCGTGCTGGTGGTGGTGATCGTGGGCTGGATCCTTCTCAGCCCCCTGGTCCTCCCCCACTAGGCGGCCGCGCGTCCGCGCACCCGGGCGGTCAGAAGGTGCGGCGCGTCCCCAGGCCGGTCCCGGCCCCGTACAGGAACAGGCCGACCCCGATCAGGGCCAGGATCAGGCCGGGCGACGACTGCGGCAGCGGCAGGTAGGACACCGACCACAGCTCCCAGCCGCGCCACACGAGCGCGGCCGCAGCAGCCAGCCCGAGCAACAGATAGATGGCCGGCGCATCAAGCGCGAACCCCCATCGGCCGCGGACGAATCCGATGTCCAGCAGGGCCAGGGCGAGGATGGCGGAGGCGAAGATCACGAGCCCCGGACCCTCGAGACCGATGCCGCTGGTGGCCGGCAGCTCGACCCCGCTGACCCGCTCACCCCCCGCTCGCCACCAGGGCAGGAACGCGGCGACGACCATGAACACGCTCCCGACCAGGATGGGAACGCGGAACCGCCGCGGGCCGGTGTCCTCCACCGGTCAACCCTCGGGGCTGTCGAGCCCGTAGACCGAAGGCCGCAGGACTCCCACGTAGGGCAGGTTGCGGTAACGCTCGCCGTAGTCCAGCCCGTAGCCGATCACGAATCGGTCCGGGATGGTGAAGCCCACGTAGTCGATCTCGATCTCGGTGAGCCGGCGAGCGGGCTTGTCCAGCAGGCAGCAGATGCGAAGCGAGGCCGGGTGCTTTTCGCGCAGGTAGCGAAGCAGGTAGTTGAGGGTCAGGCCGGTGTCGATGATGTCCTCGACCACGATCACGTCGCGACCTTCGATCGGGTTCGAGAGGTCTTTCAGGATGCGGACCTGGCCGCTCGACTCGGTGGCGGCCCCGTAGCTGCTGACCTCCATGATGTCGATCGAGAGCGGCAGTTCCACGCCGCGGACCAGGTCGGCCAGGAAGACGATGGACCCCTTGAGGACACTGATGAGGACCGGCTCCCGTCCCGCGTAGTCGGCCGTGAGCTGGATCCCGAGCTCGGCCACTCGTGCCTGGATCTGCTCCTCGGTGAGGAGGATCTCCTCGACGTCGGCGTGGATGGAGGCGGCCACGGCTTCGGTCACGGCGTTGCGCTCTCCCGGGCCGGCGCCGCTCGCCCAGCCGAAGCGGACCGGTGGGTGCCGCTGCCGTTGGCCCCGTTCATCTCGACCAGGAAGTCCACCCGCCCGTACTTGACCATGAGCGCCTGAAAGTCGCGGGCGTACAGGAGCTTGATCCGCACCTCGGGGTACAGCTGGCGCAGCAGGCGCAGCTTGCGGTTCTTCTTCCGCACGAGGGTCTGGCGGAGCGTCGTCAGCTCCACGTACAGATCCAGCTCGGGGAGGTAGAAGTCCGGCGCAAACGACTCGACCACGGCGCCGGAGGGGTTCCAGGAGATGGGAAAAACGTCGGGTTCATAGCGCCACGACACCTGGTAAAAGTCGAGGACTCTGGCCAATTCCGCTTCACTGTCGTGAGCGAAGCGAGGGGGCGATTCGGTCAGAAGAACCGCCCTCGGTGCCCGATCCTACTCGCCCATTCGGGCTGAGACGCCATCGAAGGCGAGTATATCGGGCCAGTTATCCACAGGTGGCCCGTTGCCTGCGCGATTGGTGGAAAAGTGGGGTTGCCGAGGGTCGTCGGCCGGCAGACACTGGCAGTCCTGCTTCCGCGGTGCCGAGTATGGGTAACCGGGGACGGCGCGGGGCCGATGCGAGAGCCGGCCGCAAACCGCCCGAACCCGGGAAGACCGAAAGGCGCCGAGGGAGCATTTCTCGTTACACTCGGCGGCCGATGCGGGTTGCCGTCCTGTCCGACATCCACTCCAACCTGGTCGCCCTGGACGCGGTCCTCGCTGACCTCGCCACCCTCCCCCCGGTGGACGCGACCTGGGTCTGTGGCGACATCGTCGGCTACGGCCCCCAGCCCAACGAGGTCATCGCCCGGCTCCGTGAGATCGGCGCCCTGGCAGTGATGGGCAACCACGACGGTGCAGCGGTCGGCGTTGTCGATCCCGCCTGGTTCAACGACGCCGCGGCGGCAGCCATCTCGTGGACCACGACCCAGCTCACGGCGGACTCCCAGCTGTTCCTGGCCGACCTGCCCGAGCGCCGGGTGGACGGTGAGCTGACCGCCGTCCACGGGTCCCCGCGCGACCCGATCTGGGAGTACATCACCTCCACCGACGTGGCCCGCGCCAACCTGGATGCCTACGAGACCGGCATCTGCCTGTTCGGCCACACCCATTTGCCCATCGTGTACGCCGAGGCCGATGGCGGGATGGACGCCATGGCCGCCGAGGACGAGCCGATGGCCCTGCCCGGCGGGCGCCTCATGCTCAATCCCGGCAGCGTGGGCCAGCCCCGCGATGGGGACCCGCGCTCGTCCTATGCCGTCGTGGACCTCGCCGCTCTGACGGCGACATTCCGCCGGGTGCCCTACGACATCGCGCAGACCCAGCAGCTGATGCGCGAGCGGCGCCTGCCCAGCTGGCTGGTGGAGCGGCTGAGCCACGGTCGCTGAGCGCTTCGACCTGGTGACGCGCCGCCCCGCGGTGGCGGGCGGCTAGGATATCGGTCCGCATGTTCCGCCGACGCCCTTCGGAATCGGACCGCTCCCTGCTGCCGTACCGCCGCATCCTGGTGCCCCTGGCCGGCGGCGACGCGGACGACGACGCGCTGCACCTGGCGGTCCAGCTCCTGACCGATGAGCCCCCCGCGAAAGGCGAGGAAGCTGGCGAGGTGATCCTGGTCCACGTCATCGAGGTCGGCTTCGAGCGGACGCTCGACAACCAGGACGAGCGCGCCACTGCCTTCGCGGACGAGGTCCTGGGCCGCGGAGCCGCATTCCTCGCGACGCACGAGATCGAGAGCCGGGTGGGGATGATCCAGGCCCGCGCCGCCGGGCCGGCCATCGTGGACGAGGCGATCGCCTCGAACGCCGACCTGATCGTGATGGGACTACGCTATAAGCGCCGGTTCGGCGGCAGCTGGGATGCCGGGCGGACCGTTCCCTACGTCATGCGGAACTCGAAGGCGCCGGTGTGGTGCCTCCGGGCGCGTACCGAGGAGCTGGCACTCTCGCCATGAGGATCATCATCATCGGCTGTGGGCGGGTGGGGGCCGAGACCGCCGTCCGGCTGGACCAACGGGGCGACCACGTGACCGTGATCGATATCGATCCCCGCGCCTTCGAAAAGCTGCCGAGCGGCTACAGCGGGATCACGATCCGGGGCAACGGGGGCGACGAGGACGTCCTGCGCGGCGCCGAGGCCGAGATGGCCGAGATCGTCATGGCCCTGACCGAGGGCGACAACCGCAATGTCATGGCCGCCCAGCTGGCCAAGCACGTGTTCGGCGTTCCGCGGGTCATCGCCAAGATCAACGACCCGCTGCGGGCCGAGGCCTATCGGACGCTGGGCCTGGAGACCATCTGCCGGACGTCCATCCTGTCCGCGGCCCTGGTGCAGGCGGCCGCCGAGGGCGCCGCCGCCACGAACGGCATGGTCGAGGAACCCACGGCGCAGCCCATGCGCGGCGCCCACCCGCCGGATAGCGCAACCAACCAGCCGGAAAGCGCCGCCCCCCAGCCGGAAAGCGCCGCCCCCCAACCTGACCGCGCCGCGACCGCGGAGGGCAGCTGACCGTGTACGTGGTTGTCATCGGCGGCGGGAATGTCGGCTACTACCTGACCAAGGAGCTGCTCAACGCGGGCCACGAAGTGGTGATGATCGAGAAGGACGGACTTCGCGCGCGCCAGATCGCCGACGAGCTGGGCAGCATCGTCGTCCCCAACGACGGCTGCGAAGGGCGCTACCAGGAGCAGGCCGGGATGGGCCGGGCGGACGTGGTGGCGGCGGTGACCGGCGACGACGAGGACAACCTAGTGGCGTGCCAGGTGGCCAAGATGCACTTCAACGTCCCGCGTGCCATCGCCCGGGTCAACAACCCGAAGAACGAGCACCTGTTCCGGCAGCTGGCGATCGACGACACGGTGAGCCCCACCCGCGCCATCCTCGGTGTCATCGAGCACGAGATCCCCATCCACGACCTGCTCCACCTGGCCGAGCTGGAAGGCGGAGACCTCGAGATCGTGGAGGCCCAGCTCACGGCTGAGTCGCCGGTCCTGGGACGCGAGCTGCGCGACCTGCCGCTCCCCGAGGGCACGTCGGTGGCCGTCATCCTGCGCGGATCGCGGGCCGTACCGGCCCGTCCGGAGACACGACTGACCGATGGCGATCGAGTGCTCGCCATCACGTCCGCGGAACGCGAACCGGAGCTGCGGCGGCTCCTCATCGGCGACTGACCGATGGTGGCCGATGCGCCGACCGGTGCTGGCCGTCAGGCCGAGGCGTTCTACGGGCAGCTCGAGTCCGCGGTGGGAACCGCGGTGGTGGGCGCCAGCGGCGCCCTCCGTCTGGTGGCGGTGGCCCTCCTCGCTGACGGGCACGCGCTGATCGAGGACGTGCCGGGGGTCGGCAAGACGCTCCTCGCGCGCGCGGTCGCGCGCGCCATCGGTCTGTCCTTTGGCCGCGTCCAGGGGACGCCCGACCTGCTGCCGGGGGACGTGACCGGGAGCAGCATCCTCGAAGGCAATGCCTTCCGGTTCGTGCCCGGACCGATCTTCAACCAGGTCGTGCTCGTGGACGAGATCAACCGGGCCACGCCCCGCACCCAGTCCGCGCTGCTGGAGGCCATGCAGGAGCACCAGGCATCGGTGGACGGGGTGACCCGCCCGCTGCCCGAGCCGTTCGTGGTGCTGGCCACCCAGAACCCCATCGAGCTGGAAGGCACGTTTGCCCTGCCCGAGGCCCAGTTGGATCGGTTCCTGCTCCGCATCGCGCTCGGGTACCCGGAGGTCGACCAGGAGCACGCGATCGCTCGCCGCTACCAGGAGCAGGCCGAGCCATTGGACGGCGTGCCGGTCGTCTCGGACGCCGACGCACTGCTCGCCCTCCGCGACGGGGTGCGCACCATCCGGGTTGCCGAAGAGGTGGAGGCCTACCTGGTGAGCCTGGTCCGGGCCACCCGGGCCCATCCCGACGTGCGGCTCGGGGCGTCGCCGCGCAGCAGCGTGGCCCTGTACCGCGCCGCGCAGGGTTGGGCCGCGCTCGAGGGACGCGACTTCGTCCTCCCCGACGACGTGCGGGCGGTCGCCTCAGCGGTCCTCGCCCATCGCCTGCTGCTCGACCTGGACCGCGAGCTGCGGGGCGCGAGCGTGGCCGGGGTGGTGGCCGACGTGCTGGCCGAGGTGCCGGTCCCGCTCACCCCATGACCGGCTGGACGGCCCTCGCCCTGGCCATGACCGTAGCTGGAGCCATCGCCGGCGTTCCCGGCCTCTACCTGCTGGCCGTGGCGACCTTCGGCTACGGGGCGGCGACCCGGCTCTGGACCCGATTCGGGCTCCGTGACCTCGAGTACGACCGCCGGCTGAGCGCGGACCGGGCGATCGTGGGCGACACCGTCAACCTGGACATCGCGGTCTGGAACCGCAAGGCCCTGCCGCTCCCCTGGGTGGCGGCCGACGACCTGGTGACCGCCGGGCTCGTGATCCGCGAGCGACCCTCGCTCGAGCTGGATGAGGCGGGAACGCAGCGCCGGAGCCTGCGCAACACCTGGGCGCTGGGCTGGTACGAGCGCGTCACTCGCCATTACCACGTGGAGGCGCAGCGTCGAGGGGTGTACGAGCTGGGACCGATCCGTCTCCACGTCCGTGACCTGGTGGGACGCCACGCGGTGACCGAGGAGCGGGCCCTCCCCGCCCAGCTGGCGGTGGCCCCGCGCACGATCCGCGTCCATGACGCGGGCGTGGACCGGGCGCCGATCGGGGAACGACGCGCGCGCCAGAGCCTGGTCCACGATCCATCGCTGTTCGGCGGCGTGCGACCCTTCCAGGCTGGCGATCCGCTGCGTCGCATCCACTGGCGGGCGACGGCGCGCCTGGGCCAGCCGGTCAGCCGGCGCTGGGAGCCGGCTCGCAGTCGCCAGGTGATCCTGGTCCTGGACGTCCAGACCGTGGAGGGCCCCTCGTGGGAAATGGCCTGGGACGACGACGCCTTCGAGTCGCTGTGCGTGGCGGCAGCCTCACTCGCCCGCAGCCTGCTCGACAGCGGCGCGGCCGTCGGCCTGGCCGCGGCGGGCTTCTCCGGCACGGCGCAGCGGCTGGCGTTCCTGCCCCCGCGCTCCGGCCTCGACCAGCTCGGGCGCGTGACCGACCTGCTGGCCCGGCTGGGACCGATCAGCTCCGGGACCATGTCCGGGCTCCTCACCTGGCTGACCCGCCGCGTGCCATCGGGCGCCAGCCTGGTCGTGCTGACCGCCCGTCCACCGCACGCCGTGCGAGCCACCCTTCGCCGACTCCAGGCGTCGGGGTACGGGGTCGAGGTGCTGGTCCTCGGTGCGGATGGCCAGCTGAACGCCGCGCGAGCGGGCGGCGTGCGAACGCGGGCGATGACGCTCGAACCTGACTGGGAGACGGCGGATGTGGTCGCACTTTCCGCCTGAACCGGTCCCCATCGATGACGGCCCCGAGCGGCCGTCTGCACCGCCGAAGCCGCCGCGCCCCTCGCGCCTGCTCCCGGTCGTCCAGTGCCTGGCCGAGGGCGGCCTGCTGGCCGTCATCGCCGCCGCCGTCCAGGCCCTGTTCGGTGAAGTGCCCACCATCGGTCCGTTCGAGTTCGCCATCCTGGCCGGGGCGGGGATGGCCTGGGCCCGCCGCCACCGATGGCGCGGGCCGATGGGTGAGGCGTTCGGCCTCCCGTTCCTGGCCATCGGCGCGGGAACGCTGACCTGGATCCTGGCGCCAGAGGTTCGGATCGCGCTGCTCAGTGGGGACCTCCAGGCGGCGATCGCCGCTCACCCCGGCGGCTGGGTTGGGGCGCTGGCCATCCTGCGCGGCCACGCCCACCATTCCCGCGAGGTCGACGAAGAGGTCCAGGACCGCCTCATGCGGTGGGGGCTCCCCACCGTCGCGATTGCCTGGCTGGTGGGGGACCTCGCGTCCAGACAGGCCGGAACCGGGATCCACGACGCCTTCACCGCAGTCGCCTTCCTGGGCGCGCTGATCTTCGTCGGCGCAGGGACGCTCGCGCTGGGTCTCGCCCGCCTGGCATCGGTCCGCAGCGACGGCGCCGGGTCCGCCTCGTGGTTCGGGTTCGTCCTCGTCGTCGCGGTGGGCATCACCGCCATCGGCATTCCTGCGGCGATGCTCCTCGGCGTGCCCCTGTCGACGGTGCTCATTGCGCTCATCGCCCCGATTCGGGTCATCGGTGCCCTCCTGGCGCTCTTGTTGTCGCCGGTCGTGCTCCTCGCCGCGCTGCTGGCGGACATTGCCCAGGACGTGCTGCCCGGATTTGGAACAGGAACCATCCGTCTGCCGACCATCGAGCTGGGCGTGCGGGACCCATCGAGCCCGGTTCCCGGCATCGTGTTCTGGGTCGCGTTCGCGGTCATCGTCCTGCTGGAGGTGGCCGCGGTCGCGCTCTACCTGTGGTGGCGCTGGCGCGAGCGGCGGCTGGAGGAAGCGGCCATTGGAGAGTTGGGAGAGGAGCGCGAGGTCGTCTTCGACCGCCCGGCGCGGCCACCGCGCGCACCCCGGCACGAGGCCGCGCCCCGCGGCGACCGCCACGACCCGGTGGGCGCCTACCTCCTTGCCCTCGACGCGCTCGCGGCCGACGGCCGCTGGCCCCGGGACCCGGCGGAAACGCCGCGCGACCACCTCGCCCGGATTGGGGACGCCAGCCCGGCTGCCGGCCCGATGCGCCGCCTGGCCGCGGCATACGAGCTCATTCGGTACGCCCAACGACCGCTCGGATCCCGGGAGCGGGCCCGTTCACCCGGTCGACTGAGCCGCGTGGAAGAGGCTATCGGCCGCCGCTGACCCAGGGTGCCACCGGCGGCGGCCAGCAATCTCTGGCCGTTGCCACATACCTTGACAACGCCATTGTCAGGGTTTATGGTCGGAAAGCGCCCTTGGAGCGCGAGCATCTGAACACGGAGGCAACCACTTCCCCATGCGATACCTCACTCGGGTCGATCCGTCCGGCGACATGCGCCGCACCATGGATCGGTTCTTCGATGACAGCTACTGGCACCACGCGAACTGGCGCATGTTCGACGGCACGCTGAGCGCCAAGATCGACATCCACCAGGACGACGACAACCTGTATGTCACCGCCTCGCTCCCCGGCGTTCGGCCGGAGGACGTCGAGGTCACCCTGTCGGGCCAGACCCTGACCATCAGCGGCGAGCTGAAGAGCGACGAGCAGGTCGAGCGCGAGCAGTACCTGCACCGCGAGCGCCGGACCGGCGCCTTCAACCGCGTGCTGGAGCTCCCGGTCACGATCAACGGTGATGCCGCATCGGCCACCTTCGAGAACGGTCTCCTGCGGCTGACGCTGCCCAAGGCCGAGACCGAGAAGCCTCATCAGATCAAGGTCACGGTCCCAACCGCGTGACCTGGTCCCGCGACCCAAAGCGGCCGCGCTATGTCATCAGCATCGCCGCCGAGCTGGTGGAGGTGCACCCGCGCACGCTGCGGATTTACGAGGAGGAGGGACTCCTCTGTCCGTCGCGACGCAATAACCTCCGGCTCTACTCGGAGGCGGACTTGGAGCGGGTCCGTATCATCCGTTTCCTGACCCGTCGCCAGGGGGTCAACCTGGCGGGCGTCAAGGTCATCCTGCAGCTCGAGGCACTCGGCAAGATCCGGGTGTACGACCTGTTCGATGAGGCTGATGTCGAACGATATGTCAACGGTGATGCCGAGCTGGAGCCCGCGGTGGGCGACGGCGACCGGGTTGCCGAGCCGAGCAGCAGGTGAACCCCGTGGAATCCGAGACCCCCAAGCAGCCCACTCCCGCCACTCCCGAACCGACCGACGAGGTCCAGGTTCTTCCCCTCGTCGCCCTGCGCGGCACCGTCATCTTTCCCGAGATGATCGTTCCGCTCGAAGTGGGCCGCGAGCGCAGCGTCAAGGCGCTGGAGCGCGCGGTACGGGCCAACTCCCCCGTCGCCCTCATTGCCCAGCGCGACAACGAGGCGGAGGAGATCAACTCGGTTGACGAGCTGTACACGGTGGGCACGCTGGCCAAGATCGCCCAGCTGATTCGGCTTCAGAACGGGACGATCCGGGCCATCGTGCAGGGCCAGCGCCGGATCCGGCTGCTCGACCTGGTCCAGACCGATCCCCACCTCGAGGCCCGCATCCAGGTCATCCCCGACGACAAGGAGTCCAACGTCGAGATCGAGGCCCTGATGGCCGCGATCCAGGGCCAGATCGAGCAGTACGTGAGCGCCGGCGCGCCGGTGCCGCCCGAGGTGGCCGTGGCCGCTCGCAACATCACCGATGGCGGGCTGCTGGCCGACATGGCGGCCTACTCGCCGGAGATGACGCCCGAGCTGCGCCAGCAGCTCCTCGAGACGCTCCCGGTCGCCGAGCGGCTGCGGCTCGTCAGCGCGTTCCTGGCCAAGCAGATCGAGATCCTCGAAGTGAAGGGTCGGATCCAGAGCGAGGTCAAGTCGGAGATGGACCGCAACCAGCGCGAGTACATCCTCCGCGAGCAGATGAAGGCCATCCAGAAGGAGCTGGGCGAGGACGACCCGGCCGTGGGCGAGGTCAACGAGCTGCGCCAGAAGGTCGAGGAGTCGGGCATGCCCGACGAGGTGAAGGAGAAGGCGCTCAAGGAGGTCGACCGCCTGAGCCGCATTCCGAGCGCCTCCCCGGAGCAGGGCGTCGTGCGCAACTACGTCGACACGCTCGTCTCGCTGCCGTGGACCACGTCCACCGAGGACAACCTCGACCTGAACGAGGCCGAGAAGGTGCTCAACGAGGACCACTACGGCCTGGAGAAGCCCAAGGAGCGGATCCTGGAGTACATGGCCGTGCGCAAGCTGGCCGAGAAGATCCGCAGCCCCATCATCCTGTTCGTGGGCCCGCCCGGCGTGGGCAAGACCAGCCTGGGCAAGTCCATCGCGCGGTCCATGGGCCGGAAGTTCGTCCGCATGAGCCTGGGCGGCATCCACGACGAGGCGGAGATCCGCGGCCACCGGCGCACCTACATCGGTGCATTGCCCGGTCGTGTCATCCAGTCGATCAAGCAGGCGGGGACCAATAACCCGGTCTTCATGCTCGACGAGATCGACAAGGTGGGCATGGACTTCCGGGGCGACCCGTCATCGGCGCTGCTGGAGGTCCTCGATCCCGAGCAGAACAACAGCTTCCAGGACAACTACCTGGAGGTGCCGTTCGACCTGTCCAAGGTGCTGTTCATCGCCACCGCGAACATGGCGGACACCATTCCACCGGCCCTGCGCGACCGGATGGAGATCATCCCGCTGGCGGGCTACACCCAGCTCGAGAAGCTGCGGATCGCCCAGCAGTTCCTGGTCCCCAAGCAGCTCGAGAACCACGGGCTGACGGCCAAGCAGCTGACCTTCGAGGAGGGGGCCCTGGTCCGCATGATCCAGGCCTTCACCCGTGAGGCCGGCGTCCGGAACGTCGAGCGCGAGATCGCCTCGATCTCCCGCAAGGTCGCCCGCAAGGTGGCCTCCAACCCCAGGGCCAAGGTCAAGGTCAAGGCCGACGACCTCGAGGAGTACATCGGTCCGGCCCGCTTCGACTACGGCCAGCTGGAGGAGGAGGACCAGATCGGTATCGTGACCGGCCTGGTCGTGTCCGACGCCGGCGGCGACATCGTGCAGGTCGAGGCCACGAAGATGGACGGCAAGGACGACCTGATCCTCACCGGCCAGCTGGGGAGCGTCATGCAGGAGTCGGCCCGGGCGGGCCTGTCCTACATCCGCGCCCGCTGCCGGGAGCTGGGTCTCGACCCCGTGATCTTCGAGAAGCAGACCCTCCACATCCACGTTCCGGCGGGGGCGACCCCCAAGGACGGCCCCTCGGCCGGGGTGACCATGGCCACCGCCATGGCCAGCCTGCTCACCGGACGCCCGGTGCGCCGTGACGTCGCCATGACCGGCGAGATCACGCTGCGTGGGCGGGTGCTGCCCATCGGCGGCCTGAAGGCCAAGCTGCTGGCCGCCCACCTGGCGGGCGTGGAGACGGTGATCATCCCGCGCCGCAACGAGCGGGACCTCGTGGACGTGCCGGACGACGTGCGCAAGCAGCTCACGATCGTGCCGGTCGACCACATGGACCAGGTCCTGGCCGCGGCGTTGATCGACGAGGCGCGACCGGTGGCGAAGACGGCACTGCGGTCCATCACGCCGCTGGTCCGCAAGCCGGGGCGTCGAATCCGGAAGGGTCCCAAGGCCCCGGTAGCCGCGGTCCCGCCGCCGGGCAAACCCGTCAAGCAGCCGCCTGCGACGCCCCCCTCCGGGGGCGCCTAGGGCGGGGAGGGGGCGCCCATGGAGTACCGCGACTACTACGAGGTCCTGGGCGTCCCCAAATCGGCCAGCCAGGCCGAGATCAAGAAGGCGTTCCGCCGCCAGGCCCGGGAGCATCACCCGGACACGCAATCCGGGGGACGCGGACGCGGAGAACCGCTTCAAGGACGTGAACGAGGCGCACGCCGTCCTCTCCGACCCGGAGAAGCGGAAGCGCTACGACGAGCTGGGTAGCAACTGGCAGGCGTACCAGCAGGCTGGATTCGATCCCAACCAGGCCGGTGACTGGTCCGCGTTCGGCGGCGCGCCGGGCGGGATGCGCTGGACCGTCCGAACTGCGGGCGCCGAGGACCTGGGCGACTTCTCCGATTTCTTCCGGGTCTTCTTCGGTGGTGATGGACCGATGGGCGCGGGCGCCGGCCCCGGCGCAGGAGGCGCGTTCAGCTCGCCGTTCGGATCCGCCTTTGGCGACCTGCGCGGCTTCCAGACCACCAGCCAGCCCGTCCCGCGAGCAGAAGCACACGGCACCGTCGAGGTGACCCTGGCCGAGGTCGCGAAGGGCACCGAACGCACCGTGTCGGTGGACAGCCGGCGGCTCCAGGTCAAGATCCCGGCCGGCGTCGCCGATGGCGCCAAGATCCGTCTCCGCGACCAGGGCGTGACCCTGACCGTGAAGGTCAAGCCCGATCCGCGCTTCACACGGAACGGCGCCGACCTGTCGACCGAGATCCGGCTCACCCTCTCAGAGGCGCTGCTCGGCGGAGAGGTCCCGGTGCCCACTCCGACCGGATCGGTGAAGCTCCGCATCCGACCGAACACCCAGAACGGCCAGGTCATCACGATCCGCGGCCGCGGCCTTCCGAAGCGCGGCAAGCCGAATGAACGCGGCGACCTTCATGTCACCGTCCGCGCAGTCCTCCCCCACCTCGACGAACCGGCTCGCGAGGAGTTCGCCACCTTCGTCGAGGCGCACCCTCAACCCGACCCTCGTGAGGTCCGCTGATGCGGACTGAGCGGTTCACGCAGAAGGCAACCGAGGCCATCGAGGCTGCACAGCAGCTGGCCGAGGGGGAAGGCCATGCCCAGCTGGAGGCGCTGCACCTGCTGTACGCCCTGGTGGAGCAGCCCGAAGGCGTGGTTCCCACCGTCCTGGAGCGCGCGGGCCACGACCCGCAGCCCTGGCCGAACGGATCCGCGAGGAGCTCGCGAAGCTGCCCAAGGTCACCGGCGCCCAGCTGACCCTGTCCGAGGACGCGCGCCGCATCCTGTCCGACAGCCATCCGCTGGCGGAGCGGATGCACGACGAGTACGTTTCCACCGAGCACCTGCTGCTCACCATCCTCGCGACCCAGCCACCCAGTCCCGCCACCCGGCTGCTGGCGGCAGCCGGCATCGGTGAGAAGGAAGTCCTCGCAGCCCTGACCCAGATCCGAGGGAGCCAGCGCGTGACGTCGGAAAACCCCGAGGCGACCTACGAGGCCCTGGCCAAGTACGGCCGGGACCTGACCGATGCCGCCCGCGAGGGCAAGCTCGACCCGGTCATCGGTCGCGACGAGGAGATCCGGCGGGTCATCCAGGTCCTCAGCCGCCGGACGAAGAACAACCCGGTGCTCATTGGCGAGCCGGGGGTCGGCAAGACGGCGATTGCCGAGGGGCTGGCCCAGCGCATCGTGCGCGGCGACGTGCCCGAGGGCCTCAAGGACAAGCGGGTGGTGGCCCTGGACCTGGGTTCCATGGTGGCCGGGGCCAAGTACCGCGGGGAGTTCGAGGAACGCCTCAAGGCGGTGCTCAAGGAGGTCACCGCCTCCGAGGGCCAGATCATCCTGTTCATCGACGAGCTCCACACCGTGGTGGGCGCGGGCGCCGCCGAAGGGGCGATGGACGCGGCCAACATGCTCAAGCCGCTCCTCGCGCGGGGCGAGCTGCACTGCATCGGGGCCACGACCCTGGACGAGTACCGCAAGAACATCGAGAAGGACGCCGCCCTCGAGCGCCGCTTCCAGCCGATCGTCGTGGACCAGCCATCGGTCGAGGACACGATCTCCATCCTGCGCGGGCTCCGCGAGCGGTACGAGGTCCACCACGGGGTCCGGATCACCGACTCGGCCCTGGTGGCGGCCGCGGTGCTGAGCAATCGGTACATCACGCGAGCGCTTCCTGCCCGACAAGGCCATCGACCTGGTCGACGAGTCCGCCAGCCGGCTCCGGATGGAGATGGACTCCATGCCGGCCGAGCTGGACGAGATGGAACGGCGTCGGATGCAGCTCGAGATCGAGCGCGAGGCGCTCCGCAAGGAGAAGGACGCCGCCTCCAAGCGACGGCTCGAGGTCCTCGAGAAGGAGCTGGCCGACCTGCGCGACATCACCGACGTCATGAAGGCGCAGTGGGAGCAGGAAAAGGAGGTCGTGGCCGGCATCCGCGAGACGCGTGAGGCCCTGGAGCGGCTGCAGCCGGAGATGGAGGCGGCCGAACGAGCGGCGGACTACGCGAAAGCCGCCGAGCTGAAGTACGGGCGCGAGACGGAGCTCCAGAAGCAGCTGGAGGAGCGGGAAGGGCGCCTGCGAGAGCTGAAGTCGTCCGGATCGGTCCTGGTCAAGGAAGAGGTGGACGCGGACGACATCGCCGCCGGTGGTCGCCCGCTGGACGGGCATCCCCGTCACCCGCCTGATGGAGGGCGAGATGGAGAAGCTGGTCCACATGGAGGATCGGCTCCACCATCGGCTCATCGGTCAGGAAGAAGCCGTCACGGCCGTGTCCGACGCCATCCGCCGGGCCCGGGCCGGCCTGAAGGACCCCAAGCGGCCCATCGGCTCATTCATCTTCCTGGGGCCCACCGGTGTGGGGAAGACCGAGCTCGCCCGCGCGCTGGCCGAGTTCCTGTTCGACGACGAGAACGCGCTGGTCCGGATCGACATGAGCGAGTACATGGAGAAGTTCGCCGTGTCGCGGCTGGTGGGCGCGCCGCCGGGCTACGTGGGCTACGAGGAGGGCGGCCAGCTGACCGAGGCGGTGCGCCGCCGGCCGTACCAGGTGGTGCTGTTCGACGAGATCGAGAAGGCCCATCCGGACGTCTTCAACGTCCTGCTCCAGCTGCTGGACGACGGCCGCCTGACCGATGCCCAGGGCCGCACCGTGGACTTCAAGAACACGGTCGTGATCATGACCAGCAACATCGGGTCGGCTGGGCTGGTGGACGCGGCCGAGGCCGGCGACGCGGCGTTCGAGCAGGCGGCTGAGGCGGTGCGCCTCCAGCTGCGCGAGTACTTCCGCCCCGAGTTCCTGAACCGGGTGGACGAGGTCATCGTGTTCCGGCCGCTGAACGAGGAGCAGCTCAAGGAGATCGTGGACCTGCTCCTGGCGGGGGTGGAGGGTCGGCTGGCCGAGTCCGGGATCGGCCTGGAGCTGACCGATGCCGCGCGCGCCTTCGTCGCGCGCGAGGGCTACGACCCCACCTACGGCGCCCGACCGCTCCGCCGCGCCATCCAGCGGAGCGTCGAGAACCCGCTGGCCAAGGCCATGCTGGGCGGGGAGTTCACCCGGGGCGACACCGTGCTCATCGACGTCCGCGACGGCGCGTTGACCTTCGAGAAGCAGGCCCGGGTTGAAGAAGAGGAGCCCGCCGTCTCGGCTTGACCTGGGTTTGCCGGTCTGCTTATCATCCGGTCATCATGCTAAGCGTCAAAGTGAGCACTAAGCACCAGATCGCGGTGCCGAGCGAGGCCCGTAGGGCCCTGGGCATCAAAGCCGGCGATCGCCTGTCGGTCGTGATCCGCAAGGACGAGATCGCGTTGCGACCGCGTCCTCCTCGTGCCGTGGAGCGCTTGCGCGGAATGGGTGGCGGCTTTTACGGTGATGACCCCGTGGCCTACATCCGTGCCCTGCGCGACGAATGGGAGGACTGACCGTCGCCGAGCTGTGTGCGAGGCATCGGAAGATTGGGCTCGACAGCAACGTCCTTATCTACGTGATCGAGCGGGTCGATCCCTGGAATCAGGTCGCCGGAGAACTGGTCGACGCCGTTGAGACGGGTGCGACGACGGCCACCCTTTCCGCGCTGGGGCTCGCGGAGATCCTGAGCGGCCCGTCCCGAGCGGGCGAACTGGCGCACATGGAACGATATGAGGCCGAAATTCGAGACATCCCGGGCCTGAAGGTCGAGCCAATCGGTCCGGACGTGGCTGGGGATGCGGCGGTCATCCAGGGGGCGCGCGGCATGTCCCTTGCGGATGCCATGCACCTGGCAAGTGCTCGCGGTGCGGGGGCCACGGCGTTCGTGACCAACGACCGCCGAATCCGCGGCAGCTCCAAGCTCGAGGTGATCTACCTCGACGACCTCGAGCCGATGACCGAAGGGGCGCTGGCGGAGACTTAGGTCGTCAGCGAGAAGCCGAGGAGCAGCAGGCCAGTCGAGGCGGCCACGAGAAGAAGGGTGGCTCCGACCCGTTGCCACGTCCCGACCCCACCCTCGTACGCGGCGACGGACGCGGCTCCCCCACCGATCAGGGCGACCGCGAACATCATCAAACCGA